>CAWUTG010000053.1:0-26996 GCA_963925135.1 uncultured Verrucomicrobiales bacterium | reverse complement strand
CTGGAGGACTCCTCCGCTGAGCGACTTTGCTTTTCCTGCATTTAATGCATCGCCCGCAGAGATGTTTCCAGGCACAGCGTGAAGGCTCAGAATGGTAATCAATTGATCCCGATTTTCGGTCTTCAAAAGTGACTCCACGGTCTCCTTCGGCAACTTGGAGAAGGCTTCATCAGTGGGAGCAAAAACGGTGAAAGGCCCCTTCCCTTGGAGGGTTTCCACAAGCTTTGCTTCAGTGAGAGCCGTCGCGAGAGTTCCGAAACGTCCATCTGCAAGGGCAGTCGAAACGATATCCTTCGAGTCAGCCTTGGCTCCGTAGGTGCGAATCCAATCAACCTGTAACTCGAAGGGGCCCGCTTTCTTGTCGCCGAGCAAAATCCCGACCCTCCGGATCTTACCCGGGTCAAACTTCTCTTTCGCCAGGCTCATCCCCCGGAAGCTTCCGGAAAATTTCTCGAACGGAACCTTCACTTCAACCCACTCACCTTCGGTGGTTTCAAATTCCGCCATGAAGGAAATCTCCATTCCGCGAAAGCGGGCCTCCGTGCTGAACCTCATCTGGTAGGTTCGCCCGTCACCCTTGACCCGTGCCAGCAAACCCTCGGCACCGCTCAAATTCAAGGTTAAGTCATCGGTCCGCAGGGAGGAAAATCCTCCGTTGTTTTCGAGGGAAAGCTTCCCGCTAAAGTTCAAAATTCCATCTTCAGAGATTTGGATCTTCCCCTTGGAAAGGCCGCCCATCACGCCGTCATCAACGACGCGCCAACCTTGGGAACCCGCCTCTGCAGGCGTGAACTCGGCAACGGAATTTTCTTCGGCCAAGGCCGGAAGAGGAGCAAGGCATAGACAAGCGGCTGTCCAAATAGCTTTAGTGGAAAGGCTTTTCATAACCTGCCAACAACGCACCGCTTATCTGGCTGTCAAAGAAAAATTATCATGCCCCGGTGGAGGAAGCTCATTTCCAATGGCCCTCCGGGATTTCAGCCGCTCCTTTCAAAACCTCAAGAACGCCCGCCAAATTTGCAAGGTCTGCGAACCCAAAAAAGCGCCCATCCCAAATAGGACAGACGCTTTGAAAGTGAGGTAAGGGTCTCGCCAAAGACTAACGACGACGACGCAGTCCGAGAAGGCCGAGTGCAGCCATTCCGAGCAGCGAAGTCGAAGGCTCGGGCACAGCCGTAAGCGGCGTCGTGAAATCGATAGCCGAACGAAGCGCGGAGAGACCCAGAGGTGACATGTTGGCAAGGTCATTGGCTCCGTTGTTGCCCGCATTCGGATCGTTATCGATATTGAAGAGGAGACGTGGTCCGCCGAAGGCTGCCACATTGGCTTCAGTCGGGTTACCCGGAGCAGCACCTGCATCCCAGTAAGCGGCCAGGATATCCGTGCCGACACTCGCCAGGAGTTGTCCACCACCGAGCGAGCCGGTCGCACCCAATCCGTTAAAGGTGTCAGCCGCGGGGTCCCCTGCAACGAGCAAATCCTGGAGCCCTGCACCCACGCCGAGGATGCTTGCACCTGCAGCGGTGACAGTAGATTCTGCTCCTCCGATGAGGGTCCCGGTAGTCGAGACGCTATCGTGCCAGCCCATGCGGTTACCGACAGTGCGAACTGTGTAACTCGTCAGACTGACGACCGGAATGGCAATGCCATTGTAGCCGTCAGATGCACCACCAGAGTAGTCACCGCTGCCGAGCGAACGACCGATAATGACCACATCTGCGGCACCACCGCCAGCGAAGGCACCAGTGCCATCACGGGCATCAGCACTGCCCGCGAAGTTGGCCCAGTTTCCGTGGCGGATCTCGGTCACGTTCGTAAAGTTTGACTGAATCCAGCTTTCGAGGGGGCTGCCGCCCGGAGCGAGGTCAGAGAGCATCACAACAAGCGCCGAAGACGACGCCGTGCTGAGCGCGACCGCCGATAGGGACGCGAGTAGGGTAAGTTTTTTTTGGGTTTTCATGTTTGTTGGTATGTTGACGCCAGTGTTTGAAACGCCAGATTCCTTATTGGGAGCCTCGTAGGATAGGAAATCGATCCTCCCGCATCAAGGTAAAATGTCCTCGCTTTCCAGTTCCCTGACCCGGAGGACGAAACCCCCGATAAACGGAATGAACTTCCCTCCAATCGCTTACCACGAAAGCCCCTCTCCCTTTATTGAAAATGCCTGATCCCAACCATAATCAATGAGCTATCAGTCCGTCGTGGGTTCTCTGCGGGATCAGAAAAAACACGTCCTCCGCGCCAGCGACCCACCCGCTTTGTTTCGGCATTGTATTCTCCAGCCTCTTTCAACACTGTTAGCACCAAAGTGAAAGATAAAGACACGCTTCCTCACGGCCTCCTCCAAATCTGCCTGCTTGATGGCACTGGCGGTCTCCAGAAAATGGGCACTGAAGAGCTCAACGATTGGACTCCGGAGAAAGGGTGTCTTTGGTTACATTTCGATCTCACCTCCGATGCCGCGGCACAGTGGTTGCGTAAACGCCCTGATCTTGACCCGATTGTTGTCGAATCACTCCTCACCGTGGACTCGCGACCGCGTCTCAGTCGCGTTGGAAGTGGTGCCCTACTAGCATTCCGGGGAGTGAACCTCAACGAAGGGGCCGCGCCAGCGGACATGATCGGGATCCGGTTGTGGCTGGATGATCACCTGATCATCACCACCCAGCGGCGTTCGCTGCGGTCGGTCACCGATCTTATCGAGAGTCTCAAGATGGGTGACGGCCCAGAGGATGCACCGGGTATCGTGGTCGAGCTGACAGAACGACTCGTTTCACGCATGAGCGATACCGTGGACGACCTTGAAGAACAGATCGCTGACTTGGAGGCGACGACGCTGGAAGAAACCAAAACTGAAACCCGCTCGGCACTTTCGCATCTGCGTCGTCAACTCATCGCGCTTCGGCGATATCTGGCACCCCAGCGCGAAGCACTCACCTCGCTCGTCGCCTCAAAATTTTCTTGGCTGGACGAACGTGACCGCCTCGCCCTCCGGGAAACAGGAGACCAACTCATCCGTCATCTGGAAGACCTCGATGCCATCCGGGAACGGGCTGCCGTCACCCAAGAGGAATTACAAAACCGACTGACCGAACAGCAAAACGTCCGGATGTACGTGCTCTCGATCGTGGCGGCGATTTTTCTACCCCTCGGGTTCCTGACCGGGCTCCTCGGGATTAATGTAGGGGGCATTCCCGGAGCCGAGAACCCCAGTTCCTTCCTGATCTTCGTTCTCTTTCTGATCGCGGTGGTAACGGCCCAGATCATCTACTTCCGGATTCGGAAATGGTTTTAGGAGGGGGCCATTTCTCAAGCATCAAGGGAAGCTCCTGATGAAGTCATCCCGGATTTCACCGACCCCGTGGCGATCCTGAAGAGCCCCCGGAAAAGCGTTCTCACGCGATAATTCCGTTCACCACCTCGCCCGCGACGTCGGTCAGGCGGAAATCGCGACCGGCATAGCGGTGGGTAAATTCCAGGTGATCGATTCCCATGAGATGGAGAATGGTGGCGTGGAGATCGTGGAAGTGAACCGGCTTGTCCTCGGCGTAATATCCGTAGTCGTCAGTTGAGCCGTAGACGGTTCCCGGTTTGATTCCCCCGCCGGCCATGAACATCGTGAAGCCGTGGGGATTATGATCACGCCCGTCCTCGCCCTGAGCGGTGGGAGTGCGGCCGAATTCACCACCCCAGAGAACGAGGGTTTCATCGAGAAGCCCTCGCTGTTTTAAATCAGAGATCAACCCGGCGACCGGTTGGTCCATCTCCGAGCAAAGCTTTTCGTGGTCCTTCCTGAGATTGCTATGGGAATCCCAGTAGCGATGAGTGACCTGCACAAAACGGACGCCGGCTTCGCTAAAACGCCGCGCCATGAGACATTGCTCGCCGAAGGGTTTCGTGGGCCCGGCATCAGCACCGTAGAGCTTCTTGATATGAGCCGGTTCGTTGGAAATGTCCTGCACCCCGGGCACTTCCATCTGCATTTTGAATGCAAGTTCGTAAGAGGCGATTCGTGATTCCAGCTCGCTGTCCGCACCCCGTTGCGCAAGATGATCCTGATTAAAGGAAGCGAGGAGGTCCAACTCCTTACGTTGCTTGGTTTGATCGTGAAGCGGATTGTTAATGAAGGGGACCTTCATCTCAGCTCCCTCTCCGCTAATGCGGGTGCCGCTGAACTTTGCCGGAAGAAATGACGAGGACCACGCCCCTGCTCCGCCATGGCTGCCACTGGGATTGATCGTAATGAAACCGGGGAGGTTGTCGTTCTCACTCCCAAGACCGTAGTTGATCCACGATCCCATCGACGGGCGGGTAAAGGTGTCGGAGCCGGTGTGCAATTCCAGAAGCGCGCCACCGTGTCGCGAGTTCGAACAATGCATCGATTTCACGAAGCAAAGGTCATCGGCAATCGAGGCGATATTCGGTAGCAACTCACAGACCTGCGCTCCGCTTTGTCCATGTTGCTGGCAGGACCAGGGAGATTGCAGGAGCAGGTTTTCTGACTTGTGAGACGTGATACGAGGCGCTCCGAGAGGGAAAGGCTTTCCCGAATCGCGCGTCAAGAGTGGCTTCGGATCGAATAGATCGACGGTCGATGGCCCGCCGTGCATGAAGAGAAAGATGACGCGCTTGGCAGTCCCCGGAAGCGGCGGTGCTGTGCTTTTCCCGGCGGCCTCCCGGGCAAGCATGGCCTGGAATGCGAGAGCTCCGAACCCCGCTCCGGATCGCTGCAACATTTCCCGACGGGAGAGCGGGAATCCCACTCGATGATCACACAAACTCACAATTAATCACTCTACGTATAAAAATTCATTACTGGAGAAAAGCACTCGTGAAAAGGCCGCCCACGCTTCCTTCTCGTTACCATACCTTACCACAAAATCCTCGCCTTGAAGACACTCCTTCCCAGTGGCCTCTCGGCCTAACAGGTGCTTGATCAACCAGGAAGTGCGGACCTGTGAATCCTGTCCGGCCGTGGCAGTCATCATGGCCTCTGCTAGAGATCGGGACGACTCATGCATCAACTCACTGTTCATCAAATAGAGGGCCTGGCCGGCAACTGTTGAACTGCGACGATTCCCATCAGGAGCGGTAGGATCGGCGGCATCAAAGGCCTTCTGACCATCGTATCCCGCGCTTCGATAGACTGGAAGATAGACCGTTCGTCGAGGCACCAGGGAATGGGCAGTCAACTGTCCGAGGTCGACATATTTCGAAGGCTTCACCACCAGCATCGAGCCACCCATTGTCAAATCGAGCCGGTCTGATTTCATGAGAATACTGTCGCGAATGACTTCCGACTCCACCCGTCGACGTTGCCACCGGGCAAAGAGTTTATTTTCGGGATCATACTCCAACAGAGCGAGATCAGCTTGTGCCGATTGGCGATAGGTCGCCGAGTTCATCATGAGACGATGCATCGCTTTCACCGACCACCCTGACTCCACAAACTTTCGAGCGAGATGATCCAGAAGCTTGGGATGCGTGGGCCGTTCACCCAAGCCCCCGAAGTTGTCCGGAGTCGGAACGATGCCCCGCCCAAAATGCCAGCGCCAAAGGCGATTCACCATCACCCGGGAAGTGAGCGGATTCTCCGCCGAAGCAATCCAGCGGGCCAACTCAAGTCGTCCGCTCTCCTTCTCCGGGATGACCAGCTTCTTTCCCAGCGTCCAGGCGGAAGGAACCCCACGAGGAACTTCCTCTCCCAGGGTGAGATAATCGCCACGCAAATGCACCTGGACATTCTGAGTGGGATACTCGGTCACGCCCATCACCTTGAAGGGAGCCGGGAGGCCTTTTTTAAGGTTCGCGATCTCCACGCTCAGACGCTCCTTCTCTTCCGTGGAAGTTTCATTTCCCGTCCTCTCGGCTTCAAGACGAGACACTTCCTCCCACCGCTTTTGATCGCGCTCCTCGGTGAGATCGTGCTCGTGAAACTCGGCCACCACGGAATATTTTGTAAGGGTCTTGGTGGACATGAAGATCCCGGCCAGCCCGTAATATTCCTCAATCGAGATGGGGTCGATTTTATGATCATGGCAGCGGGCGCATCCTATCGTCATCCCCAGGAAAGCCCGTCCCATCGTGTCCATTTGTTCGTCCACAATGTCCCGCCGCATCTTGTCGGGGTCGTCGCATGCGAGCATTTTGGGACCGACCGAAAGGAATCCCAAGCCCACTGTTTGATCACGTTTTTCGGGGAGATCTTTCGCAGGCAGGAGGTCGCCCGCCAATTGTTCGATGATAAATTGATCGAATGGCTTGTCCTCATTGAAGGAAGCAATGACGTAGTCGCGATACCGCCAGGCGGACGGATAGGCGATATCCTCATCCATCCCGTTAGTATCGGAATAGCGGGCGACATCGAGCCAATGCCGCCCCCAGCGCTCACCATAGCGGGGGGATTCCAACAACTCGTCGATGAGTCTTTTCCAGGCATCGTCGCGTTCGTCCTCCAAAAAATTCTCGATCTGCTCCGTCGAAGGCGGGAGACCATGAAGATCAAGATACGCCCGCCTCACCAAAACCCGCTTCCCGGCAGGTTCTGTGGGCACGTAACCGCCCTTTTCGATCCCAGCCAGGACGAATCGATCCAGATTTTCGCGCTCCCACTGGCTGTTCCCGACAACGGGAGCCTCCGGATTTTGCACGGACTTAAAAGCCCAAAAATCTTCCGAGCCCATGATGAAGCTTGGCGCCATTCCCAGGCACACGAAGATTAGGCGAAACATCATTGAGTATACTACCGTTCTAGAAAGACACCTCTATCGAAAGCCTGACTCAATCGTCCCAAAATAAGATCGTGGCGAAATGTCAAAAAAGCGAATAAGATTCTCGCGAGGGAGCGTGTCAAGACACCCCTTCAACCAAGCCCACCGCTGACCTCCAACTTCCAACCAACAACTTCCCATGGCCAACATCCAAACAAACCGCTGGCACCTCAACCGTCGCCACGCCCTCCGCGGCCTCGGCGCCACCCTCGCCCTCCCCTTCTTCGAAGCCATGCGCCCCCTCTACGGGCAAGCCGCCGGTGCGACCGACCCCGTCCGCATGGCCTGCCTCTTCATGCCCAACGGAGTCCGCCCCGATCGCTGGACTCCCGAAGGCTCAGGCTCCAGCTACAAACTCTCGCCCATCCTTTCCCCGCTCGAGGCGGTCAAAGAACAACTCCTCGTCATCAGCGGACTCAGCAACCCGCCCTCTCACAAAGGCGATGGTCACTACTACAAAACCGCAAGCTGGCTCACCTGCACCACCATCGCGAACACCGAAGGCTCCAACATCAGCGCCAACGGAGTTTCCATCGACCAGATCGCCGCCGAAGCCATCGGTAAAAACACCCGACTGCCCTCCATGGAGCTCGGCACCGAGCCCATCACCTCTGGCGTCGATCGCAACGTCAACCTCACCCGACTCTACGGCTCCCACATCTCGTGGAAGAAGCCCGACGTCCCCCTTCCTTGCGAAATCAACCCGCGCGTCGCCTTCGACCGCCTCTTCCGAAACAATCCCAAAGCCGGCGGCGGCAACCAATCCGTCCTGGACATCGTCCTCGACGACGCCAAAAGCCTCAAAAAGAGCCTCGGCGAAGAAGACGCTCATAAACTAGAGCAATACCTCGAAAGCGTCCACGAAATCGAACGACGCATCGCCAACGAAGCGGCCCAACTCGGCTCCGGCCAAAATCTCACTCCCGAAGCACTGAAAGAACTCGAATCCCTCGATAAGCGTATCGGCACCGACGTTCACTCACTCAGCCGCTTCAACCCCACCGAGCACGTCCGCCTCATGATGGACATCATGATTCTCGCCTTCTGGACCGACTCCACCCGCGTCTCCACCTTTATGTTTGGCAACGCCGTCTCCGGCAAAGACTTCTCTTTCCTCGATGGCGTGAGTGGATCCCACCACTCGATTTCCCACCACCAAAACAACGCCACGCAGCTCGACCAATACGAGAAGATCAACACCTGGCACAGTGCCCAATACGCCTACATGTTAGAGCGCATGAAAAACATCAAGGAAGGGAACGCCAACCTCCTCGACAACTCCATGATCCTCTATGGATCCGGCATTCGCGATGGCAACGCCCACGCCACCAAAGACATCCCCGTTGTCCTCGCCGGTGGTGCTGGCGGCCAAATCAAAACCGGACGCCACCTCGTCGCCAACGAGGGCGACACCCTTGCCAGCCTCTACGTCGGCATGATGAAACGGATGGGCGTCGCCGACCACAAAGTCGGAGACACCACCCGTGAACTCCGCGGAATTTAAGGTTACGGAGCTTGGGACTTCAATTTGAACCCACCTCGCAAGGAGAACAAATCTAAAAGAGGCAGTCGAAATCGCGGGCGGCGCAACACCCGGGGGAGCCATTAACAGAGCGTCTATCTACTAGGACGAAAGTCTCGAAGCTCGAAAATCACAGAATCCAAATAGGATTCAAGACCGCACTGAACTCACTCAAAAGATTCCCATCAGGTCCACGGAATGAGAGGCTAGCCTCCCCGATGGCCTCATTCCTTCACCTCTCCGGCATCCTCATTATCACCCTGATTCCCGCCTTCGCGGAAATCAGCTTCAATCGCGACGTCCTCCCCATTCTCTCTGACGCCTGCTTTGCCTGCCACGGCCCTGACTCCGCCACCCGCGAAGCCGACCTTCGGCTTGATCTCGAAGCCGAGGCCAAAGCCTCCGTCATCGTTGCCGGACACCCCGAAAAGAGTGAACTCATCGCACGCATCCTCCATCATGATCCCGATGAGATCATGCCCCCGCCCGATTCCCGACGCCGTCTCACGGCCGACGAAAAACAAACCCTGCAAGACTGGATCAAACAAGGAGCCAGATGGGAAAAACACTGGGCCTTTGTCAAGCCTGCCTCCCCTCCTCTGCCCAACACCTCAAGCCCCGCTTGGGCTAAAAATCCCATCGATCACTTCATCCTTCAGAACCTCGACCAAAACATGCTCGTCCCCTCCCCTGAAGCCTCCCGCGAGAAAATTCTCCGCCGCGTCACCCTCGATCTCACCGGCCTTCCTCCCACGCTCGAAGAAGTCGCTACCTTCTTCGCCGACCAAAATCCCGCCGCCTACGAACGCGCCGTCGACCGGCTCCTGGCCTCACCCCGCTACGGCGAAACGATGGCCCTCCCCTGGCTCGAAGCTGCCCGCTTCGCCGACACCGACGGCTACCAATTCGACGGCCCCCGCAGCATGTGGCGCTGGCGCGACTGGGTCATCGACGCCTACAACTCCAACAAACCCTTCGACGAATTCACCATCGAACAACTCGCCGGCGACCTCCTTCCCAACGCCACCCTCGAGCAAAAAATTGCCACCGGATTCAATCGCAACCATCGCTACAACTCCGAAGCCGGACTCGTCGTGGAGGAATTCCTTCTCGAAAACGCGGTCGATCGTGTCGACACCACCAGCACCGTTTGGCTTGGCCTTACCATGGGCTGCGCCCGCTGCCACGATCACAAATACGACCCCATCTCGCAGAAGAACTACTACGAGATGCTCGCCTTCTTTAACAACATCCCTGAATTTGGCCGGGCCATCAAAGACGGAAATTCAGAACCCTACATTCCCGCACCCACCAAAGCCCAACAAACGGAACTCGCCGTTCTCGATTCCAAAGTCACCGCAGCCCAAACGGCCATTGACGAACTCCCCCGTTCAATCGAAACCAAAGCAGGAAATTCCTCTCTTGTGGTCCAAGGGCTCAACTACCAACACCCGCCCGATATCCTCACCTTCGACGGAACCAAATCCCTCAACATTCCCAACACCCCAATCACCGCAAAGAAAAACGCCCCCGGCCCCTTTGAGGTCTTCTCGCCCCTCTCCCGCTTTTCGGTCTCCCTCTGGGTCAAACCGACCGACCTGAACACAGGCACCATCATCTCCCGCCAATCCGGAAACGACGCCACCTCCACGGGCTTCAATCTCCAACTCCGCGAGGGACACCTCCGCTACTCCATCATCACCCGTTGGATCGCCGGGGTCGCCCAGGTCGAGACCACCGAAAAACTCCCACTCAACGAATGGACCCACCTCACCCTCACCTTCCACGGCCAACTTCGAGCCACCAATCAACACCTCTTCATCAACGGAAATGAAGCCGGGCTCAAAATTCTCCACAACACCAACAGCAACACCGGCTCCGCAAAAAAAGACGCCCCGCTCCGCCTCGGCGGCTACCCCGGTGACTACTTCCGCGGAGAACTTCGCGACCTTCGCGTTTACGATCGACCTCTCAAAACCCGCGAAATCCTCGCCCTCGCCGACAACCAGGAAGCCCGCATCCAAACCGCCTTCCTCGAACAAGGCCCCGCAAAAGAAGCCTACCAAGCTCTCCTCGCCGCCGAAGCGAAACGCGACCAATTTATCCGCACCCTGCCCACCACGATGGTCATGCAGGAAAACCCCCACATCAAAAAAACCTTCATTCGCAACCGTGGCGTCTACAACGACCTTGGCGAAAAAGTCACCCGCAACGTTCCCACCATTCTTCCGCCTCTTGCCGACAGCCAACCCCGCAACCGCCTCGGCCTCGCCCAATCGCTCGTCTCCCCTGACAACCCCCTCACCGCCCGCGTCACCGTCAATCGCTACTGGCAGAAATACTTCGGCACCGGACTCGTCAAAACCTCCGAGGACTTCGGCGTCCAAGGCGAAAAACCCTCCCACCCCGAACTGTTAGATTGGCTCGCCACCGAATTTATTCGCTCCGGCTGGGACGTCAAACACCTCCAAAAACTGATCGTCACCAGCGCCACCTACCGCCAGCAATCCAACCTCACCCCTCAACTGTTAGAAACAGATCCCCACAACCGTCTCCTCGCCCGCGGTCCGCGGCAGCGCCTTCCCGCCCACGTTATTCGCGATCAAGCCCTCGCCGTCAGCGGACTCCTCGTCGAAAAACTCGGCGGCCCATCCGTCAGCCCCTACCAACCTCAAAACCTCTGGATCGAAATGTCGATGGGACAAAAATACACTCAGTCCAAAGGCGAAGATCTCTTCCGCCGCAGCCTCTACACCATCTGGAAGCGCACCGTCAACCCTCCCTCCATGGCCATCCTTGACGCAGCCGACCGCGAAGCCTGCTGGGTCGGCACCAAACGCACCAACACCCCCCTCCAAGCCCTCACCCTCCTCAACGAAACCGCCTTCGTCGAAGCCGCCCGCAAACTCGCCGAACGCGTCCTTCGCGAAAACCCCGACGACACAATCACTCACGCCTTCAAGCTCGTCACCCAACGCGCCCCGCAACCACAAGAACTGGAGATCCTCACCACCGCTCTCAACGAATACCTGGCCCATTTTCAAGCTGATCCCAAGGCCGCCGCGGCCCTCACCACCATCGGCACCTCCCCCGTCCCGCAAGACCTTGACCCCATCCAACTCGCCGCCCTCACCACCCTCGCCAACCTCCTCCTCAACCTCGACGAAGTCATCACCAAAGAGTAAGCCCTTCCGTAAACGGAAAATGCCAGGAACCCTGCAAAAGCGGATTCCTGGCATTTTAAAATCAATCAGGACAATGATCTACGGCGAAACTTCCATGCGAAAGAATTTCTTGTCGATTTCCGAAGCATCCAGAACAAAGGTCCCGTTGCCAGTTTCATCAGTCACCAAAGTGGTGTCGTTAATCGGGGTTTCAATCGTTGAGAAATCCACAAGATCAGTCGAGCTCAGACAGCTGTAGGTCGTGTTAGGCAAACCCGTGAAGCTTAACGTCACCTCATCCGTTGCAGCATCCACCTCGATGGAAGTGATCCCAAGATCCAGCGGCGGTGCTCCCTGCGAAACCAAACTGATTCCACAAAGCCCCAGCCGGGAGTCGAAATTGTTAGAGGTGGTGTTGACAAACTCGACCGCCTGGAGGGTGACCACGATCTCTGCATTACTCCCGGAATTGAATTGGAGCGTGATTCCCGGTGACCACGTGGAAAAATTGTTTTGGTTGCTCGCTGTCCGAAACTCCGTAATCAAAGGATCATCTGAGGTCGCGCCATCATAAAACCGGGTGCTGGTCTGACCGGCTCCGAGGTTGAAAGTGAAAAAACTCACCTGGTAATCGGTATTCGGAAGCAAGCCGGTCATTGTCACCGTTGCCTCCACTTCATTTCCTGCGGTGGCATAGCCGCCATACCACTGCTCGAAATCATTGACCAGATCCCCGGCGACGGCATTATTGCGGTTCCGGTTTTGGTTAGCGAAATTGGCATTTCGAACCTTCAGGTCGAAATTGACGCCATTTGAAGTGACGTTGTACTCTTTATCGTTGGATGCCGGGATTCCAACAAATCCGGACTGCGTCGGGCTGTTATCATCAAAATCGATTCCTGCCGTGATTCCCCCTTCGAAAAAGGTAGTTGGGTCGAACGAAGTAATTGGGATGATTTCCACCGAGTGGCCGACAGATGCGAAAAGAAACGAGGAAGCACCCATCAACGAGAGAGTGCGAGAGATTGGATTTTTCATAGTGATTGTTACTGTTTGAAAGGAAAGAGAAAGACCCGACCCACCACAGTGGGGCGGGCCGAGAGATCGGTCTGCCGAACCTACTTGCGACGGCGGCGAAGCAGAGCCAGAGCACCAAGTCCCACAAAAGCGAAAGACGAAGGCTCGGGGATGGTGGCAACTTGAACGACGGAAATGCCGGCGAGCGTGAGTCGGGAGTCAATGAACTGAGTGGGATCGGTGACAGGACCGGCATTAAACTGGGGAGCTTGAATCGTGACATCAATCTCACTGCCACTGCCCGAATTGATTTCGAAGGTGATCCCCGGAGACCATGTCGAGTAGGTGTTCTGGTTCCCTGATGTCGTGTAGGATGTGATCAAGGGTGCTGCGGAAGAAGTTCCCTCGTAGAAGCTGTGGGTTGTCTGTCCGGAACCCACGTTGAAGGTGAAGAAGCTGATCTGATAATTGGTATTCGCAACGAGACCGCTCAGGTTCACTGATGCCTCAACACCACCCGCTTGGTTCCGACCATACCACTGCTCAAAGTCATTGATGAGCCTACCTGCATTGACATTGTTGCGGTTCCGGTTCTGGTTCCCCTGATCGGCGTTGGTAACCACGATGTCGAAAGTGATTCCTCCGGTCGTGACGTTGTAAGTCTTATTGTTGGAGGCTGGGATTGAGAGAAAGCCGGACTGGGTTGGATCGGGATAATTGGACGATGTTCCATCATCAAAATCGATTCCTGCCGTGATCCCGCCACTAAAAAAGGTGGTCGGATCAAAAGAAGGAATTTGAATGACGGTCGCAGAAAAAGCGGCCTGTGAACAAAGGAGAGCCGAGGCTCCCGCTAAGAAAGAAGTGTGTTTCATTGTAGTTTTAGCAGTGCTTGGGGACTAAGGTTCGAAATAGTTACTGCCAAACACACCACGGTGGTATCTAACATTTTTTTGAAACTCTACTAGCAAAAATTCCGCACCCATATCCTCCCCTCCTTCATACACCTCATGAGAAGAAATCATCAAGGCCTCCGACTGGAGATCTGACCAAAACAGTGCAACCAACCCGCAACTTGCTCCGGCAGTTCTCTGTAAACCAAGTTCAAATACCAGCTAGCAACGCCCGGCCGGATGCCCTGCTGAATAAAATTTGGTGTCTTGAGGATGGGAGCGGGACCTTTCGACGAGATGGGAAAGACTAAAAACCTCCCGGAACCGTTCGACGTGCTCGGTTGGAGCAGCCAATCTTCAACCAGCAAGGAAAGCTCCTGGTCTGCTATTGTTTCCCTCATTCAAAGATCGACGATCAAACGCCCGTTGCTACCGTTCATCAATGAAAGGGTCCTCAAAATTTGACTTTGAAACTTCAAAGTTCGAAGTACCCAACCGCCGCACCTTCATCACCCGCACTTCACAGGGTCTTGGCGCCGCCGCCCTCACCTCGCTTCTCTCGGCCCAGGATTCCACCCCTCTCCCCGCCAAGGCCAAACGCATCATCTACCTCTTCCAAAGCGGAGGCCCACCCCAAATGGATCTCTTCGACCCCAAGCCCCAGCTCGACAAATTCCACGGCCAAGAAGTCCCCGCCTCGATCTTTAACGGCCAGCGCAAAACGGGCATGACCGCCGGGCAAACTTCCTTCCCCGTCGCCCGTTCCACCTTCAATTTCAGGCAAGCGGGTCAAAGCGGCCAACGACTCAACTCCGACCTCCTCCCGCACCTCTCCAGCGTCGCCGATGACATCAGCGTCATTCGCTCAATGCACACCGAAGCCATCAATCACGACCCGGCCATCACCTTTTTTCAGACCGGCTTCCAACTCGCCGGGCGCCCCTCCATCGGCTCTTGGCTTTCCTACGGACTCGGCAGTGAAAACTCCAACCTGCCCGCCTTCGTCGCCATGACCTCCAACCGGTCCGGCCAGGCCCTTTACGACCGACTCTGGGGTTCCGGCTTCCTGCCTTCAAAACACCAGGGCGTCCGCTTCCGATCCGGAAAGGACCCCGTTCTCTACCTCAACAATCCCGAAGGCATCAGCTCCGACCTCCGTCGCAAAACACTCGATCACCTTGGCGACCTGAACCGTATTCATCATCAGGAATTCTACGACCCCGAGATCGAAACCCGCATCGCGCAGTACGAGATGGCTTACCGAATGCAGATGTCCGTCCCCGAACTCACCGACGTTTCCGACGAACCTGAATCAACCTTTACACTCTACGGCGAGGACGCACGCAAGCCCGGAACCTTTGCCTACAATGCTCTCATGGCCCGCCGTCTCAGCGAACGCGGCGTCCGCTTCGTCCAACTCTTCCACCGCGGATGGGACACCCACTCGGGCCTCGCCGGTCAACTCACCCAGCGTTGTAAAGAAACCGATCAAGCCTCCGCCGCACTCATCAAAGATCTCAAACAACGCGGCCTCCTCGACGACACCCTCATCGTCTGGGGCGGCGAGTTTGGCCGCACCGTCTACAGCCAAGGAAATCTCACACCAAAGGGCTTCGGTCGCGACCACCACCCACGCTGCTTCTCCATGTGGCTCGCCGGCGGCGGCATCAAGTCCGGGCAATCCATCGGCGAAACTGACGACTACTCCTACAACATCGCCAAAGATCCCGTCAGCGTTCACGACCTCCACGCCACCCTCCTCCATCTCCTCGGCATCGACCACAAACAACTCACCTTCAAATTTCAAGGCCGCCACTACCGCCTCACCGACGTCCACGGCGAACTCATCAAGAAGCTCCTCATTTAAGTCACCAAGAGGCAAAAACTCCGGAATGCTGATGACTCACGCTGCGAATCCTTGGGGCGACGAACTTGTGATGCCGTTTCGTTCGTGCAAATGTTGCCGACTTTTCCCATCGCACCATCCTTGCTACCCGCCAAGACTCGAAGGCATGAAAAACGTCGCTCTCTGGAACAAACTTCAGGCCTTCAGCTTCGACCTTCCGGAAGCAGACTTTTCCTTCTCAAAACGCCTCGCCCGGGAGAACAATTGGGCCGCCGCCTACACTGAATCCGTCATTCAAGAATACCACCGCTTCCTCTATCTCTGTGTCGAAGCCGGGCACTAGGTCACCCCGTCCGACGACGTTGACCAAGCCTGGCACCTTCACCTTTGCTACACCCGTTCTTACTGGCACGATCTTTGCCGGAACACCCTCGGTCACCCCATTCATCACGGCCCCACCAAGGGTGGCGCCCAGGAACGCACCAAATTCTCGGACTGGTATTCTCGCACCCTCGAATCGTACGAGCGTGAATTTGAATCCAGCCCTCCTGCTGAAATCTGGCCTGCCTCCGCCCTTCGCTTCGCTCCGCGAAATTTCCAGCGTATCGATACCAGTTCCCACCTCGTCGTTTCAAAACGAAAGCTCGTCCTGGGTCTCGCTCTCGGTGGTGGCACCCTCGCCCTCACGGGATGTTCCGAAGACGAGAACTCCGCATTCGAAATCGTCTTCTTTCTCATCATCCTCATTGTCGCTTACTTCATCATTAAAGGGGGAGGAAAGGGCGGCGGTAAGGGTGGGGCGGGGGCTGTGGTGGTGGGTGCGGCAGCTAAATAGCGACAATCCCCACGCGCCAAGCTGTCAATCCACTGCTATCTTCATCCTATGAAGACTGACGAAGTCATCGACTTCCAAAAACTCCCCAAAGTCCTCCTCCACGAACATCTCGATGGTGGAGTCCGCCCAAGAACAGTCATCGACCTCGCTCGCGAGCTGAAGTACGAAGGCCTTCCGACTTCCGATCCCACCGAACTCGCCCGGTGGTTTCATCGCGGTGCCCAACGCGGAAACCTCACCCAATACCTCGAAGGCTTCGCCCACACCATCGCCGTCATGCAAACCCGAGAGGGTCTCGAAAGAATCGCCTTCGAATTCCTCGAAGACATGGCTCTCGATGGTGTCCTCCACGCCGAAGTCCGCTTTGCCCCCGTCTTTCACACCGCCCTCGGGCTCACCCAAGACGAAGTGGTCTCATCCGTGATTGCCGGACTTGAAAACGCCGCCCATGACTTTGGAACGACCTGGGGGCTCATCATCTGCGCCATGCGGGATCGCACCGATTCACTGGATGCTGCCGAACTCGCCATCCGATGGCGCGATCGCGGCGTGGTCGGCTTTGATCTCGCCGGGGGTGAAGATGGCTTCCCGCCCAAGAAGCACCTCACGGCTTTTCAAGCCATCCAGCGCGCCAATTTCAACATCACGATTCACGCTGGCGAAGCCTACGGAGCCGACTCCATCTGGCAGGCCCTTCAGTTTTGTGGAGCCCATCGCCTCGGACACGGCACCCGCCTCCTCGACAACATCACCATCAACCCCGATGGCTCACTGGAGCTGGGAACCCTCGCCCGCTATGTCCTCGACCATCGTATTCCTCTTGAAATGTGCCTCTCCAGTAACGTCCACACCGGAGCTTGTCCCAACTTCGAGTCCCACCCCTTCCCTCTCTTTCTGAAAGCCGGATTCCGCGTCTTCCTCAACACCGACGATCGCCTGATGAGTGATACCGAAATGTCCAAGGAGCTCGGAATTGCTACGAGGATCTTTGGCCTGAGCCTCACTGATCTCGAAAAAATGACGGTGAATGCCGCCAAGAGCAGCTTTGCCAGCTACGAAGAGCGGGCCCGTCTCATCCACGAGCGTATCCTCCCTGGATTTGCCAATCTCCGGAAAACATCGCTTTAGTTCCCACTTTTTTTTAAAGCTCCCACCGTGAGCAACGAAGAAGAACGGATCCCAACCATGCGCGAGGAATCCCTCTGCCCGTGTAAGAGCAAAAATCGCTACGACGAATGCTGCCTCCCGTTCCACCGCGGGAAAAAGAAACCCGAAACCGCCGAGAAGCTCATGCGCTCCCGCTACAGTGCTTTCTTCTTTCGACTCGTCGACTACCTCGTCGAGACCACCCACCCCGACAAGCGTGACAAAAAGCTCAAGCACGAACTCGAGAGCACTGTCCATCATAGCAACTGGCAATTCCTCACCATCGTCTCCACCTCAAAAGGCGGTAAAGACGACAAGACCGGAAAGGTCGAGTTCATCGCCAAATACTATTGGGATAACGAAGAGCAGGAACTCCACGAACACTCGCGCTTCAAACGCTTTAAAGGCGCATGGAAGTACTTCGACGATAAAGGCTAACCCAAGCCCAGGTTCGCGATTACCATCTTAATCTTGCCGTAACCGATCTTTTCGTGGGCGGCTTCGAAAATCGGCTTGAGTGCTTCGGTGCCATGTTGAGCGGCGAGAGCAGCCACCGTCTTCTCTTCGGATTCGCTAATGTAGTCACGGTAATTGACGTCCTCACCGTCTTCGATCAAGCGGGCAACATGGCTCTCGATGGTCGTTTCTCCCAAATCGCGAGCCGCCGCAATTTGCGCGATCGTCATCTTCTTGTTGAGCATTTCCAAGGTCTCCTGGTAAGTCGCACCTGCCAGACGTTTCACCGGTTTACCCTGTCCCGTCGGGAGGGCGGCGAGCTTGGATGACTCAACCCCGGGATGTTGCTCAAGGTAGCTTTTCAACCCCTCACCAAGTCCGACGCCGAACTTCTCGTATTTCTCAACACCCACTCCGTGGATCATGAGAAATTCCTCCCGCGACGACGGCATGAGGGCGGCGATCTGACGAAGAGTGCGGTCGCTCGCCACGACGAAGGGCGGAACAGCTTTTGCGTCAGCCAGTTCCTTACGAACAGAACGAAGGTGTTCGAAAAGCCCTTGATCGAAGGGGAGACTTTCCTCAATCGCAGCATGTCTACTCCCGGATTTTTCAGGTTCGACACGTTGGTCCTGCGGAGCATCGAATTTCTCCTGCCCCTTCAAAATTTGCCACGCCCTCGGAGTGAGCTTCGGAATGGCATAGTCGCCCGGCGGCACAATGACGACACCCTCCGCGACAAGCGCATCGAAGAGACTGCGCCAATGCGATTTGGGCCGGTCCTTTCCGGCCCCGTAGGTCTTCAACTGATCGTGATTCATCTCGCGAATCCTCTGCGTCTTGGCCCCCGCGACGATGTCGCAGACATGAACAGCACCGAAGCGCTCCTCGGTGCGAGCCATCGCCGAGAGGAGCATTTGGGCATCACGCGTGGCGTCCTGCATCGTAAAGTTTCCATCACAATAATCACAGCCCCCGCAATTCTCTCCGGCAAGATTCTCCCCGAAATATGCCAACAAAGCCCGTCGACGACACTGCGGGCGCGCTCCAAATTCCTCCATCGCTCTCAGAAGATCCAGCGAGCGCTTCCGCTCCTGTTTGTTCGCGATCTCATCGATAAAACGACGAATCTTGAAACCATCGCCTCCCGAGTAGAGCAGAAGACAATGCGAGGGTTCGCCATCGCGCCCGGCGCGTCCGGTTTCCTGATAGTAGCTCTCGATGTTCTTGGGCAGATCGCCGTGAATGACGAAGCGAACATCCGGTTTATCAATGCCCATCCCGAAGGCGATTGTTGCCACGATGACCCGACAATTGTCGCGCAAAAAGTCCTCCTGGGTTTTCGATCGATCCTCATTCTCCATCCCGGCGTGATAAGGCCGGGCGTCGACACCATTGGCCCGTAACATCGCGGCCGTTGATTCGACCGACTTGCGACTGGTGCGATAAATGATCCCGCATTGTCCGTCGCGGGATTTAATAAACTCCACCATCTGCCGTTCCCAATCCTTCTTGGCACGAACTTCGTAGTAGAGGTTTGTCCGATCAAACGAGGCCCGGACTTTTACCGCTCCGCCAAGCTGCAGATTCTTCTCAATATCCTCCGCGACCTGATGAGTCGCGGTCGCAGTGAAAGCCGCCATCGGGACCTGCGGAAAGAGTGCTTTCAACTTCGAAAGGAAGAGATAGTCCGGCCGGAAATCATGACCCCATTCGGAAAGACAGTGCGCTTCATCGATCGCAAAAAATGCCGGTTGTCCGGTGGGGCACGAACGTAATCGATCAACAAATCCCGGCATCGAAAGCCGCTCCGGTGCGAGATAGAGCAAGTCCAACTCACCCGACCGATAGGCCCGCGCAGCCTCCTTCCGTTCATCCAGCGAAGCCGCGCTGTTCACACAAGCCGCACGAATTCCATTGGCGCGCGCGGCATCGACTTGATCCTTCATCAGGGCGATGAGCGGACTCACCACCACCGCACAGCCATCCGCACAAACGGCCGGAAGTTGATAGCAAAGACTCTTGCCCCCGCCCGTCGGCATCACGCCAAAGACATCCTTCCCTTCCAAAAGCCCCTTCACCAATCCTTCCTGATGGGAGCGAAATGCCGGGAAACCAAAGGTCTCCCGCAGCACCGTGAAGGGGTCTTGTTTGAGACTGTTCATAAGAACAAAACCTAGGGAGCTGTCGCAATCCTAGTCAAGGCGAAAGCACGAGCTGCCCGCAACCTGCTCCTACGTCGATTCCGCGTCGTTGCCGAATCGTCACCGGGACTCCGGCGGTATCACGGACGATCTTCAAAAAGGCCAAGGTGCGCTCCTCTGACGGAGGACGTCCGTCAAAATCCTCGGTCGGATTCAGCGGGATGAGATTCACGTGCACTTCCATTCCGCGGATCAGGTCTGCCAGACGTTGAGCATGATCATCACTGTCGTTGGAACCTTCGATTAAGGTCCACGCGATAAAAACCTTCTTCCCGGTCTTCTTGGTAAAATCACGGCAAGCCTCCAATAGTTCGGCAATCGGCCACCGCTTATTAATGGGGATCAATTCCCCCCGCTCTTCATCACTCGCACCGTGAAGGCTCACCGAAAGTGAATATTTCAGGTTCAACTCCGCGAGCTTCCGAATCCCGGTGACATGTCCCACCGTACTAATGCTCACCCTCGCAGGCGAGATCCCGGGTCCACGCCGGTCGGTCAAAATCTCCATGGCATCCATCAACGGACCAAAATTATGAAGCGGCTCCCCCATCCCCATCATCACGATATTACGGATCAACGGCTTCTCCTCAGACGCCAGTTGCTCGTTCAAGAAATGCACCTGCGCCACGATTTCTCCTGCCGTGAGGTGTCGCAGCAGGCCCATCTTGCCCGTTGCACAAAAAACACATCCCATCGCACATCCCACCTGGCTGCTAATACAGGCCGTGTGCCGTCCCTCGTACCCCATCAAAACTGTCTCGATCTCTTTGCCATCCGCAAAGCGCAGCACGAACTTCCTCGTATATCCATCCGCACTCGCGACATCGCGCACCACCTCGGGTTTTAAAAAATCCTGCCGCTTCACCCACTCCTGAACCTTCTTCGCCAACTCGGAAAGCTTCACCGACTTCTGGTTGACCATTCTGAAAATCGCCGCCGCATGACACGGCTTCACGCCATCTTCTTCCAGACGCGCTTGCAGCCGGGGGAAGGTAAGATCGCTCAGAGTGCTCATCAACAAGCGCCTTGAACCACTTTCCACTCCCTTTGGAAAGCAAGGATTCAACGCTCAATCTTCGAGCAAACGTTTCACCATCCCCTCCGGATCACGAAGAAAACGGTTCGTGACTTCAAAAGGTTGGGAATCGCGATAGCTCACCTCACGCACCCCCTCCTCACTGAATTCGTAAATCGTCGCCTCCGGCTCATCCAGCAAGTAGAGCCCATGCCCATCGAAGCGATGCAGAAAGAGCGAGAAAAACGACTCCCCATGCGACTGCTCATGCAGTGATTTCCCGCCGTATGAGAAATACCCATTCCCACAGAAGGGCTCTTTCTCCAACTCGTCCATCTCCGTTGCGAAGTTAAAAAAGCTCTCCGCCCGGAGGAAAAAACCATCCATCGGACGCATCCCCGGCTCTCGCGATAAGGTCATCTCCGGCGCAAGTCGCGTGAAATAATTCGTAAGCCCCGGCGTCTTCGCCCGATTCCCGCTCTCCTCGGAAAACCCCCACTTATCGGCAATCCCCTCCAACAAAGTCGACTTCCCCATCCCGTTTTCACCCACCAAAAAAGTCACTTTCGGGTGCAACTGCATCCCCTCTTCCAACGCCCGAATCGAAGGCATCGAAAACGGATACTCGTCATCGGGACAAGAAACTCGGAGTGACTTCAAAAAGGACATCGCAACAAAGAATCAAACCCCACCAGCTTCTTTAAATAAATCGGTCCCTACAAAGAACTTTTCAGCGGTCGTTTCCACAAGAGTCTTCTAGTCCACAAAGATGCCCCTTTCAAGATCAGGAACGACCCTCTACTTGTCCCGCGCCTGCGCCAACACATCCCGCAATGCCACAATCCCCTCCCTCAGCTGCAGCAACAACTCCGCCGTCGTCTCCGCTGCAAATCTCGCGCTCTCGGCGGCCCGATCAATCAATGGCAAAAGCCCACCTAAAAGCTTTACCGTCGCCGGAGCATCTTCAAACGTCCTCTCGTTCGTGTAATACCCGAACGCCACCACCACCTGCTCCTGGAGCCCAAGCAGATCGCGATGAAGCTCCTGCTTCTCCTCCGAGTCATCCGCCGAGTTGATCACGAATTCCTGCACAATGAGGAAACAAAGCTCCTCGATTTCATGCGGCTCGGGATCATGATCAAGGTAGTCTTCAACACGTTCGATATGCCCATCCATATCCTCTCCTTCCACCATCTGCTCCAGGCGAACATGATCAACCAAATTCTCTCCTTCAACACGCTTCCTCAGCAGTGAGTGCCCACACCATCTCGACTAACTCAATCGTCATTCGCTCGCAGTCAATCTCGACCTGACCAAACTTCGACGTGAACCATTCCAGCTCCAGAACCGGGGAGACCTTCATCTCCACCTTGGCATGCTCGGGAGTGAAAATCGTCTTCCCCTTCACCCGATTATCGATGGACCCGCCAAGCACATCCATTTCTTCATAATGAAATCCCACGCCCAAAGAATGCCAAAGCTCTCACCCGGATGCAATCTCCATGAGCCTTCAAAGCTCAAAGCCCCCCTCATCAAAGCCCTCCTTCGGAGACTCCCCGGATCTCTTTTCAATCTCTCCAAAGCCCACTCCACCCTTCAGCACACAATCATCATATGAAGGCGCCAGCTCCACCGCCGCCTCCAAGAGCTCTCGGCGATTCTGAAAAAAGTCCACCAATTGCCAATGCCGTTCTTCCAACTCATCCATCTGCTGCGGCACAACCGGAGTTTCCCGCAAGGGCTTCCCAGGGTGACTCCCACCTTGAGACACCCCTCAAGATCAAAATCCCGGAGATTGAAATCCACCCCCGACCGTGCATCTTGAGAACACTGCATGCCCGTCAATCACACCTCACCGACCTCGGAAAAGATCGCCCTCTTCCGAGCTTTCTTTCGTGGCCGGGATGAAGTCTACCCGCATCGCTTCGTCAGCAAGAAGACCGGAAAAGCAGGATACTCTCCGGTCTGTGGCAATGAATGGGCTCGGGGCATTTGCGAAAAACCACGCATCAAATGCCACGCCTGTGCTCATCAAAACTGGCTCCCCATCACCGACGAGGTCATCCGTCGCCACCTCTCCGGCGATCTCGTCATGGGGATCTATCCCATGCTCCTCGACGAAACCTGCCACTTCCTTGCGGTCGATTTCGACGGCGAGGGCTGGGCCCGCGACGCTCTCGCCTACCTCACCACCTGCCGACAAAAAAACATCCCGGCAGCTCTCGAACGTTCACGTTCAGGAAATGGCGGCCACCTTTGGCTCTTCTTCGAAGACCCCGTGCCCGCCACCCTCGCCCGCAAACTCGCCTCCCATCTCCTCACCGAATCCACCGAACTCCACCCCCAAACCAAGTTCACCTCCTACGACCGCTTCTTTCCAAACCAAGACACCCTCCCCCGCGGCGGCTTCGGCAACCTCATCGCCCT
Source organism: uncultured Verrucomicrobiales bacterium (assembly GCA_963925135.1). Lineage (GTDB taxonomy): Bacteria > Verrucomicrobiota > Verrucomicrobiia > Verrucomicrobiales > Akkermansiaceae > SW10. The sequence continues at coordinate 3,701 of CAWUTG010000053.1, read as the reverse complement.
CCCTCTTCAAAAGACTCCCCGCGCCGAAGGAAACAGCGTCTTCATCGACGAACACCTCCAACCCATTCCCGACCAATGGGCTTACCTCGACTCCCTCGCGCGCATCCCAAGAAAACTCCTCCACGAAGTCGTCGAAGCCGCCGAATCCAAAGGACGCATCATCGGCATCCAAATGGCCCCACTCGACGACGAAAGTGCCGAGCCCTGGAAAGCCCCGTCCTCACGCCAGCACAAACCCAATCTCACCGGCCCCATGCCCAAGGCGCTCGACATCATCTCGGGAGACCAACTCTACTTCGCCAAAGAGCAACTTCCGCCCTCCCTCCACAATGCCCTCTCCCGCCTCGCCGCCTTCCAAAACCCCGAGTTCTACAAAGCCCAAGCAATGCGACTCACAACGTACGAGAAACCTCGTATTATCGCCTGCGCCGAAGATCACCCGCAACACCTCGCCCTCCCTCGTGGCTGCCTCGATGACGTCCTCACCCTTCTCCAAAAACTCAAAATCAAAACCCAGATCGACGACCAACGCCATTCCGGCACCCCGCTTGAACTTACTTTCCAAGGCACTCTCCATCCCGAACAGGAAACCGCAGGCAAAGCCATGCTCGCCCACCAGACCGGTGTCCTTTCCGCCACCACCGCCTTCGGAAAAACCGTTCTCGCGGCCTGGCTCATCGCACAACGCGGCGTCAACACTCTCATTCTCGTCCATCGCCAACAACTCATGGACCAATGGGTCGAGCGCCTTTCCCAATTCCTTAATCTCGAAAAGAAAGAGATCGGCCGCCTCGGCGGTGGTCGCAAAAAACTTACCGGAAAGATCGACGTTGCCATCATCCAAAGTCTCGTCCGCAAAAGCGTCGTGAAAGACCTCGTCGCCGACTACGGCCACCTCATCATCGACGAATGCCACCACCTCTCGGCGCAGAGCTTCGAACTCGTGGCCCGACGCGCCAAAGCCAAATTTATCCTCGGCCTCTCCGCCACCGTCACCCGCAAGGACGGACACCATCCCATCATCTTCATGCAGTGCGGTCCCATCAGACATCGGGTCGATGCCCGCCAACAAGCCACCGAACGCCCCTTCACCCACGAAGTCCTCGTCCGACCCACTCCCTTTCAAAATCCCCTCGAACTCGACGAAGACCCACGCCTCGCCTTCCAAGCCGTCTGCGACGCCCTCTACAAAGACCACGCCCGCAACCAACTCATCTGCTCTGAAATCCTCAATGCCCTCCGCTCCAGGCGCACGCCCCTCGTCCTCACCGAGCGAACCGAACACATCGAACTCCTGTCCGCTCTCTTAAAAGAAGAGGTCCAGCACCTCATCACCCTCAAAGGCGGTCTCGGAAAAAAAAACCTCCGCGCAGCGCTCGATCAACTCACCTCCGTTCCCGAGAACGAACCACGCGTTATCATTGCCACCGGAAAATTCGTCGGCGAAGGCTTCGACGACTCCCGCCTCGACACCCTCTTCCTCACCATGCCCGTCTCCTGGCGCGGCACCATCGCACAATACGCCGGACGACTTCACCGACTCCACCATGGCAAAAAAGTGGTGCAAGTTTACGACTACGCCGACCTCAACATCCCCATGCTTTCCCGCATGTTCGACCGTCGCTGCGCCGGCTACGAAGCCGTCGGCTACACCATCCTCCTCCCCGCCAGCGCCCTCCCCGGCTGGCCCATCGAAGTCCCCCTCCCACTCGATCCCCAATGGAAACAAGACTACGCCGCCAGCATCCGCCGCCTCATTCGTGATGGCGTCGACCAACCACTGGCGCAACTCTTCGTCCACGCCACCGACCTCGCCCAGGCCCCAGGAAAAGCCCGCAGCGCCAGCGAGAAATTCCTCTTCGAACGCCTCCAAACCCTCCCCACCACCCAAGATCAATTCCACCTCAACCAACACCTCCCAATCCCCTTCAACGACCGCAGCACCATGGAAGTCGACTTCCTCTGCTCCCACCTCAAACTCGCCCTCGAACTCGACGGCGACCAACACCTCAACGACCCCTCAGCCTACCGCCGGGACCGCCGAAAAGACGCCCTCCTCCAGGAAAACCACTACTTCATCCTCCGCTTCCTCACCACCGACCTCGGCAAAAACCTCGACCAAGTCCTCGATCGAATCCAACGTACCATGACGCATCTCAGTCATAAGCAAACACCTTGACCTTGCCCTCCCGAACACGATCGCTACATCTGGCTCCTCTGAAATATGCGGCTTCCGATCATAGCTCGCGCAGGAGGGCGACTCTCGCCTTATCAAATTCATCGTGAATCTCTTGAAGGTCAGGAATCACGGCTTCCTCAAAAAACTCAGTGATCGTGCCCACTTTCCAGTCGTTTCTCCGAACGATGAAGAGAGCATCCTCCCGGTCTTGAGGGTCGTCCCTCATCAGATTGCTCAGGAAAAGGTCTTTGTCGGGAAGTCCGGTGAGGCAAAGGTGCTTCCAAGCTCCCGATATTGAAGCTCTTTCTTCCCTCCAACCCTCGGTGAGAATCACCTGATTCTCCTCAAAGAGATGACTCATGTAGTAACCTTCCGACTTGAGGGCGAGATTGGTTTCTTCAAGGGCTTCCCAGAAATTTGTGTTGGCTTCCAACTCATCGGCCTGGCCAAGCCACAAGATCGCATCGACATCAAGGCTTTGCGAAAATTGAGGAGGAGGGTCAGGAAAGCCGAGAAAGAAGGCCGCTCTTCCATAGAGTGTGAGTTCGACTGGAGAGTCTAGATGGCGATCGAGCTCACTCAGGATGCGATGGGCATAGATCATAAGGCCAGTGGGCGGTAGGGGATGTGGGATTTTCTGGAGCGGCCGTCGGCACGCTTGGAAGTAAGCCGAGTCCAATGAATCAAAGAATCGGAAAGGGGCTTGGCATCCTGAAACTCTTCGGAAAGGAGTCTCCATAAAGGATGATCTGCTTCGGCGATCAACGCCTGCCTTGAAAGTTCGGCCAGGATGCGGGTGCATCGTTCGCGTTTTGCCAGAAAAATAAGGGCCTTGGGATCAAGATCCTGGCGTGAAATCAGTTCCGCAGCAGCACGGAGCCATTGTGGACGGTCGAGATTCTGAGGCTGACTGATCGCGATGACCAACTCGGCATTGGAAAGCTCATTCAAATCAGGAGCGGGCCAGGTCGAGTTTCGATGCTCATGCGATCTCGAAACAGAGCGCACTCCTCGAAGATTCGCCAGATCAAGAAGCCAGTCTTCCAGGCAAGAGGCATTCAAGCCAGGGTCACGTGCCATGAGGCGGCGGAGCTTCACACGGAGAGGAGACACATGGACACTTTGCCCAAGCCGCATCGCCAATGTTCTCTCCCCAGCCATGAGAACAGCTTGATGTCTCAATACCAAAACCTCAAGAAGGCAAAAGCGCCGCAATGAGCCTCTTCGCGGAAACGAGGACTCATGCTCATTCGCGTCAACTTTTGAGCTGGAGCTAAAGATCTGAAAGGGATTCCCGCTTGTTGTGGGGGTCCATTCGAATGTGCCTTCGGTCAGGGCTTAGATCGAAAAACTCTCTCAGGTCTTTCAGTCCGAGGACATCGTTGCTCATGACTGAAAACGATTTCTCCACGCTCACTTCTTCTTGTTTTCTCATCAGGGGTTTCCAAAGTATCATGATGACCATGGTGAGAACTTGATAGATCATCGCGGCCAGGATCAAGGCTTGATGATGGAGGGCATT
>CAWUTG010000052.1:0-74352 GCA_963925135.1 uncultured Verrucomicrobiales bacterium | reverse complement strand
ACCATTCTCACCACGCCGGACGGCGCGAATCTCCCGGAGGGTGCGGTGGTCGAGGGCTTTCCCGTGCTGGTAAGGATCGACAAAGATTGGTTCGATTTCGCGCAGGCCAAAGCCGAGGGCGCGGACCTTCGTTTTGCCACCCCGGCAGGCGAGCGCTTGCAGTATGAGATCGAAGATTGGAATGCGCTTGCTGGTTCTGCGAGCATCTGGGTGCGCCTGCCGACGATCAAAGGGAACGCCCAAGAAATGATCGAGATGTTCTGGGGTAACCCGAACGTTGCCAGCAAGTCGGACGGCAAGGTGGTGTTCAACGAGTCCAATGGCTACGTCAGCGTGTGGCATCTCGGCGAGGTCGTGCGGGACGAGGTCGGCACCTTGGAGTCGGATGACAAGGGCACCACTCTGACGGCAGGGATGATCGGGAAAGCCCGGCATTTTCCGGGGAAGAGCGGTGTTTTTGGCGGGGAGAAAATTTTAAACTACCCCTCAGGTGGGAGTGCCCACACGACCTCGCTTTGGTTCCGTGCCGAGCAAGCGAACGGAACCATCATCGGCTGGGGCAACGAGGGCGGAGGTCGTGGAAGCAAGGTGCGCATGCAGTTCCGCAGCCCACCACACCTGCACATCGATAGCGATTTTTCAGACATCAAAGGCGAGAGCGATTTGCCGATGAACGAGTGGGTCCATGTCACACACGTCTTTGGTGAGGACCCGCGCCGTCTCTATATCAATGGGCAACTCGACGCCGAGGCTACGACGAAGCTCGAGATCAAAAGGCCGTCGCGCTTGTGGCTCGGAGGTTGGTACGATCACTACGATTTTGTGGGTGATCTTGACGAAGTGCGCATTGCAAAAGTGGCGCGCTCGCCGGATTGGGTGCGGCTTGAATTTGAGAATCAAAAGCGGTATCAGACGCTCGTCGGTCCGCTCGTGCAGCGTGGGGATGACTTTACGGTGACCCCTGAAAAGGCGACGGTCAGCGAAGGACAAAAGGTGGCTTTCGTCGCGAATGCCGGAGGGGCCCTGAAAGTGTATTGGTCCTTGAAAAGCGCGGACGAGGAATCGCTTCTAGCGGTGGATCGCTTTTCCTTCACCTTTGCTGCCGGTCGCGTAGCGGGGGACCAAGTGGTTACGCTCCAATGTCGGGCGGTTTATCCGGACGGAGTGCGGACGAAGGACATCACAATCTCAATCAAGGAGGCGATTCCTGACCCCATCTTCACCCTCGCCGGGCCAGAGGATTGGGATGGCCGAACCACGATTGAGATCGTGCCGCAGGTGACGAATTTGCAGGCCATGAAGTCCTCGGGGGCCCGCGAATTGAAGACGGAATGGAGCGCCGGGCCCTTCGCCGTGATCAAGGAGATCGCTCCCGGGAAACTCATTCTGAAGCGTTCACAAAACAGCGGGAAGCTCACGGTCACCGCTACGCTGAGCAATGGCGGGAAAGCGATCACGAAGAGCGCGGTGCTCGATGTGACGGAGCCCCCCTACGATGCCTGGGTGGAGCGGGCGCCGGAGAAAGACGAGAAACCACAGGAAGGTCAATTCTACGCGCGGGACGAAAAAGGCGAAGGCACTCTGCACTACAACGGAACTCTGGCAGAAGCCGCAGATTCGGTATTCCTCAGACTCTACGCCGACGACATGCTTGTGAAGACTGAGAGGGCGAAGGTTGGCGCGGACAAATCGTATGCCTTGGTGACGAAGCTCAAGCCGGGCCTGATTCAATACAAAGTGGAGTTTGGCACCGGCGATCTCGTGCTGAGGACGGTGGGCGATCTCGTCTGCGGCGATGCCTACCTCATCGACGGTCAATCGAATGCGCTCGCCACGGATACCGGTGCGCAATCGCCACCCGAAACAAGCGCGTGGATCCGCAGTTACGGCCGTGCGCCGGCCAATGCGAATGACGATCCCGGCAATCTCTGGTGCCGCCCGGTGTGGAAGGCGCAGAACGGAGAAAAGGCGGAACTTGGCTGGTGGGGGATGGCCCTTGCGAAACGACTCGTCGCGAGCCACGAGATGCCGGTCTTCATCGTCAACGCCGCCGTCGGTGGAACCCGGATCGACCAGCACCAGCGCAACCCCGATGACCCGACCGACCTCACCACGATTTACGGACGGATGCTCTGGCGGGCGCAACAGGCCAAGCTGACCCATGGCATCCGCGGGATCCTCTGGCACCAGGGTGAAAACGACCAGGGTTCGGCCGGGCCGAGCGGCGGTTTTGGCTGGCAAAGTTACCAAAGTCTCTTCATCGAGATGGCGGCGAGCTGGAAGGAGGATTTTCCGAATGTGCAGCAGTATTATGTTTTTCAGATTTGGCCAAATGCCTGCAGCATGGGCGGGAGCGAGGGTTCGGGCGACAGACTTCGTGAGAAGCAGCGCACCCTCCCGTTTCTCTTCTCAAACATGGACGCGCTCTCCACGCTCGGCATTGAACCTCCTGGGACCTGCCACTATCCACTCGATGGCTGGACGGAGCTCGCAGGGCTCATTCAGCCCCTGATCGAGCGGGATTTTTATGGCAAGGTTCCCACCGCTTCCATCACCGCGCCCAATCTTCATCGCGCCTTTTATCCTGCTGGCTTGAAAAACGAAATCGTATTGGAGTTTGATCAGCCCGTGGTCTGGGATGATGCCTTGGCGGGGCAATTCTATCTCGATGGCGCAGGGGATAAAATTGCCTCGGGCAGCGTGCGCGGGCACACCCTCACCTTGAAGCTGAAAGAGGCGACGGACGCGACGGAGGCCAAAACGATCACTTATCTCAAGGAAATCAAGTGGAGCCAAGATACTCTCTTAAAGGGAGAAAACGGGATTGCCGCTCTGACGTTTTGTGAGGTTCCTCTCGAAAGGGGAAATGCGAAATCCCCCTAGATTCTTGCGTGCCGCCATGCCCGCCGACCATTCATGAAATTAAGGCTGTTTCTCCCGATCGTCGTTTTTTTGTTCCTTGCGGGCCCCTCCGGGTAAGCGGATGCCTGCCCATTCCTTTTCAAGGAGGAAGTTGCGGCCCTGATTTTTAATGCGGTACCATGTCGACTTTTTGGTTTTCCTCTGATCTCCTCCCGCCGTGTCCGCTTCGTCTCCCGCTCCTTTGTATCTCTGTGGCCCTTTGGCTTCCGGGAAATCCGCTCTCGCAATCTCATTGTGCCTTGAACTCGATGGTGAAGTGGTCAATGCCGATCCCTTTCAGGCCTATCGCGGACTTGAGATCCTGAGTGGATCTCCAAGTCAGGAAACCCGCGCCAAAGCGCCGCACCATCTCTACGGGGTCCTGGAGCCCACCGTGGTGTGCGATCCTCTCGCTTTCCGTGAAATGGTCGTTCCCGTGATTGCCGATATTCAAGCCCGTGGAAAGCGCCCGATTGTGGTGGGTGGAAGCGGTGTTTATTTAAAACTCCTGACGCACGGTCCGTCATCGATTCCGGAGCGTGATGATGCACTGCAGGCAAAGCTTGCAGAACGCACCAGTGAGGATCTGGCGGCTGAGTTGCACGAGCTCGATCCCGAGGGCGCGGCGGCCACCGATCTCAAAAACCGTCGCTACCTCAATCGTGCGCTCGAGATTTGCCTCCTCACGGGGCAAAAAATGTCGGTTCTGAAAGCGGAGCAATTCAAGAAATTTGATGAGATCACGAAAGGCCTGCAGGGGCTTTACCTCTTGTGGGATAACGACAACAGCAAGCAACGGATTAGCTCACGGACGATGCAGATCCTTGAGAAGGGGGGAATTGATGAAGTCGACGAGCTTCTCGAGGCCGCCTCGGCAACTTGCCGGAAGATCATCGGGTTTTCTGAGATCGAAGAGCATCTTGCTGGGAAGCTGACCCTCAAAGAGTGTCACAAGGGCTTCCACACCAGCACCCGTCGTTCCGCAAAGCGTCAACGGGCTTGGATGAAGAAGGAAGCCTGGCTCGAAGATGTGACCTGTCCCTTTCCCTTCGACTCCAAGGTGGGTTCGTTCCGCGAGGCTTAAAGGGCCCCTTCGAAGGCAGGTTGCCGGAGGGGCTCTTGCTTGAGAAAACTTCAGGAAGCCTGGAGTTTGCCGTGAAAAGAGCCGAACTTCAGTCCCAGCACCGAAGCGGGTTCGATGGCGATCTCCTGCTGCTCTTGCGTGAAGACAAAGGGCTTACCGTTCGGGGTGTCTGAGGGATCGTCCCGTGTTGCGGCGAGTTGTTTGAGCAGGGTTGAACCCGCTCTCGATATCACGCGAAGAGGGGCTTCATGTGGCGATCGAGGAGGTTGCCGGTGACGCACTTGGCGATGACGGCTTCGTTGGCCTTGAGGGCGTCGAGGTAGCGGTCACCCATTTGGGCGGCGATTTTGAAGCCGACGTGGAGGAGCTGGCGGACGTGGGCGTTGTAGCCGGGGTTGCTCTGGTCGTGCGTTAAGGCGCTGACGTATTGCTCGCTGGTCCAGCGATTGACTTCTTCGGCGCTTGGGAGTTGGGAGTGGTCGATGTCGATGACGGTGGCGTAGGGCTCGCAGAGGGCTTCCTTTTTCTCGAGAGCTTTGGCGTAGATTTCCTTGGCGAGGTCGAGGGCGTCTCCGCCAGCGGTGGCGAGTCCGATCACTTCTTCGAGCCAGTTGGTGCCGGCGGTCTTGATGTGAAGGCCGGCGCCGGTGCGGGCGATCGCTCTTTTGATAGCTTCGTAGATGGAGAATTTATCGGAACCGGAGTGCACGCTGAGCTTAAGAGTTTCCGGGAGGCCGTAGGCTTTGATGGCGTGGGCAAGGACGGCGAGGTCGTCGTTAAACTCCTGCTCGAACTGGGCCACCTCGCCGACGTAGTCGACGCCTTTGTTGAATCGTCCGGTAAACTTGGGGGCGATGGTCTGGATGGGGACGCCCTGGTCGGCGATGGCGGCGAGGATGATGAGCATCTCGGCGGGGACCTGGGGATTATCGGTTTCATCCATGGAGACTTCGGTGACGAAGTCGTCGGTGCCCCCTTTAGCAGCGACGATGTGGTCGTAGATGGCGCGGGCTTTTTGAGTGGCCTTAAGGAATTGCTTGGCGGTTGCTTCGACGAGTTCGCGGGAGATTTCGAGCGGGACCTCGATCCCTTCGATTTTCACGGAGCCGATGAGTTCGGGGTGCTTGTCGATGAAGGCCTGGACGTCGGCGGGATCGGCAGGTGAGCCGATCTCGTCGGCGACGTCGAGGGTGAAGAAGTTGCAGGGAGCAACGAAACGATCGACGGTGGAGAGGTTGATGTGGTCGGCATCGAGGAGGTATTCTCCAGTCCAGCCGAGATCGGCGACGGCTTTGTCAGCGGCATCGCGGGTGCTCTGGGGTTCGGAGCCGATGATGTCGTGCTCGCGGTTGGACTTGTTCCAGGTGGGGCAGATCTCGACGCCGAGTTCTTTGGCGGCGATGAAGGCTTGAAGTTGGGCGTGGGCGCCGTGGGCGAAGCGATCGCCGACACCGAAGGTGAATTTAGGACAGATTTTCATAGAAGTTTTGAGAGCTTGGGTTGTGGGCTCGGACTGAAGTCCAAGCGCCGTAGGGAGTCACTAGTCGGACTTTTTGGGTGGAATCCGGAAGACGTGTTCAGGATCGGAATCTTGTGGATCTCGAATGAGAGTGTCGGCAGGAATTCCGCGGGCATCGACAATTCTGCGATTGAAGGGGTTGAAGACAAAGCCGGGGCGATCAGGAACCGGGGCGCTGAGTGCTTTGATTGCGAAGGGGGATTTTTCGAAGGACGGGACGTTGAAGGTGTTGCCGTCGGAGTCCTTCATTTTGGAGCCCGCGATGACCCCGATGGCCAAAAGGGTTTCCTCGTTGTAGGGGCTGATGAGATGTCCTTTTTCAGTGGGATGCCATTTTGCGGTTTTCGTGCGCTCGCTGATTCCGCGCTTTTGGGAAGAGTGGGTCGGATCTTGGGTGACGAGAGCGTCCGGGGACGCCGGGGCTGTGTTTTCTGAAGTTGGATTCGGGGCACCTTGGTCGGAGGAGGGGGATGAGCCCGGGGCATCGGAGTTCTTTCGCAGAGCGATCACAAGAATTGCGATGGCGGCGATAATGAGAGCGATGACGGGTTTCATGGTGGCGATACTTGGTGGGGGGCGGGGACCGAAAGCGGGAGCTTTCGGCTACCATTGATTGGCGACGATGGCGTTAGTCGTTGACGGTGATGACCGCTTTGATGGCGCCGAGTTTGGGGTCGGTGAATTTGTCGAATTCGGTGGGGACGTCTTCGATGTCGAGTCGGTGGGTGATCCAGAGCTTGGTATCGACGTCACCGGCCTCGATGATTTTGATGATCTCGGTGAAGTCGGCGGGAAGGGCGTTGCGGGATGCGAGGAGGGTTTGCTCGCGCCGGTGGAAGACGGGGGCATGCGGGAAGGTGAGATCGAGAGTGGTGATGCCGACGTAAACGATGCGGGAGGTGAAGCCTCCGAACTCGAAGCAGGTGGACATGGACTTGTTCGATCCGGTGGCGTCGATGACGACCGCGGCAAGGTTGCCGTCGGTCATTTCCTCGAGTTTGGCGAGGTGGGAGCCGTCCCTGTCGAACTGGATCCCGTTTTTGACGCCGAGGTGTTCGGCACAGAAGTCGAGGCGGGATTGAACCATGTCCATGACGATGACCTTGACGCCGGGCATGAGCTTGAGGAACTCGAGGCACGAGAGGCCGATGGGGCCGGCACCGATGACGAGGACCGTTTCGCCGGGTTGGGGATTCCCGCGCTGGACGGCGTGGTAGCCGATAGCGAGGGTCTCGACGAGGGCGAGCTCGTCGTAGGAAAGCGTGTTGCCGGGATGGAGCTTGCGCGCGGGGACGATCCAGTTGGCCTTGCGGAGTCCTCCGGGTCCGTGGACGCCGATGACCTGGACGCCGGGGCAGCAGTTGGAAGATCCTTTTTGGGAGGTGCGGGAGTCGGGATCGTTGACGTAGGGCTCGAGCGAGCATTTGTCACCGGGCTTGACGTTGGTGACGCCTTCACCGACGGCGACCACTTCGAGTCCGAGTTCGTGACCCGGGGTGCGGGGGTAGGCGAAGAAGGGAAATTTGCCGAGGTAGCAGGAGAGGTCGGTGCCACAGATGCCCATGCGATGGGTGCGGACCAATGCTTGTCCGGGGCCTGGTGCTTCGGCATCAGGGATGTCAATGGCGGTGATTTTTTTAACGTCGGTGAATTCGATGGCAAGCATTGGAATGGTGAGTGGAGAGGAGAGAAGAGTGAATTATTTCGTGCGAGATTTCTTCACGATGGCGGTGAGAATTACCACGAGTTGAGGGGCTTCGTCGAGAAGGGGAGAGAGCATGGCTTTAGGAACAATGTCAGTTTGGATGAGGAGGCGAAGCCCGTAGTTGATCTCAGGGGGCTTTGTGGTTGGAGTTTCACTCTTCACTCTTCACTACGCTCTCTTCTCAATTATTTTCAGGAAGGCCTTCCTGGTGGCCGAGGTTTTTGACGGGGGCAAAGATTTCGTGAACGGCGGCGAGGAGGGATTGGTCGATGGGCTCGGCAAGCCACTGGGCCCACTTTGCGACGTTCTTGGGATTGGCTGAACCGGCGACGGTCGCGGCGATATCGGGGTTGGCGCAGGAGAATTGGAGGGCCAGTTGGGCGATCTCGACGCCATTGTCTTCGCAGAGTTTGGCGGCGGCGCGGGCCGCGGCTTTGACGTCCTCCGGTTCCTTGAGCCAGGCGGGGAGTTCGGCGTTGGTGAGGAGGCGGGCTGAAAAGGGACCGGCGTTGATCGCGCCCAGTCCTTTGGCCTTGAGGCGTGGGACGAGCTGGTCGGCAAAGGCGGTGTTTTGCAGGGTGTATTGATTGTAGGAAAGGACGCAGTCGATCTCGTCTTCGATCTGATCAAGGACGGTGTTGAAGCAGGCCATGGGGTAGCAGGAGAAGCCAATCGCGCGGACTTTTCCTTCGGCCTTCGCTTTGAGAACTGCGGGCATGGTTTCTTCCCAAATTTGAGGAAGTTTCACGAACTCGACATCGTGCAGGAGGAGGAGGTCGAGGTGGTCGGTGCCGAGGCGATGAAGGGAAGTGTGGATCGATTCCTCGACGCGGGCGGCGGAGAAGTCGAAATGGCGATCGGTGTAGCGACCGAGCTTGGTGCCGAGGAGGTAGGAGTCGCGCTCGATCCCTCTCAGAGCCTGGCCCAGCATGACTTCCGACATCCCGCGACCATAGAAGGGGGAGGTGTCGATGAAGTTCATTCCCAGGTCCAAGGCGGTGTGGACGGCGCCGAAAGCTTCATTGATGTCGATAGCCCGAAATTCCGCTCCCAGGGATGAGGCTCCGAATGAGAGGATGGGAAGTTCTATGCCGGTTTGTCCGAGAGGTCGTTTTTCCATGACGTTGAAGTGAGGATCATCACTCGCAAAAAGCGATGAGCAGAAATTGTCTGACAACTCAGAGATTGGAAGCAAAAACCTCTTGATTCACCAAGAAGAATGAGGCCCCGGTTATGCCTTATTTAGAAGCTTTTTGACATACTTGGCGAGGAGGTCCGCTTCGAGGTTCACGATCTGACCAATGCTCGCGGTCTCGAGATGGGTGGCGACGATGGTATGGGGCGTGATCCAAAAGACGGCGCGATCGGATTTGAGCTCGGCAATGGTGAGCGAAATGCCATCGATGCAGAGTGAGCCTTTGTCGATACAGAGAGCGAGGATTTCATCGGGAAGGCCGACTTCGAAGCGATGATCCTGTCCATGAGGCGAGAGGTCGAGAATTTCGCCGGTGCCATCGACATGGCCTTGGACGAAATGGCCGCCGAGACGGTCTCCGAGCGCAAGGGCGCGCTCAAGATTGACGACCTTGCCGGCGGCAAGTTGCCCGAGAGAGGTGACTTTGAGGGTCTGGGTGAGAATATCGAAAGAGGTATTTTCACCGAGTTCGGCAACGGTGAGGCAGCATCCATTGATGGCGACCGAGTCACCCAATTTGAGTTCGGAGGCGAAGGGGATGGTGAGCTCGAGACGGGCTTGCTCGCCCTTCTGAATGAGGGCGGCGACCTTCCCGGTGGCTTCGACAAGTCCGGTGAACATTTACTTGGGGTGTTGTTCTGCAACCTTCGCGGCTGCTTCTTTAGCTTTGAGAGGATCGATGTCCTTTCCGGGGGATGGGATCAGCATGAAGCAGAGTCCGACGACAATGGAGGGAATGAGCGCGGCCTTGGCGAGACCGAGGGGAGCAACACCCCCTTTGAAAAAGCGCCCGAGGATGGCTTGGCCGGCAGGGTTGGGCGCGTTGGCGATCACGGTGAGGCCGCCGCCGGTGACGGCCCCTGCGACAATGGCATACTTGGCCCCGATCGCGAGGCCAGGAGCCTGTGATGCGAGGTAGGTGATGGCGGCGTTATCGTTGAAGGCGGTCAGGACGGTCGCTCCAATCATGAGGATCCATTCATTGTCGATGGAAGTCAGGAGGACGGAGATCCACCAGCCCTGGCAACCGCCATGGATGACGAGTCCGGCGAGGAAGAAGCCCACGAGGACGGGGCTCTTCATGCTGACTTCATTTTGGTGGTGTCCGGTGGACTGGGTAAAGCCGAGGAAGAAGAGGAAGCCGAGGATGAACATGCTGGGGGTGTGGGCATTCAAGACCGTCCAGGCGAGAAAGAGGAGGTGGGTGATGGTCACCCAGGCCGGGATGGCGTCCTCGCGGTCAACCCAGCGGCTGGGCAGGTGCATGTCATTGCTGAGGGTGGGCTTCATTTTTGCAAATTCCCCCTTGAAGTAGTAAAAATAGATGGTGTTGGAAATGAGGATGCCGAGGGCAGCCTTCCAACCGAAGTGAAGGAACATGTAGCTCATGCCGAAGCCCCATTTTTCAGCGATCATGAGGACGGGTGGGGCGGCGAAATGGGTCAGGGTGCCTCCGACGGAGATGTTGACAAAAAGGAGCCCGAGAGTGGCGTAGGCGAACTTGGGAGAGGGATTGAAATCGAAGAACTTCTTGGCGAGAAGGAAGGCCGCGATGGTCATGGCCGCGGGCTCGGTGATGAAGGAGCCGAGGAGCGGGGTGACGGTGAGCGCGGAGAACCACCAGGCGGCGGGAGTGCCCCCGAAGACCTTGGCGACCTTATCGACGAGGAATTCCGCGAAGCGGACGACGGGCCGGGTGGCGGCCATCGCCATGATGATGACGACGAAGAGAGGTTCGGTGAAGTTGACGTCGTGGCCGATATAGTTCTTTAGTTCCTGGAAGCCGGCGCCGAAGCCTTCACCCTGGATTCCGAAGAACCAGAGAACGGCCATGGCGAGCGCGATGACCCAGATTCCGAAGATGGCTTCAACTTCACCGAGGAAGTGAAAGAGGTTTGCCTTAAACGAGACGTCGTCCTTGGCATCTTCCTGGGGTTTCTTGTCGGCGGTGCGACCGGATTCGACGATGGCCTTTTTGTGCTTTTCCTGATGGTGGTGGGCCATTTCGAGGAAGTATCCGCTCAGGAAGGTGTGGACGATGGCACAGATGAAGATGATCGTGGCGACGATGTTGAAGCCTCCCTGGGCACCCGCGCGGGATTTAAGGCGCTCTACCATTCCCCAGCTTTCTTCTTCCGAGGCTTCGTAGGTGGAGAGCGGGAGGGGGAATACGGCGCCCTGATCCTTTGAAAGACCGTATTCCGAGGCCGGGTAGGCGGGCTCAACTTTACTCGCAGCCGAGGCTGGTAAGAGAAGAATTGAGAAAAAGAATGCCAGAATGAGGTGGCGAGGGGCGAGGTGCTTCACGGGCGGGAATGTAGCTGGAGTGATGGCGGCGGCAAGAAAAACGGATCGAGCTTATTGGGTCATTTCGGTGAGTTGCTTTTCGATTGTGTCGAGAGCTTCCACGAGGTGTTGGGCTCCGGGGATCTCACGGGCGACTTCACGGCGGGCTTTGTGGAGTTCTTTGTTGATCTGGTCAATTTGCTTCCGGGCTTCAATGATTTCCGGTTGTTCTTTGGAGAGCTCCTCAAGCTTTTGATTAATTTTGAGGATTTCGGCAGAAGCAGCTTTTTCGGAGTCGCTGTTTCCGTCTTTGCGGGCTTTTCTGGCGCGGAAATCCCAGTCACTGAGTTCGATGGTGAGAGGCTTGAGGATTGGGTGCTCACTTTGCACCTTGCGGAGACTGATATACCCTTCGTTCAGGCGATCCTTGATGGCCTCGATTTCCGCGAGGCCGTCGCTGTTGTGATCGGCGACAAGGAGTCCAAGGTCCTTTTCGAGTTCGAGCTTCTCATGAATGAGCTTTGCATGGTCCTCGGCGGAAATGCGGGGCTTGGAGTCGCTGCTGGCCACTCCGGATTTGTCCGACTTACAGGCCGCAAGGGCGAGGGAGAGCGCGATAAGGGCAAAACGTTTCATGTGGGGAGGGAAGCATGTTTGGTCGGCGATTGCCACAACTGTCGCAGTGTGGTTTCTTCTCATCTGAATGGAGGCCCGCTCCCAAGTCTACAAACTGCAACGTTGGCTCTACCGATACTACCGACACGGCAGTTCGGTGGGGTTCTTTGTGCGACGACGGGTCAAGCCTGCGGCCTGGTTGTTGATGGGGGTGCTGGGAGTGAGTATAATGATGGGTGCCAACCTACGGCAGAGCCAGGTGGTGGCGCTGAGTGCTTTGGTCTTGGGCTTGTTGGTCGTGGGGGCGGTGTGGGCCTTTTTTCGGAGGGCGAGTGTCTCGGGGGTCCGGATTCTTCCTGAGACCGGGTCGGTGGATGATGAGCTACGTTACAAGGTGAGGGTGACCAATTGGGGGAAGAGTGCCCTCCATGGAATATCGCTCACGGACTACAGTGACGATCCGAGGCCGAGCGAGTGGGAGTTTTTGAATCTCAAGGAACCGGGCGAAGATACCCGTAATATTTTTGACCGGATCTTTGCGTCTCATCGATGGAAGTGGCTGAACGAGCGGGGCGGGAAGTGGACGGCAACGGGTTCCTCAAAGTTCATTTCGTTGGCACCTGGCGAGAGCAAGGAGCTTACGTTGGGCCTGATGCCCCGGCGGCGTGGGTTACTGCGCCTGGTGAATCTGCGGGTTGAACTGCCGGATCCTTTGGGCCTCTTCCAGAGGTTGCGGGCGGTGGCCAATGAAGCGGGCGAAATTTTGGTCATTCCGAAGCGCTACAAGCTCCCGCCTCTCGATCTGAGCGGCCCTTCGGAGCTTAAAGTGGGGGGAGATACGGCTTCGACGGTGAGAGGTGAAGGTGGCGAATTTATGGGGCTGCGGGAATACCGGCCCGGGGATTCCCTTCGGAAGATTCATTGGAAAGCGTGGGCGAGGACAGGGCAGCCGATCGTGAAGGAATTTGAGGAGATCCGTTTTCCCCGGTATGGCTTGGTTCTCGATACGAGCCTGGATGAGAGCGGGCCTGAGTTGTTTGAAGAGGCGGTCGCGGTCGCGGCCTCCTTCGTTTCGACGATGGATCGGGAGCAATGTCTGCTGGACCTGATGTTCGTCCGTGAAGAGCCGGAGGTGTTTACGGCGGGGCGCGGTGTGGCGAGAACCGACCGCTTGATGGAGGTGCTGGCGAGGGTCGAGGGGAATGATGAGAAGGGGTATGATTCGCTCGGAAAGCTCATTTTGAAGTATGCCGCGGAGATGACGGCTTGCGTGGTGGTGCTGTCCGGGTGGAGCGAGGAGCGGAGGGAGTTTTTGTCAGCGCTTCGCCGGTCCGGACTCTCGCTCGAGGTGTATCTGATCGGCGTGGGAGAGAAGCCGGATGACGAACCTTTGAGGGGCGTGAAGTGGTTGCGCTGGGACGCGGTGCAGGAAGATTTATTGAAGAACGGATGAAGGAAGAAGAAGTCATGTTCCAGGCTCCGCCCCGTCTCTTGGTGGGGGTGACGTTCTTGTTTTGGGGGGCGATGCAGCAACAGGCTCTCGCGGGATTAATCGCCGCGCTTGTTTTTGAAGCGCGGCATTGGACTTCACTCCGGTGGACGTTTGGGGAGATGGGGTTTGCGCGGGCGTGGCAGCTCTGCATTCTCTTTTTGATGATCTCGGCGGTGGCGGTTTTCCAGATCGAGGACCGCGATTCCACGGACTTCCTGGTGGTTCTGACCTGGCTTCCTTTTATTATGATGCCGATCGGTCTGGCTCAGCAATACGCCTTGGACCGCGGCATTCCGATGACGACCTTTTCATTCATCGCGCGCCGGAAGTTGGCGCTGGATCGCAAGTCGGGGCGTCCGGTTCAGACCCGTCCTTTCCAAATGGGATATCCTTTTCTGGCGTTGCTGCTGGTGTGCTCTGGAATCGCAGTGACTGAGCTCCTGTCCTATGCGGTAGGGGTTTTGCTTCTTTTTGGGGTGGCCCTTTACCAGATGTCGAGTGAAGGGCGTCGGCCCAAAGCGTGGGCCTTTGCCTTTGTCATGGCTGCGGTGTTGGCGGTCGGAATGGTGTATGGGGTGATCTCGATTTATGACTATGTGGTGAGGATGACTTCGTCTGGAAGGATTGCCGATAGTCCCGATCTCTCCATGGAATCCCGGACCAACATCGGGCAGGTGACAAATATCCAGCAGAGCAAATCCATCAGGTGGCAGTATTATGTGGCGGCAGGTGCGAAGCCGGAGCGTCTCAGACTTGCGGCGTATAACTCGGCGCTGGAAAATAACTGGCGGGCACAATTTCGGTCACTGGATTACCTCGAGCAGATCGCGCCGGAGAGGGAGACTGGTGGAGACTTTGAGAAGCTTTTGCCGGCGGGCGAGCTGTCCTATGTCTTCACGGAGCCTGATACTGATCGCAGTGATTACAAAAATTCAGGTCGCTTGGTGGGGCTGCTGACGAGTCAGAATGTCCTCCCGATGGCGCTTGGAACAACGCGAATTGCCGAAATCGATGCCCGAAGTGTCGCTTCGAATTCCATGGGGACGACGCAGGTGAGCCAACCGGAACACGGGGCTTCTTCGATTCAGTTGTCAGGAGATCTGGAGAGGGCTCCAGGGGATCTTGATCCGTCAGCCCGGGATCTGGTAGTGCCATCTGACGAGGAAGACGGGCTTGATGAGTTTCTGGGGAAAATGGGCTGGGAGGGGCTTGATCTTGGTGAACCCGAGCCACGATGGGCCGAGGCTCCACCTGCCATCAGTGAAGAGGAGGCGAAAGAGCTTGAGCACCGCTTACGGATGGAATTTGCCACGGAATTCAAATACAGCACCTTCTCGGATTATTCGGGAACCTCTCAACCGATCAGTGAGTTTCTGAACGTGCAAGGAGTGGGGCATTGTGAATATTTCGCGAGTGCGACGACGATGTTGATGCGGAGGATCGGCCTGCCTGCTCGATATTGCGTGGGCTTTGTGGTGCGTGAGCAGGGCAAGGAGGAGAATGAATGGGTCATTCGGGGGAAGCATGCCCACGCCTGGTGTCAGATTTATGTGGGCGGAACGTGGAGGCTGGAAAAGCGTGTTGACCGGGAACTGAAATGGCGGTGTCGCGGGGGCAAATGGATCGAGCTCGATCTCACTCCTGCGGGTTGGTTGGACGAGCGGCCGGATGGCTGGTTTCAGGGATTTGCCGATTGGTTCCATAAGGTTCGGACCGGAGCGATTCTGTGCTTCTCCGGACCTGTTGTTTCGACGGTCGTCAATTGGGTGATCGTCATCCTGGGAGGAGGCCTGCTGATTTACCTGGTGGTGAAGTTAATGGTGACGGGAGGGCGGAGTGGGGATTTCCACAAGAATTCGTGGGATGAGCGGGTCAAGGCTCGAAACAGCTTTCTGTCGTTTGAACGTTGGTTGGCAAAGCGGGTGGGTCCCCGTCCTGCGGCATTGCCGATGTCTTCCTGGCTGCGAAGCCACCTGCCGATCGGAGAGCAAGGACTGGCAGAGGAATACGAAGCGGTGATTTTTGGAGGTGAGCGGGATGAGAAAAAGCTCTCGGCTCTCCAGGACCAGCTGTTGCGGGTTCGTAAGGCGATGGGACGGCATAAAAAAACTCCAGGGACCTGAGTCCCTGGAGCTTCGTAAGAATAGAAATCCGTTGGGATTTAGGCAATCTCCTGTGCGTAGAAATCCTGCCAGTCCTCAAGGTTGTTGAGGTTCACGGCGTCAAGGATCGCTCCGGTGTCAGCGATGCCAACAGCAGCAAGAATGGTTGCGCGGGTTGCGTCGTCGTGGTTGTAGCCAACAACAGCAGCGTTGTGGGCGTTCACGGCTGCGGCGTCGAAAGATCCACCTTTTTGGTCAAGGACCCACTGCTCACACTGGGTGTAAGAGGGCTTGCTGGCCTTGATGTAGTCAAGGAATGCCTCGCGGTTGATGCCGAGGGCGTCGAGGGTCATCTGGTCAAATCCAGCGCCGGCTGCAGGGTAGTCGCTATGAAGCTTTCCAGCGGCGTCGAGAGAAGCTTTTTGCCAGAGACGTGGGAGGTGAAGGACTCCGAGAGGACCTGCGATACCTGAGGTGATGGTAGGGATGATTTGGCTCATATTGATAGGATTGGTTTGATTTCTTGTGAGAGGAAGCCAAACGAATTTTGGCGCCTTGAGGCAGTGTTACCGATGGGGTTGCTGTATGGCAAATATTAAGTGCAGGGATCTTGGCATCGCGCGCTTGCGTTTTGGGTTCCTGAGGAGTTTGCTTTGCCCCGAAGGATATGGCGGCGGGATTTTCCATCGAATCACTGAATAAGGCCCAGCGGGAAGCGGTCATGAACTTGCATGGGCCGGTCATGATCCTTGCTGGAGCAGGAACAGGTAAGACCAGAACGGTGACGTGTCGAATGTCTGCGTTGCTGGAAAACGGGGTCGCGGCAGAGAATATTTTGGCGGTAACCTTCACCAATAAGTCGGCCTCGGAGATGGCCGAGCGGGTGATCGGGATGGTGGGGAAGAAGAAGGGGAAGGCTTTAACGGTATGCACCTTCCACTCGCTCTGTTTGAGGATTCTTAAGCGGGATATCGCGTCACTGGGCTACCGGAAGACGTTTGCGGTGGTGGCCGGAGGCGATCAGGTTGGAATGATCCGCCAGCTGATTGTTCGCAAGGGTGGGGCGAAGGTGAATCTCAAACCCGGGGAGGTCATGGGCGAAATTTCCAAGGCCAAGAATGCCGAAAAGCCGCTCGAGTCGATTCAGGATAGCTTCATTGCTGAGATTGCAGTGGCTTATCAAAATGAATTGCGGGCCCAAAACGCGGTAGATTTCGACGACCTGTTGCTCCTTGGCGAAAGAGTCCTGCGGGAACACCAGGATGTTCGGGAGTATTGGCAGGATCGCTTTAAATACGTCACGGTGGACGAGTTTCAGGACACGAACGGTCTGCAAATGCGCCTCCTTCAGCAGTTGGTGGCAGCGCCCTATCATATCTGTGTGGTCGGTGATGATGATCAGTCGATCTATGGCTGGCGGGGAGCCGAGGTCGCGAACATTCTCCAATTTGAGAAGTTTTTCCCGAATCCCAAGATTATCCTGCTGGAGGAAAACTACCGCAGCAGTCAGGCGATTCTGGAAGTTGCCAATAGCTTGATTCGGCACAACGTGGGGCGTCGTGAGAAGCAACTGCGCCCGACGATTCCCGGCGGGGACTTGGTGAGGTTGGTGTCGATGCCTGGTGATCAGGAGGAGGCTGACTGGATCGTCTCGGAAATCGTGACGATGCGCGCCGAAGGGAAAGAGTTGGAGGAATTTGCAGTGCTCTTCCGGACGAATGGTCAGATCCGAAAGATGGAGGAATCGTTGCGGGAAGCCAAAATTCCTTATCGGATGGTGGGTGCACAGAGTTTTTACGACCGCAAAGAAGTGAAGGATATCCTGAGCTATGCCCAGGTCTTGGATAATCCCGAGTTGGATCTACCGCTGTTGCGTGTTCTCAATACGCCGCCCCGTGGGATTGGAAATACGACGTCGATGGCGGCGCTTGAGTGGAGCCGGGAGAAGGACCAGGGGATCTGGTTCACTCTCATCGATGAGGATTTTCTGGCCTTGCTCTCGACCAAGGTGCAGTCGTCCATTCGCAGCTTCACCGGGCAGGTTGAAACTTACCGAAGAAATATTGTCGACGGGAAAAATGCGGGAGTGGCGCTCAATCAATGGCTTCTTGAAATGGAGTTCGGCGAGTGGTTGATGCGTCAGTGTAAGACTGATAAGGAGAAGGACGCGCGGCGGGAAGGAATGAGCGCCGCGGTTACGTCGATCACCGAGGCCATCAAGAAGGGGATGTCACTCAGGGACTTTTTGGACAAGACCGCATTGGATTCCGAGAAAGAGGACGATCTGGATAAGAAGAGCGGAGTCACCTTGATCACGCTCCATGCTGCGAAAGGATTGGAGTATCCTGTTGTCTATCTGGTCGGACTTGAAGAGGGGATTTTGCCTCACAAACGGAGTATCGAAGAAGGCACCCGGGATGAAGAGAGGCGACTTCTCTATGTGGGAATTACGCGAGCCAAGGAGCGGATGACCATGACCTACTGCTCGACGCGGGTTAAGTGGGGGAATCAGGAATCTTGTGAGCGTAGTTCTTTCATTAGTGAGTTGAATCCGGACTGGGTTCAAGAGGAGGATTACGACGACATTATGGGTGCCGAGGCTTCGGACGATGAGTTGCGCGGATTCTTCAGTGGGATGGCTGCGATGCTGGAGGAGTAAATGATTGGCCATGAAAAAACCTCCAAGCCCGTGAAGGGCTGGAGGTTTTGAAAAATTGGAGCTTTGGAGTTCTTACTTCCGACGGCGGGCCCCGATGAGGAGGCCGAGGCCAAGGAGAGCTGAGAGTGATGTACTGGGCTCGGGGACGGCAACGGTAGTTCTAAAGGGAGTTCCAAGCCAAGCAACGTTTGCCGTCGCGCCGTCAAGAGAGAGATCAGCTTCACCTGTTCCGAATGCAGGTGGTGTTCCGACAGTAAGTTCAAGCTCGGAGGCTGTTCCATCAATCGTGAAGATATTGAAGTCCCCGCTGGCAGGATCAGTGAAGCGTACTCCGACTCGCCTCGGGAGGGCATCAAAGTCGGCATCTGAATCGAAAGCTGCTCCTGAAAGGTCAGCGCCTGCGTCGAAAAAGTCAAAAATTTTCGAGGTTTGTACTGTTCTTATGACTGTGAACGTGTCCCAGAGATTGTTAGGGGTATAATCTCCGACCGGGGTGGTGATATCGACCCCAAGGAAATAACCAACCTCTACCACTGAACCGTCCGGGAGATTCTCCCCGAGTCTGTTTTGAAGCGATCCTGTGATAAGGCCATTAACATTGACGCTTGCCGCTTGGGTTTGGGGTGTTGCGATCAAGACAAAGGCAGAGAGACAAATTACAGTTGTGATTTTCAGGTGTAAGTGAGATTTCATAAAAATTAAAAGTTTAAGAGGCACTATCGGGATTATTCGATGGTGTAAGGAAGGTTGGTAGTAATTCCACCGTTTCCAGAGGTTGTAGGAGCGTCTCTTCCGACAAAAACAGCAGTGTTTGCGCTGATAACTCGCGTGTTACTCGGTGAGTTTGTACCTGTATTGATCCAAAAGTTGGGACCGACGACAAAGCGGTGGGTTTCCCATGCTTGAGGGCTTGCGCTGGGATTCCAGATATAGACGCGGTCAGTGGCATTCCAGTTGGAATCCTCTACACCGAGATCGGCTAATGTGCTGTTGATTGGGGCACGGCAGGACATAAAGCCGGAACCCTCAATGGAAGAAATTTGAGGCACGGCGGGAACTTCACCAAAAAGAGTAAGCTGAAGATCGGCGGGAGTCGTTTGGGTGCGCTCAATGAACATTCCTTCCTCAGGGAAGACAATCATATCATTCGATGGAACGTTTGTAGTTGTGTTAATCCAAAAGTTGGGACCAACGACGAATCGAAAGGTGTCCCATCGGTTATCGGTTTGATTCCAGATATACACCCTGTCTTCCGCATGGAGGCTCCCCGTCACTGAGGATAGGAGGGATGAAAGTGTATTGGCCTTCCGAATTTCAATGGTCGTACTAGCCGGGAAATTGGAGAGGAGATCTCCGCTCTCGGTAACAAGAGTCAGTCCGCCGTTCGTCGTGTTGGCTGAAATCAGGAACGCTTCTTCAGCTGGGGCGATTCCGTCTGCATTACCTGGATCGTCGGCAACGGTGAGATAAGCAAGGTGGGGAGTTGCCGTCCATTGGTCGGCAGTCCAGGTGACACTGCTGACGGAGGCTGCCTGGGTATCTGAAGCTGGAGAGTTATCGGAAAATGCTCCGACGTTGACTGAACCAGCAAAAGTAAGGTCTTGGAGAAGTGTTACCGAAAGTGCTGTGAGCGAGCTTGTCCCCAGTGAAGGAGCTTCTTCGATTGAGATCTTCGTATATCCTTGGGGGACGGTGTAAACGGTCTCTCCATAGCAAGGGAGAGCGATCGTGGCTGCGAAAATGAGGGGGGGGAACTTCATATTTATATTCGGATGATACTTTCTCTTGGAGTCAAGGCAACTTCAAAATACCCCGCGCCGCAATTAAGTGGAAAAGGACGATCAGGGGTTGCGGAGCGCCTTTCCTTTGCTAGGTTCCGAGTTGCAGTGAAAGCAGGTTATACAGTAGGAAACGAGAAGCTGGTGAAGGTCCTGGATGGAGCCTCGGTTCACTTGCGGGGGCTTTGGAAGAAGCAGGGGAAAGATGACGGCGCTCTTCGGATTGCCGTGGTGGGAGGCGGTTGCAGTGGCTTGCAGTATCAGATGGATCTGGTCGATGGGCCCAGGGATCGCGATATTCTCGTCGCAAGCAACGGGGTGAATGTGGTGATTGACCCGAAAAGCGCCCTTTTTGTGAGTGGAAGTGAATTGGATTATTCCGACGATCTTCAGCAGGGAGGATTTAAGGTGAGCAATCCAAATGCGGTGGTGACCTGTTCTTGTGGTGAAAGTTTTGCGGCCTAATGGACGCGTTCTTAAAATTAGGTCTCCCCAGAAAGCTGGTGATTGATCCCGGGGAGCTGGATCGAGTGGTCCGGGAGATCAGCAAGGCGGCGCACCCGGATGCTGGTGGTGAAGCCCGTGATTTTGAAGAGGTAAGAAAGGCCCGTGAAGCACTTAAATCTCCTTCAGCCCGTCTGCGGATGGCCTTGGAATTGGCAGGTGGGGATTTGGTAGCGCGCGGCAGTGTGGATGGACAGGTGATGGATTTTTTCACTCCGGTTGCGGGGGTTCTCCAGAAGGTGGATGAGTTTGTGTCGGAGAGGTCGGGCGCCCGTTCGTCGCTCGGAAAGGCGGTCCTGGACGCACGGCTACCCTCTCTTAAAAGCGAGGTGGAGTTCTTGATCGGAGGATTGGGAGAGTTGGAAGCATCTTTAGTGGCTCGATTTTGGCAATTTGATGAAGCCGGGTGGGAGGCTTGTTTGCCATCAATGGCGGAGACGGCCCGTGCCCTGGCTTTTGTGACGAAGTGGCAGAGTCAGTTGCGGGCGGCGACGGGAAAACTTTTTGAGGCCTTGCTCGGAGGTTAAGAAGGGTCTACGCCAGTGGTGATGAATGAGGTGATTGTGGGCATTGACCTAGGAACGACGCAGTCGGCAGTAGCGGTGGTGGATTCTGGTTTTCCAATTTTACTGGCAGACGGAGACGGGTCAACGTTGACGCCCAGTGCTGTTTGGTATGGTCAGGACGGCGCGTTGGAGGTTGGGCGTGCTGCGTTGAGGCGATCCGGGGTTGAGCCTGTCGTGATCAGTGTGAAAAGTTTGATGGGTAGGCGTCCTTCGGAGACTGACGGAATCTTGACTGCGGGTGGCAAGATTCAAACGAAGCGGGGCGAAGTGACTCCGGAAGATGTCTCTGCAGAGATTTTAAAAAAGCTGAAGGAGGTCGCTGAAATGCGTCTCGAAACCCAGGTGACGAAAGCGGTCATCACGGTGCCTGCTTATTTTCATGACGGTCAGCGTGCGGCCACCAAAAGGGCGGGCGAGTTGGCCGGATTGGAAGTTGTGAGAATTCTGAGCGAGCCTACTGCCGCGGCGCTCTCGTATGGATTGGATCGGCTCCAGGAAAACTCGCGAGTGGCCGTTTTTGATTTAGGAGGCGGAACTTTTGATGTTTCGATTCTTGAGATGCGGGAGGGGGTTTTCGAGGTGAGTGCGACCGCTGGTGATACCAAGCTGGGTGGCGATGACTTTGATACCCTTTTGGCAAGGAAGGCGGCCGCGATTCTTTCTTTTGATTTTGAAGGAGGAGACACTTTGGAAAAGGTTCGCTGGGTGGATGAAGCGCGGCGGTCGAAGCATGCCCTGTCGGACGAGGAGAGTGTTACTTTCAGGATGCCTTTCACCGGCGAGGCCGAGATTTCGAGGTCGGATTTTGCGTCTTTGATGGGACCATTTTTGGATCGAATGGAATCCTGTTGTCGGCGGGCCATGTTAGATGCCGGAGTTGAGGCGTCTGATTTAGCCGCGGTGGTGATGGTCGGCGGCAGCAGCCGGATTCCGATGGTGAAGGAGCGGGTTTCCGCTGTCTTTGGAAGGGATCCCGATCTGAGCCAGCATCCGGATGAGGCGATTGCACGTGGGGCGGCGATTCAGGCCGGGATTCTGGCGGGCACGGTGCGGGAAGTTCTTTTGTTAGATGTCACTCCGTTAAGTCTGGGGATTGAGACAATGGGCGGATTAATGAATGTCCTCATTTCGCGCAATACCACGATTCCTTGTAAAGCCGGCGAAATGTTCACCAACGCGGTCGAGGGGCAGCGGTCGATGAAAGTTACGGTGCTTCAGGGTGAGCGGGAGTTAGCGGCGGATAACTGGAAATTAGGATCTTTTGAGGTGGAGTTTGAGCCGGACAGGAGGGGGCAAGCCCGGGTCGGAGTGGAATTCCGAATTGATGCCGACGGGATTTTGTCGGTCTTGGCGAGAGATGTTGCCACGGGACGGGATACGGTCATTGAAGTGGGAAGTGCGGCCGTGGATGTGCATGAGGCCAAGGTGGAGCAAATGGTCTCGGAAAGTATTGAATTTGCTTTTGAAGATATGAACGCCCGGGTCTTTGAGGAGGCGAGATTGAAGGCTGAGGAACTTCTACCTGCGGTGAAGGTCGCTTTGGAGCAGGCCGGGGAATTCCTGGCGCCTGCCGAGCTGGTGAAAATCAGGGCCTCACGGGACGGGGTGCTCGTTGCTCTGGAGTCGAAGCAAGCCCAGACCCTGAAGTCGGCAGTCGAGGCTTTGGATCAATCGACAGAAACTCTCGCGGCAATTTTAGTGGAGCGGGCGACGGCGTCGCTTTTTTCCGGTTCGTGAGATTGACTGATTGGGGTATCGTCCCACAGAGTTCGTGAAGAAAGAAGTATGAGTCAGCCTGGAGTTTTTATTTGTCCCTCGTGCCATACCGTGGTCCGCAGTGAAAAGACGCCAGGCGAAAGTCTGGTCTGCGGTGAATGTCAGCATGAGTTCGGGGAGGTGTTGGGATCGAAGCAAGTTGCGGGCGAACCCGCCAAGCTTGCACCGCTGCCTCGTTCGGTCGGGTCCAAGGGTGGCAAGAGCGCAGGTATCGTCCGGAATCTCACCGCGAAGCGAGGTCCTGTCGTCAAGGTTGCGGGGGCGGTTGCTTCCGTGCCCATTGCGGCGAGGTCATTCGAAGATGTTGCCAGTGAAGGAGAATCTGGTGATGATGAGATGCTGCTCCTTGATGGATCTCGCAGAGTGAAACGTCGCAAGAAGCGTCCCGCTAAAGAGAAGAATAAGGCGTTGATTCTCTTTCTCGTGGGTTGGCTGTGTGTGATCGTAATCGTTTTTGCTCTCTTTAATGCAAAAAAGGAATCGTCGACAGATTCCCCGGAGGAGGAAACAGAAGTTGACATTACCGCGATCCGGGATCGGCAGTTGATCGAGAGCCATGGCGGGGAGATTGCCGCACTTTTTAATTCCTACATCCTCACGACTAACCTTGACGAACGGATCCAATATATCGACCGCTCTTCAGAAATGGCCCTGAAGCATGCCCGTTTCTACCGGAGTCACAGCAACTTTCAACCCAAGCCTCCGATGTCGATTATCGGATCGAAAGTGATTGAGGTATCCCAAGAGCCTTTGGTTCTTGCCATCGAGTTTGTCTGGCAGGATTCCAATAAGCGACGATTTAGCACGGTTTACCGCCATGATGGTCAAGCGTGGAAGCTGGACTGGGAGGCCTTTGCTCCCTATTCCACGGATGCTTGGACCCGCTTTCAAGCTCAGTTGGGAGGGTCCGATGGAACCTTCCGCTTACTTGTCCGGAAAAGGGCCTCGAGTAATGAGAGCAAAAGGATTTATTTGAGTTTTTACCGTCCTCCTGGCTTTGCCGAGGATGATAAGAGCTTTCTGAAGACCGAGTCTCAAGAGGTCGCGGTTCTCGTCCAGTCGAAGCTCGGAAGTCAGTTCCTGGGGCTGTGGTCGGATTTTGAAGAAGGGACCCGGCCTTTTGGGTCGATTCTGCCTCTGATTGATCCGGACGGGTTCATGCGAATTACCGCCCGGTTGGCGTGGGAGGAGATCGAAGGGGGTGATGAAATGCAGTTGGTTCTGAAAGAGATCGTGGAGCCCGGCTGGTATGGTGAATCGATCCAAGAGGCTTATCAAAAATCACTCGAAGAGCAGGAGGCCGCAGCTACGAAGAGTTTGCAAACGATAGAAGCCTTGGACACGGAATAGGATGAAAGACGACCACAACAATGAGCATGAGAAATCCCCGGATGGGATGGTCCGTAAGACCCGAAAAGTTCGGAAGAAGCGTCGTGCAACTGAGTCTAAGAGTGAAAAGGATGCCGATTCGCTCTTTGCGAAAGCCAAGGAGCTGCTCATCGGAATGCAGGATGAGGATAAGGTTGAGGACTACGGTCCTGTCGATGTGGCGGAGCAAATCCGGCGTTTGAAGAAGCGCAAAGATAATGCCGAAAAGCCCTTGGATGACGTTTGGGGTACAAAGAAAAGATCGGCCTCGTGGTTGTGGATTGTTTTGATTGGGATCATCGCGCCCGTCGTAGCAATTATTATCGGAATCACAAAATTGAGTGGAGATCGTGACTACGATCCCGGCTTGGTCGACGAACGTGATTTGGTTGATATTCAGGAAGTGAAGTTTGACCCTGGCGAAGGTCCTCTTGGTTGGTATCAAGCGAGTTCGGTAAAGGTCATGGACGAGATCGTGAGAGTGATTAACGCGATCAACGAAGCCGAGGCTCCCGGTGAGATTCAAGACCTTACCAGGGTTTCGCCATACCGAAAAATCAACCCTATCAATCTGTCTGATTGGGGTAAGCCACTCCTCACGAATTCTTTATCAAGGTTTCAGTGGGAGGGGCTCGTCGTCTCGACGCCAGGGTCGCAGAAAGGACTGGGTTGCTTGGAGGTTGCCGGGACACGGGTCGATGGAGAAGCCTACAAAATCTACTTCGTCCATGAGGATGGTAAGGTGGTCCTGGATTGGGACGCCAGTACTTCGTGGTCTGAGTTGAGTATCGCTGAAATAGCGGAACAAAAACCCAGAAAGGATACCCTTGTGAGGTGTCTTTTGGAGAAGCGCCCGGTGTATGATTGGAAATTTGGGGAGGTCGAGTACTCAGGTTATTTCATCTCATCCCCGGACCGGACGGAACGCTTGATCGCCTATGTGGCACTCAATAGTGAACGAAACAAGAAGATCGATCGGGAGCTGAAAGTCGTCCTGAATTATGGGAGCTATACTGAACTTCCCTTACTTAAAAATAGACGCGTTACTCTCAAAATCCGTCACCATAACGACGTGAATAAGAGCGGAATTTTCGAAATTTCCGAGTTTGAATACGCGGGGTGGGTCAGGCCGTAAGGGCTTTTTTGACGCCGGCCCGCATTGTTTCAATCGGAACATCTTTTCCCAGCCAGTATTCTAGGGAAAGGGCTCCTTGGTGAATAAGGAGCGAGAGGCCATTGGCGATTCGTGCTCCTTGTAAACCCGCCTCCCGGAGAAGCTTGGTCCGGGCTGGATTGTAGATGGTGTCGTAAACTAAATGATGGGGCTCGATCCACGCCGCCGGGAACGGAGTTGGGTCGGTCGTCTTGAGGCCCACCGAAGTCGTGTTGATGATGAGCTCGCTTGCGGCAATGGCTTCTTGAAGATCGGGCGAAGAAAGAGAAATGATCTCAATCCGGTCGCGGGCACCCTCGAGGATATCCCGATGTTGCAAGGTGAGGAGCTCCTCTTTGATGGGGTGAAGTTTTTCAAGGGTCCGGTTGGCAAGAATGAGCTGTGAGCAGTTCTCCAAAACGGCCTGAGTGGCAATTGCCCTGCCGGCTCCGCCGCCCGCTCCGATAATTATCACGCGGAGATCCCCGAGATCGACTCCAAATTCTTCGTGAATGGCCCGTATGAAACCCGGACCGTCGGTATTAAAACCCGTGCGCTTCCCTTGCTCGTCAAAAACGATGGTGTTCACTGCGCCCATGCTTTGGGCCGCGGCGTCGACATCATCGCAGGCAGCGAGCGCTTCGAGCTTGTGCGGGACGGTGACATTGATCCCACGGAATCCAGCGGCGAACATTTGCTCGAAAGCTTCGCCGACCTTTCCAACTTCGACCTCAATTCTCACATATCGGGCATTTTCACGCAATTCGTCCAAGGCTGGTTGATGAAGTTGCGGGGAGAGAGAGTGGGCTACGGGATTACCGATCACGGCGAAGCGGGCAGGGCGATCTTCGCCCTCGTTGATGCTTGCTAGTTGGTCGATCGTGAATGCTTTCATGCTAGGAGTGTGGTGAGTCGATTGATTCTACGCACGCATTCATTCTTTCCGAGGATTTCTAAAATGGCTCCAAGATCCGGGCCTCCTGATTTTCCAGAGAGTGCGACCCGGAGAGGGAACATGAGCTGTCCAGGCTTTGCTCCTGCCGCAAGGGCTGTGGCCCCAACGGCCTCTTTTGCGGTGCTCCAGTCCCCCAACCCGCTAAAGCTTTGTGAGAGAGCTTCGAGAAGCGGCACTGCTTGCCGGGCTTTCTCGAGTGCTTGTTCTTCGATGGGGAATTCGGGGTCGAGGTAGAAGGAAACGGCCTCGGGAACCTCGGTGAGGAGGGAGACTTTTTCTTGAACCGATGAGAGCATCTCGGGTGTGGCGTCTGACTCGCAGGCGTTAATAAACTCCTCGGGAGTGAGTTTGAGAATATGTTGTTGGTTGACCCATTGGCACTTGCGCGGGTCAAAGCGGGCGGGGGCCCGGTTGACGGATTCGAGTGAGAATTTTTCGATGAGTTCTTCAAGTGAGAAGATCTCGGTATCATCCTTCGGGGACCAGCCCAAGAGGGCGAGGAAGTTGACGACTGCCGAGGAGAGGTAGCCCTGCTTGGGATAATCGCCGAGGGCAGCCCCTTCATCCCGTTTGGACATTTTGGAGCCATCGCCGTTTAGGATCAGGGGAATGTGGGCGTAGGCAGGTGGAGTCATGCCAAAGGCTTCGACGAGTTGAAGATGCTTTGGAGTGTTCATGAGATGGTCTTCACCCCGAATGACATGGGTGATGCCCATGGTAAGATCATCGACGACATTGACAAAGTGAAACACGAACGAGCCGTCCGAACGGCGAATCACCATATCAGGGGTGTTGGACTCATCGGTGTAGTCGATCGTGACTTCGCCGCAGACGAGATCATTCATGGTGACAGGCTTACGATCAAAGCGGAAGCGCCAGGCTCCCTCGTCCTCGTAAACTCTGTTTGCTTGGACCAGCTTTTCGAACCATTGCTCGTAAACGGAAGTTCTTTCCGATTGGAAATAGGGACCGCAGTCACCTTCGTTCCCGGGGCCTTCCCAATCGAGGCCCAGCCATTCCATGCCCTCAAAGATCGCTGCACGGGCTTCTTCGGTATTGCGTGCGGCGTCGGTATCCTCGACGCGAAGGACGAAAGTTCCTCCATGATGGCGCGCGTAGAGCCAATTAAAGAGTGCGGTCCGGGCCCCTCCGAGGTGGAGGTATCCGGTGGGAGAGGGGGCAAAACGGGTGCGAACAGCTTGGGACATCTGGCGAAGCTATACCCCCTCAAGGCAACACGGGCAACAGGCATTGCGGCCCCGTGGATAAAAGACCTTAGTAGAGGGTCTTTCTTGGTCCGGGTGGTGGTGCTTCCTCGGTCGGTTCCATCATCGTAAAATCCCCTTCTTCACAGCAGCGGACGAAGCCTTCGCCATAGCATTTCAAGCGATTCCAGTGTTCCCGGATTCCTTCGGCCTCGTCGAGAGTGATTGAGTTATCGAGTGCAGCTTGGGCAATTCGGGAAAGAAGTCCGGAGAATTGCACCACAATTTCGTTGGTGGCGGGAAGGACTTGGAAGCCTTTTTCGCAGGAGCTCGGTGGGTTTCTCACGAAGTAGCCATTATTCTTCTCACAGAGCCAGTCAATGAGGCGCATTTCCTGGGTTAATTGGATGACTTGAAGAAGCCGGTCCAAAGGATTCCGTGATCCGCTGCCACTCTCGGATTGCTCCTGGGCCCACTTGTAAACGAGGGAAAGAGAAACCCCGAGTTCACTGGCAATCTCCTTGGGACTGGATTTTTTAAAGGCTTCTTTGAAAATCTCGTAACTTTCCATCTCCCCTAGAGTAGGGTTTTTCGGATTCAGGTGCAAGAAAGACTAACGGCCTGGGACATAAAGCTGTGAACCGGTTTTGATCATCTGTTCCGGACTCAGGCTCACTTCGTTGAGTTCGTTGAGGACAGTAACGGAGGTTGCGTGTTGATTTGCCACCTCGGCAAGGCGCATGTCCTTATCGACGGTTACGAGAATCGTTTTCGGAGTATTGAGGGCGCTGACGGCGCTTGGTTCCGGTGTTGCGGGTGCCAAGGGGCCCGGGCTTTCAGGGGGAGGCGCAGGTTGGTATGCTTCAATGGGCCTTGGGGCTTCGACAGGCTTGCTTTCCTTTTTGACGGTTTTTTTGGGTGACGGAGCCTCTGCGGGCGCGGAACCGGGAGCACCTGGAATTGAAAGGACGGTCCCAATTTTCAAGCGACGGGGATTCACTCCGGGATTTGCGGCTAAAAGTTGATGGAGACGGATGCCATGGTTTTCTGAAATACGGCCGAGGACGTCGCCTGATCGAACGGTGTAGCTGCCGGATTCCGAAGCAAAGCGACTCGCTGGAGTGCTGATATTCTTGCCAAGCGCGACTTGACCCGGGATTTGAATCCTCGTGCCAATGAACAGCCGGCGGGGATTGATTCCTGGATTCGCCCTTTCGAGGGCCGTCACTGAGAGGCCATGCCGCCGGGAAATTGACCAATAAGAATCTCCGGTGCGAACGAGGTGCGTGGCGATCATCCTCGATGGGGCGGGGGGATTTGGAGTGACTTCAGGCTGTTTACTCCGCTGATCCAAGGCGTGGACGAGCGATTGAAGCTCGGAAACATCCCGCTCGAGGACATTGAGCCGGTCATCCACACTTGCTCCTGCGAGAGGAACGGCGGTCATGAGAAGGTAGGCAAGTGGTCTGACGGTCATGATGCCAAACACGATAATTCTAATTGGGAATTAGTTCAATCTTCTTTATTTTAAAAAAATCCGAAGTAATTCACGGGGAAAGTTCTTCTCGGAGCGTGTGGCTATTTGCGGCGATCTCCTCGACGTCTTCGATGGACGTGACCTGGGAGAGTTGCTGGCGGAGCGGTTTGGCGCCGGGAAATCCTTTGCAATAGGTCATGAGGCGGGAGCGCATGGCCATGAGGGTGTGCTTTTCGGTTCCGTATCGATCGGATTCGACGGCGAGACGGCAGTGGCGGATGACAAATTGCCAACGATCTTGCACACTGGGAGGGGGAGGAAGTTCGCCTGTTGCGAGGTAGGCTTTGGCCTGTGAAAAGATCCACGGATTCTGCATAGCCGCCCTGCCGATCATAATGCCGGATACGGCCGTGGTTTCTTTACGCTGTTTAAGGATCTCGGCTGAGTCGATATCGCCATTGCCAATGACGGGGATCTTCACCGAGCGGGCGCATTCGTCGATGACTTCCCAGTCGGCGTCGCCCCGATAGCCCTGGGCACGAGTGCGGCCGTGGACGGCAACGGCTTGAATGCCGCAGTCTTCGAGCAGGCGGCAGACGTGGGGAGCATTGACTGATTGCTGATCCCATCCAATACGGATCTTTCCGGTTACGGGGACCTGGTCGCCTACGGCTTTCACGATTTTTTCGGCGGTATCGACAAGGAGAGGGCAGTCTTTCAAGAGGGACGAACCGCCATTTTTTGAAACAACTTTATTAACGGGGCACCCAAAATTCAGGTCGATGAAATCGGGCTTTTTCCAATCAATGATCTTTTTGGCAGCTTCGCCCATGCGGTGGCCGTCAGCACCAAAAAGTTGGATGCCGACTGGTCGTTGTTCGTCGGTGAAGGTGGTATAGCGCCGTGTCCGGTGGTCGGCTTGCAGGATTCCCTCGGCCGAGACGAATTCGGTCACCATAACATCAGCACCCAGCTCCTTGCAGAGGGTGCGGAAGGTCACATCGGTGACCCCGGCCATGGGCGCGAGGTAGATGGGGAATTGGTCTTGGAACCAGGGAAGCATGATTGCGGAACTTAGTTCTCTTCCCCGGTGGGGGCTTTCTCCTCTTGCTTAGGTGAATCATCACCTTGACAATCTTCAGGAGTAGTTTCTTTTGATTCGGGCACGCTGTTTTCGTGTTCTTCAGGTTTTTCTTCTGACCCTTCCGGTTCGATGGTTTCGATTTCGGCGATGGGTTTTGGCTCCAGAAGTTCACGAATCTCCTCCTGGACTCGGTCGACGTCGGAGAGGGGGATTTGCGGATCCTTGATGATGAAGACGTCGCCTGTCTTGCGATGTTCGTAAACGCGGAGAATGCCGGAGGGGATTTGCTGGGTATCAGTTTCGCGAAGGAGCTTTTGGCGCTCCAGCATGACTGCGAGAATGTAGCGGGCATTTTCGGTATGTTCTTCATCTTCATCAATCATGCGTCGAAGAAGGGTCTCGGGATCATCTTCCACGACCGCTTCGGCCTTCTCATCAATCACAGGTGGATGATAGGTCGTCAGCCAGGTGGAGAAGGGTGACTCTTCTTCGTCACGGGCGGCCCATACTTCGACGGTGAAATCGCGGCGGAGGTAGCCTGATGAATCGGGATCGGGAAAAATCGCGGCCCGGATTTTTTGGCCGGGTTCGAACGCGATGCCCGAGGCGGCGCATTCTTTGGCGCGGGATCGAATACTCCAAGGTTCTTTCATGGGAAAATATTAAAGGGGAAGTAACTTGCGAAGGGTTTGGTAAATGGGACGCCCGACAAGTCGGCGTTGGATTAAGCTGAGGGCAACGACAGAGGCGATAATATTAGTTCCCCAAGCAGCCCAGACGGGAGGGAGGTATCCGGATTCACCCATCGCTAAAAAGACGGTGGAGGAAAACATCAGGCCGGCGCAGAGGAAGATGGCGAGGGCGATACCTCCGGCCGTGCCCCGGCGACTGAAGACGATTCCCAGCGGAGCGGCGAGAAGGACAATCGCCAGGCAAATTCCCGGTTGCGCCCAGCGGTAGTGCCACTGGGTGAGGAAGCGCCGTTTGTTTCCCCATTGTAGGTCTTTGTTCGAGAGGAGCCAGCTGTAGAGACCCGGGACACCAAGGTTCTCGGCACTGAGTCCGGGTTTAATCAGGCGCCACGGAGTTTCGGGCCAATTGCGATAGATGAGGGGGTCTTTCACGTCAGTGATGAAGCGAGGCATGAGCTCTGCGGTATCTTCGAGGGTGGAGTTGAGCTGTTGCATGGTGACTCCGCGAAAAATCCATTGCGAGCTTTGGCGATTCCATTCGGCCGTGTCTGCATCGAGCCTGCGCGTGGGATTGCCATCTTCATCGAATGAACGGATGATCACTTTCTGCAAAGGTTCTCCTTTGTGATAGTTATAGGGGAAGCTGCCAATCCACCAGAGGCGGCGTTGTTTTTGTTGATAGTAAACGACGTTGCGAGCCTGGCTGATCGACCCTTCTTTCGCTTGTTCCAGCAATCCGTCCTGATAGCTGGCAGCCCATGGTGCCCAGCGGTAGTTAAAGCCGAGGCAAATCAAGCCGACCAGAAATCCCATCATGACGAGAGGAAAGACCAAGCGGGCAACGCCTCTCCCGGTTTGAATCATGGAGACGATTTCCTGCCCCTGCGAAAGCTTTCCCAGGGAGTAGAGCATGGCAAGAAGCAGCCCGAAGGGGGCGAATTCGACAAAGACTTTAGGGAAGGCTGCGAGATAGTATTTGCAGGCAATGCTGAGAGCTTCATCACTCTCTTTAAAGTCAGAGACATTGTTGCTCAGGTCGGAAATGAACCAGATGGCGAAGAGGGCTGAGAAGCACAATAAAAAGGCTCCAAGGAACTGACGAATGAGGTAACGGTCGAGCGCTTTTGACAATCCATAGTAGAGCGCTCCGAGTGCTGGAATAAAGCAGATGGCAGAGAGAATCCCGGGCCTGAGGTGGTGTGCCATCGCGTGGGAATCCGGGAAGCCGGTAAGTTGATCATTCACGTCAGCGATCTCGATGGGCACCAACACCGCAGTGACTGCAGCCCCGAGCAAAGCCAAAAGGATTGCAGGCAGAAAACGGCGAATGACTTGCGGGATGAACAAGCGCTGAAAGTAACGGGATTGCCCTAAGAAGCAAACCTTGGGCTTATGAAATATCGTGTCAGTGAAAGTTACTCACCTGCAATGGCGTATCCACCACCTGTGTTTCACCCCCGTTTCGAAACATTCTCCCGTTTTCATTTCAACGGGTTTGCAATGGCTGGTGTCTTGGGACTGCTGATTTGGTGGTCCCCTGAAAAGTGGGGTTTGGATCGTGCCGAAGATTCGCCCGAAAGAGTCTTTTTGAGCGATCGCGTTTTTGGCGACAAGAGCTCAGCATCCTCCCTTTTGGAAGACGAGGAGATTGGTGAAATCGAAATCGTGGATGGAACTCCTTCGCCAAGAGTTTCGCCCACCGACGTGCTCAAAAATTTTGCGACTACTTCTTCGCCGGACTCGCCAGATAGTAACTCGACCGAACGGTCGATCGCGAAGCAACTGGTAAGGGAAAAGGCCAATGAGATTTCGGGTCTGAAGATGCGCCTGTTGATGGAGGCTGCGGAGAGAGCGCTGCATTCTGAAACGCCGTGGTCAGATCTGGCCCAGGTAGCACTGACCTACAAGAAGATCGGAGATTTGGAATCCGCCCGATATTGGTTTGAGCGTGCCAGTCGTCTTGCGATGGATCCTGATGACTCGTCGACAGGGTCGAAGGCGATGCGTGAAGTCGTGAAGAGCATGGTTTCAGCTGGATTTCTGGATCTGGCCGGGGATTTGATCAGCCGGATTCCGCTCGAGAAAGAAAAGTCGCGGGCCAAAACTGAATTGGTTTCCGCGTTCGCACGTTTGAAGAGATTCGACGAAGCGCTGTCGTTGACGAACACGCTTTCCGATCCCGGAGCAAAGGCCATGGCCTTAAGAAGTATCGCAGAAGCGGAAGCCCGTTATCTCGATCTTGACGATGCCTTGCTCACGCTTGGGATGATTTCCAACATGAGTGAGCGCGATATTGCTCTGGGCCGGGTTGCCGCGATTCGCGCTGGCTTGGGTGATTCGGCTGGAACTCTCAAGCTTCTGAACCAAATTCATGCCAGTCGGCAAAAGAATGCAGCCGTTGCTAAAGTGGCAGAGATTCAGGCCAAGGGAGGGAAGATCTCGATTGCGGCGATGGTGGGATTAATTCATGATCCAACGTTTCGGGACGAAACTCTAAGAGCTCTCATTTTAAAGGAGGCCGGGCGTCGGGATACCGACGTCTCGGTGACTTCGGCAAACCGGATCGAGACGAAGGCAGAGCGGGCCAAGGCCTACGAATCATTGGTGATGCTTCAGCTGTCCCAAGGTGATGTTGATGGTGCTCTTCAGCGGGCTCAATCGATTCGAGTCGAGGCTACACGATTCCGCGCTCTTCAGGCGGTCGCAGTGGCGATGGCGAAGGATACTGGAGCAAAATCTGCCCGCAACGTGGTCAATCTGATTGGCGATTCTGAATTGCGTGATGCAACCTATCGTAAGATTGCCCAGCGAGTAGCGTTGGTCGGGCAATCCAGCGCCGCAATCGACACCATCCGGTTTATGATTAATCCGGCAGAGCGGGCGGTTGCCTATGCCAGTGTCGCGCTCACCTGTGCCCGCTATGGCGGAGATCAACGGGCCCGACTGATTCTGGGCGATGCCAATCGTGAACTGAGCCAAATCGAGAGTCCGCGGGAGCAAGCTGTTGCACAAGGCATCGTGGCTGAGGTGTTTGCGGAGACAGGGGATCCCGGCTCCGCCTTTGATGCCGCCTCTGAAATTGCCAACAGTGCTCTCCGCGATATGACCTATCGTAAGCTGGCTTTGAGTTTTGCGAAATCTGATGATCCCGCCTCAGCTGAGGAAAGTGCCTCGAAGATCGAGCGCGAGACGTCCCGGGAAACGGCGCTTGATTCAGTGGCCCTGACGCTGGCTGGACGGGTCGCAGCGACAGACGCGTTGAATTTTGTGGCCCGGCTCGATGGATTTCGACAGCAAGTTCGCTTCCTTCTTGGAGTTGCCAGTCGCAAGTCGTAGCTTCCGGCGATGAAACTCAAGCCGCATTGGCAAATTATTATCTCTTTGGTGTTGGCCATTTTGCTTGGCTATCTTTTCCGTCAAGTCGGAACGGGGTCGGGATTTGTTGAGGGGAGCATCAGGATTTTCACGGTATTGGGTGACCTCTTTATGGGGTTGTTGAAAATGATCATTGTTCCTCTGGTGGCTTCTTCCGTGATTTCAGGGATTGCCAGCTTGCACGGGGTCAAGGGTTTTGGCCGGATGCTGGGAAAGACAACAGGATTTTATGCTTTAACCAGTCTTCTCGCAATTTGTCTGGGGCTGCTGTTGGTGAATGTGATTCAGCCAGGTCTTGTCGATGGAGCTCCCAATGAAACGATCCGGGCTGCGATCACGGAACGTGAAGCCAGCCCCGCTGAGGCGGCCAAGATTGCGGGCGCCCAGGTCTCGGCGGTGGGCCAAGCCGGATTCTTTGATCAGCTGTCGGGTTTTTTCGTAAGAATGATTCCGAGCAATGTGATCGAGGCAGCCGCCTCCAATGGGCAAATGTTGGGGCTCATCTTTTTCTGCATCTGTTTTTCAATTGCGATGACCCGGCTTCCCAAGAATCAGATCCAACCAGTGAGGGATTTTATTGTCTCGATCAACGACATCATGATTGTGCTTACCCAGTCGATCATGAAGCTGGCACCGATCGGTGTTTTTGCCCTGATCGTGCCGGTGGTGTATGAGACCGGGATTGAGATTTTTTCCGGGCTGGGAAAATATTTTCTGACGGTCTTGCTGGCATTGGGGCTTCATCTTTTCGTGGTCATGCCACTGGTCATTCGGGTGTTGGCGGGAGTGAATCCGCTGGATCATTTTCGGGCGATGCAAACGGCTCTCTTGACCGCGTTTTCGACGGCATCTTCGTCGGCGACCTTGCCGGTAACAATGCGTTGCATTCAGGAGAATGTGGGTGTCTCCAAGGGCACGGCAAGCTTCACACTCCCCTTGGGAGCTACCGTGAATATGGATGGAACGGCCCTTTATGAATGTGTGGCGGTGATTTTTGTGGCCCAGGTGATGGGCATTGAAATGACATTGGCGGCTCAGTTTATGGTGGTGGTCAGTGCCTTGCTCACTAGTATCGGCGTTGCCGGAATCCCTTCAGCTTCGCTGGTTGCGATTCTCATTATCTTGAATAACTCGGGAATCCCAAATGCTGATAAGGCGGTCATCGTTCTCCTTTCAGTGGACCGACTATTGGATATGACCCGCACTGCGGTGAATGTCTTTGGTGATAGCTGTGCCGCTCTCGTGGTTGCCAAGAGCGAGGGTGAAAAGATCCTCCAAAAAGCGTGACCTGACTGGACAGTTTGGAAGGATCAAGCCAGCCTTTGAGCCCATGAGTGATTCACGATTGTCGATTCCTGAGTATGCGATGGCTCTGGCCGAGGTCGCCAGCCTGCGATCGGAAGATCCCTTTCGAAAGGTTGGGGCGGCGGCATTGGACTGGGATAACAGGGTGATTGCCACGGCTTACAATGGGCTGGCTCCGGGGTTTGATGCGCCGAAGAACTTTTGGGACGATCGTGATGGTCGACAGAAGTTTATGCTCCACGCCGAGGTGAATCTCTGCAGTCTCTTCAGGAGGGGGGAAGCGAAGATTGTCGCAACAACAACGATGCCCTGTACCCCCTGCATGCAGACGCTTTGTGCCTACGGAATAAAAGAGATCTACTACCGCGAGATCTACCGTGAGTCAGATGCCCCGGAGATTGCGAAAATCTACGGAATTAAGTTGGAACAGGTTCCGGTCATTTCCTGAGTCGGAACCTGGCTTGGTCTCAATGAGTCTCACTCGTCTTTAATGGGGCCGTCCTGATCAACTTCGAGATCGCCACCGTAGAAGCTCTTGATGTAGCCAAATTCAATCAGAGTGTCCTGCCATGGGGAAATCGTGCCCTGCTCACGGAAGATGCGACCAGCGCGGGCAAGCCAGACTTCGGCCTCCGGACCATGGTCGTTAAAGTACTCCATCGCGGCATTGCCGTAGTAATAGAGAGGTGAGTCATCGAGGAAATCGGTCTTGGCGAGAATCGCTTGAGCACCTTCCTCATCATCGGTCTTAAGCATGCAGAGGAGGATCTTGAACTTTATCAATGAGTTCATGCTCTGATTCTTGGGATCATCAGTAGAGTCTTTTTTCAACTGGATGAGCTTGGTCAAAGCGGCTTCCCAGTTTTCGGTGACAAAATCAATCTCGGCCAGGTTGAATCGGACATTGAAGTTGTCGGGTTGGACTTTTATGGTCCGCTCAAAAGCAAGGCGGGCTTTGTCAAAATTGCGAAACTCAACGTAGCAGGCTCCCTCGAGGTTCATTGTCGAAGGGTTTCCGTCATAAATTTGGTGGATTTCGTGGATGGTCTCCAGGCATTCGAAAATCCGGCGCTGCTTGAAAAGCTGGTCACAGCGAACAAAGAGTTCCTGATATTTGGATTTCTGCTCCTTGGTCAGATTACTAATATCCGTATAGTATTGTGGAACCTCTTGCTTGGGCTTCTCGTCCTGGGCCTCGGTGGGTTGATCTTGTGCGGAAAGGACAAAAGTTGAAACGAGAAGGGCAGAGAGTAAAAATTTCATAGGAGCAATGAGGTTGATGGACTGAAGCTAGGAGGTTTTTGACGAGGGGGCAAGATAGGTCTGCCGAGAATAGAGCCCTTTTTTCTGGATGTAATCCAGAACGGATTGGGGGAGCCACTTAGGCGGGTGCCCTGAGGCGAGATCATTTCGAATCTGGCTTGCCGATGCGGGGTGGTCTCCCTTCAGGAAATGAGCCCTGAAGGGATCGCGTTGAGAGGGGTTGCCATTCCTTCCCACGACAATAAATTCGAGATCCTCGGCCAATTTTTCCGGGTGTTGCCATTTTGGAAGGTCTTCCCATTGATCCAGTCCGATGAGGAGGTAGAACCGGGTATTCGCAGGGAAGCGGGGCTTCAGTTCGCGAATGGTTTGCCAGGTATAGGAAGGGGGCGGGCGTTCGAGTTCGAATGGATCGACACGAAAGAGAGGGTCTCCACTCGTCGCCAAATTGAGCATTTCTAATCGGTCCTGATCGGAGGCCCCGGGGTCGGATGACTTATGGGGCGAGCGGCGGCAGGGGAGGAAGATCAGCGTGTCGAGTTGGAGTGCTCTGACCGCTTTGGCCCCGATTTCGAGGTGCCCATCGTGAACCGGATCGAAGGTTCCTCCAAAAAATCCAATTCGAAGTGGTGCGGGCATCAGTGGTGAAGAATATTAGCTGACAATATTTCGCTCGATCTCGATTTCTCCAAGAATCTCGCTCTGACGTGCCTTGAATTGGTTCATTTTCATGAGTTCAAGCAATGCGAGGAAGGTGACGATGACTTCGACCTTCGAGGTGGCATCTTGGAAAAGCGTCTGCAACTTCATCGACTTGCCAGCCGGAAGTCGTGAGAGGAGGAATTCGATCTTATCGTTAACGGTGAAGCGATCGTCGATGATGTCGCCCATATCACGGGCCTCATCGAATCGCTTGAGAACGTTTTGGAAGGCTCTGATGAGGTCAAAGATCGAGACTTCGGCGAGTTCGACCGGCTCGTCAATATCAGGTTTCTCCTGTTTTTGTGGGGTCAGGGCAAAAACCTGTTCCTGCTCCAGTTCCCGGCGATGAAGGAAGTTGGCGGCATCTTTGAATTTTTTATACTCGATGAGCTGGCGAATCAATTCCCAGCGTGGATCGTCGTCTTCGGCATCGTCTTCAGGTGGTTGCTCTCTTTTTGGGAGGAGTGTTCTGCTTTTGATATACATCAGGTTGGCAGCCATCGAGATGAATTCCGATGCGAGATCGATATTCAGCATCTTGAAGGTCTCGATATATTTGAGATACTGGGTCGTCACCCTTTCCAGCGAAATATCATAGATATCCACCTCGTCCTTCTTGATAAGATAAAGCAGAAGATCGAGGGGCCCCTCAAAAATGTCCAAACTGACCTTGTAATCTCCAGATTCCACGCGAGGAGGAATATCCGAGGATTCCTTTTAGAGCGAGGGAAATTCCTTTTAAGTAGGGGGAGAACTGCGATCATCCTCGGTTTTTAGAGTGGTCTTTACTTGGAATCTCCGTTACTTTCTCGCCCGTGGAAAAACCCGTGGATCAGGAGCAGTTGAGCGAGTATCAGAGGCGCTTTGCTGATTGGATGGGTAGGCAGGGGCTTTTTTTTCAAGTTCGGCATGCCGGAGTCGTTGGCAGTGAATCGGTGGCTCGCCAACTTGGCGGGTTGTTGCTCCGCTTTTTTATCATGACCATCGCAGTTGTTGGGGTGGGATACTTCCTGACAATTCATTACTTTTCCAGCAAGGCCTACGGTGAAACTGTGACCAGGGGCCTTGAGAAGTCCCTGGGTCTCAAGAGCATCACATCCGATGGCTTCTATCGCCGCCGGGGAAGCGGGGGATTTCGGAATCTTGAAATGACAGGCGGGCCAAGTAGTTTTTTCTTTAATGCCAAAGTCGGGGGGCTGGTTGCTCCCTTCGAATTTTTGACGGGGATCAATTCAGTTTGGAAACCTTCAGAGCTGAGGATGGATGGGGCCGAAATCGAGTTGAAAGCGGGAGGAGATGACGGGGAGATGGATACTGCTTTCAGTGGCATTCTTCGTTCCCTGGAAGGAGAAGGGGTTCGCCGGGTGACTATTAATAAGCTTAATTGTGATTGGGGATATTCCAAGCTGACCTACGGGCGCATCGAGGGGGCCCGTTTTGAGGCAGATTTAGAAGGCGGTGTTTGGAAGGTCACCCTCAGTGGCGGCAAGTTTCAACAAAACTGGCTCCAGGGTTTTCAAATTATCAAAGCCTCTCTGTCGGTCTCTGAAACGGGCGTTAAAATTCATAAGCTTTCCCTGAAGCATGGCAATGGGACTCTGAGTCTTTCAGGTGAAGTCACCGGGCCGGTCAGTAAACCTGAAGTTCTGCTGGCTGGAGATTTCAAACACCTTCCAATCGAAAGTATGTTGGATATTCAAGGGGTTCAGATGAGGGACTTCGTGTCGGGGGCTATTTCCGGTTCACTTAAAATCGTTGGTTCGACAGATCGGAAAATTAGGACAGACGTGAAGGTTGTCCTGGAAAAAGGAGATGTGGTGACTCTCAGAGAGCGCTGGGCCATTCTGAAAGCGGTCTCGGTATTAGATGTCGACCGAACCTACCGGAGAGTGGATTTTGAAAAAGGGGGGTTTGAGTTCACCACCGAGGCCGGCGAAATGACCATTTCGGCAATTCAATTGGAGTCAGGAAAACTGGCCCGTCTGGAGGGGGATTTAGTGACTCGCTTGCCTAACCAGGCCGAGGCTGCTGAGAGTCTGGGGATTACCTTAACCGATGGATTCTCGGGAAGTTTTACCACTGATTTAACGGATAGCTCGTCGGCAGAGAAGATGAAAAACGCGCGGATGAGTCTTTCTAGAGCAGCCGAAGGTGGGAAGAGAGTGAGTGATTTCAGTTTCTCGAGTGAGACAGGGTCGGACTTTTTGAAGAAGGAGGTAGCCAATCGGACACCCAAGGAGAAGGAATCCCTACAGTTGATGCGGGAGATGAATGTGCACAGAATTAGCGGGCTGCTTCGGTTGGCAATTCCCGCGGTAGCGTTTGAGCAGTATGAGCAATTGGTGGAGCGGTATCCGAAAGATGAAAATGGCTGGAGATGGCTTGATATCCCTGTCGCCAGCACGTTCTCCCAGATCTCAAGCG
Organism: uncultured Verrucomicrobiales bacterium; assembly: GCA_963925135.1. Taxonomy (GTDB): domain Bacteria; phylum Verrucomicrobiota; class Verrucomicrobiia; order Verrucomicrobiales; family Akkermansiaceae; genus SW10. Next base: position 35,167 of record CAWUTG010000052.1, on the reverse strand, counting down.
AGGCCCATCAACGGATTCTCGAGGAGTCCCGCATTCGGGACTATGAGGAAGTCGATAAGCCCGGTGACTAGAAAGTCAGGGCGGTGGCGATTTCACGCGTGGCGTTGCTCTTGTTGAGCGTGTATAGGTGCAAGCCTGAGACTCTTTGGTCAATGAGACCCTGGCATTGTTCGATCGCGTAGTCGATGCCTGCCTGTCGAATTTTGGCCTCGTCATTTCCCGCCGCGTTGAGTGTGCGCAGAAGTTTCGCAGGGAATCTGCTGCCTGCTGCCAGATCAGCCATCCTCTTCATCCCGGCGAGAGTGGTAATGGGCATAATCCCGGCCACGATTGGGAGGTCGATCCCGGTAAGGTCACAACGGTCACGGTAATCAAAGAAGTCGTGATTATCGAAGAATAACTGGGTGCAAATGTAATCAGCGCCCGCATCGGCCTTCGCTTGGAAGTGATCCATCTCGATCAAGCGGTTCTGGGTCGCTGGATGCCCTTCGGGAAATCCGGCAACTCCGATTTCAAAGGGATGGGAGTGATTCTTGAGGAATCGAACAAGGTCGATGGCGTATTTAAAAGGGTCCTGGCTGCGATCGTAATTCGGTTGTCCGTGGGGTGGGTCACCGCGGAGGGCTAGAATCGTGCCGACATCGTCGCTTGCGTATTGGTCTAGAATTTCTGTCATTTCAGCCTCCGAATGGCCGATGCAGGTCAGGTGGGGAATCGTCGGGACACAGGTTTCACTGAGGATCCTTTGAACGACTGAGCGGGTTCGCTGCCTCGTTGTTCCCCCGGCTCCATAGGTGACGCTCACGAAGGCTGGATTCAGCTTTCCGAGTTCGTGGACCGTTTTCAGGAGATCTTCCGATCCCGCGTCACTTTTGGGAGGGAAGAACTCGAAAGAAAGGGTCGGGCGCTCGGCTCGTAGCAGGGAGAGGATTTCCATCTGGGGCGAAGAATAGAAACTCTTCTTCGATGGTCTATGGAAAAGGTCACTTTTTGCGCAACTTTCACCTTAATTCGTGGTTCAATCGGCCAACAAGTAAAGTCGTGGTCAAGTCTCTCTTCATTTTTAGTTCGCTGGTTTTCATCTTTCCCGCTGGTGCCCAAGGACCACAGCCAGGCGGACCCCGTGGTAAGGGGGATTCCAAGCAGCGCCCATCCTCGGTGGAGCTCATTAAGCGCTATGATTCCAACAAGGATGGTCAATTGTCCCGGGAGGAATTTGCCCAGGGTGAGCGGGTGAAGGATCTGACTCCTGAAATCCGTGAGAAGTTATTCGGACGTTTTGATAAAGATGGCGATGGCTTTATTACCAAGAAGGAACTGGTCGAGATTCCAGCTCCTCCGGGAAATCGTCATGGATTTGGTCGGGCGGATATTAACAAGGATGGAAAAATCACCTTCGAAGAATTTTCGAAATCACCTCCTCGTTATGCTGATCTGTCGGCTGAGCGGATGAAGGCGATGTTTGACCGCTTTGATCGCAATAAAGATGGTTTTTTGGATGCCCGGGATCACCCTGATCACAATCGGGAACGGAAGCGGCCAATGCCAAAAATCATGTTGAAGGGACTGGATTCCGACAACAATGGTTCTCTTTCCTGGGCTGAGTTTCAGAACGCCCCGGCTGTTTTATCCCTTGAGGAGAAGGAGCGTCGTCGTATCTTTGCCCGCTTTGACGACGATAAGAATGGAGAGCTTTCTGCCAAGGAGCTTCGGGCTCCTTTCGAGCGCGAAAAAAAAGGCGGTGCTGACTTTGAGAAGGGTCGCAAAGGGCCTAAAAAATAACCTGGAACCAGAGGCCTCCGTAGATGATATCGTGTGCCGGTTCTCCCGAGTCCAATTGGGCGCTGGCGCCTAGAAACGAAGAAAACGCCACTTGTTCGGAGAAGGCGTAGTTTAGGGAAATTCGGGCAAAGAAATCATTCAGGCCAGAACGGTTTTCATAGTCCGAGAGGTAGCTGACCCCTCCAGAAATGGAGAGATAAACCTTGTCTGAGAGAGCTTCACTCCAAGTGATTTCACTTGCCAGGTAAAAGCCTTCGGCTCCGAAGTCGTAGTTCAGTTCGTTCCGCCATTCCCAACTCCCGTTGATGGTGAAGGAGGTGAATAAACCAAGGTCCAAGCCGCTCTCTAGAATGCTGTGATTACGGTCACGATAGGTTGCTGAAACCCCGGCGCGTAGTTGCTCTGAAATTTTCCGATCAAGTTCCAGGTAACCTGCCGTCTCGGAAAAGTCGCCGCTGCTTTCGGCCAGATGGGAGAGTCCAAAATACAATGAGCGCTCGTTCGAGAGGGTGACTTCACCCGCAAACTGAAACTCGAGAGAGGTGTCGGCGAGATCAAATCCGCGATGAACATATCCCGATCTAAAGCCGGTGACAGCTTCGATTCCGAGCGGGAAGTCGTTTTCAATCTCTGCCGTGGCCGGGATGCAAAACAACGACCAGCAGGCCGCAAGCAAAAGCTGGTTCTTCATATCAAGCACTCTGGGAGAAGAGTTCTCGCCGGTCAAACTTTACTCAGCCTTGGGCTTCTCCACGTAGGTCGACTTAATGCGAAGATCGCGCAGGGCGCTGTCGGTGGCTCCGCCGGGGCTGGAGGTCATGAGTTCAGCGCCTTTGTTATTCTTTGGGAAGGCGATGACTTCGCGAATCGAGTTTTCCTTACATGCGAGCATGACCACGCGGTCGAGACCGAGAGCAATACCACCGTGAGGAGGTGCTCCAAATTTAAAGGCTTCCAGGATGTGCGCGAACTCGGTGCTGGCTTCTTCTTCGGAAATTCCGAGGGCCGTAAACATGGAGCTTTGCAGGTCGGATTCGTGAATCCGGATCGATCCTCCGCCCAGTTCGTAACCATTCAGAACGACGTCATAAGCCTGGGCCCGAAGTCCGTCGAGTTCGCCATTGCGAAGCTTTTCCTCGTCTTCCTTGAGCGGACGGGTGAAGGGGTGGTGGACGGCAACGTAGCGGTTTTCCTCTTCGTCGAAGGCCAAAAGCGGGAATTCAGTCACCCAGAGGAAATCAAGATCGTCGTTGTCTTTGAGGAGTCCTTGCAGGGAGGAGACTTCGAGGCGAATGCGTCCCAGAACTTCGCAGGCTGGTTCCCACTGGTCGGCTGCGAAAAGAATGAGGTCGCCGGGTTCGATGCTGAGCTTGGTGCGAAGTGCCTCAACTTCGCTGTCGCTCATGCGCTTGACGAAGGGTGAACGCCAAGTGCTGCGATCGGTGTCACGGGCCTGGATGTAGGCGAGGCCTTTGGCTCCGGCTTCCTGGGCAAGTTTGGTGAGCTTGTCGATTTGACCGGTCGAAATGTCGGAGAATCCTTTGGCGTTGATGGCTTTGACCACACCGCCGCTGGCAACGGTGCCTGAGAAGACGCGGAATTCGCAGTCTTTAAGGTCTTCAGTGAGGTCGACCATTTCCATGCCAATACGGCGCTCGGGCTTGTCGGAACCAAAGCGGTTCATGGCGTCCTGATAGGTCAGTCGATCAAAGGGAACGGAAACGTCCTTGCCACGTGCTTTTGAGAACATGGAGGAGAGCATTCCTTCGATCATGCCGATGATGTCATCCTGGGTGACGAATGAGGCCTCGATATCGATCTGGGTGAACTCGGGCTGTCGGTCGGCGCGAAGGTCTTCGTCGCGGAAACAACGGGCGACTTGGAAATACTTCTCTACGCCAGCAACCATGAGCATCTGCTTATACTGCTGGGGAGCCTGGGGAAGGGCGTAGAATTTCCCAGGGTTGAGGCGGGAAGGAACGAGGAAGTCGCGTGCTCCTTCGGGAGTCGCTTTGGAAAGAATAGGCGTTTCTACTTCGAGGAATCCAAGTTCGGAAAGGTGGTCGCGGGCAGCTTTCGTAATGACGTGGCGCTGCTTCAAGTTGGCGGCGAGTCGCGGGCGACGGAGGTCGAGGTAGCGGTACTTGAGGCGGAGGTCTTCGTTGGAGAGCTCCTTGTCGAGCTGGAACGGGAGAACCTCGGCCTTGTTTACGATGACAAGTTGCTTGGCCACGATTTCGATCTCGCCGGTGGCGAGATCGGCATTGGTGGTGTCGCTTTCTGCGGTCTTGAGGCGAGCGGCCACGAGTCCGGTCACTTGGACGACATCTTCTTCGCGAAGAGTGTGGGAAAGCTTGGCCGCCTCGGCGGAATCATCCGGGCGGAAAACGACCTGGGTAAGACCTTCACGGTCACGGAGGTCGATGAAAATCACGCCACCATGGTCGCGGGTTGCATTGACCCAACCGATCAGCGTGACGGTTTCATCAATTTGCCCGGTGCGGAGTTCGTTACAGTGGTGTGTTCTCATTTGCTTAGAATTGTGGAGATGTTTTCGACGAGCTTTTGATCGTCGGAGAGTTTTACTTCAGTCCTCGTGGCGAGGGTTTTCACGGAAAGTTCGGGATACTCGCTTCCGATGACGATTGCAAGCTGGGCGCCTGATTGCTCGGCTTGCTTAAACTGCTTGTTAAACTTGGTCGGGCTGAGGGCGTAGGAAACCGAGATGCCGGCGGTGCGCAGCTTGCTGGCAAGCCCGAGCGCTTTCAGTTGTTGTGCGTCGTCGGCGAGGATCAAGAAAACCTCGCATGCTCCTTCTTTTTCCAAAGCCGACTTCATGGCTTCGGCAGCATGTGGAGTTTCCTCGATGAGGTGGCGGATCACGACGTCGCCAATCGCAAAACCAGCAGCGGGGAGATCGACCGAGCCATCCGAGAGAGCGGAGACGAGGGTGTCATAGCGACCTCCTCCGGCGACTGCGCGGAGAGATTTTTTGGCGTCGAAAACTTCGAAGACGACGCCGGTGTAGTAGGCAAGTCCGCGGACGATGGAGAGATCGAGTTGAACATCGTCACGCATGCCCCGAGCTTCGAGGTTGGCGAGGACGGTGTCGAGATTTCCGCCAAGAGCGTTGGGGTTCTCAATGGCGCTTTTGACCTCTTCGAGCGTCAGGTTAAGGGGCTTGAGTTTGGCCTCGGTTGCTTCGGGCTTATCGCGTTCAAGCTTGTCAACGATCTGAAGGAGCTCTGCTATTTGTTCTTCGCTAAGACCACGTTCCTGTCCGAAGTTTTGCCAGTAGGCTCGGTCGGAAAGACGGATGACAAAGTCACCTTGCTTGAATCCGAGGGACCTCATGAGGTCAATGGAAAGGGCGATGAGTTCGGCGTCGGCAGCGGCGCTGGATTCCCCGAGGAGGTCGACGTTGAACTGGTAGAACTCACGGGTGCGTCCCTTCTGCGGTTTTTCGTAGCGGAAGCATTGGCCGATTTCGAACCAGCGCATGGGCTTGGGATAGTCACGCTGAACAGTAGCGGCGAGGCGGCCGAGGCTGGCGGTCACTTCCGGACGAAGGGTGATGTCGCGACCGCCTTGATCTTCGAAACGGAAGAGTTGGGTGGTCAGTTCGCCCCCGGCCTTTTTTAGGTAGAGTTCGGTGGGTTCCAAGAGGGGAGTTTCATACTCCGAGAAGCCATAGCGGCGTGCCACTTCGCGAAAATTGCGGAAGAGATAATTGCGCACCGCACAGTCTTCGGGACGGAAATCACGAAAACCGGGGAGACTTTGGAAACCTTTAGCCATGGAACAAACGCGGGGATTTCCCGCGAGCGCGCGAGGATAGTGATCGCTCCTCCATTGTCGAGGCGGATTGTAAGGGCAATAAAAACGCCGCGTCGGAATGGACCGGTGCGGCGTTCGAAGTTTGTCGAAGTTGGCGATTACTCGGATATCTTGGCCATCACGGCCTGGAACTTCTGGGCAAGTTCCGGATCGGACATCAGGATGGGCATGGCTTTGCCCATGGCATCGGTGATGCGTCCCTGTGACTTGGTGACGATGCCCCTTCATCGGTTGAGGACTCCTTACAGGACGTCACAAAAGCGAAGGCGAGGAGGGGAAGTAGTTTGAATATCTCTTTCATAACAGGTCGTGCCGCTGACAGAAAGAGTCGCTGATTCCAAGCGGGAAAAGGGCGGTTGAGGTGGAGGGCATTAGGCCAGAGCCTCTTTGATGGCCTTGATTTCCCAGGCGGCGCAGGTATCGGCGTCGGGCTTGGGGAAGACTTCGGCGGAAAGATAGCCGGAGTAGCCCACTTGTTTGAGCGCTGCAATGATCGGTGCGGGATCGGTGTGTCCCATGCCCATGGCGGAGCGATTGGAGTCGGCGTAGTGAACGTGGCCGGTGTGTTTGCCAGCGTCGATGATGGCCTGGGCGACGTCGCTTTCCTCAATGTTCATGTGGAAGAGGTCGGCGAGCAGGACGACGTTTTCGATTCCGTTGTCTTCGAGGTATTGTGCCCCTTCGGCAAGGTGGTTGATGAGGTTGGTCTCGTAGCGGTTGAGAGGCTCGTAGATGAAAGAGACGCCGTGTTTGGCGGCAGCAGCACCGGCGGCCTTGAGGGCATCGGAGAGCCAGGTGAGAGCGAGATCGCGGGAGACTTCGCCACCCCATTTTCCCTGCATGGAGCCGAGGATGGCGGGCGCACCCAGTTGTCCGCCGAAGTCGATCATCTTGAGGATGAAATCGAGGGCAGCTTCACGTTTTTCAGAATCGACGTCGGTGAGGGAAAGTCCGTGTTTGACCATGCCGGCGCCGGTGCCGACAGCGGCGATCCCGAGGTCGTGTTCGGCTGCGAGAGCCTTGACTTCATCGACCGTGATGAAATCAGGTCCGGGAAAAAAGAGTTCAACGGAGTCATAGCCATGCCTGGCAGCGGCAGCAAAACCTTCGGCTAGTGGCTGATGGAAGACAAAAGGGCCGGCGGCGGCTTCGGGAACTTGCGAGAGAGTGATCGCGGATTTCATAGATTCGTGAGTTTAAACGGATTCGAGGATGAGGTTGCCGTAGGCTGTCGGGTCTCCAGTACGGATCAGCCCGATGGCGTTGGGAACCATTTTTTTGAAATCGCTATGGGGAAGTCGGGTCACTTCGACTTCGGGGTAGAGGTTCTTGAAGCCATCGAATTTACTTTGGTAATTCTCAATGACGTCGGCGGGATTGGTGGCGAGAAATTCCTCGGCTTGCCAAATTTGACCAACCTTAAAGTTCTGCGAAAGGACTCCGAGAAGGTCGGTGATCAAGGGAATACCTTTGGTGAGGGAAAGGTCGATGACCTCGATTTCGTTCCAATAGGGAAAGGCCCAGTCTGCGATGACGAGGGTGTTGGTGTGGCGAATTCGGGCGAGGAGTTCGTTGACGGCTGGGTTCAGGATTCCTTCTTGGATCATGGCTGCGGCGAATTTGTCAGACCAATTCGTAATCGGCCAGAACAAATGCAGCGGAGGGAATCAGAGCGAGAGATCGGGGTAGGAGCCCAGGATTTTCACGAGGGAGCAATGGCTTTCGAGGGTCTCGAGAGCCTTGCGGACTTCGGCATCTTCGCAATGACCGGCCAGGTCGACGTAGAAAATGTATTCCCAGTCTTTTTGTTTGGAGGGGCGGGATTCAATTTTTGACATGTTAATTTCGAAAGAATCAAAAGCCTGGAGCGCCTTCACGAGTGAGCCGGGGCGGTCGTGGACTGAGAAGAGGATGCTGGTTCTGTCTTTGCCCGTGGACGGGCAGGTTTCCTCCCCGATGACAAGGAAGCGCGTTGTGTTGGTGGCCCGGTCCTGAACCGCGGTTTCGAGCATGGTCAGCCCGCTCATTTCAGCGGCGAGTGGACCACCCATGGCGGCGGCTCCGTCGGCAGCGTAATGCCTGGCAAGGTGGGCCGCCTTGGTGGTGGATGAGCACTCGACGAGATCGGCATCCGGGAAGTTGCGCAGAATCCAATTACGACATTGCCCAAAAACCTGGGGATGGGAATAGAGGGTTTTAATGTCCTCGCGGGGAATCGCGGCCATCAGGCCGTTTTCGATACGAAGGAGGATCTGCGAGCAGATACGGAGGGGCGAATCGACGAAAAGATCGAGGGTGGATGAAACAGCTCCCTCGGTGGAATTCTCAATGGGGACGACCCCGTAGTTGGCATGGCGGCGGGCCACCTGGTCGAAGACTTCGGAGAAATTGGGCTGTGCCGAATATTCAACACTGTGGCCAAACTTACTGATGGCCGCTTGGTGGGTCCAGGTACCTTCCGGCCCGAGGTAGGCAATTTTGAGGTTGTCTTCGAGGGCGAGGGCCGCCGACATGATCTCGCGGTAGATGGCGCGAATTGACTTTTCGGGCAGGCGTCCTTGATTCTTCTCAACGAGTGACTTGAGAAGGGCGTCTTCGCGCTCGGGGGCATAGATTTGCAGACCTTCCTTTTTCTTGATCTCGCCAACTTCGTGGACGGCATCGGCCCTTTGGGAGAGAAGATTGAGAAGTTGGGTGTCAATGGCGTCGATCGTCTTGCGAATGTCGTCGAGGGGCATGAAAGGCGTTTTGGTGAATGGTGAAATTTTTTGCGCGGACGATTAGGCTTCGTCGGGAGACTTTTCTTCGGTGGAATCCTCTTCTGCCGGAACCTCTTCAGCACCCCTGGCAGAGATGGCGCTCAGAGCCAATTGGGTTTCGACGTCTTCCTTGGGAGCTGGTGGCGTTTTTTCAGATGTTTCTTCCGTCTCTTCGGTCCCATCCGGCAATTTGACCTGTCTGAGCTCTCCGATGTTTGGAAGTTCTTCAATGTCAGTGATCCCAAAATGCTCCAGGAAGAGATCGGTAGTAGCATAGAGGAGCGGGCGTCCGGGAAGGTCGGCCCGTCCGCTGATCTTCACGAGTTCGCGATCGAGCAGCTTCTGGAGCATTCCGTCACAGGAAACTCCGCGCACGGCTTCGAGGGCCGACTTGGTGACAGGTTGGCGGTAGGCAATAATCGCAAGAGTTTCCATTGCCGGGGGACTCAGGCGTTCCGGTTTCCGGCCCGGGAAAAGGAGTTTCACGAAGCCGGCGTAGTCAGGGCGGGTGTAGATTTTCCAACCTTTTACCCGCTCGGCGGCGACGAATGAACGTCCCGAAGACTCATAATTCCTATTCAAGGCTCCGAGTGCTTCCAAAATTTCTTGGTCTCCGGCCTGAGCTAAAGCTTCGAGATCCAATGCGCGCTCGGGGCTGTTGGGGGCAGGCATATTTTCCGGGTTTTCAGTGATTGAATCTTCAGAGAATTCGGCTGCACGGGCACGCACCAGGCGCGCCAACTCAGCAGTCGGAAGAGGTGACTCGGAGGCGATGAGGAGGGATTCAATGATCGAGGGAAGATCCATAGCGCAGCCGGCAGACTAGAGGGGTTGTGGCGGAATTCAAGGCCATGGTGACGTTCTGCAAAAATCGTAGTTGGAAAATCAGCTTGCGCCCTGTGAATAAACTCTCTAATTCTGCGCGCTCTCTGGATCGGAAGATCCTCATAGCTTCTGCCGTAAGGTGGTCAACATCTCATCTCCAATATCTGATCTCATGGCTAAAAAGGTTACGAAGAAAAAGGCGGCAAAGCCTGCGACAAAAAAAAGTGCCGCTAAAAAAGTGGTAAAGAAGGCTGTGAAAAAGACAGTTAAGAAGGCTGCTACCAAGAAAGTTGCAAAAAAAGCACCCGCTCCGAAGACTGCCAAAAAAGTAGCAAAAAAGGCTGCAAAAAAGGCACCCTCCAAAAAGGTGGCTAAGAAGGCTGCCAAGAAAGTGACCAGCAAAGCACCCTCCAAAAAGGTGGCCGCGAAGAAGGTTGCAAAGAAGGCGACCCCAAAAAAGGTCTCCTCCAAGGAAGCTCCGGTAAAAAAAGTGGCCAAAAAGCCCGTAGTCGAGGTTCCGGCTAAAGTAGCGGTCAAGAAGTCTGTGAAACGGGCCGCGAGGAAGCTGGTGAAAATCGAGGATTTGGAGCCAGTGGTGGTGAAGCGGCCCTACGTGAAGCCCGAGAAGGCGGCCAAGTTGACTCATTTTGAGAAACGCCAGCGCCAACGTCTTCTTGACCTGAGGGACCAAATCACCGATTCCATGTATGGAATCCAGAATGAGACCATTAAAAACGGCAACGAGGGTTCTGATTCCAGTGGTTCGGGCATGCATCAGGGTGATGCTGGCGCGGACGCATACGATCGTGATTTCGCCCTCACCATGTTGTCCAAGGAGGCCAACGCATTGGGTGAAATCGAGCAAGCCTTGCAGCGCCTTGAATTAGGGATCTACGGAGTCTGCGAAGAATCCGGGCAAAAAATTCCCCAGCCACGATTGGAAGCGATGCCATTTGCCCGTCTCACGGTCGAATGTCAGGCGGCAAAGGAGAAAAATGAGTCCCTGAGCGACCATTCCGGCCGCAACTTTGGCTATAATTAGTTGCCATAACTCATTTTCGTGCAATTTTCATAAGAATTTTCCAATCCTCGGTGGTTGCAACGCTGATCAAGATCTACACACGAACTGCATGAAAAACATTCTTCCTATCGCTGCGTCATGCCTCCTTGTCGGTGGCGGAATTGGTTACCTTTTTGGTAACAAAGGGGCTTCCGAGCCTGGAGCCATAGTTTCGCCGGATTCCGCTGGAGGGGGCTCACTTTCCAATCGGAGCCGCACTTCCGGGAGAGGAGCTTCGATTCCCGAGAGTTCAGATAAACCAGCTTCCTACGAAGAAGTGTCCGCACTTCCGGGGCAAACGGCCCGCTTGCAGGCACTCCTCGAATTCTACTCGGGGCTGAGTAATGACGAATTCGCCGCCGAGGCCGCTAAATTGGATGATCTTCCTTTTGGCGAGCGGATCATTGCAGGGTCTATCCTTTTCGGGGCTTGGGCAGAGGTTTCGCCATTTGATGCGATGGAGCACGCCAATACCCAGATGGGACAAGCGGGCATGTTTGTTCGCCCCACGATTCTTCAGAGTTGGGCTGCGACCGATCCCAAGGGGGCGGCTGACTACTACTCGACTAATAAATCCCAGTTCGCGATGATGGGCATGTTTGGCGGAAGGGGGCGTGGCGGAATGAGTTCCGGAGCTGCTTCAATTGCAGGTGAGTGGGCGAAGCAGGATCCAGAAGGGGCCTTGGCTTGGGCCAAGTCACTTGACGGCCGCGACAGCAGCGATGCCATTTCCAAGGCGTTGTCGCAAATCGCGACGTCTGATCCATTGAAAGCGTCTCAACTGACAGCAGGGCTCGAGGGGCAGGCTCTCAGCGAGGCCAACAGCTCGATTGCACGCGAGTGGGCGGGTAAGGATTGGGCTGCGACCGAAACTTGGATCAATGGACTTCCTCAAGATCAACAAGGGGACGCGATGGGTTCAGCAATTCGCGCTCTTGCTTCCGAGGATTTCCAACTTGCAGGAGCCAAGGCTCTGCAGATGGCGGAAGGAGATGCCCGTAATGAAGCCGTTGAAAGCGTCGCTGAAGCGATGGGCCGGGAAAATCCTGAAGCTGCCATCAGCTGGGTCATGAAAAACGGCACGGAGGAGGCTCAGCGCGAATCAATGAGGGACGTCATGGGGAACTGGGCCAGTAAGGAGCCGGCTGCTGCCCGGGCCTGGGTTTCCGAACAACCGGTAGGTCCGGTTCGTGATGCTGCGGCATCCTCCTATGTCATGAGCGATCACTCTGGAAATGGTGCCGACCAAATCGCGATTGCGGAGTCCATCGCTGATGAGCGCACCAGAGGCTGGTCCGTTGGTGTTGCCGCAGTTCGTTGGATGGGGCAGGACAAGGAGGCTGCAACTGCCTACATCCAGTCGACCGAAGCGATCAGCGATGATGCAAGAAGTCGAATCATTGAGCGTGCTGAAGGTGGAGGCGGCGGTCCCGGTCGCTAATCTTCAAAAAATCACCGTGGGTGTTTGACAGTCTCTCGGGATCCTCCCACCTTTTTATGAGGTATGGGTGATCCTGAAGACTACTACGCACTGGCAAGAATTGACCTTCCGGGAGCGAGCACTCACGGCTGGCAGGTGCGGCTCCAGCGGAGGGGCGTCAAGTATGCCAAATATTTTGGGGACAGTATTTTTGGCTCTCCCGCAAGAGCTCTGCAAGCCGCCCGGATTTGGCGAAATGATGTAATCAGGAAAATCGAGGCGCGCGAGCAAGCCCGGATTTGCACCCGTTCCGCCCGGAATAGTTCCGGGGTCGTAGGGGTCTCCAAGGTCACAGTGGTCACCAATGGGTCGACCTACGGGTTTTGGCAAGCAACGTGGTCTCCCGAGCCGGGTCGCCGTCGCTGTGTGAAGTTCTCTATTCGGCGCTACGGAGACCAGGAAGCCTTCAGGATGGCAGTGGTTGCGCGGAAAGATGGAGTTGGGAGTGGTTCGTGAAGGCGTGGAATTCTTCGATTCCTGTTCTTGCTATCCCCTTGTCCAATTGATTGTCTTTAAAAACTTATGTCGCAAGCTTCCGAAGACTTTGAGGTAATTTGTCATCCGACCAAATGGTTCCTTTGGCGGGCTCTCTTGATGATTGTGATGTTCGGGGGGTTTGCGTGCTATTTCCTTTATGATTGGAAGATGGGCTACCCAAAAAAGAACTACGTCATCGCAAATTACCAGGCGTTTAGCGACGCCGGCTCGGCATGGGCTGATCATCGCGAAAACTGGGCTGACTTTATTTCAAAACAAACGATTCCCTTTGAAGAAGAGCCCGCAATGTATCCAGCAGGCACTGATTTTGAAGAGAAGTGGCCTGCCATTCTGGGCACCATGGAGCGCGGTAATGACGAGGAATTGTGGAAGCAATACAGCGCCGAAAAAGGTTGGGACCAGCAAATTAACGTCTCGGAAGATCGGAAGCCGATTTACAAAATTCGTGAGCAGCTGATTGCTGCCTCTGCTTGTTTTGGGCTCACCGCCATGACGCTCTTCTTTTTAATCCGCACCAAAAGCAGGGTCATGAAGGTAAACTCGAGAGGCTATTACCCCCCGGGGGGCGACGTGATTCCGTTTGAGAAGATCATCCGCCTCGATAAGCGGAAGTGGGAAACCAAGGGTCTCGCCACTTTGACCTATCTCGACGGAGAAGAAGAGAAAAAGACGAAGATTGACGGAATGGTCTATGGTCAATTTAAGTCGGAAGAGGGAGCTCCGGCCGAGTCTCTCTTTCAGAAGGTTCTCTCCAAATTTCAAGGGGAACTCATCGAACTTGTTGAAGAGGAGGACGAAGAAGAAGAGCAGGAGACCAAGGGGGAAGAGAATTCCCCTTAAATTTTAGGAGTTGCCAATCGCGCTCATCCCCGATAATTCCGAATCCACATCCATTAAGTCATGGCAGAAAACATCACAGAAAAAGTTACAGAAATCATCGTGGAACAACTCGGCGTCAGCGCTGATCAAGTGAAGCCCGAGTCCAAGATGATCGAAGATCTCGGTGCCGATTCCCTCGACGCTGTCGAGCTGGTGATGGCTGTCGAGGAAGAGTTCGGTATCGAAGTTCCTGACGAAGAAGCTGAAAAGCTGATTTGCGTCGGTGACATCATTGCCCATGTCGAAAAGGCCAAGGGCTAAATTCTTCTCCGCTTGTATAAGCATTCAAAAGGCAGGTCTCCCGAGGGAGCCTGCCCTTTTCATTGGCCACTGCCGCCAATCTGGGAGATAGTAACGACAGCAAGATGCTGAATTCAGACGACTTTCAATATGCCATGGAGACCACCCGTGTCCTCCATGAGCCCGCTCGGCGGATCGAGACCTTTGGGTCGACCCGTTTTGAATTCGAGATTCTCAGTGAACAGATGGATTCGGTGGGCAAAGTCAGAATCCGGCGGGGCGAGGTGGAGGCCCAGAAGCCCCAGCTCATCAAGCCGGCCGGGCTCAGCGACGTTGAGTTGGAGGGGTTTGACCCCAAGGTCCTGAGGGTGATTGAGCATATGAAAGAGCTGGGTGCCGATTTGAGCTTCTTACAGTATGGCTTTCAATTTCGTCGCAGTGATATTGCCGAAGAAATTGTGCATGACCGACTTGAAACGGTTCGTGACCGGGTGCTCGAAGAAGTCCGGCGCACCGGAAACCCCTCGCTGGCGATTATTGAAAGCGTCGACGATGCCTGGGAAGTGGGTGTGATGAAGTTCACTCTGGAAATGATTTTGAAATCCGCAGAAATTAATCGCTTTGATTTTAAGCGGAGGGGCCTTCTCTAATGGGATCATTTCATGAAGGGCTTTCTCACTATTCTTAAGGTTTTCGCAACCCTGGTCGTTCTCGGGGTGTTGGGAGGCTTGATCTTTTTTCTGAAAACATTCCAAGAGGAATATGCTCCTCCCGGTGCCGGACTGGATCGTCCGTTGGAGCAGATTGTTCAGGACAATGAAGTCATTGGATTTGAGCCGGGGCAGCGGGAATTTAACCGTGCGCTTCAGTTGATTGCCTTGGATAAACTCGATGAGGCCCTCGAGAAACTCCTGTTCATCCAAAACCTCTATCCAGATTCCAGCCAGGGTCCGGAGGCCCGGAGAATTTTGGGGGAAATCAATCTCGATAGGATTCTTTCGGTGGAGAATATGTCGAACAAGAAGGTTCACATCGTTGCCCCTGGGGATGGCTATTTGAAGATCGCCACGGTGAACGAGACGACCCTCGATAGTATCATGTTCCTCAATGGCCTGCTGGACATGCGGGCCCTCCACACAGGCGATGAATTGATCGTGATGCCGCTGGATTTCAAGCTCGTTGTGGATCTCAAAAGGGCGCGGGTTGAGTTGTTTCACCGGGACCAGGAAAAGAAGGAGCATGTCTTCGTAAAGGACTATCCCATCCGAAAGCTCGATGTGGGCAGGCTTCCCGGTCGTGCGATTCAGACGAAGGTCTCCCGGAAGCAGGGGGAGCTCAACGGACGTGCGTTTCAACCGACCCATCCATCATACAGCCATGCCCTAAAGGTGCTTGGATTTAAGGTCGGGAAGACCTTTCTTCAGTTGCGTCCGGTTCCAGAAGCTGATGCCGAGGAGCCGGGGCGTGGAATTTTTTTATTAGCCTCTGATATGGAGGAACTCTCGATGCTCATTCGGATTGGAAATGAAGTGGAAGTGAAGCCCGCTCAGTGATACAATCCCCACGTCCCCCTAAAATATGGAGTTGCTTGAATTTGAAAAGCCAATCGCGGAACTGGAAAAGGAGCTGGATCAGCTTCTCAACAAGTCTAGGTCCCAGGATATTGACCTCAGTGCGGAGATTTCTGCGATTGAGGCGAAACTAGTGGAGACACGTCGCCATATTTATCAGAATTTAAGTCCTTGGCAGCGGGTTCAGATTGCCCGTCACACCAAGAGACCGTTTATGTTGGATTACGTCTCCAAAGCTTTTGAAGACTTTATTGAGTTACATGGGGATCGACTCGTAGGAGATGATCACGCCATGCCGGCTGGATTTGCGAGTATTGACGGGATTCGCTGTGTCGTGATCGGTCATCAAAAAGGCCGTGACCTGAAGGAAAACATCAAACGAAACTTCGGAAGCGCTCATCCCGAGGGTTATCGTAAGGCGCTCCGTTTAATGCAGTTGGCGGAGAAATTTTCCCTTCCCATCGTCACCTTGATCGACACTCCAGGCGCTTTTCCCGGGATTGGTGCCGAGGAGCGAAACATTGCCGAGGCGATTGCCCGCAATCTCCGTGAGATGATGCTGTTGACCGTTCCTGTTGTGGCCGTCGTTCTCGGTGAAGGTGGCTCGGGAGGGGCTCTGGGAATCGGGGTTGCCGACCGGGTTCTCATGATGGAAAACGCCTATTACTCAGTCATCAGCCCGGAAGGGTGTGCGGCTATTCTTTGGAAGCATCGGAAGCATGCTCCGGAAGCTGCCGAGGCGATGAAAATCGCTGCTCCGGATCTCTCCAAGCTTGGCCTCATTGACGGTGTTATCAGGGAAGTCCCGGGTGGAGCCCACCATGATACTGACGCTGCGGCGCAAGCTTTCAAAGAGGAAGTGGCAGGACAGATTCGTGCCCTGCAAGCCCTGTCGGTCGAGAAGCTCCGATCCCAGCGTTACGAGAAGTTTCGTAAGTTTGGTGAATGGGAGGAAGTTGCCGGATCATAGAGGGGGGCGCGGCTCATTCGATGATGAGCGAGTCGCAAATTTGGAGCACGTCCTGAAAGTCGTGATTCTCTAACAGGGAGTATCCATCATGGGAGGTGAGACGTTGTTTTCGCCTTGCTCCTTTGGGCAGATACCAGGTGTAAGTCGTGGCTGGGGAGGTCATGCCACAGAGGAAGCGTGCGAGTTGGCGGGGCGTGCGAAGTCCAGCATGTTTTTCGCGGGTCAGTAGGCGGATGATTTGGAGGTCATCTGCCATGATTTCTGGATCGTCGGTGGCCGGGAGTCTGGTGGGCGGAATCTCTCCAAGGCAGCGCGAACAATGGCCGCAGTCGTCCATCTGTTCCCCAAAGTGACTGAGAAGCGATCGATAAAGGCAGCCGGGTGAGAGGGCGTGGTCAACGACTTCCTGGAGGCGGGCAAGATCAGAGGCTTCCCGACGTTCGAAGAGGTCAATGAGCCTCTGTGTGAGAGCTTTAAGATCATCTGGTTTCTTGATCAGGCGATACCCTTGGCGAACTCCGGCGAGCTTCACGGCGATGTCTCCGAGGTCTTCGAGATAGCCGATGGCCTTGATGATTTTTTCTTTGCTTTCTCCGATTTCGGCGGCGCTTTCCCCGGGGTTGAGCTCCGTCCATTTGTATCCGGATTTTCCGGTAGCAAAGAGCTTACGAAGAAAGATCTGCCGGGTGGGGTTGAAGCCATTGAGGAGATGTTCGAGATCCCGTGCGAAGCTGATCTTGTAAGTGGAGTAAAAGGGGCTCGTGGCCATGAGGTAGCCTTCGAGCTCGAGATAAGTGAGAAGGGTATTGATGACAAGGGGACGAATGTCGTGTGACCTCGCAAGCTCGTAGGTCGAGATATCAAACTCACCGGGTTGATCGAGAAGGATGCGCAGGATGGCCCGGAGGGCATCGGGTTGCGGGGTGTCACCGTAGGTGAAATTCGCTAGGGTGCGGAGGTCATCGCGGCAGGCGAGGAGTTCGCAATGGGCTGGTTCTCCGTCCCGGCCGGCCCGCCCAATTTCCTGGGTGTAGTTCTCCAGGGATTTTGGAAGGTTGAAGTGGTAGATGGCCCGGATATTCGCCTTATCAATGCCCATCCCGAAGGCGATGGTCGCACAAATGAGAGGCACTTTTCCGGACATGAAGTCATCCTGAATTTCGGACCGAGCTTCAGGTCTCAGGCCCGCATGATATGGTCGGGCGGGAAGGTCATTTTGCTTGAGGAAAGAGGCGAGCGATTCGGCTCCGTGCTGGAGCGTCGTGTAGATGATGGTGGGCTGAAGCGGGGCCGCTTTGAGTTGCTTGAGGAGATGGTCGCGACGTGCGCGTCCGGCGAGGGGGGTGACGACGAGATTGAGGTTCGGTCGGTAGAAGGTGAGCTGGTGGTGGTCCTTTCCTAGAATCCCAAAGTGTCCGCAGATATCGCTCGCGACTTTAGGCGTGGCAGTGGCCGTGAGGCAAAGGACACGGTCAATCTTGAGTTCCTTGGCGAAGCGGGTAAGCTTGAGGTAATCTGGTCGAAAATTGTGGCCCCACTCGGAGATGCAGTGGGCTTCATCGATCGCGAGGAGGGAAATTTTGGTCTTCTCAAGCCGGGCCCGGAATTTCTCGTTCGCGAGCCGTTCGGGAGCGACGTAGAGCAGCTTGAGTTGGTTGCGTTCGAGCTTGCGATAGATGGCGAGGGCTTCCTCGGCGCTGAGGGTGGAGTCCAGTCTGGCTGCGGAAATATTTTTTGAGACCAGGGTGTCGACCTGATCCTTCATCAAGGCGATGAGGGGCGATACGACCAGGGTCAGTCCATCAAATAGGAGTGCTGGAAGTTGGTAGCAGAGTGACTTGCCCCCACCGGTGGGGAAGATGGCAAGAGCCGAGCGGTCCTCCAGAAGGGATTGGATGACGGCCTCCTGGCCACCTCGAAAATGATCGTGCCCAAAGTGTTTCTTCAGCGCTACCGCAAGTTCCATGGCGGAAGCTTGAATCCAATCTCCGTGCGAGTCACGAACTACAAGTTTTCGTGAGCACTCAAGAGGACCCGGACGTCGCCGACGAAGACGGCGGCGCGGATTTCAATGGGAACCCGCGAGGCGTCATCGGAGAGCGAGACGGTGGCTTCTTTCATCTTTTTGTAGCTCTTGAGGTCCATGTCATCGTCAATTTTTTGGAGGCCGATCTCGAGCTTGATGCCTTTGCGGCCCATGTGGGTTTCGCGCCCGAGGACTTTCACCCGACTCAAGTATGGCGTGGCGACCGGGTGGAAGGGCCTCACGACGGTTTCGCCATTGTTGAGCGGCATGCTGCGAATTTGGAGGAGTCCGGTAAAAAGGGCTTGAGCCCATCCCGTGCTACCGCCGTGGGACCGGGCAATGAAATGCTTGGGGTAGCGGGGGCCCTTTTCTCCAAAGAGGATTTTTTAATTACCGGCTTCCAACCGACCATTCCAGGTCATGGTATAGGAGAGCCGGGTGGGGCTGATGGGCTTGAGCGCGTCATTCTTCGGAATGTTGACGCTTTTGAGCCAAGCAGGTCCTCCACAAAGAGGCCGCGCGAGTGCCAAGGTGACCAAAAGTGACTTCATATTGGCCTAATTAACAGATTCTAACGTCTATTTATTCACATTCGACCCGATTCAGGCATTTGAGGAGTAAAAAGACGTGACGGGAAACTCTTGGGGATTAAAACCCCTCTAAATCGCATGGGCAAAAAGGTTACCTACCAAGAAGCAGGAGTGGATACCCGAGCCGCCGCGGCTTTGGTCAACGAGATTAAGGCTGACGTCTCTCGGACACAGAAGCAGCGGCAGTTACACAACTCCTTTGGTCTTTTCGCTGCGGCGTTTGATCTCAGCAACTATCGGGAACCCGTCATCGTGACAGGTTGCGACGGAGTCGGAACCAAGCTGGAGCTTCTTCTGGAGCACGGGATGGAGGCCGAGGCCGGCAAGGACCTCGTCGCGATGAGCGTGAACGACATCATCACGACAGGTGGAGATCCTTTGATGTTTCTGGACTACATCGGCATCGAGAAGCTCCACCCCGAGAGGATCAAGGGCTTGATCAAAGGGATGTGCGACTATCTTGAAGACTGCGGGTGTATTCTCGCGGGTGGCGAGACTGCGGAGATGCCCGGCTTGGTCCCTAAGGATGTGGTTGAGCTTGCTGGTTTTTGTATCGGAGCAGTGGAAAAAAGTGATTTGATTCAACCGGAGACGGTGACGATTGGTGATGTCCTAGTGGGCTATCAATCCGATGGATTCCATGCCAATGGCTGGAGCCTCTGCCGTCGACTTCTTGCCGAGCATGGCAACGAATTCAGCGAAGAAGAGATCCGCGCCATGCTCGCTCCGACCCGGCTTTATCATGATGTCACCAATGCCTTGAAGGATGGTGGGATCCGACCAAGAGCCTACGCTCATATCACTGGCGGAGGCCTGCCTGAAAACCTTGAGCGCCTCTTCCGTGGAATGGGTGCTGAATTGGAGGTTCCATTCTGGGAGAATGAGCCGGTTCAGAAGCTTCTCGCACACACTGACCCGGAAGATCGCTTCCACACCTTTAATATGGGAATCGGTTGGGTTGCAGTCGTTGATCCGGCAGATGCTGATGCTGCCTGTTTTGCCGGACCCGGCGGAGTGGTACTTGGCGAGATCCGCGAAGGTGAGGGCATCACCGCGAAAGTGAAATCCTGAGTTTCCCTTAATTTATGAGCGATCCATTAACCCACGAATGCGGCATCGCTGTCGTGCGTTTGAAGAAACCATTGGCTTACTTTCAAGACCGGTATGGATCGGCTCTTTGGGGCTTTAATAAGTTATTTCTCCTGATGGAGAAGCAGCACAACCGGGGGCAGGATGGCGTGGGAATCGGTTGCGCGAAAATCGGGATGCCTGCGGGACAGCCGTATATTTTTCGTCGACGGGACGCGAAGAAGGATTGCTTGGCGAAGCTCTTTAGTTCTGAACTTAAGGTCCTCGAAAAAAAGACCCGCAAGAAGCTCATCGATCCGGAAGATCCCGAGGCGCTGCGCAAGGGCTTTGACTTTGCCGCTGAAGTTTACATGGGTCACCTTCGTTACGGCACCTCTGGTCAGTTCAATAATGGTTCCTGCCATCCTTACCTACGTCGGAGTAACTGGCCAACGCGGACGTTGATGGTGATGGGTAATTTTAATATGACCAATACCAACGAGCTGAACCAACGCATGATGGATCGTGGTCAGCATCCGGTATTTGGCACTGATACCCAGACGGTTCTTGAAGAGATCGGCTTCCATCTCGATGAAGCCCACACTGACATCTATCATTCCTTGAAGGACGAGGGGATCGATGGCGATGAGACTGCCGGCTTGATTTCCGAGCGTTTGAATTTGGCGAACATTGTCGCTGAGTCCGCAAAGGGCTGGGACGGTGGCTATTGTATTTCCGGAGTTGTTGGGAACGGTGATCTTTTTGTGATGCGTGATCCTCACGGAATTCGACCTTGCTACTACTATGAGACTGATGAGGTCATTGCCTTTGCCAGTGAGCGGGTGCCTCTCATGACTGTTTTCGAAGCGGCTCAAGAGGATGTCGTTGAGTTGGAGCCGGGAACGGTCATGACGATCAAGAATACCGGAGAGCATAATTCCGAGCGCTTTGCGGAGAAAGTTGAGCCGCAGCCATGTTCCTTTGAGCGGATCTATTTTTCCCGGGGTAACGACCCCGAGATCTATCGCGAACGAAAGGCGATGGGTGCGGCCTTGGTTGGCCAGGTCGTTGAATCGATCGGAAGTGATTTTGAGAATTCGGTCTTCTCGTTCGTTCCGAACACCGCCGAAACTGCTTATTACGGGCTGATGGAGGGCCTTCGACTTTATCGTCGCAAGCAGGTGCTTGATGACATCAAAAAAGCGATTAGCGAAGGGAATCTCTGCGAGGATAAACTGGATGGGCTGATCATGCGGAATTGGCCAGTGGGCGAAAAGATTGCCCATAAGGACATCAAAATGCGGACCTTTATTTCCCAGGAAAGTGGGCGTAATCAACTGGTCTCGCACGTTTACGACATTTCATACGGTGTCGTTCCAGAGGGGGGCTCATTGGTAGTTCTTGATGATTCCATCGTTCGAGGAACCACGCTGAAGCAGTCGATTCTTAAGATTTTGGCCCGCACCAAGCCGGGGAAAATTGTCATTTGTTCAACAGCACCGCAGATTCGCTACCCCGATTGCTACGGCATCGATATGTCTGAAATGGGTAAATTTATCGCCTTTCAAGCGGCCGTAAATCTGCTCGAAAGAGGTGGTAAAGGCAGTTTGATCGATGAAGTTTATCGAGATTGTCTCGCTGAAATGGAGAAGCCTCGCGAGGCACGTCAAAATGCCGTTAAGAAGATCTACGCTGGATTTACCAATGAGGAGATTTCAGCAGAGGTTGCCCGGATTGTTTATCCCGAGGATATCGATTGGCATGGAGAGGTCGAAGTGATTTTCCTCTCGGTTGAAAATCTCCACAAAGCCCTTTTAGCCAAGAAATCTGGCGATTGGTATTTCACCGGAAATTACCCGACAATCGGAGGCTACTCGGTCGTGAACCAAGCCTTCATGCACTGGCGTGAAGGGAAATCCGGTCGAAGTTACGACCTGCCGCTTTGAGGCCTTTTTGTCTGCTTGGAACCGGCCAGACAGGCCTCGAGTGCGGGGTAGTCGCCTTTGGCGTGATGGCGTTGCTCCATTGGGATTTTTTCGACTTCGACGACACTGATGGGGCCAGCCCATGGAAGGGCCTCTCCGAGCTTCGAAGGGTCTTGTTCGACGACTAGGAGCCCTTTGAAAAAGGCGCATCGCCAACCGGGGTGGAGGGCGTGCACGGCGGCTTCGATTTGCAGGGGATAGAAGTTTTTCCATCGGGCGAGGCATCGACCGAGGAGCGAGAGTTGACCGGATGAGTCAAGGCGACCGGCCTCGCCTGTACGGTGCCAGACTTCTCCATCGACGGAGATTTTTGTTTCACTATCGCCCCGGCCTTCGAGATATCCCGTTAGAACATGTCGGCCTTTCACAACGATTTCGCCGACTGAGGTGGAACCTGGAAACCGGCCTGGGTCAGTTGGGCGAGAGAGAGCGCTTTTCCACCGACGGGATCCTGCGGGTTGCAGAGTGGGCTGGTGACAATGCGGGCATTCATCGGATGAAGAGAGGTTCCCGGGGCAGTGCCGATGGCGTGAGCGGCGAGGATGGCGAAGGCCGCGGTGATTAGCGAGAGACCGCGATGGTAGCTGGCGACGAGGGCAGCCTCGGTGGTGGCCATGGGGAGGAAGTAGTCGCCTTTGGCGAAGAGTCCGTTGACCCTGAGAGGTCCGGCGATGCCGACGGGGATTTTGACGGCGCCAATGAGGTTTTCGATGTGGCCGGAGTAGGCGGCGAGTTCGGAGGGCGGGGATTCGCCGAGGAGCGTTTCTTTGATTGCCGGATCGGCATCGAGACGTTGCCAGAGGGTGTTGGACCCGTTCGGGCGTGGTCTTGGCGGTGACTGGAAGGCTGCGGGGGAGATTGTTGAAATCAGGGGCGAGCTGATCAACGGCGTCCTCGATGGTGCGGCCTAACAGAACGCGCTGGATTTGGTCGATCGCGAGTTTGTGTTTTGCTACCATGAAGTCCACGCATGAAGTCCACGCATGGAGGATGCCAGTGGGCTGTTGCCAGAGCTTAATTCGAATTAATCGATGGCGGAATCTACGACGAGCGTGAATTTAGCCAGTCCTTTTTGATGACGAGGGCCGTGGCGAAGGCGGCCATGCCCTCCTGTCGACCAACGAAGCCCATGGTTTCGTTGGTGGTTGCTTTGATGCCGATGGCGTCGGGAGCGAGCCCGAGGGACTTTGCGATGTTTTCCTTCATGGCGGGAGCGTGCGGGAGGACCCGGGGGGCTTCCGCGACAAGGGAGGAGTCGACGTTCATGAGTTGGTAGCCCTTTTCATCACAGAGGTCGCGGCACTTCTCAAGGATACGCAGGGAGCAGATATCTTTGCAGGAGGCTTCGCCCGGCGGGAAGTAGTAGCCAATGTCCGGGAGGCCGAGAGCACCGAGGATCGCGTCGGCAATGGCGTGGCTGAGGACGTCTGCGTCCGAGTGGCCGTCGAGTCCGTGGGTGTGCGGGATTTCGACGCCTCCCAGGATGAGCGGGCGCCCTTCAGCAAATTGATGGACGTCGTATCCAATTCCAGAGCGGATCATAGGATTTCTTCGATGGGGATTTTTCCGTTGGTGGCAACGATGGAATAGACGTCGGGATTACTCTCGTGTGGGACGAGGTCTACGCGGCCTCCGGTGGCTTCAACCATGAGTTGTCCGGCGGCGATGTCCCAGAGCGAGATACGAGACTCGATGTAGGCATCGAGGCGGCCGCAAGCGATGTAGGCCATGCCGAGAGCGGCAGATCCCATCATGCGCATTTTGCGCGCGCGGAGTGATCCTTTCTTGAATCGTTCCAGTCCGCTCTTGAGGGCTTCTTCGTCTTTTCCGCAGCCGACAAAGAGAATGGCCTCTTCCAGTTTCTCACGATTACTGACAGTGACCGGGTTGCCGTTGAGGTGGGGTTGGCCGCCTTTTTCGATGGTCCAGAGTTCGTCAACCATGGGGTCGTAGATGACTCCGAGAACAAGTTCGCCGTCGACACGCTTGGCGATTGAAATGCAGAAGTGGGGGATGCCGTAGAAAAAGTTTACGGTGCCATCGATGGGGTCAACGATCCACTGGTGGGGCGACGATTGATCGCCTGCAAGACCTTCTTCGCCGTAGATGGCGTGGGTGGGAAATTCCTTAAGAATGATGCCGGTGATGAGATCCTGGGACTCTTTGTCGAGGGCCAGCTTGAGATCATGGTGGAGGGCTTCATCGACATCCTTGGGGAGATGGAAATTGGCGCGGAGAAGTTTTCCGGCTTCCTGGGCGGAGTGGACAGCGGTTTCTAGTTCAGTCACGGGTTGAGAATGAAGAATTCTCAACAGGATGCGAGGATCTAATCCGTTACAATTGTGTAAACCAGGATGCCGACGGTGAGAAAAATGAGACTGATTGGAATGAAGTTTGATGGTGAATCGCGGAACCGAAACCCGGGTGTCTTTTTGATCACGTCATTGTAATCTTTGGAGAAGATGAAGTTACCTTTCTTGCCAAGCAGAACCACCATAAAGAGTCCAGTCGTGAGGGTGCTCCAAGGGCAACACGGATGGCGAGCTCCCGCTTTTGGTGGTTTCTCCGAATCGCTAATGACGACGGGTCATCCTCGGTGCTTTCGAGCGAAGAGGGAGAAGCGTAGGGTTTCACTCATGGAGCTCAAAGGTCTTCGATGAGTTCGATGAGGTGGAAGGCGAGGTGTTCCTTACTGTCCTGCGGGAGGGCTTCCGAGCGGTCGGGATAGACCAGGGTGACTTCGTTTTCGGAGGAGTCGAAGCCGATGTCCTTGCGGGAGACGTCGTTGGCGATGACGAGGTCGCAGTGTTTGCGAAGGCATTTTTCGCGGGCGTTTTCTTCGACGTTCTCGGTCTCGGCAGCGAAGCCTACGAGGATGCCTTTGTAATCCATGACGCGGCGGGCCGAGCCGAGGATGTCTTTGGTTTTGACCAGGGTGAGGGTAATTTCCTCGTCTGATTTTTTGATTTTCTGCTCGGAAACGTTGGCCGGGGTGTAGTCGGCGACAGCGGCGGCGAAGATGGCGATATCCATGCGCCCGATTTGAGATTCGACGGCTTGATACATATCGGCGGCGGTTTCGATGGGGAGATAGTCGACGTCCTTCGGTAGCTCGAGGGAGGTCGGGCCGGAGATGAGAAGCACGGAGTGGCCGCGTTTTGCGGCGGCGGCGGCGAGGGCGTAGCCCATTCGTCCCGAGGACCTGTTCGTGAGGTATCGGGCGGGATCGAGCGGCTCGCGGGTGGGGCCGGCGGTGATCAGGACTTTCATGTAGAGGCAATGAGCCACAAAGAAGGGCGATAAGAAAACGAATTTTGTTTGCCAATTGGGTGGGAGGGTGATTTCTTGCCGTCGTTCGCGTGCGTGGCGGAATTGGTAGACGCGCATGATTCAGGTTCATGTGGGGGCAACCCCGTGGAGGTTCGATTCCTCTCGCGCGCACCATCACTCTCAGCGAAGCACGCTGGTTGAGGTTTTTGGGAGTCGGAGCTCTTATTCTGGATAAGCTTCATGGGGATTTTTTTAGAAAATATCCACTGCTACGCATCAGGGGCATTTTATCATTTTTCAGGTCAGGCAAATGCCAAGACAGATCTCAAGAGAATCAAGCGCCAACGGTTATTGTCGTTGATCTTAGTCAATTTAAAATTGCTTCGACCTTGTTGGAGGCTCCCGTATCGGATGCTGATCCGTTCCAAGGAGGGTTGACGAAGGCTGAGGTTTTCAAACCGAGTGTGCAGTAGGGAAACAGGATGTTTCGATGAATGATCGTTTGAGCTTGTGACGGTTGGAGGGGAAGGATTTGATTTTGTGGGCAGAATGGTGATACTCGTTTTTCGTCGAAGCGGGTGCTTTGACCATGAAGCAACCGATTGACATATTGTGATAGGATTAGAAGGTGGGTCAGTGGATTGGCCGTTGATTTTGGCGTCGGGTTCACCGAGGCGGAGGGATTTATTGAGGGAGGCCGGGCTTTCTTTTCAGATCAATTCGCCGGAGGTGGAGGAGTTTGGAGCGGGGGATTTTAAGCCGAGGGAGCTTTGTTTGACGAATGCCCGATTGAAGTGCCACGAGATCGCAAAGGAGAATTCCGATGCGATGGTCATCGGCGCGGATACGGTGGTAGCCCTGGCAGGTAAGGTTTATGGCAAGCCGGTGGATCTTGAGGAAGCCGCGACAAATTTGCGAGAGCTGCGTGGACGGGTGCATGAGGTGATGACTGGGGTGGTTTTGGTTCATGGAAAAGTGATTTCGGAATTTGTGGAGACATCGTATGTGAAATTTCACGACTTTTCAGATGAGGTGATCGAGGCCTATCTCGAGAAGGTTCCGGTTCTGGATAAGGCCGGTGGCTATGCCATTCAGGATCACGGGGAGATGTTGGTGGAGCGGTATGAGGGATGTTTTGACAATATCGTGGGACTTCCCGTGGCCTTGGTTCTGGACCAATTAGGGCGAATGGGCTTTCCTTTACCATCGACGGAGAAATGACAGAGTTACCTCCCCGCTATCCGCTGATCTTGAATCCCAAGGCGAAGAGCGAGAAGGGGCGACGGGCCTTGAAATTCATCATGGCCAACGCCACCCGTTTTACGATTTACGCAACGCGGAGCCGGGAGGAGGCGCTTGAGTTGGCTCAGAAATTTGTCGCTGATGGTGAGCGGTTGGTGATTGTGGCGGGAGGAGATGGCACCCTGAACGCGGTGATTGAGGCGCTGGCTGGATCGGAGACTTCTTTGGGGGTTTTCCCGACAGGGACGATGAATGTCTTCGCCCGGGAGATGGGCGTTCCTTACGACAAGTTGGAGAATGCGATGGAGGTGATTGATGCCGGACATAGCGAAGAGGTTGATCTTTTTGCGATGAACGGGGCTCCTTTTGTGCAAATGGCGGGAGTGGGTTTCGATGCCCAGGTGATCGAGGAGACGACCTGGGAAAGTAAGAAACGTCTTGGAGCACTGGCTTATCTCTTAACGGCGACCAAGGTCCTCGGGGCCAAACCGCCGAAGCTCAAGGTCACCTGTTCCGATGGTCGCGAGATTGAAGGGGTTTCTTTGCTGGTGGGAAATGGTTCCTTGTATGGAGGGCAGTTTCCGCTTTTCCGGAAGGCGAACAATTCGGACCAGTTACTCGACGTCGTGATTTTCAAAGAGTCGGGCTACCAGTTTGTCAGAGACTCCTTGCGTGGGTTGGCAAAGGGGGGGGTCGATCCGGAGTCACCGGGAGATTCCGTGGAATATCTCCAGGCTGCGGGGTTGACGGTGAAATGTGAAGAGTCGATGCCGATTGAGATTGATGGCGAACTTTGGGGTCGATCCAAAGAGGCTGTCTTTGCTCCAACGGGGCGGACGTTGAGGGTCTTTGCCCCGCTGGAGCCCAAGGTGAAATGGCGATATGCCTTGTTGAAGATTCTTAATCCGTGGAGACACTAAGAATTTCCAGGTGTGATTCGTTAAACCTCCAGCCATGAATTCGAGTGCTCCAGCTGTCGTGACTCCGGGTAGGATTCGGAGGCATAATTGGGGCTGTGTGGGGCGGATGTGTTTGTGGGGACTAGGGGCGGGGGCCGTATTTTTGATCGTGTTTCTCTTTGTGTGGCTGCTCGCGAGTGTGGTCACGGGCGATCGTTCGATGAATTGGCCGGTGGCGATTGGTGGGTGGATCTTCGGGTTCGCTTTTTTCGTGGCTGGTCGGGCCCATCTTAAGAAAGGCGGCCCCCTGGATTGGGAGAGAATTGCCCGCATGCCGACACGGACGCCGGGGATGCGGATCTCAACGCGTCGAAATTTTGAATACGCCCAGGCCGGGGTGGGTGTGCTTTCGATGCTACTGGCAGGTCCAGGCTGGATCGATAAGATTGCTTTCGAATGGAAGTCGATGATTCCTGCGCGGGATAAGATTGCAGAACGACTCGAGTCGTTGAGGCGGAATCTGGCGGCGCGGGATAGTTGGGTGCCCGTGAAGGATTTCGAGCGACACGAGGCGGATCTTTATCTCCTGGCGAGCTTGGAGATTTTGGCGATTCGGGAGAGCGCGGGGGCGTGGTTTTTTCATGTGACACTGGAGGGTGCGGCGCGGACGATCGCGAAGGCGGTAGATGACGGGCACGGGGGTGACGTGGCTCGGGAAGATCTCGAGGTGGAGATCGTTTCGTAGAATTGGAATTCTATTTGCATCCCGGGGAATTCAGGGGCATAGTTCCGAAAGCTTGTGGGGGCGTTCTGGTTTCGACTGGATGCTGGTATTGCTAGCTGCATGTAGAGGTTGATCGGTTGGCCTCTTTAAAAAGCCGTTCAAAAAAAATAATTGCAGACTCTAACGAGCTCGCACTTGCTGCTTAATTGACAGCAACGTCCCAATCTTTACGCCTATTACGGTGCGGGGCGACTACTTAATAGGCTGGCTGCTGAGTCGGGGATCCGGGTAAGGCAGTGAGATTCAACAGGGTCATCGGATTAGTGAACGTGCCGGATGAGGCTCACCGATCTTAAATTAGCAAACATCTGGATAAACATGTAGATGCTTTCGAGAAAGGCATTTAGGACACGGGTTCAATTCCCGTCGCCTCCACCACTACTTTAAATCAAAGGGTTACGGGGAACTTAGGTTCTGCGTAACCCTTTTTTATACCCATAGTTATACTTTCCTCTGTTCCAGAAATCCCTCGGCTGAGGATCTTCACACTGAGGGTAAAACATACGCTTCACCGTCTGAAACCTCGGCCTCAATCTCGATGGTCTTGATTAGCTTCCCGTCCTGATCGTAAACCTTTACCGTTCCGTCGCCTTTGCATCCCATCGCGAATGACTGGCCGCATCCCCGGCACTCGTGAAGAGTAATCGGCCATTTGCTCCCACCCTGGTCGGTCGGACATCACCCCGTTCCGTCAATCCTGCCTCGCATCGGCAAGCCGACAGAGTAAGGATGCCCGATAAATTCTTCCAATCAGCTCGGGACGGCGTCAGTCATGCTCGATGGGCCGTAAAGGCGAACGGGGGAGCCATCACTCTTATGAAACTGGAACGGCGTCACCTGCCGCAAGTCATAGAACTGCGAGCAGTCTGTCGGACTTGGGTGCGAGGTGGGGTTTGAAAATTTTGGGATTCCGCGCCTGCGGGCGGATGATCTTTCCAGAGGTTCGTTTTGCACTCCGGGATTGCTTCGGGGATCTCCCGGAGGGTTGATCCGGCTTGTCGGGGCCTGCAAATCGCTTTGCTTTTGCCCCAATTCACCTCAAATGACCCGTTACCGAGTTCCGAAAGTCATGCCAAGCTTGTGGAGTCGCTCGATGTTCACGCTCTGGCTGACGAGGTCCCATTCGATGTTCGCTTTTTCTTTCCCTCTCATCGAAAATCTCCGAAATCCGAGCACTTCCTTCACGATTCCGAAGCCGGTTTCGACGGTTTCTTTTCGCAGTTTGTAGAGCGCTTTTCCGAGTGCGGTTTCGAGTCGGTGGGCCATGATTTCGGCGATGCTCGCTCCGGGAAAATGGGGGACGGGCGGGTCGCCTTTTTCTTCAAGGTCGCCGACTTTCACGATCCTCGCGGTGGCGGCGAGTGCGAGGATCTAGTGAAAAGTGGAAGAGAGGAGTTCTTTGTTTTCGCGCCGGAATTTGCAGATGGAATCGTGGTCGGGATGGGTTCCGGCGGTGAGGAAGGGCACCGCGATATTTTCATCGGTGAGGGTCTCGATGCGACGGCTTGAGAAGGTCCCCGTAGCCTAACCGTAGAGCAATAGGCCAAGCATCATGGCGGGAGGATATTGCGCGGAGCCGGTGCCGCGTTTGTTGATTTTGGCGGCACTCAGATCGAGAGCGTCGACCGCGTCCCTGACGAAGTGGACCATGTGATCTTTGGCGATCCATTCCCGCAGGTCGGGCGGGAGCAACAGGGGGGTGTCGTGGTCGATATGAACGAACTTGGCTGCCATCTGGAAGCTTGCATAGACTTTACCCGCTCCATTCCTAAGTCCGACAGGCTGCTAGCAGTCGGATCCACCCTGAGAAGCTGCGGCTCGCTGCTGTCTGCCTTTCAGGAGTGGTTTTAGCGGAAGAGGCCAGTGCCTCCACTCCTGGTCGATAAATTTTTGCCGCCATGGGGCGTGCCGGTCGAGCGGAGGAGAACATCATCCGAGAAGGTCATGAACGACATGCCCGTGGACGTCGGTGAGGCGGCGATCAATTCCGTTTTGCAGGAAGGTCAGGCGCTTGTGATCGATCCCCATGAGATGTAGGATCGTGGCATGCAGATCGTAGCAGTAGGTGGTCCCTTCTAAGGTCTGGTAGCCCCACTCGTCGCTCTGTCCGTAGGATGAGCCGGCCTTAATTCCCGCCCCCGCCATCCAGGTCACAAAGGTTCCACCGTTATGGTCCCGTCCGTCTCCTCCTTGCGCAAACGGAGTGCGTCCAAACTCGGTGGTCCAGATGAGAAGGGTGTCTTCAAAGAGGCCGCGTCCCTTCAAGTCTTCGATCAGTGCCGCGATCGGCTGGTCAACGCTGGCGGCGATTGGCGGCAACTCTTTGGAGATGCTGCCATGGTTGTCCCAGTTCTTCACTGCTCCTTGTGGGCCACTCCAGACTTGCACGAAACGGGTTCCTCGCTCGCAGAGGCGGCGTGCCAGCAAGCAGCGCTTTCCAAAGTCCTCGGTCACCTTGTCGTCGAGGCCATAAGACTTTCGGGTGAGCTCCGTTTCCTTGCTCAAGTCAAAGGCTTCAGGTGCGGAGAGCTGCATCTTTGCCGCCAGCTCGTAGGAACGAATCCGCGATTCCAGGCGGGTGTCGTCGGCACGTTCGCTCGCGTGACCCTCGTTCATCTGACGAAGCAAGGCGAGTCCGTCCCGCTCGGCAGTTGGATTTGCAAAGTCGAAGCGCTCGTTCGCGAAAAGGTTGGGCACCGGATTCGCGCCACCGGCCTTGATGACAGTTCCTTGATGGACCGCCGGGAGGAAGCCCGCGGAAAAGGGACCTCGCTGATTGTAAGGGAGCCCCTTGGAATCGGGCAGGACGACGAAGGTCGGGAGGTTGTCGGTCAGGTTGCCAAGGGCATAAGAGGTCCATGCTCCAAGGCAGGGGAAGCCCGGCAGCAGGAAGCCGGAATTCATCATGTAGGTCCCCGGTCCGTGAACGTTGGTCTTCGACTTCATCGCCATCAGGAATCCCATTTCATCGACCCACTTTGCCTGGTGCGGAAATACGCTGCTCACCCAGCGACCCGATTCCCCGTGCTGTTTGAATTCGAAGGGGCTCTTCATTAAGGCTCCGGGCATCGCGGTGAAGCCCTCCGGCTTTTCCTTCGGCCCCAACTTCTGTCCGTGCAGTTTTTCGAGTGCCGGTTTGTAGTCGAAGGTGTCCATCGGACTCGCCCCGCCGGTCATGAAGAGCTGGATGACGCGCTTGACCTTGGCCGGATGATGAATGCCACCGTTTAACTCAGGTTTGGGGCTTCCCAAGGCATCACGCGTCAGCATCTGCGCCATCGCGACACCGCCCAAGCCTCCTCCAACATCCCACAAAAATGATCTACGTTTCATTCGATAAAGAGGAATTCATTGCTGTTTAAAAGGACCCGGCAAAAGGCGGACAATCCGTGCTTTCGTGCGTAGTTTGAAAATCCCTCATGTTCGCTGGCGGATGGAGGACGGAGCCACACGAGGCGAACGGCGCGCTGCAGGTGTGCCTCCAAATCGCCCCCTTCCGACTCGACCCGCTGCGCGAGCCACTCACTTCCATGGAGGACAAAGTCATTGTTGAAGACGGCCAAGGATTGAAGTGCCGACACCGAGAAACCACGCTTGGGTGCCAGCAATCCCAAGTCCGGGAAATCGAGGGCCTCCATGAAGGGATCGGAGATTCCACGCCAAACCACGCGATAGATGCTCCTGCGGGAAGCGCCGGGCGAATTCCAATCATAACTCGAGTAATCCAAGGCGGGGGTCGCTTGCGGTCCTTGCGATTTTTCAAACTGCTCAATCCCCGCTCCACCCATACTCAGGTCGAGCCGCCCCGACAGGCGGAGAATCGAATCACGAAAGACCTCGGCATCCATGCGCTGTCGGTTCATACGCCACAAGAGGCGATTGTCCGAGTCCTTCGCGTTGGGAGGCACCTGACTGGCCTGCTGCCAAGTTTCACTGGTCAGGATCAGCTTGTGCAGTTCCTTCAATGAACCTTTCGCTTCATCGCGGAACCAAACGGCCAACCAATCCAACAATTCGGGATGGCTCGGCTGACTTCCCATTCTGCCAAAATCGTTTGGAGTATCGCAGAGACCACGACCGAAGTGGTAGTGCCACACCCGGTTCACAATACTCCTCCAGGCGAGGGGATTGTCCTCGTGGATCAGCCACTCGGCGAGGGCCGCCCGTCTCGCCGATTCGTTCTTCGGATCGGGAAGTTCGAAGCGACCGGGGAGGTGATTGATCGCGGAAATTGCACCCGGTTCTACTTCCCGAACAGGCTTGTCGATATCACCGCGGCGCAGGAGGTGGACCACCTTGGGCTCCTGTGGAGCAGCCAGTATCTTGGCATGCGACCATGAGGAAGAAACGCCGTAGACGGTGGCCTTCGGTGGCAAGGTGCCGAGTCGTTTTTTTGCGTAAGTTTCCAAAGCGGCCGCAGCTAGCATGACCTTTTCGCCATCGGTTCTCTGGGCCTCTGGCTTCTTGAGCCCCTCGATTACTTCCGAAGGTAAGATCTGCGCAGCCCCGCCTTCGGCATCGCTCGCGGACAGGCGAAAGCGACCGATGAGATGCTTCGGGGGATTCAGTTGTTTCAGCGTGACCGCGAGCCTGCCCCCAGTTGTAAGATCGATGGGTTTGGCGAGCTCGAACACGATGTGGTGCGATTCATTGATCCTCGG
Organism: uncultured Verrucomicrobiales bacterium; assembly: GCA_963925135.1. Lineage (GTDB taxonomy): Bacteria > Verrucomicrobiota > Verrucomicrobiia > Verrucomicrobiales > Akkermansiaceae > SW10. The sequence continues at coordinate 2,741 of CAWUTG010000052.1, read as the reverse complement.
AAAGATGGCCCACCCGGTGACTGGATCACCGTCGATCGCCTGTCCCGAGGTCCAGCCCTCCTGATCGAAATCTGCCGAGGCGCGCGCGATTTTTAGCGAGACCGAAGTGTCCGCTCCGGGCGCAAACCATTGCAAGTCCACTTCGGCCAAATGAAGGTTTCCGTTTCCAGCCCTTCCCGGCCCGCCCATCGGCAGTCGCTCGTCCTTCATCACTTCCACTCTGACGGCGGTGAGGCGCTTTAAGTCAACCTGCGCAGTCGCGGTGTAAGTTTCCTGGTCTGCGATTGGGCCGTCGGCAAAAATGGAGTGATCCTTTTGTTTCGATAGTTTGCTCCCGCCCGAGGCCATAAACACTTCCGGTGTTAGGACACTCCACTCGACGAGATTCTTCTTCCGATCAGAGATCCACTGACTGACAATCTCGCCATACTGCGCTTGCAAAAGGACACTCAAGTTCCGACTTCCAGCCGCCGCGATCAAGCTCTCCATTTCTTTGCGAAGCATCATGACCTCTGTGGAGGTTTCGTATTCGATATCGCCTTTTCCGACTCCGGCGAAGACCGCCTGTAGCGAGTAATAATCTTCTTGGGTGATCGGGTCGAACTTGTGGGTATGGCAGCGGGCACAACTCGCGGTTGTGCTTACGATCGCTCCCATCGTTTGCATCACGATGTCGTCCCGATCGAGGTAGTCGAAGGTGACCGGTGCCGTTCCCGCCCGACTCGCCTCCAAAGGGCCCGCCGCGATGAATCCCAAGCCGGCCGTCAGTTGCGGCTCCTCAGGGAAGAAGACATCCGCGGCCAGTTGTTCCCGGACGAATCGATCCCACGGCACATCCTCATTCAAGCGCTCGATGACATAGTCCCGAAATCTCCAGGCATTCGGTCGCTTCACATCATGCTCGCATCCGTGCGAATCCGCAAAGTGGATCGTATCCAACCAGTGCCGCGCCCAACGCTCGCCATAGCGGGGAGAAGCGAGGAGGTCATCGACGAGGTTCGCGTAGGCCAGCGGATCCTCATCGTCTACAAATGACTCGGTCTCGTCCGGGGTCGGTAAGTAACCATGGAGATCAACGAAGAGTCTTCGCGCGAGCGTCGTTTGGTCTGCCCGCTTGGTCGGCTCGAGTTTTGATTCGGTCAATTTATGTCTGATGAAGGCATCAATTGGATGCCCTCCGCCGGGCACCTCCGGCGCGACGAGCTTCCGTAACGACCACCAATCAGAATTGGGGAGCGGCGCTCTCGTTGTCTCCCGTGGGTCGGGTGCACCCCGCTTTACCCAATTGACGAGGATCTCGATTTCGGCATCGGGGAGCTGCTTCTTGGGTGGCATTTCATAGTCCTCGTCTTGATAGCGAATGACTTGGATCAAGAGGCTCTCGTCCGGTTTTCCCGGAACGATCGCCGGTCCACTGTCGCCTCCTGTGACCCAGCCGCTTTTGGAGTCCAGGGAAAGCCCTCCCTTCATTTTCCCAGCTTCATGGGAGTGACACTCGAAGCATCGCTCCTTTAAGAGAGGTTCAACCTTCGACGTGAAGTCGTCGTCCGCCTTGAGCAAGTGAGCTGCCAACAAGCAAAATGAAAGGGTCAAGTTTCTCATCTTCATTTCCTTTCTTCGGTCTTCTTCATTTCCTTTCTTCGGTCTTAAAGCTGGCGCGCGTTCACTCCCTACCCGCCGTCCCAAGCGGACCAAGAACAGGAATAGTTACGATGCCCTCATACAAAACCCTTCATTTTCAGGATGAAAAATAAATTTCACGCGATACCCGCCCTATTCTTTTCATAGGATCAGCGCTTTGGGGCGTCTCCTTTTGCGGGATCAGCCAGGAATTGAACGGCATCGACGATGACATATTTTCCTTCGGTTCCCTCGTTGGAAATGGTCACCGAGCCGGTCTTTCCTTTCTTGAATTCAAACACTCCCAGTGAGCGGAAAAGTTTTCTGTGTTTTGGAACATTCTGCTGGTTGATCCGGATCGTCGTTGTGCCGGCCGTATGGAGAATCGTGACGGGCGTGGTGGTCGAGCGTCTCAGGTTGTCGCAGTGGGACACCCTCACTTCGTATTTCCCGTCTTTCGGAAAATCCGGTGTCCAGGTTGCCGATTTTTTCCCCTTGTCCGACTTCTGATCGTGGAGATAGCCAATGCCAACGTAGGGCGCGATGTCATTATTCCCTGCCTTGCCGCTGTTGTGAAAGCTGCCCGGACTGTAAACCTCTTCGTCATACCGTGATTTCAAAAACCGGAACCTCTGAATTCTTCGGATAAGGGAAAAAGCACCCACCTCAAGCAGTGCGCCCGGCATCCCTTGGGGCCACCCTGCCCAGCCAAGGTTTCCCTGATCACAACAATTCATGAAAATCGTCTGACATTTAAAATATGACATTTAAAATACCCCCTTCGTCCAAAGCCCCGCCTGGCATCCCAAACAAATCCACCTAGGCGAAGCCCCCTCGACCCCCAATATCCCTTCTACGTCCGGCAAACCACAAAAGTCAAAACACACAACACCTCAATCTCTCGCCCTTCCTGACTTTTTCCATATCCGATCCATCCCTCCCGATCTTGCCTCACACAATATTTGTTCTTATGAACACTTTTTGTGTCGTCCATCTACCAGCCCCGCCGCCCCCGCGCCTCGCCCCTTTGGCAAATCATTCACCATATCGAGACCATGGAGCCCATCGAGCCACCTTGGCAGGCCATCAAGGAATGGATCCCGGACGACGACCCGGACCTG
>CAWUTG010000051.1:0-84713 GCA_963925135.1 uncultured Verrucomicrobiales bacterium | reverse complement strand
CCTCACCTATGAAAACGTTGCGGTGCGCTCCCTCTGCGCCGACACCCATCCCGACCACGATTCGATCTGCAAATTCCGCCGCGAGAACAAAACCCGGCTTGCCTCCTGCTTCCACCAGATCCTCGAACTCGCAACCATCGCTTCGCCAAGCTCAAGGAGGCCAAGGCAGTCCTCGAAGAACGTGCCAAAGTCCGCTTTTAAAAATCACCTTGGGATGCGCTTTTCCGCCAGCTGAACCTGAAAAAGAGCCTCCCAATGCTCGGAAAGAGCCCGGAAAGACCGCCGAAATCCGGCCTGAGGGCCAATGAGATCGCCAAAATGACTGAACCAACCCACGGACCCCACAAAAAAGCCCAGCCCACGATCCTCTCAGGAAAAAAATTCGTCACCGATCTCACCAAGTCCGAGCGACTGCTAGGACGACAAGAGCGAAGAGTTTCTCAAGCTTGACTCCCTTCGTGATGTGGGTCCGCTTCAAGGTCGAAGCCATTCTTCTTGAGATGCCCGAAGATGCGCTCAATCCCCCCGCATTTTTTTTGATCGATCGCGGGTGCTTCTTTTCCTACGATAAAAGAAGTCACAAGGAAGTTGAAATTTTTTGCGACCGAACTGCCCATTCGTGCGATCCATGGCGAGGAGGTAACCGTCTTTTTGCGTTGGAATTCGGTTGAGAATGATTTTCGCGACCGAGGGCATGCAGCGGCTGAATCGTAAAAAGAAGTCCTGAAACCGGCGGTATCGACTTTTGTTGGAACAGGTGTTTCCGTCCGCCGTGGTGGCGAGCGCGACGAGGTTGACGGTGTGATGACGGATGATGGCCCTAAGAATCAATGGGTTAGGTTGTCTTTCTTCCTCGTGTAGTGTGCTTGCACTCACAAAAAGCTCCGGCGCACCTACCCATCATCTTAAGATTTCCGGAGCATGAGCGGCATCCGGTTATTCGTCGCCGTGATCGATGATCACTTCGTCGCCCGGTTGGATATCGGGAAAACCGTCGGGAGAGTATCCGTGGGGACGCATGTCGCAGACGTAAAGGTTGTTATCGAGTCTGATAACCTCGATTTTGCCAATAATTCCGTCATTTCGGCGGACATTGAGAATTTTCCCGGGTTGGAAGTTGGCGGTTTCGGTGGGCTGGAAGATAACGGAGCCATATTCTTTGTTAGCATTGGTGACGGTGCCCATGAGCAAGGCCATACGGACCTTCGTGGCACGGCGTTTCTCTTCCTCCTTGATCTTGTTTTTCTCGGAGTTGGCTGCGTCGGTCTCCTTTTCTGAAAGCTCGAGTTTTTTCTCGAATTCATCTCTCTCGGCAGCGAGTTGCTCTTTTTCAGCCATCGTGGTTTCGAGCTTCGCAAGGAGTTCGGCGTCAGACGGTTCTGTGGAAACCGGAGTTGGCACTACAGGAACGGGAGGGATGATCGAGGGCGGGGCAACGTAGGATGCGGAAGCTCCCAGTTGCTTGAGGCGAAGTGCTTCGGTTTCTGCTTCAGCTTTAGTAATTTCAGCTTGGAGTTGTTGGCGAAGGACCTGGGATTCGTCGCTCTCCTTATCGTTTCGAAATCCGCCGAAAGAGACGGCAAAAGCCACCACCAGAAGGAGGGATATCGTGCCCAGGAGAATGTTTGTGGTGTTCATAGATGTGGGTTGGATGGTAGGACGGAAAAGTGAACTTTGTCAAAAGCTGATCTTTGCTTCCTGTATCACTTGCGAGCTTCGTTTTTTTGGGTAGGTTCGCCGCATGACTGAATCTCTCAATCTTTTGGCATACCAGACCCCGAACAGCGGGTTTCTGGGCATCTCAATGTTATACTGGGTCATCCTTGGCGGATCCATGCTGGTGAGTTGGCTGGTGAGCTCCAAGCTCAAGAGCCGTTTTCGCGAGCACTCGAGCGCCCCGCTGCGGATGAGTGGGCGGGAAGTGGCCGAGAAAATGCTGGCGGATGCCGGTATTACCGATGTGAGGGTGATCAGCACCCCCGGGCAGCTCACGGATCACTATAATCCTGCCGATAAAACCGTAAATCTCAGCGAAGCTGTTTACAACATGCGGAATGTTGCGGCAGCTGCTGTTGCGGCTCACGAATGCGGACACGCGGTCCAGCACGCCAAAGCGTATGTCTGGTTGAAGTTACGTTCGGCAATGGTTCCCGTGACCAGTATTGCCTCCAATATGATGAACGCCATTTTCATCATTTCCATCGTGGGAATGGTGGCCTTCAGGATGCCCGGGCTGATGTGGGTCTTTGTCGGCTGTCTTGCCGTCACCACTCTCTTTGCCTTCATCACGCTGCCGGTTGAGTTTGATGCAAGCAAACGGGCGTTGGCGTGGATGGAAGGAAGCGGAATTTCGGCTTCAATGGATCAGGGCCGTGCCCGTAATGCTCTCTTTTGGGCTGCGATGACCTACGTGGTTGCCGCGCTTTCCTCGTTGGCGATGTTGGCTTATTACGTTTTCCAGATGCTTGGAAATCGAGACGATTAATCGCGTTCCATGGATTTCACTGAGATCGATCGAGAGGATTTCCGTAATCTCCTGAACGAGATTGCGGGAGCCTATATGCCTTTTGGCAAATACGGACCCAAGGGGTATCCTCCCCGTGGAGTTCCTCTGACTGATTTACCTCCCGAATACTTTACCTGGTTCATGGAGCGGGGGTGGCCGAAGGGCCGCCTCGGCGAATTGATGTCCATGGTGAGCGAGATTAAGTCTTCGGGGGCTGATCAGGTTTTCGAGCCCATGCGAAGGGCCCGGGGAGGTAGGGTTTCGGTTCGGCGACAGCGTCCGAATACCGATTTCTAGCGAAAGACGAAATCAGCCACGACCATGCGATGGTCGGAGTCAGAACTTCTGATGGCGCGGGCTCGCACAGGGACGAACTTGTCCGAGCTGTAGATGTGATCGATCCTGAGGATGGGCATGGCCCGGTGGTAGGTATTTCCCCAACCCGAACCCGCCTCGTCAAAGGCATCTTTGAATTCAGACTCCAGCAGTTTATAGACGGCATCATTGGCAGGCGCATTAAAATCTCCGGCAATGAGAGCGGGGATGCGGGGGTATTCGGTCCGTAGTTTGAGTAATTGGAGGGCGTAAGTCAGCTCGATCTGCCGCAAAATACGGTTGTCGCTGTGCTCCCGCCAACAATCCCGGCTGAAGAGTCGAAGATTGGTCGCAGCTGGTTGAAGGTGGACGTTCATGAGCTGAAGTCGCCGTCCTGAGGGCATGTCGACCGTGACTAGTTGGCTTCGATATTTTGCGACGGGTTCTTCATCGACGATTTTCCCGCGGACGATGACGGCGCAGCGCTTCGAGGGATCATAGCGGTAGTCTCCGTGCCCGTTGAAGAGCTTGTCGATGAGGCGTTTCAGGTGATACGCGTGCGGCATCTCCTGCAGGAAGACAATATCTGGTTCATAGCCTTTGACCGCTGCACTGGGGTCGACATGCCCTGCGCAATTGAGCGTAATGACTCGAAGTACCGATGAGCCGGCATACTGGGGTGGCGGTCCGGTTTCGATGGTTTCGATGCCGATGCGCCCCATTGACCTGGCTTCATCCGACATGAAGAGAATGGTGAAGATCCAAACGAGAATCAGGACGAGCGAAAAGCGGGCCCGGCAGAAGATGAAGGAAATTGATCCAAGAGTGAGTCCGATGGATCCCCAGACCCAAATGGGGAACACGGTGAAAGCGGCGAACCTCAGAGGCAGACGCACGTATAGAATGAGGGTGATGAGATGCAGGGCGAGGGACAGGCCGAGCAACGTCAACGGCACGGGATACCATGGACGACGGTAAATCATGCGGGTGATGGGGGCGAAAAGGGGCTTTAGGAAATCAAACGCCCTTTGAAGACTTTGAGAGCCTCTTGAATGAGAGGATCCTTGTGGAATTCATTGGCTTTAGGGGCTTGCTCTTCTTCCTTGGCTCGCTCAGGCCCGGGTTCCGGATCGGGGTTGAGTTTGACGGGTTGCGGAGTGGGATCGAGAGCGGCTTCAGGTGCTTGGGCAATGAGCTGATCAATGGTCGAAAGGTTGGGATCGACTGAGGGTTCGGGGGGATTCGTGGCCGGCTCAGGTATAGGAGGTTCAGGGGTCGGTTCCGGCGCCGGTGCCAATTCAGCCTCCGGTGCCGGGGGCATTTTTTTTTCTAACGGAGGGGCTTGGGTCCGGGTCACCGGGGCGACAATCTCCAACTCCGATGGATCAGCCTTACCAATCGCGGTGATGACATCACTTAAGCGAAGTTCCTGAAGGTTTTGAATCGATTTGAGCGCGGCCACCTCAAGGTGAAGACGTTTGTTAGAAGCCCACTTCATCCGGCTTTCTGCTTCGGAAAAGGTATCGATGACCGAAAGGAGTCGATCGGGTTTGTAGGAGCTGGAAGCACGGGTGAGATCTTCCCAAAGGGCTTCCGTAAAACCTTCCCGGCCCGCTTCAGGGTTGAGCTGGGCTACGACGAGGGCGCGAATCGCTCCGACGATTTCTCCAAGAAGCTGTCCTAAATCCTTACCGCCATCAAATTGTTGATGGATGACCTCTAATGCCTTGGCTGGTTGTTTTTCAAGAATTCCCAAAAGGAGTGCTGCTACGGTTTCCCGGGAGGTAAAGCCGAAGATGTCGAGGACGTTGGCCTCGTTGATTTCGTTTCCACAGAAGGCGACCAATTGATCGAGCATCGACTGAGCGTCGCGCATGCCTCCGTCAGCCCCTTTGGCGATGGCCCAGGCGGCGGGGTCGTCGAGTTTCACGCTTTCTTCCCTGGCAATATACTGGAGGTGGCCTGCGATGATATCGGTCGGGATCGGGCGGAGGTCAAATCGCTGACAGCGGGAAATGATGGTGGGGAGAATTTTATTGGGCTCGGTGGTCGCGAAGATGAACTTTACGTGCTCCGGTGGTTCTTCCAAGGTCTTGAGGAGTGCATTGAAGGCCGCATTCGAGAGCATGTGGACCTCGTCGATGTAGTAGATCTTGAACCGGGCGCTGGACGGGGCGTAGGCAGCCGTTTCCCGGAGGGCCCGGACCTGTTCGACGCCGTTGTTGGAGGCACCGTCAATCTCCAGAACATCAAGGGAGTTACCTTCGGCAATTTCGAGAGAAAGGGAATCATCCGGATCGAAATCGATACTGGGGCCGCCGGAGGCGTTGAGGGCCTTGGAGAGGATTCGGGCGGTTGATGTTTTACCGGTTCCGCGAGGGCCGACGAAGAGATAGGCGTGCGCGAGGCGGTCTTGTTCGATGGCGTTTCGAAGCGTCTGGACGACATGATCTTGTCCAAGAATGTCGGCGAAAGTGCGGGGGCGGTATTTTCGTGCAAAGACCTGATAGCTCACGGGTGGGAGTGTAGTTAGGAATGAGGGTTTGTCAGTGCCGAGTTTGGGAAATAGCTTTCTGGCGATGAAGCTTGATCGACTAAATGCCTATAAACGTTGCCGTGAAAGGATCCTGGCCCTCTGCAGTGATGAGCCGGACGAGGTTGCGCGGATGGCTTCGTTTGTCGGGGTCCTGCATCACGAGATGTCGGGATTTTTTTGGACGGGATTTTACCGGGTGGTGGATGGGGTGCTGGTGATAGGGCCTTACCAGGGAACGGTGGGTTCTCTGCGGATTGCTTTTGGCAAGGGCGTTTGCGGGACGGCGGCGGAGACTGGCGAGACCCAGATCGTTGCAGATGTGCACGAGTTTCCAGGCCACATCGCGTGCGATTCGCGCTCTCAAAGTGAGATCGTTGTTCCTGTGAGGAATGCCAAGGGGCAACTGATAGCCGTTCTTGATATCGATTCGACCGAGCTTAATCACTTTGATCGGTCCGACCGCGAGCAGCTTGAGGTGCTGCTCGCAATCGTCTTCTCTTGAGTCGTCCGAGATCGTAGCGAATCTTGCGGGGATTGGCGTGATGGGAAGGATTGTGACTGCCGTAGGAAATGAGTGAATGGGACTCGGAACGGAGAAGATAAACCTCTTCGACCTGATAGCGTTGAGTCCGTTCAAAGACGATATCATCGCAGGTGCGGCTTGAAACGAGTGCTTTCATCCTCCAGGCCATGCGGTCTCCGAGGCTGGTCTGTCCGAAGTGATTTCTACGTTCGTGTCGTCATTAAAGATGAGCTTTTCATTTGGTTTGTTGCTCCTTTCAACCAGCGCTGAATATACCCCCCCTTAATTCTTTTAGCTGGCGGAAATATAAGGGGCTAAGTAAAGACTTTCGCCTGATGCCAGATCGATTATAGTCCCATCTATGGCAACGAAAGGTAAGGACAAGCAGTCGGACAAGCAGTCGGACAAGGAAGGCGATGACAAAAAGGAAGTCGACCTTACGAAAGGCTATGCCGAGACTCGTAAAAGCTTGATCGCCCGCCTCGAAAACTGGGAAGACCAGCGGACTTGGGATGAATTTTACCAGACTTATTGGAAGTTAATTTACTCGGTGGGAATCAAGGCTGGATTGCGCCACGACGAGGCCTTCGACACGGTTCAGGAGACCATTCTTTCAATTGCGAAGCAGAGTAAGAAGAATCTTTACGATCCCAACCAGGGATCCTTCAAAACGTGGCTCATGAACATGACCCGATGGCGGATCAATGATCAGTTTCGTAAGCGTAAGAAAGATACTGCGATGCCGGGAGGAGGCTGGCAAGATGATCGTAAAACTGCGATTATTGAGCGGTTTGAGGACCCCAAGGGAGATGTTTTGGAGCGGATGTGGGACGTGGAGTGGAAGAAGAATGTTGCCGACATGGCGCTGACAAAAGTGAAAGCCCAAGTCTCTCCCAAGCAGTATCAAATCTTTGACTATTACGTCATCAAGCAATGGGATGCCAAAAAGGTGCAGGAGCAACTCGGAGTCAGTATGGCCCAGGTTTATCTCGCGAAGCACCGGGTGGGCTCCGTCTTGAAGAAGGAGTTGGTCAAACTAGAGAAGGATGCAAAGGAAGATTAGGCCAGATCCATTGATCCCCGACCATGAGGTTCTCCGCAAAATCGGCGGGGGAGCTTACGGCGAGGTTTGGCTGGCCCGTGGAGTAACGGGAGCACTGCGGGCAGTGAAGATCGTCTATCGCGAAGACTTCTCCGATGAGCGAACTTTCGAGCGTGAGTTCGAAGGGATTCTGAGGTTTGAGCCAATTTCCCGAGACCACCGGGGTTTCGTCAATATCCTGCACGTGGGCCGTTCCGAAGGGGAATCGGAGTTTTACTATTATGTCATGGAGCTGGGCGATGACGCTCATTCCGATGGCGAGATCAACCCGGTGGAATATGAGCCCCGGACCCTCCGCACGGACATGAAGCGGGCTCCGGGAGCGCCCCTGGGAACACAGTTTTGTATCGAAACAGGTCGCCGTCTTGCCGAGGCGCTCGCGGAACTCCATCAACGTGGGCTGACCCATCGTGATGTGAAGCCCTCGAACGTGATCTTTGTCGAGGGCAAGGCGAAGCTTGCGGACATTGGCTTGGTCGCGGCCAAGGATCAGCGCACCTTTGTGGGCACTGAAGGTTTTGTCCCTCCGGAAGGACCGGGGTCCGAGGGGGCGGACATTTATAGTCTAGGCAAGGTTCTCTACGAGATGGCTACCGGGATGGACCGTCTTCAGTTTCCCGAGTTGCCCGAGGGAGGGCCGGGCGACGACCAACGGAAGAAATGGATCAGGCTAAATCGCCTGATCTGCGATATCTGTGATCCTAGGGTCGCGAAGCGAAAAATCAGGACGGGAAGTGAGTTGGCAGAGGCCTTGGATCGTTTGCTGGTGGGCAAGAAGGTGACCAAAAAAATGCCGCCGCAGACGAAGTGGGCCATGGGCATTCTAGGTATCTTTATTTTATTCGGCAGCCAGATCTGGATCGAAAATACCTGGGGAACCCATGTCATCGAAGGGAAGCGAGAACCGCTTCCTCCCAAGTTTGTCACGGTGCGAATTTTGAGTAATCCGCCAGGCGCGATGGTGAAGGATGATCAAGGAAATTCGATTGACGTCACCCCGGCGACGATCACCAATGTGAGGGTGAATTCGACGCTGGATTTGGTGCTGACAGCGGATGGATATCGCGAATCCCGCATCAACCAAATCGTTTACGATGATGGTGATGGGACGAAGATCACGGTGATTGAGCGCGATCTTAATCTGTTTTCTCCTCCGAAAGCTGATGAGATTTGGGAAGACGCGATGGGGAATACTTATCTGCCGGATGGCGAGAAGCACGAGTCAGCCCTGCATGTCAGCCTCAAGGATTGGGAGATTTTTCAGAAAGAGGTCGATCCAAAGCTCAGTCCCATCGGATTCAAATACGGCAATGAAGAGATCGTCGCGGTGAAGGAAGAATGGGCGAAACTGTATGCCGAGTGGTTGATGAAGAAATGTATTCGTGAAGGCTATTTTGAAGAGAACTCCGAAGAAACGCTTGAAAGTAATCGCGAAATCATTGCGCAATACGATTTCAAGTTCCCCGAGAACCGGTTGCCAGGGCAGGCCAAGAAGGGTGGTAAAGTCATCCGGCCGTTTCATTGTGTCGTCCGGCCTATTCCGTATGGGACGCTCACGATTGAGTCAACGCCGCCCGGGGCTGTGATTTATTTGAGCGACGGCCGGGTCAAGGTGACGCCTGCGACCATCATCTGCCGGCCCGGTTGGGTGGAGTGGACGGTGGAGCTTGGTGGATACACGATCGAGGGGAGCCGGGAATATCTTTCCGATGGAGGGGAGCAGAGCCATCACTTGATCCTGGATCCAAACAAGAGTGCTGAGATGGGGAAAGCCTGGTCCAATGGCTTGAATATGGAAATGGTGCCGCTCGGGGATGATCTCCTGATCGCGGTTTGGGAAACCCGGACCACGGATTTTGATCGCTACCTCAAGTCCACGAAAACACCTCCGGGGCAGCTGGTTCTCTCTGAGGATCCCAATAAGCCGATCGTGGGAGTGACCCGCGAGGAATGTGAGTTGTTTTGCGAGTGGTTGACGAAATTGGAACGCAAGGAACAGAGGCTCAAAAAAGATTTTTCATACCGGCTTCCGACCGATGAGGAGTGGAGTCGGATGAACGATTTGATTGAGGAGGGAAGCCGACCGGAAGAGCGGGGAAATTTGATTAAGAACGAGGGTAAGTTCCCATGGGGAACTGAGTGGCCACCGCCTGAGAAAGCCGGGAATTTCGCCGATGCGTCCGCAGGGATCGAGGGGCTTTCGGTGGAGCGAACAATCACTGGCTATGATGATGCCATTCCGCGGCTTGCTCCCGCCGGACAATTTGCGCCCAATATTTTAGGAATTCATGATTTAGCGGGGAATGTTCACGAGTGGGTTTCGGATAACTACAAGGGGCTGGGATTGCTGCGTGGAGGAAGTTGGCAAAGCTTTACGAAAAGCCAGCTTGAATCAAGATTCCGCTATCCCGTCGATATCGAGGCAAGGAACGAGACATATGGATTTCGGGTCGTGCTTGCCAAGGAGCCTGAAGAAACCCAGTCCGTCTTGGACAACGTAGAAAAAAGCAATGGTGGAGATTTGGATTGATTATGAAGGGCAGCTTCGGTGCGACTCAAAGCACATGCCTTCGGGTACGAAGTTGGCGACAGATGCCCCGGTGGACAATCAAGGGCGTGGTGAGAGTTTTTCCCCGACTGATTTGGTCGCGACGGCTTTGGGCTCCTGTATGGCGACGATCATGGGAATCACAGCCAGCCATAAGAACATCGATCTCGGCGGGATGAGGATCATTGTGCAGAAGCACATGTCGCCTGGGCTGCCGCGTCGCATCGACAGGCTGGATCTTGAAATCTTCATGCCGGTGGTCGAGAATCACCCTGATAAAAAGGTTCTTCAGAGCGCTGCCTTGAGTTGCCCGGTGCAGCACAGTATTCATCCTAATATTAAGGTGGATATTCAGTGGCATTGGATGGGTGGCTCGAATCCAGCCTAGCAATTTGCAAACGAAAAACCGCACTCTCGACGGAGCGTGTCCGTGAGAGTCCGGTTGGAATGGTTTTACGATGATCGCCCTTGACTAGGTGATGTCGAACATACCGTAGTCTCCGTCTTTCTTCCGCCAGACGATGGAGGTGACATCGCGGCGGGCATTCTCGAAGATGACGAAGGGACGCTCGGTCAAGTCAAGTTCCATGACGGCCTCTTCTTTGAAGAGACGACGGAGACTAATTGACTCCTTGTGGACGAAGAATGGCTCTGGTTCTTCGACCACTTCATCGGGAAGTGTGTCAAGAAAGTCGGCCTGATAGTTTCGCTCGTCGAGGTAGCGAATGCTTTCCTCACCACGAGGGATGCGGCGCTTCAAAAGGCGGGTCTTGTGCTTCCGCATACGACGAGCGATTTTGTCGATCGTGAAGTCGATGCTCTTGTACATGTCATCGGTCTCGGTGGAGGCATCAATGACGATGTGATTGGCGCAGAAAAGAATGATTTCTGCCTTGTGCCGTCTACCGCCTTCAACATCGAGGATCGCCTTGGCTTCGATGATTTTCGGGTAGTCCAAGTGGATACCGCCGATCTTGTTGATCGCGTATTCTCGGAGTGAATCAGTGATTTCTTCGTGACGCACGGTCACGGTAATGTTCGGGTTTACGTTTTTCGTCTGCATAATGAACTTTTGGTAGAAGAATACCTTCCCTAAATCCCTAGCAGCGAATGGCGTATATCGCCACACCTTTTGTTAAAGAAATCTAACCTTTGATCTCCATCAGCATCTGCGCGTTGTTGGGAAATTTCTTCATGAAGAAGAGAAGGCGCTCCATTGCCTCGATCGGTTTATGTCCGGCGAGGCCTCTGCGGACCATAAAGAGCTTCTTGAGGGTCATTTCCGGAAGGAGAAGTTCCTCGCGGCGAGTGCCCGATTTAAAGATGTCAGCGGCAGGATAAACGTAGTGCTCGGCAATCCGTCGGTCCAAGACCAACTCCATATTTCCGGTGCCCTTAAACTCCTGGAAGATGGCTTCGTCTGCCTTGGAGTTTGTCTGAACAAGGGCGGTCGCCATGATGGTGAGCGAGCCGGCTTCACGGGTATTGCGGGCCGCCGCGAAAATGCGCCGGGGCATTTCAAGGGCTCCAGCGACAATTCCGCCTGATTGGTAGCCACGTCCACGGCTTTCCTTGGATCCGCCCATATTATTATTATAAGCGCGGGCGAGGCGGGTGATGGAGTCCATCAGGATGAAAACGTGCTGCCCTCCCTCGACCAATCGTTTGGCACGCTCGATGCAGAGTTCTGCAAGACGGCAGTGGTTCCGGGGAGATTCATCGTTTGAGCTGGCGTAGATTTCAGCGTCCGGAAGCTGGCGGCGGAACTCGGTCACTTCTTCAGGGCGTTCATCGACCAATAGAATCATGAGATGAATATGCTCCTCGTGACGTTCTTGCACCGCTTGGGCCATGTGAAGCAGCAGAGTCGTCTTCCCGGATCTCGGTGGAGAAACGATGAGTCCCCGTTGTCCTCGGCCAACGGGAGTCATGAGGTCAACCAGACGGGTGGTGTAGCGATCTGAAGTGGTTTCGAAGCCAATGAGCTTCTTGGGGTTCACGGCCTTCAGTTCTTCAAAGGCTGGCAGTTTCCGGGCGTCAGCCGGGTCGAGTCCGTTGATTGAGGTGACTTCGGTCATCTGTGGTCCGCGGGAGCTATCCCGGGCGATCCCTTTCATCCAGACTCCGGGGCGTAGGCCGTGCTTACGGGTCAGGTCGGGTGGCACGAAGATATCTTCCTTACGTTGCTCAAAATCCTGGCCGGGTTTCCGTAAAAATCCGAATCCCTTGGGCGCCATCTCGAAGAGGCCGTCCACCTCCACCGGGTCTCCGGTAAATTCAAAGGCCTTGCGATCTCTGGAATCATCACGGTCACGATCACGATCCCTTGGTCCATATCCCCGAACGCGTCCTTGCTTTCGTCCTTCGTTTTGTTGGTCACCGCCACCGCCACCGCCGCCATCACTGCGCTGGCGGCTTTTGTTCCGGTTTCTATTACGGTTGCGGTTACGATTCCTGTTGCGATCTCCGCCTTGGGAGTCGCCGTTGGAATTGTTCGAGTGACGTGAGCTGGAGCCCGCGGAATCGGAGTCAGGTGGGATCATAGAGAAAGAGAAAAATAGGGTAGGGTTCGTGAGCCATTCCGTAGGTGGCCGGTTCATTAGGGGAATCCGGTAAGAACGGAGGGGGCACTCAAAAGGTAACCAAAGATCCCATGATTAGATTGCGCGCAGGGTTCTCTAGGAGAAGTGCGGCAGGGTCGGGGATCCTTCAAAAGTGAAAGATGGAAGAGACGAATTTACGTCAACGACCTTCAACTACTCGTAGGATGCGCTCCGGAGCCCGTAAAATCAACGATTTTTTTGTTGATCAGCTTTTCTAAACTTTCGTGGCTTTTCCCTTGACCATAGTAGGAATTTTCATAGGTTCCGCGTCCCGATTTCTGACTTTTTAAGATTATGCCACGCGATATTATTATTCTGGAATGCACCGAGGCCAAGGCCGAGGGCAAGCCCACGTCCCGCTACACCAGCACCCGCAACAAAAAGAGTCTCAACACTCCAGGTCGTCTTGAGAAGGTGAAATTTAATCCCTTCCTCAACCGTCGCACTCTTCACCGCGAGCTTCGCTAATCACGCCCCAACTGCCTTTTATCATGTCTGAGCCTAAGACCATCCAGCGCCGGATTAACTTCCGCAAGCACAACAAGTCGATGACCACCAAGCGTCTCGACCTGCCATTCGAGAAGATCAACTACCAGAACCCTGAGGTTCTTACCAAGTTTACGACTGAGACCGGCCGTATTCTTCCGCGTAAGGTCACCGGAGTTTCTGCCAAGATGCACCGCGCCATCACTCGTGAGATCAAGCGCTCCCGCGCTGTGAATCTCATGCCGTAAAACGCTCTTAAAACTTTTAAAAGCCCGGTCGGATTTATTCCTGCCGGGCTTTTTTGTGCCCGGGATGAGCCAGTCCCCCAGATTCAATCTTGTCGGCCCGATTGCTTTCACCCAGAGTGCGCTGGTCATGCGAAAACAGTGCTACCTTTTGGGCTTCCTACTAATCCTGTTCACCGGTCTCACTTCTGCCAACGAGCCTGGGGCTTCACCGGATTCCTCAGGAAAAAAAGAGAAACCCAAGACGTTTTTTACCGAGCTTGACGAAAACCTCAACGAGACCTTTAAGCCCGTCTCAGAATTTGTTGATGACACCGTTTTCTATTCGGTGGAAGTCACCCAAGACGACAAGGGAGCACCCATCAAGATGCCGCTGGTTCTCGTCTGGTTGGGCGCAGCTGCCATCATTCTAACAGTCTACTTTAAGTTCATTAACTTCCGGTCCTGGCGACTTGCGATGAGGACCGTTCGTGGCCGGTATAGCAAGGATACTGATCCAGGCGAGGTGACTCACTTTCAGGCACTCACTGCTGCAGTTTCCGGAACTGTTGGCTTGGGGAATATCGCCGGGGTGGCCGTCGCCATTAGTTTGGGTGGTCCCGGCGCGACTTTTTGGATGATCCTGATGGGACTTTTGGGAATGGCTTCGAAATTTTGCGAATGCACGCTTGGCGTGAAATACCGGACGATTGTTAACGGGAAGGTCTATGGCGGACCGATGCAGTATCTTACCAAGGGATTGGGAGAAATGGGTTTGAAGCCTCTCGGAGTCCTTTTGGCAGGCTTCTTCGCGGTGATGTGTATTGGGGGATCGTTCGGCGGCGGGAATATGTATCAGGCCAACCAAGCTTGTAGCCAGCTCATTGAAGTGAGTGGTGGCGAAGGTAGCTTCTTTGATCAGAACCGTTGGGTGTTCGGGGTGGTCATGGCCATTCTCGTGGGATTGGTGATCATCGGGGGAATCAAAAGCATTGCCACGACGACGGCCTTCATTGTTCCGTTCATGTGTGGCATTTATATGATCACGGGTCTCATCGTCATCATTTCGAATATCGGGCAGCTTGGTGAGGCTTTCACGTTGATTTTCCAGGGAGCCTTTGCACCCACGGCAGTGGGGGGAGGCATCGTCGGAGTTCTGATTCAAGGAATCAAACGGGCGGCTTTCTCCAACGAAGCAGGAATTGGTTCAGCTCCGATTGCCCACTCCGCCGCGAAAACCCAATATCCAGCAAGTGAGGGAATCGTGGCGCTTCTTGAGCCTTTCCTCGATACGGTCCTGGTGTGCACCACGACGGCTCTCGTGATCATCATGGCGGGAACCTACAATGATCCGGGACTTGAAGGTGTGAACGTGACCTCGGCAGCGTTTGAGAAGAGTATCTCGTGGTTCCC
Organism: uncultured Verrucomicrobiales bacterium; assembly: GCA_963925135.1. Lineage (GTDB taxonomy): Bacteria > Verrucomicrobiota > Verrucomicrobiia > Verrucomicrobiales > Akkermansiaceae > SW10. The sequence goes on along the minus strand of CAWUTG010000051.1, from coordinate 70,457 downwards.
ATATATTCTCGCAGTAGCGGTGATCCTTTTCGCCTTTTCCACTATGGTTTCGTGGTCGTACTACGGACTCCAGGCGTGGGCTCATCTCTTTGGTCGAAGCAAGCAGGCCGAAATCGCCTACAAATTGATCTTCTGTCTCTTCATCGTATTGGGATCAGCGATCAGCGTGAGCAGTGTGATCAACTTTTCCGACGGAATGATCTTCGCGATGTCCTTGCCCAACGTGATCGCGATGTATCTGCTCATGCCCAAGGTGAAAGATGAATACCGCCGCTACATCGAATACACTGACCAGGTTGATTCCAAATAGCAAATGGCTCGCCAATACCAGCTCAATAAGAGCCCGCAAGACGGGACCTCCGGGATCGACTACAAGGCCGAACTCAACGAGCAGCAATACGCTGCTGTGAGTTCGCCTCCTGGGCCCGCTCTCGTGATTGCGGGTGCCGGATCTGGAAAGACGAGGACGCTCACCTACCGCGTCGCTTACTTGCTTGATCAGGGAGTTGATCCTAAAAGTCTTCTTCTGCTGACCTTCACCAACAAGGCCGCGCGGGAGATGATGGACCGGGTTCGCGAGCTCATTCCTCGTGATCTCAGCGATCTTTGGAGTGGGACCTTCCATTCAATCGGGAATCGAATTCTTCGACGTCATGCCGATGAGGTTGGGTTGACCCGTTCGTTTTCGATCATGGATCGCGATGATCAGAAAACGCTCATGAATACGGTGATCGCGGAGTGCGATATCGACACGCAGCAGCGGAAGTTTCCCAAAGCCGACGTTCTGATTTCGATTTTCTCGCTGTGTGAGAACACCAACACTCCTCTCGAGGATATTCTCGAGTTTCGTTACCCGTATTTTGAAGAGTGGGCAGAGGAAATCGCGAAGGTTGGAGAGCGATACGTCGCTAAAAAGCTGGAAACCAACTCGGTGGATTTCGATGATCTCCTTCTTCTCCCGCTCAAGTTGTTTCGCGCCAATGTGGAACTTTGTGAACTCTATCAACAACGGTTTCAGTATCTGCTCGTCGATGAGTATCAGGATACCAATTCAGTTCAGAGTGAGTTAATCCACCTCCTGGCCCAACCTCATAACTCCGTGATGGTGGTGGGCGATGATGCCCAGTCGATCTATTCGTGGCGTGGTGCGGACATGGCAAATATCCTCTCGTTTCCCGACCGCTACCCAGAGGGTAAGGTTTACAAGATTGAAACGAATTACCGCAGTGTTCCAGAGGTTCTGAATCTCTCCAATGCCGCGATTGCCGCGAACTTGAAGCAATTTAAGAAAACGCTCAAAGCCGCCCGACCCGCCGGGAAAATGACACCTGCCTTGGTCCCCTTGGAGGATCCCAGGGCCCAGGCGAACTTCATAGCCCAACGAATTGAAGAGCTTCACGGTGAGGGGGTTGAGTTGAACGAAATTGCCGTGCTCTATCGCGCTCACCACCAGAGTCTGGAGATTCAGATGGAACTCACTTCCCGTGGGCTTCCGTTTGAGATCACCAGTGGCCTTCGTTTTTTTGAGCAGGCTCACATTAAGGACGTGGCGGCGTTTTTACGCTTCGTGACGAACCGTAAGGACGAGGTGAGTTTTAAACGATTTTGCCTCATGCTTCCGGGAGTGGGGGCTGCCACGGCGTCAAAGCTTTGGCGACTCTGGCTGAAGACGGGACTGTCCCATGACGTGGATCCTCCGGTGAGCTTTTCAGATCACCTGCTCAAGTTTTCGGTGCCCGCGAAGGCTAAGAACGATTGGGAACAGGTCTGTTATACTCTTGATGAACTGGCTCCGGGTGGGAAGTTTTCGAGGCCTTCGGAAATGATTACAAGCATCGTCGAAGGAGTCTATGACGAGTTCATGAAGGTGACCTTCGAGAACTACGATCATCGACGTCAGGATATTGAGCAACTTGCACTCTACTCGGAGGACTTTGAGGACATCTTGGAGCTGCTTGGCCAACTTTCCTTGATGAGCACGGTCGATGGCGATCCTTCAAAAAATCGTGAGTCCAAGGATGAGGACCAAGTCGTTCTTTCGTCGATTCACCAGGCGAAGGGCTTGGAGTGGAAGGTCGTCTTTTTGATCTGGTTGACGGATGGGATGTTCCCGAATGGCCGTGTGCTTGAGGCCGATGACCTCGACTTGTTTGAGGAGGAGCGGCGTCTCTTCTATGTGGCCTTGACCCGTTCCAAGGATGAGCTCTATTTGACCTATCCCCAGATCAACCCAAAGAGTTATACGGGCGACATCATTACACGGCCTTCCCGATTTCTTGATGATTGTCCGGAGGAAATGCTGGAAGTTTGGGAAGTGGGGCCGTCGTGGTAAGTGATTACCGCCTGCCGAACGTGGCATAGGGTATATCCAAAATTTCATGAGACGCCCATTCTTCCATTTCGCCAGCGCTTTGTTGGCCTGTCTTTTTCTCACCCAGTGCGGAAGTATTCCGGTAGGGGGAGGAGGCGCCCGGACGAAGCGCCTTGAGAAGATGGGCTATGAGTCTGTCCCGCTTGGCAAGATCGCTGGGGATAAACGGTATTCAGGATTCTTTCTCGTGAACGGAACGCCCCTCCAGTTCCTGGTTGATTCCGGAGCCAACCGAACTGATGTCGACGAGGCTTTGGCAGAAAAGACCGGGCTGCGAATTGATCACTCGGTTCGGATTGTGACCCGCGGAGCTTTGGGACGTGAGATTCATAGTGGGAGGGGGTTCGGCTCCTTGCAGATTGGCTCGATGATTTCACCAGATTTTCCATTCACGATAGCGCCGAGAGGGGGAGTGAAGACTTCGACCAGCAGCTACGCTGGACAAGTTGGCTTGGATGCCCTCTCCGCCACCGGTGCCTTGGTCGATATTCCCACTGGAAAAATGTGGGTCCCCGGTCCAAATTCCACCCAAGGTCTCGGAAGGGCAGGCCTTCGCCTTGGGGTTCGGCCTGATCTGGGAAACAAGGCTCTGCGGCTGGAAACGGCAGGGAGACTTCCACATTTGATTTTGAAAGGCACGCTTAACGGGCGACCGGTCAGTTGGGTCGTTGATACCGGAGCGGAAGTTTCGGTAATGGCAGCCGAGAGTTTCGATAGCTTCAACATTCCCAGTCGGAACACGAATTCCCGGATGATCGATGCGTCCGGTGATCGGATTCCATTGCGTCATGCCCGTCTCTATAACTTGACCTTCGGGGAGGTGAATATTTCGGTTTTCGATATCTCGATTGCCCCCTTGGGTCCGGTCCGGAAATACTTCCACGATGGTAGTGGACGTCCGGTGGATGGTATTCTTGGAATGGATTTTCTAACCACGGGGAGTGCTCTTCTCGACTCCGGATCAGGGTTCCTCTATATGGGAGAGCCCCGGTGATTGCCGCGTAAAAAAGCGGACTAACAAGATTGGTAGACTGACGAAGGAGGATAGGAGAGCGGCGGCGCGCTCCTCTTCCGGTGGGTTAGAAGAGTGCTTCAATATTGGGACCTATCATCAAGCGGTGGCGGCTCGAAAGGTGACCTGACCTCGTGAAGCCGGACAGGTTTCAAGTGCTGCGAGGTGCGGAACTGTTTCATTCGCGTTGGATTAATCCTAATCAACTTATTAACAGTCGAATAGCACCAAGTAGAATCGCTTTCAATCTTGATTGTGTGAGCGCGCCAGCATGGTTGGAATGCTGTGATCTCCACAGTCCAGGCTGCAGACTTGTCGTGAGTGATATTATCTTTGCGACCGATGATAGGGAGGGGCGTAGTGTGTTCCTGATGCCAATCGGCTTACCGACTCCGATGAATATTCAAAACTGGCATTAAAGTGCGGATTCCGAATCGTCGAATTGAAGGACTTACTTGAAGATTGCATGGACCCGGGAAACTGGACGAAATCAACCTCACCATCAGAGTTTCCCTCACTTGAGCGACTTGGCGTTCTTGGTAATGTTGACCATCAAGCAAGATTGGTGGAAACTCACAAATTGAGATTCTCAAATCCGATCCGATGGAGGGGTTTCAGGTGAGAACTCTCGTGTCACAAGGGCGTTTCGAGCCGCAGAAACCGTGATCAAGGGATGTTCGGTTATTACCCTATAATTGCCCTAGAAGGATGGTGACCTCGGTCAATCTTTCTAACGCATTACTAATCAAGTAGGGCCGCAGGGACTTGAACCCTGGACCAAGGGATTATGAGTCCCCTGCTCTAACCAACTGAGCTACAGCCCCGACTTCGTGGGCGAAGATTTGCACGGAGATTCCGGAGAATCAAGCACTCATGTGATCGCCAAGCTTGCCGAAGGTCTGATGGGAAGGCAAACAAGGCGGATGAGTTTTTCCCTGGTTCTTCAGGCAGTCCTGCCGGTCTATATGCTGGTAGCTGTGGGCCTGGCTCTTCGGGCCTTTAAGGTGGTCACGGCGGAGATGGAGAAGGGAATGCTGAAGCTGGTGATTCATTGTCTGTATCCTTGCCTGATTCTCGATAAAACCTTGGGAAATGATCTTGTTCGGCAAGGTGGGGTTCTGGCGTGGGGGATTGGTCTTGGGTTTGGAATTATTGTGGTGGGGATGTTTGTTTCCTACCTCGCGGGGCTGGCGATTGGCCTGCAACCAGGGAGTGGCCGGAGAACATTTACGTTGGCAGGTGGCGTGCAAAATTACGGCTATACTGCCATCCCTATTCTCCTCTTTGTTGTGGCGGGAGATGACAAGGTTCTGGGAGTTCTCTTCATTCACAGTCTTGGGGTTGAGATCGCGATTTGGGTCGTTGGAATCATGGTCGTGACGGGATCAATTTTTGGGAACCCGAAGCTCTTGATCAATGGCCCGATTGTCGCTGTGATTTTAGGCGTGACGCTTTCTTCGACGGGCGGGTGGGTTCTTTTTGATCCCGTTCAAGGGGGCATACTGGGCTCGGTGATTCGCCAGACCATGAACTGGTTGGGAGTGTGTGCCTTTCCGATCGGTCTCATGCTGATCGGAGCGACGATGTATGATCTCATCGGCAAGGAACGCCTTTGTCCGAAGATTGGTATCGCTTCGTTGGTGGTTCGCCTGGGGGTGATGCCGCTTGTGATTCTTTGTGCGGCCAAGTATCTGCCGATCATTCCTGAATTGAAGCAAGTCTTGTTGGTTCAGTCAGCAATGCCTGCCGCGGTGAGTCCGATCTTTGTGGCGAGGCATTATGGCGGGAGCCCGGGGGTAGGGGTTCAGATCGTGCTCGCAACCTCTCTATTTGCCCTCTTTACAATGCCGTCATGGATTTCCTGGGGAAGTTGGTTTATCTTCGGGTAAGATGATTCGATATCTTTTAGCTGCGGCCCTTTGTTTTTCGTCTGTTTACTCACAGGAAAAAGAGGCTCCGGTAGACGGACTTGCGCAATGAGCGAAGAAGTGTAGAACGACAATTAAAACTACCCCCTGACGACAATTAAAAGTCCCCTTTTGGGTGGGAGGTTTTTTCGGGTGTGAGCGGCTTGCTGTTTGACGCCGGGCGGGGTGGCGAATAGAGACAGGACCAATGAAAGTTTCTTTCTTCTTTCTGCTGGCTTTCTGTGTGGGCTCAAATGCAGCATGCGCAGCCATTATTGTGGGTTATCGAGGTGATGATCCTAATATCTTGGAGCCCTATCTTCCGAATCCCTCTCAAGGTGGATTGGATATCGACAACGACGGAGCCTTCGATTTGTTTTTCGGCACCGACGGAGGTTTGCTCGCAGTGATGCAGTCTCGCGGAGAAACCCGTTTCATTAGCAGTTTATCAGCTCCACCAAATCGTGGTGGGAAGGTCCGGCCTGTTTCGAGTGGTTCGATCATTGGAGGGGATACTTCAAATCTTTCCGGTGACTGGTATAGCCATACTGATAATGGCGGAGCCTCTGGCTTCGGACTGAGCTTCTTACAGTTTGAAGATACCTACATCGGAGTAGAGTTAGAAATCGAAGGAAACACCCACTATGGGTGGGTTGAGTATGTGGGGTTTTCTAACACAAAATTCGTTGCTAACCGGAATATCCCCGGAGGCTTCATTAACTCGTGGGCTTACGAAAGTGAGCCGGACACTCCAATTGCAGCGGGTGCCATTCCCGAGCCTTCAGCCTTGTCTTTGTTCTTGCTTGGCGGCCTCCTAGCTCTCCATCGTCGACGCTGAAAAATTTCCGTTAGGAAATCAAAATGAGGCGGTTATGGTTTTTCGGAGCAATGGCCGTTTCTTTTTTTGGAGACATTGCAAGGCGTCAATTTCCTTCGGACCACCCGACCCCGAACACCAAGGCTGGAGTCCCCTCCTTTACAGTCGAGACTTCGATCAAACTTCCTCAAGGACTCCGAATAAAAAGCGGTCACTATCGCGGAATGAGAATCGCTTCTTTTTCGCAAGAATTTTGAAGAGGTAAATATTCTCAAGCTGATGAGCTAATTTCCCTTTGTCCCCTCGCCTTCTTGATCCGGGTTGTGCGCTTCATGCGGACGTCTTGGTAGAATGGCCGAGCACGGAAGAGAATTGGCTCCTAGCCGCCGTCGCCAAAAATGGCTCATTTAGGGTGGTCCGAAAATCTGCGCTGAAATGGTCCTATTTCTCAAGGATCAGCAAGGGGTTCACAATAGCTCAAATAGGGTGTAGTCTATTTGACCCCATGACCAAAAAAGAGGAGCATGGCGTATGGACGCAAAAGTGAGGACATGCCTCGATAAAATCGAGGAAGCTCAGGGATTGATCAATGAGGCCGCTTCCGGCCTTTCATCTGTCGATGGATTTTCTGAAGAGTGGAGCAAGCTCGGAAAACTCTACGATTCGATCAAGGATCATTGGCATCTTATCGAAGGACGTGAGCGTGATCTCCGAAGCTCGACTAACGAAACGCCAGAGCCATGATTGCCGCCTATGTTCGCGTCTCCACCAAAGACCAGAATCCCGATCTCCAACGGGAGGAAATCTCCTCCTGGGCGAAAGCGAACAGCATCGAGAAAGTTACCTGGTATGAAGACCGCATCAGCGGCGACAAAAGTTCACGGCCCCGCCTCGATGCACTGCGGAAGGACATTTTCGCCGGGAAAGTCAAAACGGTGATCCTTTGGAAGCTCGACCGTTTGGCTCGATCCAAGCGGGACGGGGAAACGCTCCTCGCTGATTGGTGCGGTCGCAAAGTGCGGGTGGTTTCCATCACCCAGCAAATCGATCTCTCCGGCGTGGTCGGTCAAATTGTGGCCTCGGTCCTCCTGGGGCTGGGGGAAATCGAGCTTTCGAATATCCGGGAACGCCAAGCGGCCGGAATCTCGGTCGCCAAGAAAAAAGGCGTTTACCAGGGCCGGAAATCCGGCACGACCAAAGGAGAACCTGTGCGAGCTCGAGAGCTTCGCTCACAAGGCCTCAAGCTCAAAGAGGTTGCTTCTGCTCTGGGCGTTTCGACCAGCACCGTGAAACGATATTTAGCTGAGAGGTGAATTCCAAGCGAAGCGGGATTTCAAGGGGTAGAATCTTTTGGCGGGGTGGGGCAACACGATGAGGTTCGAGGATTTTGGCTGCGAGCGAAGAATGAGCCGAGACAAAATCGGAGTGGCCCCTTGGTGTTCGGGGCCGGGTGGGCCGGAGGCTAACTATTGATGCGATTTCTACGAAAAATACCAATTGCTCCCAAACAAAGCATTAACAAAGAAGATGGTTCAGGAATAGATCCTAAAGTAATCGGTGATAAAGTTGTAGAACGAAATGTCCATGTTACCACGTCAGGACTCTGACTTGCATTTTCATGCAAAAAAGTCACCTCTAGATCTCCTGCATTTAAATCCCATTGATCAAGTGAACTGGGAAGTCTTCCGGGATCATCAATAGCATCTTCCGGAAGTCTAATACTGAGCGAAAGGCTGCTATACAAGAAAGGGGGCAAACTTCCTGCTCCGAGAGGATCAGCAGCTCCCCAACCAAGAAGCCAGCTACTACCACCAGGACCTGATTCTAAATCTCCCGCGACAAACATCAAAGGCATGTTAAATTTCGTTCCATCGAACATTGTTAACCGAGAATTGCTGGGGATGACAGAGTATGTCACTGTAGTAGATGTCTGCTCATCTGGAAGTGCCGAAGTGTCATAATCGATCTCGACATTAAAAGGAGAACCCACAGGAAAAAGATCTCCCACTAATACTTCGTCAACAGTCCCTGAAAAAGCCAACCTAATCATGGCCCCTTCGGAAACGACTACAGATAAAACAAAAGCGGATATTACTGGTATTTTCATGATTTAAAACAAGTCTACAGTTTGCAGGGAATAATCACCTCCAAGATCCCTCATAGCTTGGTTAGTTTTGGAGAAGTTTTCAGAATCTGAGAAAAACGGCCCCCCTCCCGGCCAATTCCCATTGGATCCTGGAAACTCCAAAATACCAAGTAGTATTGGTTCTCCTCTAACAAAAACAAACTGAGGGTTACCGCTATCTCCACCAATAAACAAATCAACCGTTCCAGCCCGTTCCGAGCGGTAACACATTGGAACCTCTGGACGAATTCCATATGTAATTCTGCAATTACCTATTGATCTAACTTTATACAATAGACTCTCTCTCTCCCTTACCGTGTTTAGTGTTCTAGGATCATCCAGCAAAGCAGCCCAATCAATCGGATCACCATTGCCATATCGAGGCGGCAAGACCTTGTAAACCTTCACTTTTGGAGGAACTGGCTCATCCAAAAGGCAAATAACCATATCACACCCTATATAGACGAAACGGGTAAGATTTCGGATAACTTGATTACCGTCAGAATCAAAAAAAGTCACCGGGATTGGCTGGGCAAGATCAATAGGCCCTGTTCCCACATAGGGATTAACAAGAATTCGTGCTTGAATATGATGAGCCGCACCGACTACGTGTCGAGGAGAGAGTAACGTTAACTCAACATTAGAATAAGGACCTGGGGGAACATTTTTCCCCTCAGCCGACCAACTCCAATCATCTTCCCAGGCTGTTCCAGTGAAGTCGACCTGATTTGTCCAACACCACTTAGACCAAATGCAATCTTCATCTTTGTCGTAATAGTCGAAAAGCTGGCGAGAAAATTCGTTATCTGGAACCAACTTATCGAAGTGGGCATCGGAGTGCGCCTTCAGCGTCTGTGGTGTTACGGTGTCATCAGTCCTTAGATCATGCCCCGGAAAAGGTTCTTCAACCTTTAGACGAAGAAACTGATAATTGCTCGTGGCTGGAACACCGACCGTGAATTCATGGGCTCCTGTTCCATCAAGCACGGGATCAGTGTCAGCCGTTCCAAGGGTTCCGGATGGCAGAGCCGGACCGTATCCATTCTCGTAGTGGTTGATGTCTTCCCAGGTAAACAAATTGGGGCTTCCCTGAACCCGATAATGATAGCCATGGTCGGGACCAGGAAGGCATCGAAAGCGGAGAGCGGGGATCTGATTCGTCGGAGGGTCCGCAAAGACGTAATCAGGATCATAGGCACTTGTCCCGTAGATTGTGGGTGGAGAAACCATGGCAAGCTCACGCCAATTTTTCCAACCATCGTTGTCAAAGTCTTCATTCCCGTCGCCGATTCCATCGGCGTCGCTATCGGGGTCTATTGGGTCGGTTAAATTCCAAAGAATCTCATCAGCATCTGTGAGCCAGTCACGATCAGTGTCGCCAGAAAAAGGAGAGGTTCCATGAGGCCCGGTGATTTCATCTGAATTGGTCAATCCATCGAGATCAAAATCGGCAAGTCCCGGATTTCCTCCAGTCACCTCGTAATCGGTGTGAACCAAGCGGTAGAATAAATTCACTCCGGGAGTGACCGAAACATTGGTTCCAAGATTTGTCCCATCGCCATACCAAATGAGTGGGGCATAGTCCCAATCATCCAGCGAATCAGAGACCTGAAGAAAGTAGGTTCGATCAACAACACTGTCCCATGTCAGCGCAACAGAATTGTTACTCTCATCGTAATCAATCTCCAGATTTTGGGTGAACCCAATCTGAGATGATCCCAAGAAAAGACAGTCAAAAATAGCGGTATTTTTCATCGTGCTTTCTGTTCAGGAGTCAGGGGCCAAAAGTTCACTTCTAGTTTTTTAACTACCGGAGCCTGGGCATCGCGCATTTTTTCGATGCGGAGATTCTCAGCAGCCACCTGTCGTTGAACAGCAGCCGTTTCAAGGTCCTGTTTCCTGAGATCGTAGATTTCGTGAAGGCCCTCGATAAAATCCATCGCAGCGTCATTGGTTTCATCTCCGGCAGTTACCATGTAACGTGCTCCGTTAGCGAGGTTTGGGAGAACTGGTGACGTTTCCCCCTCTTCTAACTCCGCAGCAACTTGATGAAAAAGCATAAAGATGAAGCTCTGCGAGTCTGATCCGTAGCGATGAAAGCCTCCCAAATTCTTCCAGTCGATGTTAGACCAGCATTCGTAGAAAACTTTCTCGCCTCCGTTCGTCGACCACCAACGAACCTTGGTTCCTCTCCCCGGATAAGTCACCGAAGACACAACGAAAGAGTGATTCGGCTTATCCGCTTCAATGGGTTGCTCCGAAGAACTCCACCTCAAAGGCTCTTGGATTTCAGGAGCTTCAACCTGTCTAAAGGTAATCTCACGATTTTTTCTGGCCTTGGTCACGGTGGAAAGGATGCGGTAGCTGGGCAGAGGAGCTGAAACGGCTTCCCGCTTACTTCCATTGTCAATTTTTCCGGTAATCTCATTCGAGTCCTGCCCTTGTGCCGAGGACAAAACTCCGAGACAGCACATTGTGAAAAGCGGAGGTGATTTCATTCGAAGGATACTTATCATATTTGCATAACGTGTCAACCATTCATCAAAACCGAATGTTCTTCATTCAAAAGAAATGAAAGGCCCTCCTTGGCCTCCTGAGCCTCGCAGAACATCATTCCAGTCCTGCCCTCTACCCTGAGGCCTCTGAACCCTGATACCCTTATTTGACGGTCTGCACTTGCCCCTCATCAAGACTTGCCTCTTGTAATTGCCGGGTGAGTCCGGCATACTCGAGGACGATGAGGTCGACAAAGAAGCTCCTCGGGAATAATGGGGCAACCGTCTCTCCTATTTTCCTACCAAGGGCACGATCGTCTTTAGTCATGGAAATGCCGGGGCGGTGGGGCCTCATATTGGATTTGTTTCCTGGATGGTTCGGGCGGGTTTACCAGGTCCTGCTCTACGACTATCGGGGGTATGGTAAGTCAGAGGGAGAGATTAATCGGAACGGGCTGGTTCAAGATGACAGGGCGGCTTTGGGCTATGTTGCGACGAGAAAAGATGTCAATAAGGCCCGTCTCATCTCCTTTGGCCACAGTTTGGGTGGTGCCAAGTCCCTGGCCGCAATTGGGCAGAAAAAGGTCGCGGGACTCCAGGCCGCGATTACTTTTGCAGGCTTTGCCTCTTATCAAGACATGGCCCGGTGGGTTGCCGGAAACGTCGGTGCGGAACTGGTGACAGCTGAGCTTTCGGCCCGTGATTTGGTGTCGAAGAGCGCACCAGTGCCCTTGTTGATCGTTCATAGCACGAGGGATGGAACGGTGCCTGTGAGCCAGGCCGAGTTGCTTTTTAAAAACGCCGTTATGCCGAAGACGTTTTTCAGGATCGAGAATGGAAGCCACAACGGGGCTCTGGCCATGAACGATGGCGAGTATCAAGAAAAGGTGCTGGAATGGCTCGATGAGGTCGTGAAGTGAATCTCCCGATTTGCAAATGCGGAAATTTAAGAAAGGATAGGGCCATGAAACGGACTATTCTAATATTGGGGCTGCTGTCGTTGATTTCGAAGGGGGAGGAGGAATCGAAAGTTACGGGCGGTCATGTCTTTGCTTGGCCTTTTTTGGAGGCTAGTGAAATGCAGCCCCAGGGCGGGACCACGATGGGGTCTGAAGTGACCCTGGATACGAAACCGTCCAAGCAGTGGCAGGATCTCCAAAAAGAGGGCACGAAGTATGAGAAGGATGTCCGCGGAATTTTGGCAATGGCGGGTAATTACCGGGTGAGTTTTGATTTTATTGAAACGATGGGGTTTCGTGAGAACTACGCGCCACCCAAGCCCTATTTTTCGTGGGGAACCGAGCACGTGCAGGTGATCCAACACGATGAGGATTTCATCAGCCTGCAGCATACCCTGGTCATGTTCTTCAAGGACGAGGAGGGCAAGGAATCGGGCCCCTACTTGGTGAAGCATTGGAGGCAGGATTGGACTTATGAGGATACGGACCTGCATACTTATCGGGGCTTTCTGACCTGGAAGCGGGAACGGAAGACTCCCGATGAGGTGAAGGGGAAGTGGAGTCAGGCGGTGTTTCAAGTGGATGACTCGCCCCGCTACGAGGTGTTAGGCGAATGGGTTCACGAAAGGGGCTTGTCGATGTGGAAGAGCGAATCCTGCGCACGACCGCTTCCACGTCGGGAGTTTTCGGTGCGGAGTGATTATAATGTGCTCGAAGGTTCGCACGAAATTACCATGACGCCGACCGGATGGGTGCATGTTCAAAACAACCAAAAGCTGTCGCTTGGGGAAGATGGCGGGCGAAGCTATGTCGGCCAGGAGCTTGGCGTGAATCGCTATGAACGAATGAGCGAGCCTTCACTTGTGGCAGCGGATGAGAGCTGGGCCAAGACCAAGGAGTATTGGGCTGAGGTCAGAAAGACGTGGAATGAGCTCTATGCCAGCCGGGACACCTTTACGCTGAAGCCCGAGGTGAATGGTCGGAAGCTTTATCAGGAGCATTTTCAGTTTGCGGGCGAGGTTGAGAAATCCGGCTACGATGCTGTCGCGGGGCGTCATCACGCCCAGAAGACGATCCTGAAATTCCTTGCCGAGGACTCTGATCTCAAGGATGGAAAATATTAGAATGCCTAAGTTCTTCATCATCTGTGGACCAGCAGGAGTGGGGAAAAGCACCTACGGGAAACGGTTGGCCGCCGAATTGAAGGCCTGTCTGCTCGATAGTGATACGGTGACGGAACCCGTGGTCAGGGCAGGGATGGCCTTCGGCGGGGAGGATCCCAACGACCGGGATTCCGAGGTCTATCGTGGGACTTTTCGACTTCCAGTCTATGAATGTCTCTACGCAACGGCTGCGGAAAACCTGCCTCACGTGGATGTGATTCTGGTGGGGCCGTTCACGAGCGAAATCCGTGATCCGGCTTGGTTGGCGAATCTTCGGATTCGATTCAGAGGAGAAGTTGAGGTGATCTTTGTGACTTGCGATGAAGATGTAAGATTGGAACGGATCCGACAACGGGGGAATCCGAGGGATGCCTTGAAGCTCATGGACTGGGTTGGCTATCTTGCCGGGAGTGATCTGCGTCCTCCGGTATTTGAGCACCAAATTGTTAGGACTTGATTGAGCGTCATTCATCTCTTATTTCCGTCATATGTGGGTCTGGTCGAAACTATCTGGTGTGAAATGGGCAGACGCGTGGGAAGAGCGGTTCTATGGGAATTCCAATTCGGTAATCACGGAAATCAAGGGCGGGAAGTCCGTCCGGGTTGAGGTTTACTGCGAACATGAAAAAGGGGCCCTTGATATTCAGGAGCAATTTGGGGGATCGATTCGGAAGCTGAAGAACCAGAACTGGGTGGCGATGAGTGCCCCCAAAGCGGAGCCTCTGATGATTCGGGATCGTTTGGTCATTACCCAGGTCGAGCTTGATCCCGCAAACTATCCGGGCAGGCACGTGATTCTCGTCCCGCCTGAGATGGCCTTTGGCACGGGTGATCACCCCACGACATCGAGCTGCCTGCGCCGACTGGTCGATCTTTCCAAAGACATGAAGCCAGCTTGGAGTTTTCTTGATCTGGGAACCGGGAGCGGAGTTTTGGCGATTGCGTCCCGATTGCTGGGGGCTGGTTTGATTGAGGCTTTTGACTACGATCCCAAAGCGGTTGAGGTTGCCAATCTTAATGCCTCGAGAAATGGAGCGGGGGACCTTTCGATCTTTGAGGCCGATGTTTTCACTTGGAAGAATCGAAAGAAGTTCGAAGTCGTTGCCGCCAACCTGTTTTCGACCGTCCTGATCGAGGCCTTGCCGCTGATTCGAAAGTGGGTCAAGCCCACCGGACGGTTGATCTTATCGGGTATTCTCTACGAACAATGGCCGGAAGTCTTTGCAAAGGCTGAAGAGTGCGGATTTATTTTTCTGGAACATCAACGAAAAGGAAAATGGGTCACCGCTTCCTTTGATGCTCCGTGATTGGCAAAAAGTGCCCTTAGAATTGTATTTACCTTGCATGCTGGGCGGTGCCTGTGCAGAAAAACCCCGCTCCCCGGGGAGAGACAGGCCACTAGCCTCCATTGATGTTTTTCTCCGGCTTCTGGGGTGAACATCATTTACCGAACATCATGGATAGTCTCTCAAAACGCGTCACCTCTGTGACCCCCTCCTTGACCCTTTCCGTCACCAACCAGACGAAAGCGCTTCGCGCAGCTGGTGAGGAAGTTTACGCGCTCGCCGGTGGTGAGCCCGATTGCGATACTCCCGATTTCATCAAGCAGGCGACCTATACGGCCCTGGCTGAAGGAAAGACCAAATACACTCCAGCGGCGGGCATTCCCGAACTCCGCAAGGCCATTTCCGCCAAGCTGAAGCGTGACAACAATCTCGATTATGCCCCGAGCCAAATCTGCGTCACTCCCGGTGCCAAGCAAGCTTGCTACAATGCCATTCTCGCCGTTGTCGAGGAGGGTGACGAAGTCATCATTCCTTCCCCGTATTGGGTGAGCTATCCAGAAATGGTGAAATTGGCCGGTGGTATCCCGGTTCTGGTGGAGACCAAGGAAAGCAACAAGTGGAAGATTACCGCTGAAGAATTTGAGGCCGCAATGACTCCGAGCACCAAGATGATCATCTTGAACACTCCGGGTAACCCAACCGGTTCGGTTTACACCCGCGAAGAGATCGAAGCGATTGTCGAAGTGGCTTCCTACGAAGATATCATCATCCTTGCCGATGAGATCTACGAGCAACTGGTTTACGGTGGTGCTGAGCACGTCAGTGTGGCTTCCGTGAACGAGGACGCCTACAATTTGACCATCACCGTGAATGGCTTTTCCAAGTCATTTTCGATGACCGGATGGAGATTGGGCTACACCGCCGCTCCTCCTGCCATCGCCGAGGCGTTGGTCACGATTCAGGGACACGTCGCTTCGAATGCCACCAGTTTTGCCCAGTATGGCGCGGTGGCCGCTCTTGAAGCGCCCGAATCTGCGGCATTCCTCGAAAATCTCCGCGGAGAATATGACGTTCGCCGTCAATTCATGCTGAGCCGTCTCAAGGCAATTCCTAACGTGAGTGTGGTAGAGCCCAAGGGCGCCTTCTACTTCTTCGTGAACTGCACCGAGCTTGGACTGAAGTCAGTGAATCTCTGCGACAAGCTGTTGACCCGTTATAAGGTCGCCGCCATTCCAGGAGTCGCATTCGGTCACGACATGGGAATTCGGATCAGCTACTGCACCACTCTGGATGTTCTGAATGAGGGCGTGAGCCGCTTTGAAGAATTTTGTCGCTCCCACTGAGTTTGACCAATCCGTCATTTTAAAAAAGGCCCGGTAAACCGGGCCTTTTTTGATGGACTAGTGGGTCAGGAAGTTCTCCAGAAGTTGCAGTCCCGCATGTTGGCTCTTTTCCGGATGGAATTGAGTGGCGAGGAGTGAGCCCCGTTCGATCGCGGCGCAAAATGTCTCCTGTCCATAGTCGCAGGTCGCAGTGACGACATCTGATTCGAGGTCACAGGGATAGTAGGAGTGAACGAAGTAAAAGTAGGGATGTTCCTCAAGTTTCGTCCAGAAAGGTGAATTTGGATGTTTGAGGGTCAGAGCGTTCCACCCCATGTGAGGAATTTTGATATCCTTACTGGTGAAGCGCTTTACCGTTCCCTTGAGGATTCCGAGTCCGGCGGTGCCCACTGATTCTTCGCTGGCTTCAAAGAGTAATTGATAGCCCACACAGATTCCGAAATAAGGTTTTCCGTCGAGAATCCACTGCCGAAGGGGCTCTGTGAGATCGAGACGATTGAGGTTCTCCATGCAGTCTCCAAAGGCACCCTGGCCGGGAAAGATGATGTGGGTAAGGTCCTGAAACTCCTCACCCTTGGTGATGAGAACAGGATCGTGCCCGAGCGCCCGGCAAGCATTGATGACGCTGCGGAGATTTCCCCGCCCGTAGTCTATCATTCCAAGTTTCATGGGTATCAGAGAACCTCCTTGGTCGAGGGGATGCCATTCATTCGTGGATCATCCTCAGCAGCTGAGCGGAGAGCTCGGGCCATCGATTTAAAAATTGATTCAGCGATGTGGTGACCATCCCGCCCGTAGAGGAGTTCGATGTGGAGATTGCAACGGAGGTTCGAAGCCAAGGCCCGGCAAAATTCCTCAACAAGAGTGAAGGGGAAGTTTTGGGCGTCCGGAGTGTTTGCGGGGGCGCGGAGTTCCAGTTGGGACCGATTGCTCAGGTCGATGACCGTGCGGCTGAGGGTTTCATCCATCGGCACGTAGGCGTGCCCGTATCGGCGGATCCCTGATTTGTCGCCTAAAGCTTCACGAATGCATTCTCCCAGGACGATGCCTGTGTCTTCGACGGTGTGGTGGAAGTCGACTTCGATGTCCCCGTCGACTTTGAGTTCGAGATCAATCAGAGAGTGACGCGAGAAGAGCGTCAACATGTGATCAAAAAACGGGATGCCGGTATCGATCGTTGAGCGCCCCTCGCCATCGAGATTAATGCTCATACGGATTTTGGTCTCTGCGGTATCCCTTTCCCGGGAAGCTCGTCGGTCACTCATGATATTCGTTTTTAAAAGGTTTTGCTGCGGGGAACCTGACTGGATTCACGGTGAGGGCAAGGATGATTGTCATGCTAATCCCGTGCAAAGAGTGCTTTGCTGATGAGTTGCTCCAATTGCCCAACATCCAAGGCCTGACCGAGGATTTTTTCACCGCGCATGAGCACGACAGAGGCGACTCCTGACGCTGGCGGAAGATTTGTGAGTGCCGCCAAGGGAGCCGGTCCCGTCTCCGGACGAATTGATAAAAAGGGCAGATGTTTCTTGGAGTTCAAGGTGAGGAGGAGGTTCTGTCCCAATTCAGTTGAGGGGTCACCCTGAACGACCGCAGTGATAGGGATGTCTCCGTAGGCACACGTGCTGATGAAGTCGGTGTGATTGACGATGGTGACCTCTGCCATGGGAGCGGTGCACAATTTGACCTTCTTTCTAAATTCATCATATTCCTTGCTGCCAGTGACGCCCTTAATTTGGGTCACCGCCAGATCGATGAGGCCGAGTGAAGAATCTGAAAAAATCATTCTAGGCTGAATAATCTCCAAGGGGATGACCCGGTCTTGAGAGGGGGCTTCTGAAACCAAACCGTTGTCGCATTGCAACTTCTCGAAAGCCTCGTCGATGAGCTCTTTACTGAGCTTTATATAATCAGGGTTCAGGGTGATCTGATAGAGCTCGTTGAGTGCAATGGCGGCGGCACCGTAATCAGATGCTCTGGCAGGGATGAACCCTGATCTCAAGGGGAGTCTGCTCAGGCCTTTTTCAGAATCGATGAATTCCTGGGAAAGGCGGTCTGCGAGAGATCGGGCTTTTTCAAGGAGATCTGAATGGTTGTTGCTCACAACTGCGGCGGCAGTCCAGGCTCTCAAAATGAGCGCGAAATCGGTACAAGTTATGACCGATTCTGTCACGAATTGCGCTTTTTTCTCACGATAGGCCAACATTTTGGATTTCACCTCACTGAGGGTTTTTTGAGTCTCGGGCTCTGTCAGACCGAGTTCGATTGCGAGGTCGGAAATCGAGATACGGGAGCGTAATGAGTTGAGCCGGAAGAACGTTCCGAGAGGGTCCACTTCGCTGGGAATGTTCCCATCCTTATCGAGGGAAAAAGCTGCTGCGGCAAACGGGACCAGATCACGACCGATTACTTTCTCCAAGGTGGACCAATTCCAAAGAAACTTACCAGGGACATCCTGATCTCCAGCGGTCGTGACTTGAACCCGGGATTTTTCGAGCCAATCTGATTGGAGGATATCGAGTAACCTCAAAGCCTCGTCGATGAAATCCTGACGTCCTGTTGCTGATCCAGCCTGAATGAGCATATGGATCACTTTAGCCTGGGTGATGATGCTTTTTGAAAAGGAAGGAAGGGACCAATCGGTCGTTCTCCGTGCATAGAAGTATGAGCCATCGAGGTGATCTTTGAGAGCCCCTTTGAGGATTTCTTCAATGACTTCAATGGTGGCACGCAGGCAACGCTCATTGACTTCTTCAGTGACGGCATTGGTGATCGATCCCAGAGCCAGTAGCTCAAGGCTACTGGTGGGCAGGAGTGCTCCGATGAAGTCGAGATCCCGGTCACCGGCGCTATAAAGTGAACTGAGTTGACGGGTTTGGCTTCCGAAGATTTTAGCGCGATCTTGTTCTTCGGTCGCATTCTCGGAGACTGGGTATTCAAAGCTATTCTGTCGGTTCCGATTGTCGCTACGACTGTTGTTCACCGCATATTCGGAGCTTTCTAGCCAGATCTTACTGACCATGGCAGCAGCATTTTTGAACACGATTCCCAGTTCCCGTCCAGAGAGTCCCGAGATGGGAATCCAGGCGATGGGAGCGCCCTCGTGGCTCATCCAGATGAGGGTGGGAAAACTCGTGGGACGGTTCATTTCCGATGAAAGGTGATCGGCTAAAATGCCCAGTTCCGGGTGGGCGTGAATATCTGCGACAGAACACACAAACTGATCTGCGATGAGAGCTCTTAATTCGGGGGTCTCGGAAATCTCCTGTCCAACCGGACGTGAGTCACCACCCAACGAGCTGCCGACTAACAGAAAAACAGGGGCTTGGCAGTTGCTCGCCTTTTCCAGGATTGATGAGTCCCAATGCTGCCATGGGATGGAGTCGGTGGCAAAACTGCGTAAAAAATCGGTTTCGGCGCCCGCCATCTCATTCTCCAGTTCGGCAACAGCACCTGTTTTCTCAATTCCACTGAAGAAATTATCCTTATTAAAACGTTCTTTACGGGCCGCTTCCTTCTGGCCCTCGCAGGCAGCAAGTCCAAGAGAAAGAAGAATGGGGGCGAGTCGGAGAATTTTCGGGACCATAGGAGGGAAGACCAAGTTTTTTAGCCGTACAGGACGGTAAGAAATTTGCGGGGAATTGACCAGACAAAGACGGCTTGAAATGTTTCTCTCTTGGAGAAGCGAGCTTGATCTAAGACATGTCAGGCGCGCTCCGTAATTTCTCCCGTGATCACTTTAGCTGTCAGTAGTCAAAAAGGTGGAGTCGGCAAAACGACTCTGGCAATCAATCTCGCCCACGCCTTTGCACGGACCGGGCGGCGAACTTTGCTTGTCGATTCCGATCCCCAAGGGTCGGTGGGCTTGTCGCTGACGAGGCAATCGAGACATCTCTCCGGGTTCTTTGATCTCTTGAGCAATCCTTCGCTGAAGGCGGCCAATGTTATTGTGCCAACCCGCATGGAGACCTTCAGTTTGGTTCCATCCGGCCAGAGCAGTTCCTATGAATTGAGCGGGGGTGCAATGGGGATGACTCTCTATCGGGTCCGGGCCTTCCTCTCCGAAGCGGAAGAGCTTGGTTACGAAATTTGCATCGTTGATTGTGCAGCGGGGCTGTTTGGAGTGACTGCCGATGTTCTGAGCGCCTCCGACGGCGTGATTGTGCCTCAACAGGCGGAGCCGCTTGGCGTGAGGTCGGTGCCTAAGATGCTGGAGGCGCTGACTAGGATGCGAGTGGTAAACTCCCGGTTACATGTGCTGGGAGTGGTTCTCACAATGGTGCACCGAACCTTGCCAGAGAGCCGTGAGTCGGCCGATGCCCTGAGGAGTTTGCTCCCGGCGGAAATGGTGATGAAGACAGAGGTGCCCCGCGATGATCTTTTCGTGCGGGCCAGTGCCCGCGGCTTGCCCGTGGGGGTGATGGACGAGGGGGCCGATGTGCAGGCTGTCTTTGACAAGCTGCGGGATGAATTGGATCGCAGAATGGGACATTTAATTTAGCCTTATTCAGCCATGGAAAACGAATCGGTCAACCAGTGGGTAGATGCTGCCAGTATCAGGGCTCTTGCAGAAGGGCTGATGAAGCCGGTTGTGGCCCAGCCTCCAATGACAGCGGAAACGATTTATGGTTCAGGGTTTGTCGGATTTGCGGAGTCCGGGGCTGCTGCTCCTGTAAAGTCGGCAGTAAAGGCTCCGCAGAAGCCGGTGGTCAAAGTTCCGGTGGAACCTGTACGTGAAAAATTTCCAACCGTGCCGACCGTCGTTTCTGCCGGTAAGGAGGTGATGATACCGAAGGTGGAAGCAAAGGAAGGCGCGAAGCCAATCGAAGTCACCTTGACTCCAACAGGCAAAGGAAAAATCCCTCCTGCAAGAGCTCTTGCCCGATATCCTTCACCCTTTAAAATCGCAGCCGCACCGGTGATTACTCAGCCACCTATCGTTCAAGAGTCTCCAATTTTAGGTAAGGGGCAGCCCCTTTCGAAAAGACTTTCGGCGTTTGGAATCTGGTTAAAAGGGGAGATTCCGGCCGAGTCCTACTTTATTTGTGATCGGAACGGTGAGGTGATCGTTGACGAGGTTGGGAGTAGCAAATTGATCAAGGTTGCGCGCACTCTTGCCCATGCTTCCGCGAGTGCCGGACGGCAGGTCGGGGAAGCTGCCGAGCCCTCCAGCCTCCATGTGAAAGTGTCCCACGACAGGGTCTTGGAGGTGATTCCGAAACAGTCCCATTTTGGCTTGGTCATTCTTGGGGTCATCGTGCCAGGTCCGCTTTCCAGGGAGACCGTTACCGCGATTGCCAGGTCCTTTGGCGCAGCACTCGATGAAAAGTAACTATCCCTTGGTGAGGGATAACTTCAAAAAGTAGGTCGCCAATCCAAGGAAGGTCGCGGTGAGAGCAAGGAGATAAAGCGTGCAGTACCACAGGGTCCCGAGAGTGAAGCCAAAGAAGGGCTTTTTCTCGGCGAGAAAGACATGTGGTTCTTCAGTAAGGCGAGCGTCAAGCCGTGATGTTTCGGCAAACTCCACCAGGTTTTCGACCCTCTCATTGACGAAAAACTGGGAAACCAAGATCGCCTCTTCATCCACCTCTTCCATGGCCATGAGCCGTTCTTTTTCAACGAGTGGATCGTTGATGATCTTCCTGGCATCCTGCATGTCGGGACTGCTTGCCATGAAGAGTATGCCCAGCGCTTCACGTGCTTCGTTGAGATCGGCATCTTCTTTAGGAGTGAGCCCTTCAAGTTCTTTGAGCTTTTCGATTTTATCCTGCAGAGGCCGGCGCTTCTTCTCAAATTGATTGTGGGTGGCCTGGCTTACGATGATGCCTTCAAATGCGTATCGTAAAGGCATGATAGTCGAAGGGACGGGTTCGGAGCCGGCTGAGCGCCCTTTTTCGCCTCCTTTGAAAAGGCCCCGGTTCATTTCCGAAAAGGGAACGAGCGCACCGGCGAGCAGGATTTGCGGAACGAGAATCAGAGGGATCGAGCTCAGGGCGGTCCGCTCGGATCTGCAGATGACGGAGATGAAAAGTGCGAGAGCGCTTCCGCAACAGCCTGTGAGCACCATCCAAAAGAGGTGGCCCCAGAACATTCCCTGCAAATCCAGCAACCAGTCAGCACAGGCGATGAAGACGGCCGCCTGCATAGTGATGAGGGCGGAGAGGACCAGAAACTTGGACCCGAGATAGAGCAGCGGATGGGGGCGGCAATTTCGCTCTCTGCGAAGGATGGGTCGATCACGTAGGACCTCGGTGGCGCTGTTGGTCAGGCCAAAGAACATCGCGACGGTGACCGCCAGGAAAAGGTAGGATGGAAGATGCAGACCGGAGTGGAAGCGATAGCTTCCTTCGGCCGAGGCCCGCAAGGTTTGGCCGATGAGTAAGGCCAGTAACGGAGCTTCTAAGAGAATGGAGTAGAAGGTCCCGCGATGTCTGAATTTTGACTTCACGGCCCGTGCGAGATGCGTCTTGAAGATCATCCACTTCTGTCGTCGCCCGTGAGCCGGCGGTTCGGGAGCTGGAACCTGGTCTTCCGCTGTTGGGATCTCGCCGGCTCCGGTGGGTGGTCCGTCGTGATTCTTTGACAAGTGTGCGATGACCCGTCGGTTCTCATAGCGCTCTTGCCAGAAATCCGGTGGGAAGCGGCGTTGGAGTCTCGATGTGGTATTCAGTTGAATGAGGGGGGCCTCGAGGACATCGAAGACGAAATCGGCACCCCGGTGTTGCGAGTCTTCGTCGTGGTAGAGTTTGAGATCTCGCGCGGCAGTCTCGAAGTATTTGATCATGTCATTCGGGGAGCCGAAGAAGGCCATCTTGCCACCCCGGTCGAGAAGAAGAACGAGATCAAAGGATTCGAGAACCTTTTCACTGGGACGGTGCAGTGATGCCACGACAATTTTGTCCTGCGCAAGACCGTGCAAGGACTGGACGACATGCTCGGCATCCTTTGAAGAAAGTCCGGAGATGGGTTCATCGAAGAGGAAAACTTCGCCACCACCGATGAGGTCGAGGCCGGCATTGAGTCGTGACCGCTCACCGCCGCTGAGGCTTTTTGAGTCCGGGCTGCCGACCCGGCGTTCTCCGATGCGGTCCAAGCCAAGTTCGCCCAAGAGATAGCTGACTCTTTTTTGAATCGTGTCTTCGGAAAAGTGCGGGCGGCGGATAGCGCAAGCGTGAGCCAGGTGTTCTCGCGAGGTGAGTTGGGCACTTAAGGCATCCTCCTGGGGCATGAAGGAAATCAGGGGCGAAAGTCGGTGCTGGCGCTCGTAAAGAGAAAGTCCGTTGAGGCGAACGTGCCCGCCCTGCGGTTTTCTCTGCCCGGCCAGGATTTCGAGGAGAGTGCTTTTTCCACTTCCGCTGGGTCCAATGATACAAAGCATTTGGCCCCGATCGATCTTGAAGGAAAGGCTGTCGATGGCTTTGCCACCCTTCCAAAAGGAGTGATTCAAGTTTTCGATTTCGAGGTGACGCACCAGGTTGCGCTCTTCATCGAGAACATTTTCAGAGAACCGGCAGCGAAGTGCCTGTCGACTGCTGAGGCGAATCAGCGAGCCATCAGGAAGTGGGGCGGAGCGGACAGGGAGGCCATTTGCGAGAATGGTTTGGGTGGACTCATGGACGTGCACTTCGCCCATGCCGGTGGATGGATCAAACTCAAGCTCGAGCACAAATCGCCCCGCCAGACCGGGGGTGAGAAGGAGGCTGTCGCCGGAGAGTCGGGAAGGATCATTTGAGACGATCACTTTTCTGCGGCCCGCCGGGAGGATGAAGCGTTGTCCGGTTTGCAGGCTCAGACGGCGGAGGGATTCGAGCGAAACGGGCTCTTTTTCTCCGAAGTGAATGAGGTCGTGGTAGTCGCAGGTGTATTGGCTCCCGGGTTCCAGCTTTTCGCGATCGGGGACGGATGAAACTCCGGGGCGGAGGGGTGTTAGAACGACCCGGTGCCCGAAGGTGAGTTTGGCGAGTGCCAATCTGGATTTGCTCCGGCTCAGGCTGAGTTCGCTATCGTCTTCGAGGAGATAGAGATCAGGAGTGATTCCTTTTTCCTCGATCTGAAGAAAGTAAACGAGATCGCTATAGCTGATGCGCCATTGGTTTACGATGATCTCATCATTCGGGCGGATTTGTAAAAGCCGGTCCTTGTCGAGTGCATGCCCCCGTATCCAAAACGGGGTCTCGCTGAGGTTTCGGATGAGAACAAGTCCACCCGCCCGGTAACAACGGAAGTGATAGAGAATGTCTTCGTCTCTCAGTCTGACGTCGCCATCTTTGTTCGGAGCAAAATCGACCCGGGTGAGGAGACCGTTCCGTTCGGCGTTCATCTCACTCAGTTCCCTGATGACGGCTTGTCCGAGAGCTTTGTTGCCAAGTTTGGACATCATTAATAGGAATCGATCCCGCTCGGAGGGGACATCGCCGCCGGCCCTGATCACTGAGTAGAGTTGGAGGGCGAAGGAGGCTTTTTGCTCTGCGGGAAGACTCTTTTTAAGATGCATCAGAGGTCCCTCGATAGAAACCGGGTCAGAGACAGCTGCTTCCAGACTGCGTCCCAGAATGCCATGGTCGACCTCCGGAAAAATGCTCCGAACAAAGTCGAAGACGATCTCGAGTTCACGTGGGACGGCCTGTCCGTCATGCACAATAAACGAGGAGAAGACTTGCAGGAGCGCCTTGGAAGTGCGCTCATGACGAGCTTCCAAGCTATCACGAAAGATCAGCCGTTTTGTTTTTCGAAGAATTTTACGGCAGATACCCATGGGGAATTGTTCACTTATAGCTCTGATGGGAGCAAGATCAATGTCTTGATTGAGGAGGCATTACGGATTGCCAAAGGAGGACAAATAGGCAATCTCCGCGCCTGTGAAGCGCTTGATCATTGCCTTGCCCCTTGTGGCCCTCCTGATTTCTCTTGGAGTTGTAGGTTGTTCTGGGAGCTCCGGGAGTTCTCCGTTCCCCTACGGGAATGGCACTCCAACAGCCCAGTGGTTAAGAAAATGTCCTAATATCTACTGGCTACCCACCCAAGTGAGTGGGCGTTACGATGGAGCGTCGGCCCGTGACAATATCGATCAGGCGGCAAGGGGGCAGGCGGCCCGGAGAAGTTCGTATGGCACTGCTCCGGGCGGATATGTGCGAACGGATCCCCGGATGTTGCGGGCGATGAAGACTCTCGCCAAGGAGGGGTATCGTTTTCGGGTCACGGCGTTGGCAGGTGCTTCCCACAGTTCCAAGTCGCGCCATTACGCGGGCTTGGCCTTTGATGTTGACCATCTCAATGGGTCCAAAATAAGCTACAGTCATCCCGATTGGAGACGGTTTTTGGCGCGTTGTCGCGAGATGGGTGCCACGGAGACTCTTGGACCTGGGGATGCCGGACATTCCCGACACATTCATGCAGCTTGGCCCCGTGGGTAGCTAAACAGCGCACTTTGGGCAGCGGCCGAAGAACTCAAGCTCGTGGTAGAGATCGACAAATCCGGTCTCCTCACGAATTTCCTGCTCCAACTTGTGGACCGGGCAGGGGGCCTTGATAGGCTCAATACTCCCGCACTCGGTGCAGATCAGGTAGTCGCGATGAACACCGGGAACGAGAAGGGTGAAGTAGGCCGCGCGTTCGTGAAGTCCGAGACGGCGAATCATGCCTTTGTCACTGAGGCGTTGGAGGAGGCGGAAAACGGTGGCCTTGTCGCAGATTGGCGCAAGGTGGTCATTCTCCGCCAGCTCGGAAAGCGTCATGGGCCGGTTGTTCTCGTGAAGACAAAGAAGTAGGGCTTCAAGAGCTTTGGTCCGTCTGAGCCCGGCCTCGCGGGCCCGCTGAAGAAGTGGGTCAAGATCAGACATTATTAGAGGAGGCTTTGTTGGCCGGTCGGATCCGGAGGGAGATCCGCTCCGATCTTAGCGTAGGCTGCGGGCATGGCAACCCGGCCTCTGGAAGTTCTCTTGACGAAGCCTTGCATGATCAAGAATGGCTCATGAACTTCTTCCAGGCTGGAGGCATCTTCGCCCACTGCAACGGCGAGGGATGAGAGGCCGACGGGTCCTCCATTGAATTTGTAAATCATGGCCTCGAGAATGCGCTTGTCCATTTCGTCGAGCCCGTCTTCGTCGATCTCGATCATTTTGAGGGCGGCCAGGGCAACTTCCGGTGAGATGATGCCTCTTGCCCGAACTTGGGCATAGTCACGAACCCAGCGAAGAAGGTTGTTGGCGATTCGCGGGGTTCCCCTCGATCGGGAGGCCACAACCAGCGCGCCTGATTGTTCGATTTGGAGATTTAAGATCTCGGCCGAGCGGAGAATGATTACCGCAAGTTGCTCCAGCGTATAATAGTCGAGGCGATTGATGAGTCCGAAGCGCGATCGCAAGGGCGCGGTGAGCATGCCGGACCGGGTGGTTGCACCGACGAGGGTGAATTTTGGAAGTTGGAGCTGGATTGAGCGAGCAGAGGGCCCTGAGTCGATAATGATATCGAGCCGGAAGTCTTCCATCGCGGGGTAAAGGTATTCCTCGATCGCCGGGTGAAGGCGGTGGATTTCATCAATAAAGAGCAGGTCGCCGCGCTGGAGATTGGTGAGAATTCCAGCGAGGTCGCCAGCCTTTTCGATTTGCGGTCCGGAGGTGGTGTGGAGATTGGTGCCGACGGCAGAGGCTACGATGTTGGCGAGGGTTGTTTTGCCGAGCCCTGGAGGTCCAGAGAGCAGGATGTGCTCCAGAACGTCCTCCCGGCCTTTGGCAGCTTCGACCATGAGCATGAGCCGCTCGGTGATCTTCTCCTGCCCGTGAAAATCTTGAAAATCAGGGGGGCGGAGGGTGATCTCCTCGGGAGTCACGGGGGTATTCACGGTTTCTTGAAAATAGGACTCCGACATTGATAGTTGTGCTCAGGGGAGTGAATCAGGAAGGTGGTCACTTGGACACGAAATTTTCTGAGGAATGGGCTTTACAGTAAGGAATCGGCGACTAGTCTCCCGCCCTCAACCGCTGGTCCTATGAAAGTTCTTTCTTCCCTCGCCTCCGCAAAACGTCGTCACGCTGATTGTCAAGTTGTGAAGCGTAAAGGTACCCTTTACGTCATCAACAAAACCAATCCACGCTTTAAAGCCCGTCAAGGATCTACCAAGGGCACTAAAATGTCCAAAAAAGGTGTGAACTAATCGTTCATTGATCTTCAATTTTTCGAAGACGGTTCCTGATTCAGGAACCGTTTTTTTGTGGGTCAGCGGCCTTGCACTCAATTCGATGGCTCTTTTTGAGGTTTCTCACTAGAAAAGGTCTGATCATCGTTAAGAAGACCGTAAGTCGCCCACAACTTCACCCGTAGCATTGCTATGTCTCAAGGTTTGCCTCCCGAAATCGAGTCCGGCTTGGTCTCTCTCCGTCGCCGTATTCGAAAGGTTCAATTCTTTCGCGGGCTTTTTAAAACGACCACCGTCGTGTTGGTCGGACTGCTTTTAATCGTCGCCTTAGACTACTTTCTGGCGCCACTGCCCGCGTTGGTGCGCGTGGGGCTTTTCTTTCTGTGGCTTGCGGCGCTTCTCGTTGCCATGGTGATGTTCATTATTATCCCGATGAGTGGTAAATTATCTCTCGTGCGACTTGCTCGCTGGCTGGAGAATCAGCATCCGGAAGTACAGGAGAGGATCAGTACCGCTTTGGAAATTGCCCAACGCCCGGAAGGGATTTCGCCCGAGTTGCTGAGCGAACTGTCTAAGGAGGCAGCTCTCGATGTGCGCGCTCTGGATCCTCAGCGCGAAGTTCAGACTAAACGGATTCGTCAGTCGATTTGGCCTGCGGTGGGCATCGTCGCCGCCATGCTGGTTCTCCTAGCTGTCTGGCCAAGGGAGATGGGCCGGCTTCTCACACGTGCCATTTCACCATTTTCTGAGTTAGGAAATGCCGGGGCCTTTCGCTTTGAATTGAAACCTGGAGATTTGGAAGTTCTTGAGGGAGACGAAATCACTCTCGATCTCACCTATACGGGATCTTTGGGAAATGGTCTCGAGCTACTCATTGAGCGGGATGGCAAGGTGGTTTCGGAAACCCTGACTCCTTCAGAAAGCGAGGGTGAGACCCACACATATCGCTACAATGTCGCCTCGGCGGAGCAAGGCTTCCGTTATTCGGCTCGCGTGGGTTCCAGTGAAAGTGATCGCTTCAATGTGATGGTCTATCCTTTGCCACGCCTTCTCGAGCCCGTGGTGACTTTCCAATATCCTCCCTATACCGAATGGCTTGATCGCAAGGCTTCGCTGGGATCGGGGCTTCAGGCCCTTGCCGGCAGCCGGGTGACGGTCAGTGGTCGCTTCGATACCCCTTTGGAATCCGGGCAACTTTTAGTCGATGGCGAAGAACTTGGAGAAGTGATTCTTGATAGTTCAGCCGCTGGAACGGAGGCAAGCTGGAGTCAAACCCTCAGCCCGGGTCAAGCCGGCCTTGCCCGGATGGTGGTGAAGCATCGCCTCGGCCGCGAACTCGAGGGAGCCCGCTTTGCCATTGAGGCCACCGAGGATCCTGCTCCGGAAGTGACGATTCTAACTCCTGTCCAACGGGAATTCAGGGTGAAGCCGGAGGATCAGATTATTATTACCTATGAGGTGACTGAGGCCATTGGACTTGCCAAAGCCGTCATCGAGCTTGAAGTCAATGGTCAGTCTGTTGATCCTGTTCTGGAACTCCTTCCGGAACGTATTCCTTCGGTGAAAGGCGACATCTGGGAAGGTGAAGCCATGATCTATCTGGGGAGCTTGATTTCCCAGCATAAGGACGCCCGCAAGCTGCGGATTCGGCTTGCCATCAGTGATAATCGTCCCGCCGAACTTGAAGGTCCCGGAGTGGGGTATTCAGAATGGCTCGAAGTCACTCTCGACAATAATGCTGAATCGTTGGGCCGACAGGAACTCCGCAAGCAGGATAGCGATCTTCAAGAAACCATCGAAAAGGCGATCAATGATATCCACAAAGCCCGTGCAAAGATGCAGGAAAGCCGACAGGAATTGAACAAAGAGGAAGTCACGGAGCGCGCCGAGGAAAAGCTGGCCGAAGCCCGTGAGAAACTGCAAGAGGCCAAAAAAGATCTCAGCGATTTAACCGAGCGCATGGAACAGAGCGTCCAGGCCCATCGCATTGACGAAGTGGAAGAGGCAATCGCCAAGCTGGAAGCCGCCCAGACCTCGGTTGAACACACTCCGCTTCAAGACACGCCCGAGGCCCGGCAGTCTGAGGTCGAGAATGCCTTGAGAGAAACCGAGGAAGCCCTAAGCCAGTTGCAGGACATTCGGGAAGAAGTTTACAAAGACCAACCGAAGGTCGACGACCTTGCGAAGCTGCAGGAGTTGGCTCAGAAGCAGGAAGAGCTTGCGCGTGAAGCAGCTGAAAACGAGGGCGAGACTCCGAGTCAGGAGTGGCAGAACGAGCAGCGTCAGGTCAAGGATCAATTGCGTGAAGAAGTTCGCCAAAGCCCGGAAGCCAAAGCAGCAGCTCTCAATGAACAGAGTAAAAAGGCCAAGGCCTTAGCTGAAGAAGCGGCTGAATTGAAGGAGTCCCAGGAGACTCTTGCCGAGTTGAACAAGGCAGTGCCCGCGCCCGATGAGGCCAAGGCGATTGCCGATGCCCTTACGAAGGAGCAAGAGTCCATCGTCGCCGAAACAAAGGACGAGTTGGCCGAGGCCAAGGAAGGACAGGAATCACGTGCCGAGGATCTCCCGAAAGCACTCGAGGAAGCGGAGGCGGCCTTGGAAAATGCCCAGAATTCCAAGCCGAAAGAAGCTGCTGAATCAGCGCAGCAAGCGGCCGAGGAAATGGCAAAAGGGGCCGAAGAATCACCCTCTCAAAAAGCACTTCAGGAGAAGCAGGAGCAGGTTGCCGAAGCGTTTGAAGCGCTTGCCGAGGGCAATACCGAGAAGGCGAAAAAGGCACTTGCAGAACTTCAAGATGAGCGAACTGCCGAGGCCATTGCCAAGGCGCTGGCTACGGAGCAGGAAGCCGTGGTTGAAGGAACCAAGGAAGAATTAAGTGAAGCCCGCGGACAACAGGAGGCACGCGCCAATGATCTTCCGGAGGCACTCGCCCAAGCTGAATCGGCGCTCGAAGGCGCTGAACAGGGGAATCCCGAAATGGCCGCCGAAGCTGCTCAAAATGCGGCGGAGGAACTCGCAAAGGGGGCGGAAGCAGCGCCTTCCCAACAAGCTCTTGCTGAGAAGCAGGAAAAGCTTGCGGAGGCCTTTGAAGCTCTTGCTGAAGGGAATACCCAGGAAGCTCTTGCGGCTCTGGAACAAATGCAAAGCGAGCGTGCGGCCGAATTGGCTCAGGACATCGCTGATGTGGCCCAGGTCGAGGGTGATCAACTGGCGGCAGCCCGATCCGAATCTCAACAAGGTGCACAGAAAGCATCCCAGGCCGCGCAAGCCCAAAGTCAGGAAAACTCACAAATGGCCGTGCAGCAGCATGAGCAAGCGGCCGAGGATTTTGGCCAGGCCCAGGAGGCGTTGGAGCAAGCGGCACAGAATCTCGCCCAGCAGGCCCTGGCCGCCGCTGAACAAGCAGCCAATCAAAACAAAGCCCCTACGCCGGGCAAACCACTGGCTGAAGCATTTCAACAAAGTGCCGAGGCAGCCAGCGCCGAGGGTTCCCAGGAAGCCGCTGAAAGCGCGCAGGCTGCTGCAGATGCTTTGCAGCAAGCAGCAAGCCAGGCAAAGGCATCGATGAAACAGGGCGGAAAGCCGGGGCAGCCAATGCCTCCCGAACAAAAGGGGCAACC
This sequence comes from uncultured Verrucomicrobiales bacterium, assembly GCA_963925135.1. Taxonomy (GTDB): domain Bacteria; phylum Verrucomicrobiota; class Verrucomicrobiia; order Verrucomicrobiales; family Akkermansiaceae; genus SW10. The sequence goes on along the minus strand of CAWUTG010000051.1, from coordinate 40,225 downwards.
CCAGCCTGGACAGGAACCCGGAGACGAGCCTGACAATAAGATGAGACAAGCCCAGGGCGACCAGGGTGTTCCTCCCGAGTTGGCGAAATTGGGCATCAGCGCAAGTGACTGGGAAAAGATTCAAGCAACTCTCAAATCCGAGCTGAGTGGATCCTCCGGCTCGGTCGTCCCCGATGATTATCGCGGGCTCGTGAAGCAATACTTCGAACAGGTTTCCAAAGAACGATGAAATTACTCTCACTTATTTCCCTTCTCTCACTTTTCATTTTTTCGAGCCACGGCCAGGAGCTTCCTGACGAAGGTTTTGCCAAGTGGAAGGATCGAGTTGATCCCTCTGTCGATCGCGCCTTGCAGTATCTTTCGCGGGTTCAGCAAAAAGACGGGACTTACCCTGGAGGTTATGGGAATTCGTGTGGCATCCCGGCGCTGGTCGGGATGGCATATCTTTCCAAAGGACATTTGCCTACGGAAGGTCCCTACGCCAATTCATTGAATCTCATTATCGACTTTTTGTTAGGTCGTCAGGATCGGGCGGGGCTCTACACCGGCGGACAATACGGGAGCGGGCCGATGTATGGACACAATATCGCCACGCTCTTCCTTTCCGAGGTTTCCGGAATGGTGGATCCCGATCGGCAGAAGAAGATCAACGAGAGTTTGCCGCGTGCCCTCGCTCTGCTTCTGCGGGCTCAATCTGTGGAGAAGAACAAAAACCACCAGGGCGGCTGGCGTTATCATCCCAACTCGCGGGATTCGGATACTTCGTGCAGCGGATGGGCACTCATGGCGCTGAGATCGGCCAAGTTAAATGGGGCTGATGTTCCGGATAAGGCGATCGAGGATGCTGTTGCCTATCTCTTCAAAAACTTCTCGCCCCAGGGAGGGCATTTTGGATATTCCAGCCCTCATAATCAGAAAAATTCCCTGACGGGGATGGGCTTGCTTTGCCTGGAACTTTGTGGTCGTCATGGGAGCCCGGAAACGGTGAAAGCGGCCGACTATATTATGCAGAACTTTCGTTCACTGGAGGGTGACCAATTTGAGTTTTACGGGAACTATTACAACGCCCAGGCGATGTTCCAGATTGGGGGTAAATACTGGGAAACTTACGCTGATTGGATGTACGAGACTTATCTTAAAAAGCAAAACCCGGGCGGGTCATGGAACAGCAAGGAGGCCGGCGAGGTTTATGGCACCGCCATGATGACGCTGGCGTTCACGGTGCCTTACCGTCAGTTGCCGATTTATCAGCGGGACGAAACAGTAGACGAAGAGTAATCCGTTCCCTAGCTTCGGAGCATGTCCGAGATTGAGGAACTATACGAGGCACTTGAGGAAGCGCAGGAGAAGGATCAGGTAGCCAGTGCCTGTATTCTTTACGAGGAGATCCTGACTCTCGAGGACGAGGAGGATGTCCCTGCAACATTACTCTATGTGGCTGACCTCATTGATCTGGGGAATGTCGGGCAAGCAGAAGCAACCTTGCTGCGGATTGAAGAGCTTTGCGAAGGAGATATCGAGTCCGATTGGCATGCCACCCTTGGACAGCTCAACCACCACCGGGGGCGCTATGAAGACGCTGAAAAAAATTACCGGGCGGCTCATGGCTTACGCACCGACCGGGGCGACTACCTGATTTTGGCAGCAGCATCAGCCTACCAACGGGGAGAGGCTGCCAAGGCCGAGTATTTAATTCGGGAAGCGCTGAAGTATCAGTGTGAGCAAGATGAGGCATACACGAACCTGGGCACCTATCTGGCAAGCCAACGACGATTCGAAGAAGCTGCGGAGTGTTTCAAAAAGGTTCTTCAGATGGATGCCAAAAGCGAATTCGCGCGCGAGTGGTTGGAGGATCTCGAGCAGGTGATCGGGTGAGACCGTGCTACTTGGATTCGGCGGTGAGGCGGAAGTATCCTTTGACCGTTTGACGAGGGATGGAGCCCATTCGTTGCTGGGTGGTGCCATCATTTGCGACGGGTGGAAGATCGACTTCAGTCCAGGTCATCAGATCGGGTGACTGTTCCAGTTTGAGGGAAACATCTGTTCGCTCCAAGTTGATGGAGTAGTCCAAAGCGATGGTCTCGTTTTGATGAGTCAGGCCGAAAATCGGAGAGGGCTCAAAGGAATCGGGGTCGGTCCCAAGAGCGTATTCGAGAAGGTTGGAGAGACCGTCTGCATCATTGTCGTCGAACGAATTCAGTCCATTGGCCCAATCCTCAAAGTTGGAGACGCTGATGAAGCCACCGGGTGAAGGTGCGGAAGCGGTCCAGTTGAAGGCATCGTTGCCATACGAGGACTCGGCGATTTTGTTCAGCGAACTCCCGGTGCCGTCGGCATTCTCGCTCCACGGGGCGGCGGTTCCATAATTGACGCGGTCCATACGGACATATTCGACTTCCAGAAGATCATTGAGAGGGCCGGGTTGATTGAGCTGAATAGTATCGCCGGAGTTGGAGAGTTTACCGGAGGTCCATTGAAAGACCTGGGTGCCAACTGGAGCGGTAAAGGTTGAGGTAAAGGCCGCACTATCCCGTGTGATGATAATTCTCTCATGTGGAAGGATGACCGTGCCAGCGGTGAAGGTGAACGCGATCCCTTTACTGAGAGTCCAGCCCAAATCGTGTCCGGAATCGTAAAGGCTGACCGGACTGTTTGAGATGTTGAGGAGTTCAAGATACTCGGCGTCCTCATCTCCGCTCACGTTATACATGATTTCGGAAATGACGACCGGGCCATTCTTTGGAGGATTGTTTTGGTTGCCTGAAGTGGGCGATGCCAGTCTCACGAAGTTGTAATTTCCTGATCCCGGTTTGAAATAGTAACCGGCTGTTTCCCCTCTAAAGGTTGCGCCAAAATTTTCTGAAAAGCGGTATCCCGTCAGCGAGTCATTCTGGGCTGAGCTCAAATGAACGGTTTCTCCGGTGTTGCTCAGAGCAAATGGAACAAGGGCATTGGGATCCACACTGTCGGAGCCAAAGTGGATGTCTTCGTAGAAGACCAGATGCTCACCTGCGGCAATCGTGGTTCCTTGTGCGATGCGATACTTGGCGAGATTTGATCCGTCATCGCTGATAAACCAACCGCTGATGTCGATCGGGCCATTGCTGCGATTGAGGAGTTCGATCCAATCGCCCCCGGGGCCGGAGTTGGCAAGGATCTCGTTGATGACGACGGTGTTGAGGTCATCGAAAGGATAGTCGTCGGGATCGTAGCGGTAAGCGGCACCGATATCGACGCGAGAGTTGTCGGGATCGTTTTCGTGATTCGGATCGCCGGCATCGATGGCAGGTGAACTGGTGCTGAGACCGAAGTTGAGCGAGAGTGGGTCAATAAACTGGGGATCGGTATTGATATTTCCCGGGCCGGAAAGTGGCGTCGTGTCACTCAGGGAATAGGCAACGGTGATGCTTGAGAGGGCATCGAAAAATACCGGCAAGCTACAACTTGTAAAAATGGTGTTCGTGACACTCGCGATACCACCGCCGCCTCCAAAATTCTTCTCGAAAACCGAGACGCCTTCGGCGCAATCAACAAAGGTGTTTTGGTCTACGATGATGGTTGATCCGGTGTCTTTGACGCCCACCCCGAGGGGGCATCCGACGACAAGGTTTTTGCGCATGATGACGGATGATCCCTGGCCTACCGAGACGCCCTTGTCGGAGTTGAAGAAGATTCGGTTACCTTCGATGAGGACATCAACGCATTGTTCGCCGGTATCGATTCCGTCGCTATTGAAGCCGAGAAATCGATAGATTCGGCAGTCGCGAATCACCCCGTTGACAACGCCGTCGTAATCAATGGCATCGGTGTCGGGAGAGTTATTTCCGAGGAAGGTGCAGCGGATGGTTTGGGCCAGCCCTTGTTTCACGTTGAGTCCGTCACCCGTGATTGGGATGTGAATGAAGCTGTCTTTGAGAATCATCGAGCCTCCTCTGAAAAATAAAGGACCGCGACAGTCATCGATATCGAGAAAATCCATCTCAAGGTCTGCGTTGAGTCCGGCGATGGCCGCAGGATAGATCGTTGGGGCATGGCCACGGCTTGCATTCCTGATGGACAGGTGGGCAAGGGTGGATGTGGTGACGGGTTCTTCGAATGAGATCCCTCCCCATGCCGCTCCGTTCCGGCCAGTGATCGACACTTTTTCCTGGGGTGAGCCATTGATGATGAGAGTCCCGAGGACCCGGATATTTCGGGAAGAGGTGACTTGAATTTCTACGCCAGAATTCACGGTGAGTGTGATGCCTGCAGGGATAATGAGATCTTCCAAAATGACGTAGGGTGAACCCGTCATTGTCCAGGTCGTATCCACGGTCAGGCTTCCTGACACCACCGTCGAACCGTCAGGGATGAAGTTTGCGGCGACCGACAGGTTGTTGTTTGCAGTGAATTCAGTGGTGGCTCCTCCGTTGATTCCAGACCAGTGGCTGAAGGCGAATCCGGGCGCAGGTTCGGCGACAATGAGTGTAGGGATCCCAGGAAAGATTTGGCAATCTCCAACGGGGATTTTGACTCCCGCGAGGCAAATCAATCCTTCTCCAGTGACTGACAGATTGAGGTCGATTGCCGGGCTCAGATTGAGACCTGATCTGATGAGTGACATCATGTTGTCGGGGCGTTGATTCACGAATGACTTGATGTCGTCAAGTTGGTCGTAGTAGCGGGTGCGGGTCGTTCCGGCTTCGTTCCACTCCGCGACATGCCGGTCGAGTTCAAGATCTAACAGATCTCCCAGATCGTTGATCATGGGGATTAATCGGGTCGGGCTGAAAGTCGAGTAGACATGAGCCGCAAAGCGCTGGGCCAGGCGTTCACGGAAGCCGGTGTTATCCCGAAGATTTGACAGGATTCCGCTGGAGGAAAGCATGGAGCTGAAGACGTTTCCGTTGGCATTTCCTGATTGCCAGGTGCGGTCCATATCGGGAATGAACCAGCGCCATTTTCCACCGGGTTTCCGGTCTTTCCAGAATTCGCGATTATGTCCCCAGCTCGTGTTGTTGCCGTAGGATTCGCAAATGACGAAGTCGATGTAGCTATCAATTTCGATCTTAGACTCCACGAAGGCCCAGTTTTCAGGAAGCGAAAGATCGCTGGTTCTAATGAAGTCGTAGAGGGTGTTCCATTCCGTGAGATCGCCGTGATGAATTCCCAGAGTTGTGGTTGAACTGGTAAAACGGCCAAAGCCGAGGTGGTCGTAGTTGCCGTTGTCGACTCCGTAATGCTGATGGAACCATTGTTCATCCCAACGATCCCGAATGTTGTAGAGCCCCCAGTATTTTCCGTTGACGAAGGCGACGGCCGGGCGGCGGGCGGTGCTGTCGATGTTGAGCTGCCGGTCTGCCGCGACATACCACCAGAGTGAGTCGCGGAGCATGGCGTTGCGCCAGTTGTCCCCACCTTCCCGAAGGCTCAAACCGGTGTGGATGGGGATTCCGGTTTGTGGGAAGAGGTTATATTTAATCTCGTCGTCGCCGTATTTTCCTTTCAGTGAGAAGTTGAGAGCCTTTTGCGGGCGACCGAACCAATTGTTTTCTCCGCCGATGCGAACGCCTCCGTTCACAGCGAACCCCTTGCTGCCATCATTCGGGAAGAACTCGAGGTAGCCGGGGGCATCCTTGCCTTTATAGACCTCCCGATTGGGTTCGTGATTGTTCAGATAGATTCCAATGGTGTCGTCGAACAAGGTGCATGGATCCGCCGCGACGGAGACGAAGGGGAGGTTCTGGAAGGTTTCGCCGATGAAGAATGTTTGGGTTTGGATGGCCCCGGGAACTTGTCCCGGAGTGAAGCACCGGGCACGGACCACGGTGGTTTCGGTGATTTGAAACGGGCCGGTGTAGAGTGTGGTGGTTGAGGGTGTGACGGTTGATCCCTCATGGTCCGTGGTGCACGTTGTGCCCGTAGTATTTGTGGAAGGATTGGAGCCATCGGTGGTGTAGTAGATTTCGCCCGGATCCGATGTCAGGGTGATGGTCTGCGGGGCACCGTAGAGACCGGAGGCTGGAGAGATTTCGACTCCGGGACTGGTGATGCGAATATCGTTCACGGCACGCGGGCTATTGGCCGCGCCGGGAGTCGCTTCTGCCAGGAAATACCAGTTGAGTGGATCGCTGAGTCCTCGTCCAAGTGCGACATCGGTGACCTGGGTTCCAAAGATGACAGCATCGACCTGGGACAAGATCCCGCTGGTGTGGGATTCAAGTTGGAGGTCAAAGCGCATATCGACGGAGCTCGCGGAGCTTTGATGGACTTCAACGGAGAGACTATTGCTGCCGACCACCAGTTGCTCGCTCGTGATTTGATAGGTGTGGAAATCAGCCTCGCCCGGAGGGGCTGCAGGAACTACGGAAGTTGTTTCCGAAGTGATGGTGCCCTCGGGTAAATTGTGGCGAACGACCTCAAGGCCATTGAGGTAGATGATGCAGGAGTCATCGACCTGCATGGTGATCGTGAGAGAGGCGATGTTGCTTGGGTCAACCACGTCAAATGACTGGCGGAGGTAGGAGGTGATATGGCGGTCGTTGTCATCAGGTCCGTAACTGATCACGGTTGCGGGGTCATCACCATAGCCAAGAGGGGCGGGGCCCGATGCCCAAGTGGAGTCGTCAAACAAGCGGGCCTTCCAGTCATCGTTCTGGGAAGATCCGTCATCCAGATATTTCCAGGAAGAACCCAGTGTGAGGAGGTTGCTGGGTTGTTGCCCAGCCACCTTGCTCAGGATGACCGATTCGCCATCCGCCGAGAGGGAGAAGTTGGTGTGGAGTCGTTCGGTGGTGAAATTTCGCCAAGGCCAATAGCCTCGTGGGTAACTCTCGCCGATCCCGGAGTCATTTCCATCGGCGGCGATGACCAGGTAGCCACCAGCGGGGATCGCCGTGCCATCGGGAATCTGCCACTTGCGTGGTTGAGCGGGATCATCGCTCAGGAAATAGCCATCCAGAGAAGCAGCACTCGCTCCTTCGTTGTGCAATTCCAACCAATCGGGATAGTCTTCAAAGTCAACGATGTCCGGAAAGGAGCGCGTGTTTGAGGCGACAACTTCGTTAATGCGAACCTGGGCAACCGTTGAAAGTGGAATGGCCGCCAGGAGGGCGCTGATCAGGGTGGATTTCATGGATGTCGAGAGAATGCAGGTGAAGGAATCGTGATTCGGGTCAGCCGTCACTTTCCCAGCTACAGTTCATACGTTTCCGGCTGCTTACCGGTCAATCGACAAAGTTCGGGAATCCGTAATTCACGCTCGGAATTGCGAGACAAATCAAGAGGGCCCGAACCTTATCCCTTGTGATGACGGATGACGATCGTCGCGAACGCGTGTTACAGATGCTCCTATTCTTTGCGGGGTTAGGATGGGGGCTGTCGTTTCTCTTTTTTTTTCTGGGAATGGGAATCGGCAGTGGTTGCTTTAAAGATGGTGGGATGTCGTAATTTGGACTATGATCCCTTTCTGCACTATTGGATGCGGTTGATCGGGGCTATTTTTGGCTTCTTTGGCCTATTTTGTTTCGTGATCGTATTTCGTCCAAAGGCTTATCGCTTGATCATTCCATGGATCGGATGGGTGCACTTGGTCTGCGTCGTTGTCGCAGGCGGCTCGGCGTTGGATCTCAAGATGGAGATCGCCGGGTATCCCACCTTGCTCGCTGAGTTGGCCTTTTTTGGAGCGATCGGCATCACCCTGATCTGGCTGACTAGCGGTAGTAGTCGCGGTATTCCTTCGGGCTCATGTGCATCACCGAAATGAAGGCCCGGGTGAAGGAGGCGTGCTCCTGATAGCCGAGAGAGGTCGCAATTTGTCCAACGCCTAAGGTCGTATTCAAAAGACGGTCGCACCCTACCGCCATGCGGGCGTGCACCAGGTAGCGTTTTGGAGTGGTTCCCAGATACTGTCGGAAGCGGCGTTCCAGGGAACTGACTGACATGCCTGCCTGTAAGGCAAGGGATTGCACGGTGAGTTCGGCACCCAGATTTTCGTGGATCTTGTCAATGAGTTCTGAGATGGCCCGGTGAGGGGTCGGGAGCGGGGGACCTTCGCCGTGTTCGAGGCGACGGGAGATCCCGGCAGTGCCAATGACATGACCGCCTTCGTTAAAGAGGGGAATCTTCGAAGTCATGCGCCATTCGATCCCTCCCTCGGGGCGGGTAATGATTTCAAGTTTGTTGTGCAGTGGCTCCTTGGTTCGGAGGACTGTTTCGTCGTCGGTCTGAAAAAAGTTCGCCATGGTGGGTGCAAATAGGGAGGCGTCTGATTCTCCCACAAGGTCGTCAGGAGTCCGTCGAAGCATTTGGGCGTAGGCGCGGTTGGCGAAAATGATGATGCCCTCGCGATCTTTGATCCAGAACATGATGTCCGGGAGGGCTTCAAACAAACCAAGGGCAATCTGACCCGAGCGGAGTTCGGAGGTGAATTCCCTGAATCTCGGGCTTTGTGGAGGTTCCTCGGCGGAGTGGGACATGAGAGAATTGACGAATCTGGACAAAGAAACGATGGATTGCATCATTGCCTTGGCAAAGAACTTTCTGCTAGTTTTCTGGTGACGACAGGAGGAACCTGCTGTCACTGTAGAGAACACGATCAATGTCCGAATATTTTCCAAACATTCCCAAAATCCAGTATGAGGGCCCCGGCTCTGATAATCCTCTCGCGTTCCACCACTACAACCCTGAAGAGGTTGTTGCTGGAAAGACGATGCGTGAGCACATGCGCTTTGGCGCGGCATACTGGCACTGCATGCGCAACGGCTTGGGCGATCCCTTTGGTGAGGGCACCGCTCTGACACCCTGGGACAATGGCCAGGAAACTCTCGAGAATGCCTTGGCCCGCGTGCCCGTCTTCTTCGAGTTCCTTGATAAGATCGACATCGACTACTATTGCTTCCACGACCGTGACATTTCTCCGGAGGGTAAGACCCTTGCTGAGACTCACGAGATCTTCCACAAGGTGGTCGACGAATTCGAACGTCAGCAGCAGGCGACTGGCAAAAAACTCCTCTGGGGCACGGCCTGCCTCTTTGGGCATGCTCGTTACGCACAGGGCGCTTCAACTTCTCCAAGTGCTGATGTCTTTGCCTACGCAGCCAGCCAGGTGAAGAATGCCATCGACGCAACTCATCGCCTTGGCGGTCCGGGATACACCTTCTGGGGTGGACGTGAAGGCTATGCCTCGCTCATCAATACGGACATGAAACGTGAGGTGGATCACCTTGCTGCGTTCCTCCACATGGCGGTCGATTACGCCAAGAAGATTGGCTACACCGGTCAGTTTTACATCGAGCCCAAGCCGCGTGAACCGTCGACCCACCAGTATGATTCCGATTCGGCAGCATGCTTGAACTTCCTTCGCGAATACAACTTGTTGGACCACTTCAAGCTGAACATCGAGACCAACCACGCCACCTTGGCGGGACATACCATGGAGCACGAGCTTGAGGTTGCCATGAACGCCAATGCGCTCGGTTCCATCGACGCCAACCGCGGTGACGAGCTCATCGGCTGGGATACCGACCAGTTCCCAACCAATATTTACGGGACCACGAACGTGATGATTCGCCTTCTTAAGATGGGTGGGTTCACGACAGGTGGTCTAAACTTCGATGCCAAGCGTCGTCGTGAGAGCCACGAGCCCGAGGATCTTTTCCACGCACACATCGGAGGCATGGATGCCTTTGCCCGTGGTCTGAAGATCGCAGCGAAGATCATCGAGGACGGTCGCTTCGAGGAATTTGTGAAGACCCGTTATTCATCCTTTGATTCCGGCATTGGTTCCGAAATCGAGACTGGCAAAGCCTCTCTTGAATCTCTGGATCAGTATGCCCGGGAAATCACGCCTCCACAGCTTGCCAGCGGCCGCCAGGAGCGCCTTGAAAATCTTCTCAACGACTACCTTTAATCGTTAAAAAGGAAAGCGCGGGAGAAGGAGGAGTCAATCTCCCTTGAAACTTCCCCCGCGCACCAAGCAACACGGCAATCACTTTATAAGCACTTAATATGCCATTAGTCCTAGGTCTCGACTCGTCCACACAAAGTCTCTCCGCAGTCGTTCTCGATACCGAAAACGGCAAGATAATCGCCGGAAATTCGGTGAATTTTGGTAAGGATTTACCCCATTACGGCCAGCCCAGTGGCTACGATCCGAATGGTAAGCGTGGCGAGGTTCACGCCAATCCTCTGATGTGGGTTGAAGCTCTGGATCTGCTCTTGACGCGAATGAAGGCTGATGGGGTTGAATTCGGAAAGGTCGAGGCTGTTTCCGGTTCAGGACAACAGCATGGAAGCATTTATCTGAAGCCGTGTTTTGGTGACAAGTTGGCGGGGTTAAAGCCTGACCAAACAATCAAAGATCAAATCGCAGGGTGTCTGACTCGTGAGAGTTCACCGATCTGGATGGACAGCTCGACTTCTGAAGAGTGTGCTGAAATTGCAAATGCGGTGGGCGGTGACGACGTCGTTTGTGCCAAATCCGGATCGATCGCAGTAGAGCGATTCACCGGGTCACAGATTCGCAAATTCTTCAAAACCGATCCGGAAGCTTACGCGGCCACGGGAGTTATCCACTTGGTGAGCTCCTTCTTCGCCTCGATTTTAGCAGGAAAGAATGTCGCGATTGATCACGGTGATGGAGCCGGGATGAATCTCATGAATCTCGCGTCCGGAGATTGGGATGCCGATTTACTCGCTGCAACTGCATCCGACCTGAATTCGAAACTTCCACCGGTATCTCCGTCCGCGACCAGCTCCGGCAAGATCTCATCCTACTTCGTAGAAAAGTATGGATTTTCGGCCGAGTGCGAAACGGTCATTTGGTCGGGAGATAACCCGTGCAGCCTTGTTGGAATGGGCGCAGCAAGTCCCGGTAAGGTGGTCATTAGTTTGGGAACGAGTGATACCTTGTTCGCCGCCATGCCGGAAGCTAAGACCGACCCCCAGGGCTTCGGTCATGCCTTCGGAAATCCCATGGGCGGATACATGAGCTTGATCTGCTTCAAGAACGGCTCACTCGCCAGGGAGGCCGTGAAGAATCAGTTCAAGCTCGAGTGGTCAGCATTCGAAAAGGATGGCCTGGCTTCAACTCCGATTGGAAACGAAGGATTAATGATGCTGCCATTCTATGAACCGGAAATTACTCCTCGTCTCGATACCGGCGGCCCCGTGTTTTCAAAAGAGGGTGAACTGAGCGCAGCGCAAACGGTGCGCGCAGTTTTGGAGAGTCAGTTCCTCAATATGCGCCAGCACTTTGGCTGGCTCGAGGTTCAACCCACCCGGATTTCGTTGACTGGTGGAGCCTCGGCCAATGATGGTATTGCCCAGGTGATTGCCAACGTTTTCGGAGTTCCTGTCGATCGACTCGACGTTCCCGGATCTGCAGCTGTCGGCGCGGGAATGCGCGCTGCGAACGCCCTGGGCGTGCCTCTGGAAGAATTGGAATCAAAATTCTCTGTCCCCAAAGAGGGCTCGACCATCAGTCCTGAAGAAGGGGCTCACGAACTTTACGGTGAGATGCAGAATGATTTCGCTGCGTTCCTCGCCAAACAATAAAAGTCCGCCAAGGACTTCCCGAAATTTAAAAAATACAAAACCTACTAACACAATGCCAAGACCAGTTACCTTATTCACCGGCCAGTGGGCCGATCTTCCTCTCGCCGAACTCCTTCCCAAGGTTAAAGAAATGGGATACGAGGGAGTTGAACTCGCCTGTTGGGGCGATCACTTTGATGTCCAAAAAGCCCTCAATGAAGAAGGCTATGTCGAGGGCCGCTGGGAGCTTCTTAAGAAGAATGACCTCTCCTGCTTCGCCATCTCAGCCCACTTGGTGGGTCAGGCGATCTGTGACCCTATCGATGAGCGTCACGCCGCAATTCTTTCTCCTGCAATTTACGGTGATGGTGATCCTGAAGGTGTTCGTCAGCGTGCCGCGCAAGAAATGATCGATACCGGCAAGGCGTGCCGCAAATTTGTCGATGCCGGCAAGGATTACATGGCTGGTCGCGAACAAATCGGGACTGGAGCTGTGGTGAACGGATTCACTGGATCCAGTATTTGGCACGCTCTCTACGCCTTTCCTCCTACGGATCAGGCCTACCTGCAGAAGGGCTACGATGATTTTGCGAAGCGTTTCGGTCCTATCCTCGATGCTTTCGATGCCGTTGACGTCAACTTTGGACTCGAAGTTCATCCCACCGAAATTGCCTTTGATATTGCTTCGGCGCGTCGTGCGATTGCCGCTGTCGATGGTCACAAGCGTTTTGGCTTCAACTATGACCCAAGTCACCTCGGATACCAGGGCGTCGACTACGTCCGCTTCATTCGGGAGTTCTCGGACCGGATTTTCCATTGCCACATGAAGGATGTTTGGTGGGGACACGGTGACGGAACAGTCGGGGTCTTTGGTGGACATACTGATTTTTGCGATGCCAGCCGTTATTGGGACTTCCGCTCGGTAGGTCGTGGAGACATCGACTTCGAAGAGATTATTGTGGCCCTCAATGACATCCGCTACTCAGGACCGCTCTCAGTGGAGTGGGAAGATGGCCGTATGGAGAGATTTCACGGTGCCGCTGAAAGCTGTGCCTTCACCAAGGGACTGGATTTCCCCCGCAACGAAGGCGGAATGTTTGACTCTGCCTTTGACTCTGAGAACAAGTAATTAAGAATCAAACCATGTCTGTAAAAATTGGAGTGATCGGAGCCGGAGGAATGCTGCAGTATCATCACGCTGGATTTGTCCAGGGTGGTGGAGAAATCATCGCAGTTGCTGACCTTGCACCCGGAGCGGCTGCCGCTGCGGCAGAAAAGTATGGCATCGCCAGTGCCTACACGAGCGTTGAAGATATGCTCGAAAGCGCCGTGCTTGATGCGGTGAGTATCATTGTTCCCAACAAGTTTCACGCGCCGCTGGCAATTCAGTGCCTCAAAGCGGGAAAGCATGTCTTCTGCGAAAAGCCACCTGCCCTGAGTGCGGAGGAGGTTGAGGAGATGATTTCAGTCGCCGATTCCATGGGGAAGACGTTGATGTTCAACTTCAACAATCGTGCCCGTCCGGAGTCCCGCGAAATGATGGCCGCTATCGAAGGTGGCCAAATCGGCTCGATCAACTCAGCCCAAGCCAAGTGGATCCGCCGGACCGGAATTCCAGGCTTCGGCGGCTGGTTTACGACCAAGGCTCTTTCCGGTGGTGGTCCGGTGATTGATCTCTTGCACATGATCGATCTTGCGATGTATTTCATGGGTTATCCCGAGCCGAAAAACGTTCTTGCCCAAACTTACGATACCTTCATGGGTGATTCGGGTTTCAAAGGACCATGGGGAATTCCTGATAATGCCGATGGCGTCACCGACGTCGAAGCGGCGGCTCACGGATTTGTGACCTTCGAAACAGGTCAGTCACTTTTCCTCCAGGTATCCTGGGCCGAAATGATCAAGCGCGAAGAAGTTTCCGTGGTGTTCCAGGGAACGAAGGCGGGTGGTAAGGTCGAGCGCCTCTTTGGGACCGATGGTCTCGACGAAACGGCGATTGATAGCTGCGAACTCTACGTCCAGGAAAATGGTGAATCTGTGAATCGGGCCATCGTTGTTGAAGAGTGTGAAGACATGGGTCGGATCAATTCTGCCGCCAACTTTGTAGAAGCGATTGAAGGCAAAGCACAACCCCTGAACACGCCTCAACAAGCGCTGAAGTTGATGAAGATCATTGATGCTCTCTACGAGTCGGCAAAATCCGGCAAGGCCATTTCGCTCTAACAGAAATCTGCTCTTATGAATCGCAAACTTAGAATGGGGATGGTCGGCGGAGGCCGGGGTGCCTTTATCGGCCAGGTTCACCGCATGGCTGCCAACCTCGATGGAAAGATCGAGCTTGTAGCCGGGGCATTCTCGTCCAATCCCGAAAAATCAAAACTCTCGGGTGAAGATTTCTTCCTCGATCCCACCCGTGTCTATGGAAGCTACGAAGAGATGGCCAAAGTCGAGGCTGCTCGCGAAGACGGCATCGATTTTGTCTCCATCGTAGTACAAAATTACCTTCACTATGCCGTCGCAAAGACCTTCCTCGAAGCGGGTATCAACGTGATCTGTGACAAGCCTCTCGCTCTCAGTTTGGAGCAGGGTAAGGAATTGCGTGATCTCGTTGAGAAGACCGGCGTGATCTTTGCGCTTACTCACAACTACACTGGATACCCAATGGTTAAGGAAGCCCGCCGCATGGTTCAGGATGGCGAGCTCGGTCGGATCTTGAAGATCGTTGCCGAATATCCCCAGGGATATGCCGTGGGCGATGTTGAGGGTGAAGGTTCTGGTAAGATTTCAAATTGGCGTACTGATCCCAGCATTGCCGGAATCTCCAATTGCATCGGTGATATTGGAACCCATGCCCATAATCTGGTGAAATACATTACTGGTTTGGAAGTCGAGGAGCTGGCCGCTGAATTGACGGCATTTATTCCCGGAAGGGAACTCGATGACGATGGAAACTGTCTTGTTCGTTTTGAGCAGGGAGTGAAGGGAATCATATACGCGTCCCAGATTTCCAACGGTGATGAGAATAACCTCAACATCCGCATCTACGGAACAAAGGCCTCACTTGAGTGGCATCAGGAGGAACCCAATGATTTACTCGTGAAATTTGCCAATGCCCCTCGCAAAACCTATCGGCGGGGCAATGACTACCTGGGTGCTGCGGCGCAGGCCAACTCACGAACTCCCTTTGCGCATCCCGAGGGCTTCATCGAAGCGTTCGCCAATGTTTACCTAGCAGTTGCGGCAGCGATCGCAGATAAGATCGATGGCAAGGCAGCACCTGAAGGTGGTTATGACTACCCAACGGTGGATGACGGTGTGGCCGGCATGGCCTTCATTAAAGCCTGTGTGGAGTCATCTCAAAACAACGCAGCTTGGACTAAGATGGATCTTTAGAGATTCCAAGTTCCAGCCTTGAGTTTTCGCGCTGCTCCCGTAACTTCGCGGGATGCAGCGCTTTCTTTTGCTTCTGGTTCCGGTATTGGGATTGGTTTCGTGTTCGTCATCCGACGAAAGTGAGGCGTCTGTGGAGCCTCCGCAAAGTGGGGCCAAGAACTGGGGAGAAATGACCGACAACAACAACCCTTTCGTGTTTAAGAAGGAAGACGTTGAGTCAGGCGATGATGGCGTTGTGACATCGGGAAAGAGGAGCCAGTTTGATAAGCGGACGAAGTCAGCTTATGCTGAAGCCAACAGCAGTGTTCCCTCCTATCTGGAAAAGGATTACCAGAAAAAAGCCTGGGCCGGCGGGAAGGATTATTCCACTGGATCTTATAAGACAAAAGGATTTGGGGGATCAGAGAAGAAGTCTTGGTTTGCCGGGAAATCATCGGATGAAGCGGGGAAGGCCGCCCGGGCTTCAGGTCAAAACTTCTCGACAGCTTCCTATCGAACGGGATCGGCTAATGAATCCGGACGATCGGTGGCAAGTGGAAGCAGTAGTTATGTCGAGAGTCGCGCAGCCGATGGCTGGGGGCGCAGCCCGGCGATTTTGACACCCCAGGATCAGCGTCAATTGACAATGGGGCAGGCTAAATCGTTGCTGGGTCGATAGCGAGTTATTGCCTTGCCGCAGAGACCTTCCTTTCCTCCCAAATTTTTTGGGATTCGGGAGAGCGAGCCTCGGAAATTTGATTCTGAAAATAGTTACCCAGAGAAGTCATCATCTGGCCGTAGGGAGTTCCTGGTTGGGTTCCGAGGACAAGTTCCCCATGGAGGGCGGCCTGAAAAAACCTGATCGAATCACGTGGCGTGGCCTTTTCGGACGCCAGGTGCAGGCAGCGAAGCGAGGATGGCTGGTTGAGGTCTGCCAGCTCTGCGGCCAGGAGAAGGGCGGGGGTATCCGGATTCCATCGCGCCAGTTGGTTCACTTCGGAGCAATCGCCGAGGGTGAGGAGAGCGATGGCATGATGGTCTCCTTGTTGACTAAGGTTGAGATTAAAATTGCGAATCGTCGCACTGCCGGGAGCGATTTCGAGAGCGATCGCAAGAGCTGAATTCCGGGAAGGAAGATCCCATGATTCGTCAGCAATCACTGTTTCGAGATCATCGGTGGAGAGACGATTCCAAGCGGAGTTTTTGAGCATCTCAATTGCCCCGGGAGCTTTTAGGAAGAGCGCGAGTTCAAAGACAGGATCCGTGTATTTCAGCGAGGGCTTCTTGATCATTGCGAGTTCGCTTTGATAATGCTCGAGGAGCTTTGAGCGGTCTTGAGAGAGGTGTTGCTCGACCTTTGCGAGAACCTGAAACGGTTGGAGCTCTGGATGGCATTCTCGCATTTCCTCATAGCAATAGATGGCGACCTTTGGGGGATAGGGGAGAAGCATTGAGATTGCGATCTGCCGACGATAAGGGCTCTCCCCGTTGATTTCAGGAACGAGTTCGAGGGCTTTTTCCCTCGGATAGAGAAGGAGTGCGAGCCTGACGGCGTCCCGTCGGAGATCGTCAAATTTGATCTCCTGCTCGAAGAGTGGAGTGAAGAGTGCACGAGCTTCCTCTGGTAAATTGGCAAGTCCGAGGAGTTGGATGAGAACCAATCTGATTGAAATCCTCGCCTTGAAATCGCCGTTGGTCATGACGTCGTCAGCGAGCGTTCGGGCCTTATCCTGATGGCCCGACATCCACAGGGTTCTCACCGCGAGATCTGGTAGGTGGCGGTCCGAGAGGATTTGAGCTGCTTCCACCGGGTGACCGAGAGCGAGCAATCCACGGGCGAGACGACCGGATTCATTGGTGATGGTGGAGGCGAGATCTTCGATATCAGGCTCCCGGGGTGGCTCTGCAAAAAACGGTCGTGTCGCGGCGGTAAGACTTCTGGCCAGGTCGTCGACAGGTAGTTCCTGGGACGGTATTATGATGTCTCCAAGGAGAAGGCTGTTTTCGTAGGTCAGCAGGGAATCAGAAGGTGATCTTGAGTTGAGTTGAGCCAATTCTTCGTGGGATTTGGAAGCCCGGAGTCGGAGCATTGCCAACTCCTTATCCCACGGACCTTGGTAGTCGATCGCAGGAAGACCGGAGAGTTGTTCGAGAAAGGCGATTCGACGAACGACGGTTTCTTCAGTGGCTCTTGGAAGAGCCACAAAAAGGATCTCCAAGGCGGTCTGACTCTCCTGCCCAATGAGAGCTGCCCGGGCGAGATTTTCATAAGAGCTCGAATTGAGTTCCTCGCCATCAGCTTTCAAATTGTTGAAAATTTCGGGTGTTTCGCTACTGGCCAGTTTTTCGATCATGAAATACTTTATGTGCAAACTCAGGTCATCAGTGGCATCGAGGGCTGCAATGATGGCGCTGCGGCAACGCACCGTGAGAGGTTGGGTTAGGAATTCCCTCCAATAGCTCCGTTGCTCGATGAGGGAGGCCGTGACTACTCGAGCGCAAATCCGATAGGATTTGAGATCCAATAGATTTTCAAATGCCCAGAGGTCAAGAAAAGCCAGGGCAACAGGGACGCCGAGGTCATGCTCTAACAATTCGTTGACCCGGAGGATTCGGTCTTTGGGCTTTGCAACCTCCACTTCTCCGGCGAGGGTAAGGAGTTCCGCAGGTGAATCTGGCTGCAGTCCCATCCGCAGTCGCCGGAAAATGAAGGTGGCACGTTGGGAAACCTCCGGGTCATCCGATTCCGCCAGCACTTCGAGAAGAGGAAGGGACTTTCTCCCCGAATCCCAGAGCTCCGCGGTGAGCTCAGCCCGCTCACTTGCTTTAGTGGAACCAAGAATTCGAGTTGCTTCCTCCGGTGTCGGAAGGGCAAGGGCTTCGGCGGTTAGAGCAAGTAACAGGAGAACCTTCACGATAGCAGGAACGTAATTCAGTGGGCCTTTCTTAGCGACAAGAGACTGCTGGAACTCAAGCAGGATCCGATTTAGGGTCGTGCCTGTGGAAGAGAATCTTTCGAACGACGACGAGCAAAGATCATTCAAGGAGCGCCTTTGGCAAATTATCTTTGAAGCCGAGACTCCTTTGGGAAAGGCCTTTGATGTGGTGCTCTTACTGGGCATTACCTTGAGTGTTCTTGCGGTGATGCTGGAGAGTGTCGCTGCCATTCAAATGGAACACGGTGAGTTGTTGAGAGTTGCCGAGTGGGCGTTCACCATTCTGTTTACTTTAGAGTACTTTTTGAGGGTTTTTCTGGTGAGGAAGGCCTGGCGCTACATGACGAGCTTCTATGGCGTTGTCGATCTGCTGTCCTGCCTTCCGTCCTACCTCGGTTTGATCTTTGCAGGGGCTCATTCTCTCATGGTCATCCGGATTTTGAGGCTCCTCCGGATGTTCAGAGTTCTCAAGATGGTCAGTCACGTTCGGGGAGCTGATACGATTATGCGCGGTCTTTTGCAGAGCCGCGCAAAGATATCGGTCTTCTTTTTTACGGTCCTGCTGTTTGCAGTTCTGGCCGGAACCTTGATCTACCTGGTGGAGTCCGGAGAGACTGACACCGATTTTACAAGTATTCCAATGAGCATCTACTACGCCATCGTGTCGATTACGACGGTGGGATATGGCGATATGGTGGCAACAACCGTGATCGGTAAGATTCTCACCGCCTTTTTCGTGCTGACAGGTTACGCCATTATTGCGGTGCCGACGGGCATCGTCACATCCGAGCTTTTGAAGTCCCATTTTGGCGATCCGTCGAGTGATTCCTGTCCCGGATGCGGTGTTGTAGGCCACCTTCCTGATGCAAAATATTGCCGTAGATGTGGTGATAAAATGGAATAGGGCGTTGCGCGCTGAGCTTGTCGTGGCAAGAATTAGCCATGTGGAATTCAGCAGCTCAGTTTGAAGACATTCGCTACGAAAAAACAGACGACGGAGCGATTGCCAAGATTACGATCAATCGTCCGGAAGTCAGAAACGCGTTCCGGCCTCTGACCGTCAACGAACTGTTGCAAGCTTTCGAGCTGGCCCATCAGGACGGACAGGTAGGTGTCATTATTCTTACCGGGGAGGGCGACAAGGCTTTTTGTTCCGGGGGCGATCAAAAAGTCCGGGGGCATGCTGGATATCTGGGCGACGACGGAGTGCCCCGCCTCAATGTTCTTGATCTCCAAAAGAAGATCCGAGGTCTTCCCAAACCTGTGGTGGCGATGGTCGCCGGGTATGCGATCGGTGGTGGGCATGTCCTTCATATTGTTTGTGATCTCACCATCTCGGCAGATAACGCACGTTATGGTCAAACTGGTCCGAAAGTTGGGTCTTTCGATGGCGGTTTGGGTTCGAGCTATCTCGCTCGCATTGTTGGGCAGAAGAAAGCTCGTGAAATATGGTATCTTTGTCGCCAATACGACGCCCAACAAGCGCTGGATATGGGACTTGTCAACACCGTGGTTCCTCTCGCGGAACTTGAAACTGAGACCGTGAAGTGGTGTCGTGAAATGCTCGACCACTCCCCGCTTGCCCTCCGATGTTTGAAATCGGCGCTCAATGCCGACTGTGACGGTCAGATGGGGCTGCTCGATCTTGCCGGTAACGCGACCCTTCTTTACTACATGAGTGAGGAGGCCAAGGAGGGTAAGCAAGCCTTCATCGAGAAGCGGAAGCCGGACTTTTCAAAATTCCCGCGTATACCTTAATGCGATCGGATTGGCCCAAAGCGTGGCTGATCGCCTCGCGACCCAAGACCTTGCCTGCGGCGATCGTTCCGGTGTGGGCAGGCTGCCTGATGGCTTGGGATTTGGAGAGGGTCTTTGAGCTCAGATTGGCGATTCTTACTGCGCTGGGTGCGATCTTTATCCAGATCGCAACCAATTTTTTCAATGATGTGATCGATGCCCAAAAGGGGGCTGATACCGCGTCAAGGATTGGGCCCAAGAGAGTAACGGTGACTGGGCTATTGAGCCCGCGAGCGGTTTATTTGGGTGCGGTGATCATGTTGCTTTTGGCCTCTATTTGCGGGGTTTGCCTCTTTCAAGAGCGGGGATGGGCCATTGTCGCGATTGGCATTCCCTCCCTGTATTTGAGCTATGGATACACCGGGGGATTCTTCCCACTGGCATACCGGGGAGTCGGGGAGCTTTTCGTCATTCTTTTCTTCGGCTTGGTGGCAGTAATGGGAACGATTTTCATCCAGACCGGCCAATGGCCGATGGAAGGGTGGGTGCTGGGATTACAGATCGGATTTCTCTCTGCTGTCCTGATCGCGGTGAACAATTATCGGGATGTTGAAGAAGACCGGGTAGCTCATAAGTTGACTTTGGCGGTGAGACTGGGAAGGTCTTCTGTAAAATGGTTAATTTTTGTGATGACCGTTGCACCTTCGCTGTTTGTCCTTGTTCTAAGCGGGCCTTCAATTTGGTTTCTCATCTCATTCCCGCTGGCATTGGTATTTATCCTATTGGAAATCTGGTTTTTGAAGCCAACAGGGGTGTCTTCGGCGCTCCTCGGACTGTCGGCTCTTCATCTTATTCTCTTTGTTTTTTCCCAGAATCTCGGCATGGCGTTGACCTGGTAGATGGAAGGGCTTATCTCTTCCTTAGAACGCTGTGAAACCCTCGGCCAAAATTTCAATCGGAGAATTCGAATCCATCCTGTGGATCCGTGTGGAAGGGCGGGGAACGTTTCAGACAAGTGCTCCTATTAAGGAGCTTGTTGAGAAGGAGATGACTAGTGGACGCTCCCAATTTGTCATCGATCTCGAAGAGTGTTCCGGAATGGATTCAACCTTTATGGGGATGATGGCCGGGATTGGGATGCGTCTTCGCAAAAGGGGGGGTGGACAACTTTCCATCGTGGGAACCTGCGAAAAGAGCAGGGATTCTCTGGATGAGTTGGGCCTCGCCTATCTCATGGAAATTGAGCCTGAAGAGGGACCTTGGACGAACCAAATCGAGGAGATTCGAAGGTGCCTTGGAGTGCTTGGCGATCCCTCATCTGATGGCATGGAGGAGCACATTTTAGAATGTCACGAGAATCTCTGCGATGCCGATGATTCAAATGCCGAGCGCTTCAAGACAGTTCTCGAAGTGTTGGGGTCTGATAAAGTCAACCCCGGGAACGATAAGCCCGATTAAGCTCGCTCGATGAGAGGCGCCTGTCTTTGTTGAGGTCAATCAGAGGAAAATATTTTCTCAGCAACTCTTCACTCCTCTTACTTGTCGAGAAACGGGCGAATTCGGCAATTGTGAGTTCCCCGTCTCCGTTGGAATCCCTTCGTGTCAGGAGGTCGATGACGTTATCCGGGAGCGAGAGCCTTCTTCTCAGGTCGTCTCCAAGGGGCGTTTGAGTTGGATGAGGGTCTCAAGAGTCTCTCCTTCAGGGAGTTCCATGACAACGAATGGGCCGTCACTATCTTGCCCGAAGTCAAAAAGACTGACGATATTCGGGGAGTTAAGAGCGGAGAGGGAGTGGCACTCTTTGAGAAGTTCGTCGACGGTTTCCTTAGATGGACCTGCGTTATCACCATTGAGAAGCCGCTTAACCGCCACCTTACGTCGCAGTTGGTGATCGTAGCCTTCATAGACCGCTCCAACGCCAAGCTTTCGGCGTGTCTTGTATCGTTCTTGAATCGCTATTGACAGGCGTTGCAACTGCTTCCTTAGCATTCATAGACAATTAAGAAAAAATAAAAAGCACGGAAAGTCGTGGTAGGTGTGATTTCAGTGTTGCCAGCCACCGTTCATCGGGATAGCTTCCGCCCGCCTCGACCAAACAGGCAGATTTAATTCAACCGGACAGGTGTCAGAGTGGTCGAATGAGCACGCTTGGAAAGCGTGTGTAGCAGCAATGTTACCGTGGGTTCGAATCCCACCCTGTCCGCCATGACCCCAATCCAGCTAGTCTGGATTGGGGTCATGGCTTTTCCAGGGATGGGTGGAGGAGAGCGTTCCGAAATCGGGCTAAAAAACAGGCCTCACTGAATTCAGCGAGGCCTGGTTGAAAAGGTGACTGTCGACGGGGTGTTTCTATTACGAGAGGAACGCCGGGAGTTCGGCATCCAAAGCATCGAGAAGCTCTTGCATGGTTGCCGCAGTTTCATTTCCCATGTTGGAGATGCGGAAGGTTTTCCCTTTGATTTTTCCGTATCCGCCGTTGATCGCAAACGAGTGTTTGTCCTTCACGGCTTTGATCCAGCCACTTTGGTCGAGGTTATCGGGGGTGACGAAGCAGGAGAGGGTGAGGGAGCGGAATCCTTCCGCTGGCAGGTGCTCGAAGCCGTGTTTCGCGCCCCAGGCATGGACCATGGCATTATTCGCGGCATGACGGGCGTAGCGGGCCTCAAGGCCTTCAGCCATCATGACATCAACGCGCTCTTTCAAGGCGTAGAGGTGTGGGATGGCCGGAGTGGAAGGGGTGTTGTTAGCAGCGTCATTCTTGGCGAATTCGCAGAAGTCAAAGTAGTATCCGCGGTCTTCGACAGTTGCGGCGCGCTCAAGGGCTTTCTCCGAAGTGACAAAGACGGCCAAGCCTGGAGGCAGGGCGATCGCCTTTTGAACTCCAGCGAGAAGGACATCGATACCGAGATCGTCGAAGTTGATTGGCATGGCCGAAAGCGAGGAAACGGTATCCACGACAAGAAGGACTCCTACGAAGGACTTTACAACTTCTGCGATTTCCTTGAGTGGGTTGAGGGCTCCGGTGGAAGTCTCGTTATGAACGAGGGTCACAGTATCAAAACCACCCTCGCTCAATTTGGCGCGGACGGCCTCGGGGTCGATGGTTTCACCCCATTCGACCTGAATTTTTTCAGCATTCTTGCCACAGCTTTGGGCGACGCCAAACCACTTGTCGGAGAAGGCACCACAACAAAGGTTGAGGACCTTGGTCTTCACAAGGTTGCGAATGCAGCCCTCCATTACGCCCCAGGCCGAGGAAGTCGAGAAGAAGACAGGGCGGGAGGTGCCAACCACTTGGCGGATCCCTGGTTGAATCGAGGCATAGAGTTCTTCGAAGTCGGAACCACGGTGGCCGATGGCCGGTCCGGCCATGGCTGCGTAAGTTTCTGGGGCGACATCGACTGGTCCGGGAATGAAAAGCTTTGGCTTGGACATTGCGCGCGAAGCTGGTGCAGGCTTGAGCTTCTGTCGAGTAGTTTTACAACAGACCACGCTATCGTCTTTGGAAGATCTGTTGTTCGAGTCCGATTCTGGCCGCACTGGCTGCGGCATCAGCAGATCGGGGGCTCCCACTTTTCGCAAGGCGATTGGCCAGTTTGACAGCAGCCTGCCAACGCTCGGCTTTTTCAAGGAGTGCGAGGGCACCATCGATCCCGCATTTATCGAACCATTTCCACTCCACCGTCGAGGCCTTTTTGGGATCGAACTCACGGTTGACCACGCCTAGATACGATTCGAGAGCATCACCATTGCGGCCCAGTCGTTCAAAGATCTGGCCGCGATGATAATGAGCCCGATTGGACCAGGCCATCGGGAGCCCGGGCATCTTCAGAAGCTTGTCATAGAAGGCGAGCGCGCTGTCGTAGTCGTTTTGCTGTCCAGCGGCATCGGCGGCTAAAATGAGGAGTCGATAGCGATCACTGACGGGGAGGGACCCTGATTTTAATTCGGTTTCAATTTCCGTCAGAGCGTCACTTTGCTGGTCACTGTCAATCAATAGGCTGATCCGTGCGATGCGGGCTTCGGTGGCAAGAGGACTTGATCCCTGTGCGACTTCCTGATAATTGGAGAGGGCCGTCGCAATGGAATCCTCGGTTCCGGAGGCCATGGCTGCGAGGGCGCCTAGAAAGCGGGCCGCATCGACCAGTTCGTGCTTGGGGTAGGCCTCAAGAAACTTCTCAAAACTGATATAGGCTGGCCCAATCTTTATGTTTTCTTTGCCCAACTCCCCACCAGTTCGGTAGCGTTGCCCCAGTTGGAAGAGGATTTGTGGAGCAAGACCGTGTTGGGGAAACTTGGCCAAAAATTCATTGGCCTGATCCTCACCGATGCCCAAATCCAACATGACCAGGATGTGGCGTGCGGAGAGAACGAGTTGCGTTGCGAGATCGAATTTCAAGGAAGCAATTTGACTCCTGGCCAGGGCGACATCCTTGGGGACGAAGAGCGCATTTTCAGCGAGCGTGAGAGCGGCCTCATCCCGGCGCGGGTTATCGGGATACGCGGCAAGAAACCGGGATAGCAAGTTGCGGGCCTCGGCTTTTCGCTGATTGGCCAGGGTGAGCCCTCGTTCTAAAAGAAGAAAGGCACGAGCATCTGCTTCTTTAAGATTATCCGTGATTTTCTCAAGAGAAACCGAGTCTCCGGCAGTCAGGAAGGCGACACCGGCATTCAGGGCGGCTGAGATCGCAAGGTCGTTAAGCCCGGCTTCTTGGGCTAGATCCATCGCAATAAGATAGGCAGAGCTTGCTTGAGCGGCTTCATCCATGGCCAGTGAGATCTGGCCAACGAAGGCATTGCCGTATGCCTGCATCTGCCGAGAGTCAGAAAAATCCCGAAGAAGCTCGAAGTTGGCGAGGGCCTTTTCCAGTTGACCGTTTTTAAAATGATAAAGGCCGATTTGGATCAAGGAATTTGGAATGAGCGTTTCGGCCTCGGAGCTGGCCAGCGCTTGTAATCGTCCAAATTGTTTCAGCGCTAGAGCTTGATTGGCCGGGTCGGGTGAGCGGAGATTAAAGGTGGCGAGCTGATGAAGAGAGTAAATTGATCGAAAGGCGAGGCCCCGTCCATTCGAGGAAACGGCAAAGCTTCCGGCACTCGATCCATCGAGCAAGCCAAAGGTATTAAGGGAGTCCCGTGGGCGGGGTATCCACGAGTTCAACTTGACTAACAGGGCTGGAATTTCAGCTTCGCCCTTCCCCGACCAAAGATCCAAACGTGCGAAAATCTCGGCAATTCTTGGTGAATTGGGGAACTTCTCCAGGGTTTCCAGTAGTGAGGTGATTCCCGCCCCGTAATTCCCTCCCAGCGCGAGACTGTCCGCTAAAGACAAAGTCGCAGAATGGTAAATCGGTGAGGAAAGTTGAAGCTCTTGAATGGGGGTGTTGACCAGAGTTTGGAAGGTTCCGATGGCTGCGATCCTCTCACCTTTCTCCAGTTGAAGGCGCCCTTCAAGATAGCGAAACAGCCCCTGTTGAGCGAGGCCTTCGGGTTCGATGGCGTCGAGTATCTTCTGGGCCTGTGCTGTGTCCTGGGTTGCGAGCGAGAGTGCGACCATTCTGAGTGACGCTTCCCCGGCAAGTTCGCGATTAGTCGAGGCAAGAAGGGGGACGAGTCGATCAATGGCAGATTCGGTATTCCCCAGCGCTGATTGTAAAATACCAATACGAAGGCTGGCCTCTTCGATCATTGTCCGGCGGTCAATTTGCTCAAGAGCTTTGATCGCATCGTGATATCTTCCGAGCTGGGCGAGGGCATAACTTCTCCACAAATGGGCCGGGCTAAACTCCTTAAGAACGGGATCGGAGAGAGTCTCGAGGGCTTCCGCCCCAAGTCCGGCGCGCGTCTCGGCTTCGCCGAGAAGCGTTAGAAGGGAGGCCTTGGCCGTGGCGTCCAAGCCCTCCTGCAGAAGGAGCTTTTGAATTCTTGGAATCGCAAGATCAGGGAGGTGTTGCGCAAGGGCTTCGACCACGTTTTGGTATTCTCTGGAATCTTGTACCTTGTTCCAGGTGAAGACCTGTGCAAAAGCCGCCCCCTGAAAGAGTAGAACGAGGAAGAGCAGGGGAGTTCGCACGGGAAAAACTTAACCGAAAAGAGGGTGTTCCGCCAATTCTATATCGTGCCGAAGATCCGGTCGCCTGCGTCACCAAGGCCGGGAACGATATAACCATTGTCGTTGAGCCCTTCATCGATCGCAGCGCAAGTGACACGAACATCGGGGTGCTTTTCGTTCAGGAATTCAATTCCTTCAGGGCTGGCAACAAGACAGACAAAGGTGAGGTGGACCGCGCCACGTTCCTTCAAACCGGTGAGGGCGGCGGCGGCACTTCCTCCGGTGGCCAGCATAGGGTCGAGAACGATGACATCGGCCTGTTCCAAGTCGGCCGGAAACTTTTGAAAATAGACCTCGGGTTCAAGGGTGTCTTCATTCCGCGCCATTCCGTAGTGGGCTACGGAAGCTTCCGGGAGGAGTTGGTGAAAGGCATCACTGAGACCCAGTCCAGCACGGAGGATGGGGACGAGAACGATCGGGCGGGCCAGACGTTGCCCGGTCATCTTGGTAATCGGCGTGGTCACCGAGACGTCCCGGGTTCCAAGTTTGGCGGTTGCGGGAAGAACAAGGAGACGCGCGATATCGGCAACATGGCGTCGGAATTCATGAGGCGGACAGTTGATAGACCGGAGCTTGGCCAATCGATCGGCGATTAGGGGATGGTCGCTAAAATTAGACATCGCTTTGAGACGGGAGCCACTTTTTAAGAGTCGGAAGAGAGACTCCGAGAGCTTTGGCTGCCTCCTTGGGGTTGTCTCCAGTCATTTCGAGCGCGTGGCGGATCAGTTCATCCCGGGCAAAGCTCAGGGCGTTGACTCCTTCCCGAAGGGCGGAATCCGTAATGACTGAAAGAGCGTCGCTGAGATGTCCCGTGAAACTTGCGGGGCCGCGGCCAATGGGAATATCATCAGGGAGAAGAATGTCCGTGGTCGACAGGGCACAGGCGCGGGCCATCGTGTTTTCGAGTTCCCGCACGTTCCCCGGCCAACGGTGTTTTTGCAGGTGTTCGACAGCTTCTCCAGTAAGTCTCATCCGGGCGCTACCACGTTTGCGGGCGATCCGATCAAGGAAGAATTCGGCAAGGATCGGAATATCTTCGGGACGATCGCGGAGCGGAGGAAGTTGAATCTCGACGACGTTGAGCCGATAAAAAAGGTCTTCACGGAATCGTCCGGCAGTGACTTCGGCGGCAAGGTCCTTATTGGTTGCTGTCACGATTCTCACGTCCGTTCTCAGGACGTCGTTGCTGCCAACACGCGAGAAAGTTCCATCTTGTAAAACCCGGAGGAGCTTTACCTGAACGCTCGTGGGGAGATCGCCCACTTCATCGAGGAAGAGGGTGCTTTCATGGCAATCTTCAAAGCGCCCGGATCGCTTGGAGATCGCGCCGGTGAAGGAGCCCTTTTCGTGACCGAAGAGTTCCGATTCGAGAAGATTCTCAGGGATGGCTCCACAGTTGATCACGAGCATCTCCTTCTTGCGTCTCGGGCTGTAGTCGTGAATGGATCGGGCAATCAATTCCTTACCCGTTCCACTCTCTCCGGTGACGAGAACCGGGGCGTCGGACTGGGCCACCCGTCCCACGATCTTCATGACGTCCTGGAGGGGTCGTGAAATGCCGATAATGGAAGTCTTGCCGACCAGGCCGGGGCGCTCGTCAGAAGACGGCCCCAGAATGCGGCGTTGATCAATCGTTTGCAGCGCAGATTCCACAACCTGTCTGAGTTCGAAAGCGAGAGACTCTTTTCTGAGGACATCGTGAGCACCCTTTTGGGTAGCTTCAACAATTTGAGTTGTGGTTGGAAATACGGCAGTGAGGATTGCGATGGTGCCCGGGGAGATGCTGCGAATTTTTTGAATGAGCTCGATTCCGTCGAACGGTTCAAGTTTCAAATCACAGATGACGAGATCGATCGAAGCTTTGGCGGCAACTTGCGCAGCTTTGTCTGCATTGTCGCAGCGCAGGATTTTCACTCCATCGGCCCCAAGATGCTTCGTCGCCCACTCGAGGTAGTCGAGGTCGGTGTCGACGAGTAAAATTTGATGATCCACGTTTGTGCTCACAGGGAGAAGGTGTTGAAGGCGCTACGAGAGTCTTCCGAAGCGTCGATGCCTGCGAGAATAATTTTCGAGAGCCTCCCGGAAGTCGGATTTCCGGAAGTCAGGCCAGTTCTTGGTCGTGATGAAAAATTCAGCATAGCTGAGTTGCCAGAGAAGAAAGTTGGAGAGGCGGAACTCACCTGAAGTTCGGATTAGGAGATCTGGATCGGGATATTCGCAGGTGTCGAGGTGCTCGCTCATCGTTTTGTTGTCGATGTCCCCAGCAGAGAGTTCTCCACTTTGAACTTTCGCCACGATTCGGCGGGTGGCATCAGTGATTTCTTCACGACTTCCGTAGGATAAGGCGAGAATGAGAGTGAGCCCGGTGTTTTGGGAGGTCTCGGTGATCACCTTGTTGAGTTCTGCGAGACAGGAACCGGGCAAGAGATTGGTGCGCCCGATGGCTCGGAGTCGGACATTTTTTTTCTCGAAATCAGCAGTCTTGGTCTTCAAGAAGCGCTCGAGAAGGTTCATCAAACTTTCGATTTCTTTTTTGGGCCGATTCCAATTTTCAGAGGAAAATGCGTAAAGGGTAAGGAATTCCACTCCGAGTTCCTGACAGGTATCGACGGCTTCACGGACGGCTTCCGCACCTGCCCGGTGACCGGCGGCTCTCGGAAGTCCACGTGATTTTGCCCAGCGCCCATTACCATCCATAATGATGGCAATGTGCCTGGGAACCGATACTTGGGAGAGGTCGCCCATGGCGGATTTAGCGAATGATTGTTTGCTCGCGACCGGGACCAACGCCCACGTATTTCACGGGAGCACCGGTGAGTTCTTCGATGCGGGCAAGGTAGGCTTTGGCAAGATCGGGGAGCTCGTCCCAAGTCCGGCAAGCCGTGGTGTCCTCTTTCCAACCAGGCATTTCTTGGTAAATCGGGGTGATGAGATCCCAGAATTCGCGCTCTGCGGGAGGGAATTCATGGACCTCTCCGTTGATTTCGTATCCGACACAGATTTTGATGGTATCGCGTTCGTCCAAACCGTCGAGAATAGTAATGGCGAGGTCGGTGACGCCATTCACCATGACGGCGTAGCGAATGAGGACGGTGTCGAGCCAACCGCAACGGCGGGGCCGACCAGTGGTCGCGCCGAATTCCATTCCGCGTGAGTGGAAAAACTCGGCAATGTCGTCATTCTGGGACGGGAAGGGACCGGATCCCACACGGGTGGTGTAGGCCTTACAGACTCCGACGACGCTATCGATCGCGTGTGGTGGAAGTCCGGAGCCGGTGCAGGCACCGCCGGAGGTCGTATTCGACGAGGTGACATAGGGATAGGTTCCGAAGTCGATATCGAGGAAGGTTCCCTGGGCGCCTTCAAACAAAATGGTTTTGCCCTTTTTCCATGATCCGTGAACTATGGGGATGACGTTTGCGAAGTGCGGACGAAGACGATTAATCGCCTCCTCGACTTCGGCGAAAACGGCCTCCATCTCGAAGGTCGGAAGTCCGTATCCCGAGAGGATGCGATTCGCTTCTTCAAGCCGGGTCGAGATGAGATCTTTCGCGGTGTCCGGATTTCGGAAATCTGCGAGACGCAAGCCAATGCGGTTTGCCTTGTCCGCGTAGGTAGGGCCGATGCCACGCTTGGTGGTGCCGATTTTTTTGTCACCCAGGGACATTTCCCGGGCGGCATCGAGTTCACGATGGTAGGGCAGCACGACGTGGGCGCGATCGGAGATGAGAAGGCGCGCGGGGGTGATCGCGAGGCCTTCTTGTTCGAGGCTTTCGATCTCTTTGCACAGGCCGACGGGATCCAGGACGACGCCATTGCCGATGATACACTGTTTCTCCCAGAGAATGCCCGAGGGAATCAGGTGCAGGACATACTTCTTGCCCTTGGCGATGACAGTGTGTCCGGCATTGTTGCCGCCTTGTCCACGGACAACGAGGTCCGCTTGTTCTGTGAGGAAATCAACGATCTTTCCCTTACCTTCGTCGCCCCATTGGAGGCCGCAGATGATGGTATTCATTAAAAGTGTGTATTATTGGGCTATGGCAGCCCGGTTGGATTCGATGAGAGCGACGAACTCATTAAAGAATCCTTTGTCGTCATTAGGGCCGGGAGCAGCCTCGGGGTGGTGCTGTACCGAAAAGACGGGGTCCTTGGTGCTTCGCATCCCCTCAACAGTGTTGTCGTTGAGATTGAGGTGTGTGACCTCCACGTAATCCGGCAGGGATTGATCATCCGTTGCGAATCCGTGATTCTGCGCGGTGATGGCGACCTTGCCGCTGCGAAGATCCTTTACGGGATGGTTTCCACCACGGTGACCAAACTTGAGTTTATAGGTGCTGCCTCCGTAGCAGTGGGTCAGGATCTGATGACCAAGACAGATTCCGAAGACAGGCACTTTGCCGATCAGCTGTTTCACTTCCTCGTGAATATAAGTCAAGGCCGCTGGATCTCCGGGGCCATTCGAGAGGAAGACGCCATCGGGGTTCTTGGCGAGAACAGTCGCTGCCGGAGTGCGGGAGTTGACGACTTCAACCTCGAATCCGGCCTGACGGAGTGAACGGAGAATGTTGTATTTAATGCCGAAATCGTAGGCGACGATGCGGTATTTTACGGGCGGAAGCTCGATGTAGTTGGTCTCCTGTCCGGTGGTGACGCTGGGAATGGTCCAAAGGCGTGACTCACCACTCCAAAGGTAGTCTTCTTCGGTGGAAACCTCCTTCACGAAGTCGCTACCTGCCATGGGAGGGGAATCGAGGGCGGCCTGAATAGCCTCTTCTTCAGAAAGTTCGGAGGTGATGACTGCCCGCATCGCGCCTTTTGAGCGCAGGTGCTTGGTAAGGGCCCGGGTGTCAATCTCGTCGATCCCGATGATTTTGTGTTCCGTGAAATAGTCCGCAAGCGACTGCTGGGATCTCCAGGAAGAGGGAATCTCGCAAAGCTCACCCACGACGAATCCTCGCACGTGGGGGCTAGCCGATTCGGCATCCTCCGGGTTAATTCCGTAGTTCCCTTGCAAAGGGTAGGTCATCGTTACAATTTGCCCACGGTAGGAAGGATCGGTAATGATCTCCTGATACCCCGTCATCGAGGTATTAAAGCAAATTTCTCCGGAAGTAGTTCCGGAATGACCAAAGGCACGACCGCGGAAAGTGCGACCGTCTTCAAGAGCGAGAATGGCGTTCGTCAAGGCGGCAGGATTAGAGGGTAGGCAGAGGGTTCGTGCAAGAGGTTCTTTTTTCTTATAGGAATCAATGTTCTGCCAAGTATCGCCATCGGTGGGATTCGGTCTGACAGCATGGGTGCTGATTCTCTTCTCTTTTAAAGGGTGGCGTCATCGTTGGTGGATATTTCGGCCCAGGGAACAGCACTTCAGAGAACGAGCCGCGCGAGTGGAAATTATCCGCCATCGCTGGTATTGGATGGCGATCCAGAGATTTTTTGACCTGCCGATTCGGGAGGTAAGGTGCAGACTTGATTCTGGCGTTTGATGAAGAGAGGGAAGATTCCAGAATCGAGATTTTGACCCTCGATTGTGCTCGTGGCCAATTGGTTGGTGTTACCAAAGTTGAAGCGTAGCGACGCGGCTATTATTGATATCGATTGAAAATGAGGGTGGGACCGTGATCTTCTTGGATCGATCATCATGGTGTGTTAGCCTACCCTTATGAACACCTTAATTCAGCACTTGGAGAACAAAGGGGATCTCGCTCCGCGCGAAATCGCAGTGGCGGCCGAATTCCTTCTCGAGGAATCAGGTGATGTCTCAAAGAAAGCCAGATTGTTGAAAGCACTTGCCCAGAAGGGTGAAACGGCGGCTGAAATTGCCGAATTTGTCGCGGTCTTTTTAGAGAAGGCTGAGAAGCCGGCTTTTCTCGGGCATTCCTTCCAAGGCCCAACGATTGATGTTTGTGGGACGGGAGGGGACAAGCTCGATCTCTTCAACGTTTCGACAACAAGTATGTTTGTGGTGGCCGCAGCCGGGGCGGTGGTCATTAAACATGGAAACCGCGGGATCACTTCAAAAAGCGGCGGGGCAGATGTTCTTGAAGCTTTGGGGATCGCGATTGATCTACCGTCGGAGCAAGTCGGGATCTGTCTTGAAAAAGCCGGGGTGGGGTTTCTTTTTGCTCCGAAATACCACCCGGCGTTCAAAGCCGTTGCTCCCGTTCGGAAGCAACTGGCCAAGGAAGGGCAACGGACGATTTTCAACCTTATCGGGCCGCTTCTGAATCCGGCCAATCCCGAGTGTCAATTGATCGGAGTTTTTGAGAACAGGCTCTGTCCGGTCTTCGCAGAAATTCTGCAACGGTTGGAACGGGACAGCGCGTGGGTCGTGAACGGAACCACCTCTGATGGCCGGGTGGTCGACGAAATGAGTTTGATGGGAATTACGCGAATTTGTAAAGCCGGGCGTTACCAGGACTTGGTCGATGAAGAAGTCCTCCCGACTGATGTGGGGCTGGAAATTGCGAGTGTGGAATCCTTGCAGGGAGGTGATGCGGCTTTGAACGCCGATATTCTCCAAGGAATTCTTTCGGGCGAAGTTAGCGGACCGAAACGAGATATGGTCGCCCTCAATGCCGGAGCGGCCATTGCCTGTGCCGGCCTTGCGGATGACCTTGCCAAGGGAATCGATCTCGCCCAGAGCTTGCTCAACGATGGAGCTGCCTTGGAGCGCTTAAAGCTCCTTCAACAATATGCCAGGCTTTAGAGATCCTCTTTATTGAGCTCGTCAGTTCGGGCATCGGTATTCCAGAAAAGGTGCATTTCCTCTGCGGAGGGAATGTCAACCGGACGGATGACTCTGAGCCCAATATGCTGACCGTCGGTATGGTACCAGACGGATTTAGGGATTTGCGGATCCTGGGACTTCAGTTCTGGCGACGAGGCTTTGCGAGCGGAAGACTGCAAAACTTCGGCATCATCATTAGCGGAACCCCCGCGAATTACCCGGGGGTATCGTTTTGTGGGAATGCGCCAAGGTCCGGCCACCCCATCCTTTAGGGAGCTGATCGAATCCTCTTCAAAGGCCTCGATGGTCCACTCTCCAACGTTTCCATGCATGTCATAAAGGCCCCAAGGATTCGGCTTCTTTTGAGCCACTTCGTTGTAGGTGAACAAGCCACTGTCTGTGAATTCGCTGTTGTCAGCAAACCAAGCGTATTCGCCCAACTTGGAGGTGTCGTCACCGAATGAGTATGCGGTGGTGGTTCCGGCACGACAGGCGTATTCCCATTCGGCTTCGGTGGGGAGACGGTAAAAGTGTCCAGTCTGCGCCGAGAGCCACTGACAAAATTTTGAGGCGGCGAGGTTGGTCATATCCATCGCCGGGAACTTTGGTCCATGTTTGAAGCTATTTTGGACAAACATGTCGTGATATTGCGTCGTTGGTTGTGAGACGGCATCAACCAAGGGCACCTTGGTAAGATCAGCCTGATCCGTGGTGTAGCGCTCGTTATCGAGATCGATGGTGCCGTCCTTGTTTCGGGGGTTTTTAAATTCCGGATCGTTTTGCCAGAAAGGGTCGTAGTGGGCCCAGGTGATCTCCGTCTCGCTCATCCAAAAGGGGGCGATTTTCACCTTCTTTTTGCCACCAAAGAGGAATTCTCCACCAGGAATGGGGAGAAGTTTGAGCGGGAGGTTATCAGCCTTTGAAACCTTCACCTCGTATCGTTTTCCGGCCTCGTCCTTTGCTGTTTTGACGATCAAGGCGTGGATTTTTTTACTCAATTCCAGTTGTTCGGGCACCGGGAATTCATCTGGCTTTTGAGGCAGGATCGTCACTGAGGATTTTGCTTCATCGGCGATGAGGCTGGAGAGAGAGAGCGTAAATCCGGCAAAAAGAACGGAGGATGATTTCATAAAGGTAACGATAGAGCCGATTCAGAGAGACGCAAAAGCGCCTCCTACCGTTGATGGTATGGAGGCGCATAGAATGGTGAGAGACTAGATTTTGAAGACTCCGGGAACAGGGACGGGAGCATGCTTGAAGTCGTCCTCGTATTTCAAGCCGTCCGGAGCAAGATCCAGGTCGGAGTTCCAAAGATCGTCCCAAGTTAGGCGTTTTCCAGTTTGGGCCGCCAAGGCGCCCAGCATCGCGTGGGCAGTCGAATTAATCATGTGATCACCGCCATTAATGACCTTTCCAGCACGAAGGGATTTGAAGAGTTGGTTGTGCTCGACTTGATACATGTCTTGCTCGACGCCGGCTTCCGCTTTGGAGCGCCAAATTAGTTTACCCGTCTTGTCCTTGGCGAAGCAGCGTCCCGGTCCCACGACGACAGCTCCTTCGCAGTTCACGCGATCGATGGTTTCGGTGTGAACGCCTTGGATTTGGCGTTGACCAAGGTGGCAGAAGACGGAGTTCGCGTATTCGTAAGTAACGTTGTAGTGGTCGTAAACATTACCCGGATCGGTCCGGGCGATTTTACCACCAGTGCCAACGGCCGCGACCGGGATGGCATCACCCATGGCCCACGCAATTTTGTCGGTCGTGTGGATGGCCTGCTCCATGAGAGGTCCACCGGAAAGCCAGTCAAAATTGATCCAGTTGGCGACCTGCCATTCGACCCCACCCATTCCTTCCGGCTTCTTTGCGTCGTTGGAAAGAGGGCGGACCGGGCCGGCGAGGTAGGTTCCATAGACCGAATTGACGGCACCGAATTCCCCCGCATTGATTCTGGTGTAAGCTTCCAAGGTGCCGGGATGATAGCGCCAGCAGAAACCGTTTTGAATAGTGAGGCCTTTGGCCTTCGCCTTCTTGACGGATTCAAGCACCGAGCGGAGTCCCGCTGGGTCGACTGCCATCGGTTTTTCGACAAACATGTGAAGTCCGGCTTCGACAGCAGCGGCGATATGTTGAGGACGAAATCCCGGAGGAGTCGTGAGAATGACGATGTCGACGCCGGAGGCTATAACTTCCTTGAAGCTGTCCATGCCCACAAACTGACGTTCACTTGGGACTTTTGAGCGGTCTTCGAAAGAGGCGATGCTCTTGAGGCAGCGCTCTACGGGCTGTTGAAAGGCGTCTGCAATGGCCCAAAGTTTGGTGTTCGTGTCAGCTTTCAGTGCCTGAACGATGGCTCCTGAGCCGCGACCTCCGCAGCCAATGAGGCCGATTTTAATGGTGTCGTTATTACCAGCCTGAGCTTTGGCGATGTGAGGAAAGCTCACGGCTGCAAGTGCTCCGGCAGCGGAGCCTGTCTTGATGACTTGGCGTCGGGTGGTCTGGTTGGTCATAGGGTTTTATTACTTAAGTTGAATGCCGGATACAATAAACAATTCTGTCTTATTTTGATCCTTATTTTTGTTGAGGGTAATAAAAAACCCGCAGGGTTTAACCTACGGGCGGTTGAGTCGAAATCTAGCACTAAGACTAGCCACCGGAGGCATTTGCGAGCGCCTTCTCCGATTCCGGTAGGAAGGGCGCAAATCGGGGTTTTTCAATGGACTTCATGTAAGCCTCTTGCGGGGAAATCATTCCCTCCTGGAGCTTGTCCCAGATCGCATCGTCCATGAACTGCATCCCCAGGGCCTTGCCACCAATAATGACGTCATAGAGTTTCTGGGTAGCACCTTCACGAATAATGGCGGCAACAGCGGGAGTCGCGAAGAGGATTTCGTTCACCGCGACACGACCGGGTTTATCGACCCGCTTGCATAGAAGTTGGGCAACGACACCCCGGAGAGAGGCCGCAAGCATGGTGCGGACCTGCGATTGCTGGTCGGAAGGGAAGACGTCAATAATACGGTCAACCGTCTTACGGGCGTTGTTGGTGTGGAGCGTTCCAAAAACCAAAAGTCCGGTTTCAGCAGCAGTCAGTGCGAGTGAAATGGTTTCAAGGTCACGCATCTCTCCCACAAGGACAATATCGGCATCCTCACGAAGACAGGCCCGCAGTCCATCCGAGAACTCGGGTGTCTGGATGGGAACTTCACGCTGGGTGATGATGGATTGCTTGCTCTTGTGAACGAATTCGATGGGTTCCTCAATCGTGATGATGTGACGGCTGAAGTTACTGTTGATGTAGTCAATCAGGGCCGCGAGCGAGGTTGATTTACCAGATCCGGTGGGGCCGGTCACGAGGACGAGACCGGAACGCATGTGACCGAATTCCTTAATCACGGGCGGAAGGTTGAGGTCCTCAATCGAAGCAATCTCAGTTGGAATGAGACGGAACACAGCCCCGAGGCCATTTTGCTGCTTCATGTAGTTGCATCGGAATCGGGACTCTTCATCCATCTCGTAGGCAAAGTCGAGGTCGCCTTCTTCGAGATATTGCGCAAAGGCTGCGGGCTCGCAGATTTCGCCGAGAAGGGCTTTGAAATCATCGCCCTCGAGGATGGGTTGATCGGGGATAGCACTCACGGATCCGTGAACGCGAACTTTGGGCGGAGAGCCTTCGGAAAGGTGAAGGTCGGAACCCTTCACTTCAACGAGGTATTGGAAATAGCTGTCAATGGTCGCCATAATAATCTGAAAAGTTAAAGGTGGGTTAGGACTTAAAGAAGAGTTTCATCTGTTGCTTGTCCTCGCATCGGTAGAGGACCTCCTCCTGTGCAACTAGGCCCTTAAGATAGAGATTTCTCAGGGACTCATCCATGGTGATCATCCCCACGTTTTTACCGGTTTGCATGATACCGGGGAGCATGAAGGTTTTACCATCACGAATCGTCGCGGCTACGGCCGGAGTATTCACGAGCACTTCGAGAGCAAGCTCCCGTCCCGAGCCATCGGCCCGTGGAACCAACTGCTGGGAAATAATGCCACGGAGTGACTCGGAGACCATGATGCGAATCTGGTCACGTTGGTCGACCGGGAAGACGTCGAGAACACGGTCGAGGGTTCGCGGGGCGTTTCCGGTGTGGAGGGTGGCAAGAACGAGGTGACCGGTTTCTGCCGCCGTCAGGGCGAGCGAAATGGTTTCGAGGTCGCGCATTTCTCCAACCATGATCACATCGGGGTCTTCCCGGAGAGCGCCACGGAGGGCACGTGGAAAGGACTGGGTATGTTCGCCGACTTCACGTTGGTTCACGTGGCAGCCTCGGGATTCGAAAACATACTCGATGGGATCCTCAAGGGTGAGAATGTGATCAACACGGTCGCGGTTGATGAAGTCTACCAGGGAGGCCATTGTCGTTGATTTGCCAGATCCGACGGATCCGGTGATCAAGATGAGTCCGTTCTGGTAACGGGTAAGTGGCTTGATGTGGCCGATGGGGAGTTGAAGCTCCTCCATCGTGCGGATGTTGGTCGAGATAATACGGAAGACGATTTCGAGGCCGAGACGCTGCTTGACCACCGAAGCTCTGAAGCGACCGGCAGGGGAAGCGTAAGCGAAGTCAATATCGCCGACCCTTTGGAGGTGCTCCCAACGACGGTCATCGAGGAATGATTTGACGAGACGTTCGGTGTCTTCTGCCGTCAGCGGGGCGTGTGAATCCCAAATGGGAGAAAGTGTTCCAAATCGCCGCCATGCGGGTGGATAGCCTGTTGGAAGGTGGATATCGGAACAATCGTATTCGATTCCGATCTGCAGATACTCGTCAACGTGTGCGAGGACTTCGTGTTGTGACATGGATGTTTAGTACGATAGAGAGGTTCTCTTAAAAAGGTGCGTTGAGTAAGAAGAATCACTTTTGGGAGGGGCCGCCAAGCATCGATTTCAAGGATGCTGTTCCGAGGCGTTTTTCAGCCTCTTCTTTCGCCCGGTTTATGACCAGGGCTGTCAAGGTAGGCTTCACGAGGGTGAAGCCGATTCCGAAGAGCCAGCGGATCGTTCTGAATCGCTTGCGCGGTTGTTTGACCGTGACCCGGCGACGCCCCAAGACGCCGAGAAGGGTGGCGGCACCCATTGTCCCTGCAAACCAGCCGAGTGGGTGGCTTTGGAAGGACTTTTTGAGCTGGCGGCCGAGATTCATTTCGTGTGAGATTCGGGTCTTGGAGACCGTGATTTCGCTGCGGGCAATCGCAAGTTGGGCGACTAGCTCTCTTTTTCGTTGTTCAGCCATTCCTGGTCTTTTTTGAGTTCAGCCCGGGTTACTTCGAAGAGTTCGGCGCTCACTTTGGTGCGCTTTTGAATCATCAGCAGGAAGATACCTGCCAAGAGGTGACAGCATGCGAGGATGAGCGCCCCTCCTACCCAGGTTCTGAGGTCTGGGCTGGTATTGGGATTGAGCACCTGGCCGATGATCCCGATTCCAAAAATCAGGAAGAGCAGATAGCCGAAGACTAGAAAAAAGATGGCGAGGCCTCCCAGACCTGCCTTTTTCCCCAGAATCGCGGCGGCTTCTTTGGCTTCGATAGCCAGAAGCTCACTCCGCGCACCCAGATAGGATTTGAGTCCCTTGGCGAATGACGCAAGCTCCTCTTTTAGGCCTGGTTCGGCCCCTGTGAGAGATGATTTTTGTCGGCGAAATGCCATTGTGTTTCGTCGCGATTAACGACGTGAAATGAGTCCGAGAATGAGCCCGATTCCAGCTGCGGTGAGAATCGCTTTTGTCGGGTTGGCCCGGACGTAGTCCTCCATGGAGGCGTGGAGTTCGCGGGCTTTGACCCGCGTGTCCTGCCACTGTTCGCCGGCCGAGCCTTTGAGTTGGCTGGCAGTTTCTTCAGCGCCTTCACGAATTGAGCCGATTTTGTCAGTGGCGGCGGTTTTTAGGTCCTGGGCCTTCTCTCCGGCAAAGTCACGGAGCTGGCTGGCCTTTCGGGCTGCGGCTTCTTTGAGAGCGCGGGCTTTTTCCTCGGTCGCGCTTAAAGTCCGTGGTGGAGTTTTGCCTTCGGCTGCTGCCCGAAGGTCCGAGGCGGCAGATTTTGCGGCCGGGGAGTCGGAATAGGGATTGGCGGGATCGGTATCTGCAAATGCTTCACTCATGATGAAGTGTTTTTGACCGTTCTCAGGTGCGATGACAAGCCGCCATTCTGATTTTGGAAGATTGTTGGGCCTTGGCCTCAATCTGCCCGGGTTGGGAGACTCTTTAGAACCTGGGCGTGAACTTCAGCCGAGGTCTGCCTGGCGTCAATTCTCCGGATAAACGGGTCATCGAGGGCCGCGAAAACATCATGGCATTTTTGGAGTGAGTCACGTTGTTCGAATTCGTTTGCCTCCCCGTCACGCACTCCAATCCTCGTTAGAGCGGTATCAAGATCGAGTTCCAGGATGAAGACCAGATCGGGGAGGGGGGCAAAAGCTTCGTTGATTCTCCGGATTTCGGTGGGATCAAATCCACGAACGCCTTGGTAAGCCATGGTGGAGAAGAAGTAACGATCGAGGATGACAAAAGCTCCCCGTGCCAAGGCCGGTTTGATCAGGTTTTCAACGTGCCCACGGCGATCCAGGTGGAAGAGGTCGAGCTCTTCTTGAGGAGAAAGCCGGCCTGTGTCGGCTGACTGACGAAGACGCGTGCCATGCGGGCCGTCGGTGGGTTCCTTCGAGGTAATTACCTCATGCCCTGCCGCCCGCAAAGCCTTGGCCAGAAGGTTGACTTGCGTCGATTTCCCGGTCCCGTCGATGCCTTCAAAAACAATGAACATGGATAAAAGAAAGAGTGGCACGCCCAGCAGGACTTGAACCTGCAACCCCCGCATTAGAAGTGCGATGCTCTATCCGGTTGAGCTATGGGCGCTGACGGAGGCGGTTCTAGCGAGGACCGATCCGACGGGCAAGCTGGATGAGTCCGCTTGAGGGAGATTTTTTAAGATTTCCACGACTGAAGGGATCCGCAGGCCTTCCTTTTCGATTTGGACGAGGTCTTTAGGGTGGTCATTCCCGGGCAATACTTCGAGTGCCAGATGGAAGCAGGCCCAGGCCCGCCAGGCGCGGGGCCCGGCATTCTCGCCGGACATCCTGGAGGCGAGATGTTGGAAGTGCCGGACGGGGTTCCCGATAAAGAGGTCTTTCTTGCGATGCTCAAGAAACCAGACGAGGGCTGCATAAGGAGCCGGGGAGGGGATGACCATCGCGGCTTTATTGAGCTGAAGAATAGCTTGGGCTGGTTTTCCCTGGATCCACAATGATTGCGAAAGCTCAAGGCAGGCTTGGTGAAACCGCTCGCCACACTCGATCCGATGACGTTTGGTATGGTCTGGTCCGAGGTCTGGCGGGGCCGGTGGGAGGAAGGGATTCACAACTCCCTTGATTTAGAGTTTTCAGCACCGCCTTGGCCAGTCACAATCTTAACGAATCCAATCATGGTTGAAGCCTGGCAACAAATCGCTCTCGGAGTGCTCGTTCTTTTAGTCTTTGCGGCCTTTGTGCGCGAGTGGCTTCCCCCTGAAGTGGTGGCGATCGCAGCCCTGGTGATCTGTGTCCTAATTGGGGTTCTGCCCATTGCTGTCCCGACTCCCGGGACAGAGCTGACGGGCGAGGCCTTAAAGGAAGCCTTGCGGACATTCAACTCTGACGCCTTGCGGGTCTTCGCCCATCCGGCGCCCATTACGGTGGCATGCATGTTTGTGCTGAGTGCGGCCCTGGAGCGAACGGGGGTGATTGAGATCCTGGGCCACTGGTTCGAGCGCCATGCCGCCAAGAGTCCCACGCGGATGCTCGTGGTC
>CAWUTG010000050.1:0-19530 GCA_963925135.1 uncultured Verrucomicrobiales bacterium | reverse complement strand
GAGAGCCAAGCAGGAAGGGTAGAATGAGTTGCGTGATGATTCGCATAATTAGGGACGCTAGAATGGATGATTTGATTGGAAAGGAGGAAATCCACAGATGCAGCGATTCTGGAGAGATTATTTATCCACTAAAAAACCCTGCGGCAAAAAAAGAAGCCGACAGGGTTGAGGAATGCGTGGTGAGAGCTGTTACACGTTGAAACGAAATTCCACGACATCGCCATCTTTGACGACATACTCCTTGCCCTCGATGCGGAGTTTTCCGGCTTCGCGGGCTGCGGCCTTGGAGCCGAGGGTGACGAGGTCGTTGTAATGAACGACTTCAGCCGCGATAAATCCGCGTTCGAAATCGCCATGAATCACTCCGGCGGCAGCGGGTGCTTTGTCGCCGGCGGTGATCGTCCAGGCTCGGGTTTCCTGGACACCGGTGGTGATATAGGTCCTCAGGCCAAGGAGGTGGTAGACAGACTTGATGAGCTCCGAAACGCCCGAGTCAGTGACGCCCATGTCACTGAGAAATTCCTGTGATTCTTGAGGGCTGAGTTCGACGAGTTCTTCTTCAATTCTGGCTGAGATGACAATAATCTCCGCTCCCTGGGATTCGGCAGCAAAGGTTTTGACCTTTGAAACCAGCGGGTGGGCTGCGGGATCACTGACGGCTCCGGCAAGTTCATCTTCGTTGACGTTACAGGCGAAGATGGTGCGCTTGGAGGAGAGCAGGAAAAAGTCCTTGAGAAGCTTGAGCTCGTCATCGTTGAGATCGGCAGTGAGGGCAGGATTCCCGGCATCAAGGTGGGGCATGAGCTTGTCGATGAGTTCGACTTCCTGTTTGGAGAGCTTGTCTCCGGATTTGGCTTTTTTCTCGCGGGAGATTCGGCGTTTTTCTAAGGAACCGATATCGGCGAGGATGAGTTCGGAGTTGATGATCTCGATGTCGCGGGTGGGGTCGACAGTTCCGAGTTCGTGAATGATGTCTTCGTTTTCGAAACAGCGGACGACCTGGACGATGGCATCCACTTCGCGAATCGTGGCGAGGAATTTGTTGCCGAGTCCGGCTCCGACGGAGGCCCCCTCTACGAGTCCGGCAATATCAACGAACTCAATGGCGGTTGGGATGACCTTGGTCGAGTTAGACATCTGTGAGAGCGTGTCGAGTCGCTCATCCGGGACGACGACCATTCCCACGTTGGGGTCGATGGTGCAGAAGGGATAGTTTGCGGCCTCGGCTTTACGGGAGCGCGTGAGAGCATTAAAGAGGGTGGATTTGCCAACATTGGGCATTCCTACGATTCCGGCCTTGAGCATGGTGGGGAGGCTTTACCTCAGGATGGCGGATCTGGAAACTCCCAACTCACGCGAATTCACGTTTTTTAGCAGTTTTACTAATGCCCCGGCTAATCGACTGAAGGTAGTTCCCCGGAGGGGGTTCCCAGCTCCCCACCGACCTCTGCACCTGGACTGCCATCCGGGCTAAGCGAAGGTAGAACGCCGTAGGTGCCAGTAAAGCCGCTATCCGGGAGGGACGACAGATCAAAGTTCTCGGGCATAAAGAAGGCACCCGTGGGAGATCCAAGGGCGCGTTTTGAGGAGCGGTGGGAACGGTTCCAAGCGAGGATATGATCCTCGCCTGTTTTCAGTTTCTTCAAGTCGCCGGGGCGAACTTGAACGATCGGGGGGGTGTCGCGGCGTAAGTCGCGCAACTTGAACATCTTCCAATCGTTGGCATTCAGCTTCGAGAGATTTTGAACCGGTTTCGCTGCGCTGGACATTGCCGTCTTCACGGAGCTGCATGACACGAGACTGCCAGCGGCGATGCCGAGAGCGAGTAAAGTTGTCATGGGGAGGTTCATGGTCTGTTCGAATTCTGAATTCTGGCGGTTAAACCCTGCATTTTGCAGCTTCGGATATTCAGACAAGCCGTGCTTCGATCTGTTCAAAAAACAATTCGATTTTTTTGAACACGACGAGCTATTTGAAGAGGATGGGGGTCGACAAAACGGGTGTTTGGTCCTGATTATTAGGCAATGAGCGACGTTTACGAAACCGGAAGGTATGTCGGGGAATATCTTCTCTTTCATTTCGGAAAACCTAAAGAAATAATCAATTGGCCAGGTGGTCCGAATTCAGCCCTCGATTTCCCGGTGCGGACGGTGGGGCATTTTTCCGGGGGCGAAGTGGGCCGTGCCCTTGATGTGGGGTGTGCGGTTGGACGGTCGACTTTTGAACTCAGTCGGAATGCCAGAGAGGTCATTGGCATCGATTTTTCCCTCGCTTTTATCGAATCAGCCGAGCGTATTAGACAGGGCGAATTACTGCGTTTTGACCGGCTCGAAGAGGCTGGCGAAACAACCCGGCTTGAAGTTGGAATCCCAGAGGGGATTTCGTCAGAGAGGATTCGATTTGAGGTGGGTGATGCGATGGATTTGCGTCCCGATCTCGGGAGCTTTGACCGGGTGCATGCGGCGAATCTGGTCTGCCGGCTTCCGGAGCCGAGAAGGTTTTTAGAGAGACTCCATGATTTGGTGACTCCGGGGGGAGAGCTTGTGCTGGCAACGCCCTGCACCTGGCTGGAGGAGTTCACTTCCAAGGAGCATTGGCCTGAAGGACGCACGCTCGATTGGCTCAAAAAAGAACTCGCCGGTGACTTCGATTTAATCGAAGTGACCGACGAGCCGTTTTTGATTAGAGAGACCGCTCGAAAATTTCAGTGGACGGTGTCGATGGTGACGAAGTGGGTTAGACGTTAGTTGGCCTCTTCTTCAACTTTGAGGATGCGGAAGAAGTGGGAGGGACCTCCATCGGGGATGCCTGCTCCAACTACTTGGCCATTGCCAGTGAAGGTTCCGGAAAGGTCTTCGTAGGTCTCGAGATCTTCTGACTGTTGAGCCTTGTAGGTAACGCCTGTCTTGGTGAGTAAGGTGACTCCGATTCCCGGGCCGGTGGTCGCTGCTAGTGCCGTAGGTTGGGTCGCGGCACCGATTGAAAGGCTGACGTTGTCGATGAGTACTTCACCTTTGGCGGCGTCTCCTGCGACGGCGCCGGTGGCTCCGAAGATCTGGATGAAGACGCTCGCGGCTTGAGGGGGCGCGACGAGATTTGCTGCAGAGATTTCCGCCCAAGATCCCTCTCCACCGCTAAATGCGTTAAAACCAACGTCTGCGCCGTTGATGGGAGCTCCTCCATCATCAAACCATTGCAGGCGGTAGTTTTGAACGTAGCTAACTCCTGAGCTGATTTGCTTTGCACGGAAGGAGAAGGTGTAGGTTTCTCCGGGGGTTACAAAACCGCCTACGGCTCCGAGATTTTGTTGGATCTCAGCTTGCTTTGGGGCACCACCGCCGTCGTTTTGGACGGCGAGGCGAATCGAGGCCGAGCCTGAAAATGAATCAGTTTCAATCCGGGTTGGGAATTGCCCGGAAGTGGAAAGGCAAGCCCAGCTTTCGGGGCAATTAGGTGCGTTAATATCAGCGTTCTCGAAGTCTCCGTTGATTAATGCTTGTTCACCCGCTGGTTTTTTTTCCAGAACCCGGTAGAAGGGGGCGGAGTTCGGGTCGAGAATTGTGGTGGTGTCGGTGCCAAAAAAGGCAGGACCGAGATCAGCCCATGTCGTATCATCTTGCGATGACTGGG
Organism: uncultured Verrucomicrobiales bacterium; assembly: GCA_963925135.1. Classification (GTDB taxonomy): domain Bacteria; phylum Verrucomicrobiota; class Verrucomicrobiia; order Verrucomicrobiales; family Akkermansiaceae; genus SW10. The sequence continues at coordinate 15,900 of CAWUTG010000050.1, read as the reverse complement.
GTTGGTAGAATTTGCCGTCGTCCCCGGGAATCCAAGTGACGAGCGTGCCTTCTGTCAATTGAGGCTCTCTGCTCGGTTCGATGACTGGCGGCTCGACAGGAGGGAGGACGGGGGTGGGGTCGAAGCCGATGTTGTCGAAGGCAATCGAGGAGCCGGGGCCCCAGAGCGGGACCACTTTAAAGCCATCCACTCCGGAGGGGATGGGGATTTCAAAGGTGTATGTCTCCCATGTGGTGCCCTCACCAATGACGGTGGGATACTTTTCGCCACTGGTTCCAGCGCCGGCGCCGCCATTGGTGAAGTCGATTTTGAATCCTCCAAGGTTGGATCCGGAAAGGATCTTCATGTCTTGGCTGAAGTTGTAGGTCTTGCCAGCTTCCAGATTGAGGTCGGCTAAGAGCAATGGGGTTTCATCATTTCCAACCCAGATTCCAAAACCTCCGTTATCGGAGCTGTGATCGATGATACCAAAGCCCTCATCGGGGGTAGCGCTATTGGGGGAGCCTCCCGAAGGGGGATAACTGAAGACGAAGGTGCCGCCGACGCCGACTTCCACCCACGAAGTGTTTCCGTCTTGAAAATCGCCGTTCGGGAAGAGGTCGGCAGCGCAGGGAAGCGCGAGAGTGGGGAGGAGGAGGGAGAGAGTGTACGCTTTTTTCATGGATGCATCAAATTCTAAGTCAAAGTGAATCAAGCTCATGAATCAGGCCTCCACAAGTTAAAAGTGCATAAAATTGCATTAACGGAATGGCGAAAGTTTTCCGTGTGAGAGGGCAGGGGCGCCCCAAGATTATCGGAAAGATCGCGACTCGGAGAGCTGTTCTCTTAGAGCTTAGGACTTGCGACCGTTTTTCCAGGTCTCAGGTTTCCAGAGATATAAACGCGTTGTTCTCCGCCAAATCGCTTGCGGATTCTGGCGGCCAATCTCTCGGCCCCGGTCATTCCGATGGAGCGGAAAGGAATTTCGACGGTGGTGAGAGAGGGGAAGGCGCCCGAGCTTTTTCCGATGCCATCGAATCCAGTGACGGAGACATCACGGGGGACTCGCAGGCCTTCTTTTTTCAATCCGCCAATGAGATCGTAGGCCTGGTGGTCTGCCGCGCAAATCCAGGCCGTCACTCCGTCGCGGGTTTGAGTTGTTACGGCTTGGACGCCATGCGGGACACTGGAGACGTTTCCAGGAAACATTCCGATCACGTCTTTGGGGTGAATTTTGAGCCGCAGCCGTGCCATTTTTTCGACGAAGGCACCATAGCGCCTGAAGGACCAACTGGCTTCAATGGCATAGTCCCGAGTGTAGAAACCGATCCGCTTGTGTCCTGCCTGCGCAAGATGGTCAACCACGGAAGAAATTCCATCGTAGTGATTCACATCGACACAATCGATGGCGCTGCTGTTCTGTTGTTCCACGAGTGAAACCAAGGGCAGTTTGGCGGCGACTTGGGCGACGAAGGATTCTGGAAAAGGGTAAATGAGCAGGACTCCCCGATTTGCTTTTGAGCGGAGTTCCTTGATCTGGCGGAATACCGGATCGTCGAGGTCAGTCACGGTCGGAGGGATAAAGTGGACCCCCATTTGAATATTGTGGATCTGGGCATATTCCGAAACTCCGGCAAGGATCTCTTCTCCCGGGCTTTCGTATCCGCCTCGAAAGTATTCCTCGGTATCACTGCAGATGAGCACCGTGAATTTGGGTTGCCTTGTCTTGGTCCGGGCCGCCGGGGAGCGGTTTTCCAGGTGCTTGTAGCCGATTTCTGCTGCCAACTGGAAGACACGTGCCCTTGTCGAGGGGCTGATTCCGGCGTGGTTGGTGAAACACCGGGAAACAGTAGCCTTGGAGAGGGCCAGTTTGTCGGCGATCATTTGTTGATTCACTTCTGCCATTCGATTTTATGATCTGTTAGAACTCTGAATTGCTTGAGACATGATGGCAAGAGGAAGAGCTAATGCCGGAAAAAACATCGCGCTTCTAAAAATGCAAAATACTGCAACGGTATCCTTTGTCACGCCCCCATTTTTTGATCCGCATGAATCCAACGCCTTCGCCATTTGTGCCCTTGTTTTATCTTCCTCCACTGCTGGAAGTCTGTTCGAAATTGTTCCCGTTGGCCCCGGAGGCTACATCTTGGAAAAACCCGCGATTTGTGAAGCTCTTCCCGCGGTCATTTATAAGAGCGATCACTTAGAAGGGCCGACTCCCACAAATCAGTGGTGGAGTTCTCTGGTCTGGGAGGTGTATTCGCAAATCCTCTTTCCTCATCCTCTGGGAATGGTCTGTCATGAGGGCGGGCTTACGGTGACCTATCCGGGGGGCCGGGATTGATGGTCGTTCGGGCAACATCATGGGAGGTGGGGTATCCAAGGGCGGCGATCTCGTGATCGGGCATAGTGCGACTTCGAAATTTCCGAACGCGAAACTCGCGGGCGATTCGCAGTGGTTTATCGAGGTGGCCTTTGAGAATGAAGTGGCGGCAGTTGCCGAGGGCACGGTGGCGCGGGTGCCTGAAATCGTGAAGCCGAAGATTTTTCTGCGGATCATGGTGGGCCTCCTTGTCGTGGCGGTCTTATCGGGGCCGCTTCTCTTCTCCGTGTTGCTGTCCTTCAGTGAAGAGGTCAATAATCTGGGCCATTTTTTAGAAGCAACCGATGCCGGCCTACATCTACTGTTGATTCTCACCGGAGGGATTATTTTCCTCGTGGGGCTGGAGAATCGTTTGCGACGAAATCACTCCTTGGATGCTCTTGTGGAATTTCGATCACTGGCCCACCTCGTTGATCTGCATCAGATCAACAAGGATCCCGGGCTTGATCGCATGGCCGCGCCCGTTCCCGATCGTCGGACGGTTCGCAGCGATGCCGCGCTCGCCGAGTATCTCGATTTCTCGGGAGACCTCCTTTCCATCATTGGGAAACTCGCGGCTTACTACGCGCAAAACCTGCGGGATCGCGTCGTGCTCGATGCCGTGACCGAGATCGAAACCCTCTCCAGTTCACTTTCAAATAAACTGTGGCTCAAGATCATCGTGCTGCGTGAAATGATGCGCGATACCAATTCGAAGTGAGGGGATCCACTTAAAGCTCATCTAGAAATTCACAGCACCGGGTCTCCGACCAATACTCTTCGCCCCGGCTGGCGAAGCCGACATGACCTCCGTGTTTTGGAATCTCGAGATGAAAGTGGCGGCTCATTCTGGCAATTTCTTCAGGATAACATGCAGGTGGCAGGAAGGGATCGTTGAGAGCGCTGATGAGGAGGGTTGGGATACTGATGTTAGCGAGGTAGGGTTTGCTGCTCGCTTTCTTCCAGTAATCACGGGCATCGATGAAGCCGTTGAGCGGAGCGGTGAAGCGGTCGTCGAATTCGGCGAAGGTTTTCACCTTTTTGAGCTCACTGAGATCGAGTTTTCCGGGGAACTCCTCGTTCTTCTGAATGACCTTTCCTTTGAGGCCATCCATGAAGCGGCTCATGTAAATTTTGTTTTGCCACTCGCCGAGTTGGAGAGAGCTGGAGGTGAGGTCGCAGGGGGCTGAGAAGGCGACGGCAGACTTGAGAGCGGGGTGAATATCGCCCGCTTGTTCGCCGAGGTATTTCAGGACGATGTTTCCGCCGAGGCTGAAACCCACCAGCGAGATCTCGCGGTATCCTTGCTCGAAGGCATGATCGATCACAAAACCCAAGTCTCCGCTGACTCCGCTGTGATAGGATCGCAAAAGGCGGTTGTGCGAGCCACCGCAGCCCCGGCAATTCCAGGCGAGGGAATCCCAATTTCGTTTCTGCAGGGCGAGCGCCATTCCTCGGATATACTTCGCTTGCGAGTCTCCCTCAAGTCCATGGCCAATGATGGCGAGGCGCTTGTGACCGAAGCGGGACCAGTCAAGATCGAGGAAATCGCCGTCCGCGAGTTCGAGACATTTTCGCTCATAAGCAAGCGTCGGAACCCTCCGGAAGAGAGTGGGGAAAATAGTTGAAAAATGCCCGCCCCGGAAAGGAAGCGGAGGCAGGTAGCGCGACGAGACAAGCGGCATTGGAGAGTCCCGAGATTCTTCTATCCTTCCCTTGCATTCAAGATGAAGTTTTCCTTGCAAGGTTGCTGAAAAACAAGGCGGTTACCCTCGTCGCCTTCGAGTGAAAAGAAGAGCCACCATGCCAAGCAAGAGGGCGCTGGAGGGTTCGGGGATGTTGGTGACGGTGAAGGTGCCATCGAGATGGCCGTCCCAGTATTGCAAGCCCCGCACGTCGCCGGTGATGTCGTATTGGTAGGGGCCACGTTGGAAGCCACCGCCCTCGCGATTGACCGCTTCGAAACCGTCGAAGATGTCATAAGAAGTGCGGCCGCCTGCGGTGGTCGCGAATACATAGGTGCCAGCGGGAAAGATTCCCTCAAGAAACTGCGGTTTTTCTTCTCGTCCGGGAGGATCAATTCTGCTGGGAACGCCGATGGGAGTGAGGGCAAATTCGTCTTCACGACCGATAAACTACGCGAGATGATAGCGGGCACCTCCGAATCCGGGGACGACTTCGATACGAACGGGACCGGTGGTGAGGACTTCGAATTTATAGTAGTCCATGGTGTCGCCGAGTTCGGGACCGGGAGTTGCGTCACCTTCCAAGTATCCTTCGACACGGATCGTGACGCCGCTGACGGAGGTGATGAGGGGAAGGACGAGAATTGGGAGGATTTTCATGGTTGCGTGGTGAGAGAGATTTGCGTGAGTCCTTCGAGGGGGCGGGGAGTGCCGAGGACGGCATCGGAGGAGACTGCTTTCAGTGTAAATCGAGACGTCCCGCTTGTCGTCGGGATTCCCGAAAGAATGTTTCCGGAAAGGGAAAGTCCGGGCGGGAAGGTTCCGGAGGCGAGACTCAAGGTGTAAGGGCCGACTCCGCCAATAAACCCGAAGGTGTGCGAATAGGGGATCCCGACTTGGGGAGGGTCCAGGAGTTCCACCAGCGAGCGTTCACCCGGAATTGTGACATCGTCAACGTCAGCGGTCTTCACCGCAACGTAGAGATCGTGCCCGGCGAGATGGTCAAAAACGACCCGGCGGCGCTGGGGGAGCCAAGTGTTCAGGATATAGTTGGTGGTCCGTTGCCAGTCGCCCTTCCTGATGTCTCCAGGGAGGTAGGACGGATCGCTGAAAGTAAATGGGGTGTTTTTTCGGGAGTCGCCCCAACGGGCGGACTCGGAATAAAGGACGGATTGAAAGTCCGCCATCTCATCCTGAAAAAGTTGGTCGGCCCGGTCACCGGAAGGGGTGAACGCGAGGCACCCACTGCCAGGCACGGCAAGCTGCTCGAAAAAGTGGTAGGAAATGCGCTCGGCGAAACGCTGGCGATAGCGGCTGTAGAGACAGAGCAATTGGTGAGGCTTGGCGACGCCGAGACCACTCTCTAAAATGATTCGGACCCAATTCTCCGCCAGCTCGCTGCCCCGGTTCCCTCCGGGGGCAAAAGAGAGCTCGGCATCCCAGACGTAGAAGCGAAAGCGGCGGTCTCCTCCGTCAGACCGCCGCCCGATTCGGTAGTTTTTGTTGGGCCAGTCCGTGGCTGCCGAAAATGAATAGCAAAGAAGGTAGTCGATGTAGTTGTCGATATCGATTTGGGTCAGGATCTGATTGTAGAGCGTATCCTGAACTTGAAGAGAGGAGCCAGCGGATACCGCGTTATAGAGCCTGGTGCAATCAGCGATCAAGGAGGTCCAGCCCGCCGTGTAGCCATCGATGGCCCTCACTTTGTTCTCAAAGTCGCGGACGCGCGACGCGGCAGGGATCTCGTCTTCATCGGGAGCTTCTACTTCGTGACTACCCAACTCTTTGAGGACATCATATTCAAGGTCACCAAAGATTGTAGAGTATCGTTCGAGATAATCATCATCGACCCTTTCGGTGAGTTCATAAGGCCCCCAGTAGATGCCATTGAGGAAGAGGTGAACCCAGCGGCGATGAGGGCCAGGGTGTCCCATGAGGCGGTGGGCGGACCGGAGCCAGCCTTCTCCGCAGTAGGTTGCGGCCTGGGTGTATATCGCCCAGTTGAAGGTATTTGGTCGCAGTGGAGCGATACCGCTGTGCTGGGCCCAGGAATCCTGCGTGGGGTTCTTGAGTCCGAAGCCTGTGAATCTGAGAGCCGGCGAATCGTCAAATAGTTTATAGTTGATCTCGTCCAGCCCATGGCTGCTATGGAAGCGGAGCTTGAAATTATGCTTGCGGCTGACCTGTTGTAAAACACTGGTGTCTCCTGACATTTCAAGGCAGGCATTGGCCTGTTTGGAGTCGGAACCATCTTCCTCCATCCACTCGAAGGAACAGAGGCGTTGCCAGTCCCGGGAGCGGGGATCTGCTTCCAGGCCCCCGGCAGGGGAGGTTTTTGCGGAGTTGGGATAGAGGCCCGCACTGGTGGAATCGAAAAGGTCGGAGACATCACTGACGATCGAGACGATAGGAACAGCGGAGAGTTCCGTTTCGAGGGTTGGCTTGAAGTCGCGAATGACGGAGGGATTCATTTTATAAAGAAGGGGAAATCCGGGGTCCTCGGAGGCTTCGGGATAGCCGTAAAGGTACCCTTGGAATTCTCCGGTGGTGGCATCGCGGGCACCTTGGTGGTCGGTCGGCAGGGTGCCAGCGGGAGCCGTTCCGAGGATATCTTCACGGAAGAGGAAGCTACGAGTAATGCTGGAGGAGGGGTAGTAGCCCGGCTTGGCGGCGACGGCCCGCACCACGAGCGTATGGTCGGTCTCGATGGGGAGGCGGTAGATCTCGGAATAGCGGCTGGGAGAGGCACAGTTAAAGGTGACATGGACAAGGCCCCCGGAGCCTGGCGGAATTATTTTAGAGATCACAGAGGTATCCGAGTAGAGTCCTGGCGCGGAGCTGTTTTCATCAAAGCTGGGAGGATCGGTAAAGCCCAGCGCACCGGGCCCATTGTGACGGCCTTCCGGTCCGAGAACGGTAGAAGGCCCAGGAGTGGGGACAAGGAGGTAACCGCTGACAAGGCCCTCGGGAGTGGGATATCGACCGAAGGAGACATCGGTGCGTTGCGTCGAGAAGGTGGGGGAGTTGAGGGCATTCCCAACCTCGAAGCGGTCGACGATGGTCCCTGCCGTGTTGGTGAGAAAAATACCTTCGGGATCGGATGGGATCGCGGGGTCCCCGGCTCCCAGTGAGAAGTTGGTGTGGATGGCCATGGGTGGATCCAGTTCGCCATTGTATACTTGGAGATTCGGAAGGTCCTCGCCGGGATCAAGAAAATCGTTTCCATTTCGATCTTCAACCCCGCCGCGGTTTTTACCTGAGGCCCAAACGACAAGAAATTCACCGCTGGCAATCTTCGTTCCTTCCGGGAAGGACCACTTTTTGCGACTGTTAGATCCGGAGCGATCACTGAGGTACCACTTTGTTGGATTGGCCGGATTGGTCAAGGTGTCGCACAAGACGATGGTGGCGTTAGTGGGATTGTAGAGCTCAATCCAATCCTGACACTCCAGGTCATCATCGACGTTCGTGAATTCATTGGTGTTGGAGGACTTCGTTAATGAGAACGTTGCTGAGGCGCGCGTAAAGATCAGGGAAGAGGTTTTGGGGCCAGAGGTCGCGGTCGTAGGCATTGGGGATGCCATCGCTATCGATATCCATGTCGTAAGGATTCCCTTCTGCGGCGGGATCTGCGAGCTGGAGGTGGTCGGCCTTCCCATCAAAGTTGGAGTCAGAGGGATTCTCGAAGACGCGGAAGAGTTGCTTCAAGGGTTTGCCCCGATCATCGAAAAGATTGACGGGTTGGGGTGGCACCTGATTTCCGGCAAGTCGGTCATTGCGCCGACTTTGCATGGTGGATTTGAGCCAGCCAAGATTGTTCAGAAGTCGGTTGAGAGTCTCTTGCTCAGCGGCGGGATGTTGCAGGGAGATGAGTGCAGGGTCCTTTGTTGTCGTGGAAACAGCGCAAAAGAGGCGAAACTTCGAGTTTCCAGTCACATCTTGGCGGATGCCGGTCATGATATCAGTAAGGACAGTTCCTCCGTCGCGGAGATCGAATGAAGGGAGGTAGGTTTTGTGGAGATTGCCAGTGACTCCCTGCCAAGAGGCCACGCGGAGCCGTCGTCGAAAGCAGTGATAGAAAAATGATGCTGGGTGGAGGCCAACTCACCAGAACCATTGGTCGGCGAGGGGGCGGTGGAGAGAGGAGCTGGAATGTGGTAGGCAAGGAAAGATTCCCGCTGACCAAAGCCATAAATCTGATCAGGATAACTGGTCCAGAACTCACCTTCCGCACTGTGCTCAATCTGGTAAGTCATCCCAGGGATGGTCTCGAACGTGACTTGGACACTTCCGTCCACGATCTCGGCTTGGTGGGGAACAGGGGCGGCGAATGCCGGAGTGCCAATCAGGAGTATGGTCGTTAAGGCCATTATCTGGTTCAGGGGATTTGTGGTAGGCTTCATTAGATGATATTTAATATGTAATATTGAAATGGGTTCTGGAAGGCTGATTTTACCCGTTTCAATACGAGAACCTTCATAGATCAGACACCCTTGTCCTTCGCGATATGGGATACTTCAGTCTTTCCGAATTCACTGAAATCGAGAGGCAACAGGCCTTCTGACTCATCTGGCTCCCGCTGACCACCGGGATCACCTTGGAGGATGCGAAGGCCTTGGAAACCCGTCTGAACAGTCGTCGGCAAGATCTCCTCGATCTCCACGTTCGGGTGGGCAGGGCTCAAAAATCCTGCCGTCTCATCGCCGTGCGGGCTGATGAGAAAATCGTCCATCAACGTGGTGCCCAGAGACGCCAACGAGCCAAGGAAGTAGAAGCCAGCCCCTGTCCCAAGGGACTGATCCGAGACGGCTGGCACCTCATGCATACCAACCTCACCCTTGCTCAAAGTGCGACAAAGCAATTGGTGAAACCCTACTGCGCCCGCTGGGCCATAGAGATCCAGTTTCCTGCCTGGAAACAATCCGGCAACTTGGACAAAGCCCTCACCTCCTTAACCTGACGCGAAATGATCTCCTTGCGGTTGAGGGCGGGGACGTAAGGCTGGAAGCCAACGCTCCTTATTAAGCGAACTGGCTCAGAAAGCGCGTGTCGTTCTCGATGAGGAGGCGGATGTCTTTGATGCCGTATTGGATCATGGCGAGGCGGTCGAGGCCCATGCCGAAGGCGTAGCCGGTGAGTTTGGCGGGGTCGAAGGCGTTGTCACCACGGCTCTTGTTGATGGCGTCAAAGACGGCGGGGTCAACCATGCCGCAGCCTGCGACTTCGATCCACTTGGGCTCTTCGCCTTTGACCTGGAGTTTGACGTCGATTTCGAAGCTGGGCTCGGTGAAGGGGAAGAAGTGGGGGCGGAAGCGGACTTCGGTGTTGTCGCCGAACATGGCGCGGTAGAAGAATTCGAGGGTGCCTTTGAGATCGGAGAGGCGGACGTCTTTGTCGACGTAGAGGCCTTCGAGTTGGTTGAAGACGGAGAGGTGGGTGGCGTCGATTTCGTCGCGACGATAAGCCGAGCCGGGCGCGATGATTTTGACGGGCGGAGCTTGTTTTTCCATCGTGCGAACCTGCACGGATGAAGTGTGGGTGCGGAGGAGTTTACCGGAGTCGAAGTAGAAGGTGTCGGAGTCGTTGCGCGCGGGGTGATCGGCGGGGGTGTTGAGAGCATCGAAGCAGTGGAACTCGGTTTCGATTTCGGGTCCATCGGCGAGGGCGAAGCCGAGGCGGCGGAGGATTTGGATGGCGCGGTCCTTCACGATGGTGAGTGGGTGCAGGGCCCCGGTGGGGAGGCTGCGTGCCGGCATGGTGGGGTCGATTCCGGCGACGAGGGCGGCATCAGCGGCGTCCTGAAGACTTTGCTTACGAGTATCGAGGGTTCCTTCGATGGCTTGGCGGGCGGCATTGAGGGCGGCGCCGAGTTTGGGCTTTTCCTCGTTGGAGAGATTACGCATTTGGGCGGCGAGGGCATTGAGCGGGCTCTTTTTGCCGAGGAATTTGACGCGGGCGTCTTCAAGGGTCGCTTCGGTGGTCGCGGCCTCGATGGCGGCGAGGGCATCGGCTTGAATCTGTTCGGCTTGCTCGATCATGTTGAGGAGGGAATTAAGGGAGGGAGGGGATTTGGTCAATGATAAGGAGACCCGTGAGCCGGTGATCGCCCCCCCGTTCAATTCGATCTGTTTCCCGGTTTTGAAGTTTGCGTTCTCGCGATCAGTCAGCTCCCGCTTGCTTTATTTGCGGTGGCTGAGGCAACGCAGGATTTCCAACCGTGGGAGTAGTTAGGATTTCCCTTGCCCTGATTTCCGTTTTTTGTTTAGTGTAGATCGTCTAATTTTCATCTCCATTGGCGACTGGAATTCAGAACCATCATAGCAAACACAAACAACATGAACCCAAAACTTAGTAAACACATGGCCCGATTGAAGGGCCTTGCCATCGCGGTGGCAGGCTTTTCATTGCTCGCCACCCAGGCTGGTGCCGAGGTTACGCCCGGTTATGACCTCTATATCGATGCCCGTCAGGATACCGACGGCGACCTGCAGGCGGAAGACCTCACCGTAGGTAATCCCTCGGGACTGGAATTGCTCCTCGACGATGACCCTTTGGTCTCCCGCGTGGCGACCACGACAAGCACCCAGTTGACCGAAGCCTATGATCTTCCCGGTGGGTCGATTAACAACGAAGCCGGACTCCTGCTCGTGCAAACCGGGACCAGCGACCAGCGTTCCTTCCAGGAAGCGGCCGGCCCCGGTGATTGGTCCAACAAGCCGGTGAGTCTTGAGATCTGGTTCAAACCGGACAACCTCACCCCCACTCCGAGCAACGGCCAGATCCTCTTCGAGGACGGGGGCGGAACCGGCCTGGGTCTCTTCATCCGCAACAACGAGTTGCTCCTCAGTAACGACTCGGGCGATGGCCAGATTAGTTACAACCTCGCCACCGACCCGTCCGGAATCCTCTTGGGGGCAGCGACGACCGAATTCATCCACGTGGTCGCGACCCACAACGCCGGAGCCGGCAATGAGTGCCAGCTCTTCGTCAACGGCACTCTGATCGGATCCAGCGTCGACGATGGTGACTGGTCGGGTGGCGATGCCGCCGGATTCGGCACCCGCGGCGACGCCAACGTGGGCGGTTATGGCGGCGGCCAGCAGAATACCGAAACTTTCGATGGCCAGATTGCGCTGGTGCGGGCCTACCAGGGACAGATCCTCACCCTTACCGAGGTTCAAGCCAACTTTGATGAAGACAAGCTGGGTATCCCCAACCAAACCAAGATCGTGCTGGCGGGGGACAACCCGATCACCATCGAGAGGGCTACCTCCTATACCGACCCGGGGGTGACCGAGGTCCTTGACGTGGATCAGGGTACGGCTCTCCCTGGCGCGGAAACCGAGGTCACGATTGATACCAGCGGGTTGGATGTGAACACGAGCGGTTTCTATACCGTCGAATTTTCCTACGACGCGATCGATCCTCTTTTGGACACCACCGCCAAGCGCACGGTCATCGTGGTCGATACCGAAGCGCCCGTGGTCCAACTGATCGGCGCTGCCAGCATTACCATTCCGGCCGGTGCTCCCTTCATCGATCCCGGGGCCACCGCCACCGACGTCAACGACGACAGCGCAACCCCGGTTTACAGCAGTGCGAATGCTCCCATTCCCTCGGCAGCCACTGGAAAATGGACTTTTGATGACGACACCATCAACGATTCCTCCGGAAACGGATACGATGGCATTCCGGTGGGCACCATGATCTACAGCACCGACACTCCCTACGATTCGGGAAAAAGTATCGATTTCAGCGGTGGCGACAATGCCTTTTACGTCGATGATGATACGGTCAATCAGAGCACCTTCGAGCCGACTCCCTTCATGCGCGCACCTGCGCCAGGAGATCCAACCGTCTTGAACCAGTGGAGCATCGACAGCAGTGGTCCTAACGGCACTGTTGGCGTGAGCACCACTGACTTTGTTGAAACCAACGATGAAATCGATACTGCGATCGGCAATGATCCCAGCTTGGCTGGCACACTGTGGGACAACGTCAACTTTGGCGACGGCGCCAATGGCAAGAACAGCGGCGACAACCTCTACCCAGGTGCTGTTGACAACAACCCTGAGAACATTGCGATCCGCGCTACGAACACCTTGGTCATCCCATCTGACGGCTTCTATGTCATCGGCTTCCAGTCCGACGACGGCTCCAGCCTCCTCATCGAGAATACCAACGGCAATCATTTCGAGACCCCGTTGCTCGAGACCAACACCGGCGTCAGCGTGATCCGGGTAGCATCCGAAGTGGTCAATCCTTCGCTGGCGAACACCGGCAGCACCGGACCAGACTCCGAATTCGGGTTGCCCGAGTTTGTTGCTTCCACCGATCCGTTGCTCACGGGTGGTAACGCTCCTACCCTTCCAGACCTGGAGCAGGCAGGTGCGCTGCTCGGGGATGCCGATACCTCAATCACTCTGCTCCCTGGCGCAGCAAAATTTGAAGTGCCGTTCGACCCAGCTCTGAACCCGGCTAACGGGGCCGGCGAAGCTCTTCCCTACACCGTGGAAGCTTGGATAAAGCCGAACGTCAGCGATGGCGGCAACCAGGCCGTCGTCAACTCCATGATGGCCGGCATCAATCACAATCCCGACAACGCTAATGATCGTAGCGGTTATTCTCTGCGCCTAAGCGGTGATGAATATCAATTCTACGTCGGCGGCATCAATGGCGGGACTTTCTACGAGATCGCCCGGGCTCCGGCTGCCGTGGTCGTCGATCAATGGCAACATGTTGTTGGCATCTATGATGGAGCGAACGTCAAGATCTATGTCAACGGGGTGCTAGCGCAAAGTGTAGTGGCTGCCGAACACGTGCCGCTGCTGGCGAACTCTGCTGCGCCGATAATTATCGGCGACCGCGGATTCGGAGGTTGGGCTTTCAACGGCGGAGTTGATGAAGTGGCAGTCTACGACTCGATCCTCAGTGATGCTACCATCTTGGAACATTACAACAACGGAGTCGACGCGGCTCGGGTCACTCCCTACCCGACGCTCGTTGCGGCGAGCACGCCGACCGGTTACTGGCGCTGCGGTGACGCAGCAACACCACCACCCACCATTGACGACGTTACCGGTCTCTTCGGACCCGCCAACGGTGGAGACGTCCGCGGTGCTGGTCGCATCTTCCTTGAGGCTGGAAACTACCCCATCAGCTTCATCTCGCGTGAGCGGGGTGGCGGTGAGCACACAGAAGTGTTTGCACGGGCCGATTCCTCCACCAAATACGATCCGCTCACCTTTGGCGGATTCGCCGGCTATCCCGCCGATAGTCCGCTGACCATCTCCCTCTTTGCCAAGCGCAACGGCTGGAATGGCAACTGGTCCGCGATGGCAACGAAACGTGGCGAGGGAGGCCAGGGCTGGCAGGTCCGCCGTCGTGGCGCTGAGGACAAAGTGGTCTTCACCACCCGGGGACTCGGAAATGATGATCCCACGCAGGGCTCCATCACCTCGGTCCCCAACGGCCAATGGCACCACATCGTCGCCGAATACGGCGGCTCCGGGGGGAATCGCAAGCTCTGGATCGATGGTGTTCTGGACTATGATATCACTAGCATCGGTCTCTTGAATCCGGCTCCCGGTTTCAATTTCGCGGTTGGAGCCCTCGATAATGACGCCGCCTCCGGTCCGAACCTGACCAGCTACTTCCAGGGAATGATTGACAATGTTTGTGTCTTTCATCGGACCCTCTCGGACCAGGAGCGTTTCGGCCTCCTCGCGGGCGGTGGGAACTTGGACACCAATACCCCGGGCACTTACACCATTAATTACGTCTCGCTCGATCCGTCCGGCAATGCCGGGATTGCGACGCGCGAAGTGGTGGTGGGACCGGCGGTTCCGTTTACCATCACCGCAGTCGAATTGCAGGATGATGGCTCGCTTGACCTCACCTGGAATTCGCTTCCCGGGGCCTTTTACACCGTCTCCGTGTCGACTGACCTGGAAACCTGGCTGGATGCGGTCAGCGGCTTTGACTCCCAAGGCGAGGTGTCCATCTTCAATTACACCGGTGGGGTGGATCTTCCCGATCCTGATCCGGCGGTCAACCCGAGACTCTTTTTCCGGGTCACGAAAGAATAGCAGGTCGAACAACGCCTGAATTTGACCGCCTCTCTCCGTTCGGGGGAGGGGCGGTTTTTTGTGTCTGATCAACCAAGGAGAACCCTTTGAGTGGATTCCAGATCTTTTAGAATCCGAGGTTTTGAGTCATATTCATTAATGTTGCCCAAGCTCCTCAAGAAGTTCCTCAAGCCCGTTCAAGCGATACTTTCCGCAGGTTTCTCGGAGCATTTCCAAATCGGTTTCAGGATTCCTCCGGAGTAACTCGATGATATCCGCTTTGGAACTCCAACCGCCTGCATAGAGTTTGAGCGCAACCAGTTGGGGGATCGGGGTGATTCGAAGCAAACTCCCGGGCCTCAAATCGATGTCTTCCGTGAAACGGATATAACCATGCGCTGCCAGCGCGACGGCGCCAATTACCACCACCGGAACGTCGAGAGCGGCAAGGAGAGCGACGATCCGTTCCGCGACCAGCAAGTTGCTTTCAGTCTAATCAGACATTTCTCACTTGCCTTTGGAAATTGCTTTCAGCCAGGCAAAGCGCTCCCGCATCGAAAGTGCGGCCTTTACTCTTTCTTCAATGGTCATGCGCTTAATTTGTTGTAGTTGCGCACGCTGGGCCGCATCAGAACAGGCGCTCTTGCGCCGGGTCCCCTTGTCGTTCATCGCCTCAGCCATAGGGATATCATGAGCTAATGGTGATCCCTGCGCAAGCCGCGATCATGGCGTTCCGGGGCGATGAAAATCGCGGCCCCAATGGCGGCGAGGGCATCGGTATGGATCTTGGCGGCTTGCTTGATCATGCCGAGGGATGCCTCCTGCGTGGAAATCACGAATTAATGCCCGAGCCGTTCCTTAGGAGGGGGTGTGAAATCTCCTGAGACTCATCAACTGAGTGGATTCCAGACCTTTTTGAATCCCAGGTTTTGAAAGTCTTTGGTGTTGGCGGTCGCGAAATGGGTGACGCCGTGGTGCTGGAGGGTGAGGGCGAGGGCGAGGCGGATGTCGATGATTCGGCGTCGTGCGAAGTTGGGCTTGGCCGCCCTGGACCAGACCTGGTCCATGATGGGAGCATGCTCTGCTCGCTTGACGCTGGCATGCATGAGGTAGCTTTGCACCAGTTGAGCGGCTGCTGCGGAGGTGAGTGGCTTCTTGAGGACGATGGGGTTTCTGAGGAGAAGGTAGAGTTCCACCAAGACTAAATCTGAAATGACAACCCGCTCTTCAGCGAAAGTTTTGGCCAGGAAACTGGAGGCTGCCTTGTGCCTGGATGACTCCGGGTTGAGCGAATAGAGGAGTAGATTTGTGTCGGATGCCGATCATGGCTGGAGGCTCCGTGCAGTTTCGTCCTCTTCGGTGAAAGACCTGAGATCGAGAGTGTCGACATTCTCCGTGAACGATCCGCGGGGAAGAACCGGGAGGTCGATTTTTGTGGGCGGGAGGGGTTGATGGGTTTGCGCCATGTATTCCAAGCCCCGCCGCATCACTTCGGCGAGGGATCATTCGCGATCTTTGGCTATCTGCTTGGCTTTCTGATAGAGTTCGTCCGGAATCTGAACTTGTGTCTTGATCATGATGGTAAATTACCATGGGTGGTTAATTAGTCAATTTCAGGAATGTGCCGGCTGCGGGTTTCTTGGGAGGTACAAAAAATGACCGCACTCTTGCGAGTGCGGTCATGGAAGTTTTTGAATCAGCTGGGCTGGGTCTTATGCGGCTTTGTTTTCGAGGCCGGCTTTCGCTTGCTCCACGATAGCGGAGAAGGCGGCAGCGTCAACGACGGCGAGGTCAGCGAGGACCTTGC
>CAWUTG010000049.1:0-37584 GCA_963925135.1 uncultured Verrucomicrobiales bacterium | reverse complement strand
GTCTCTATTTCAGCCCGCATAACAAGACCCTCTACGCCACCGAGTCTGGAGGCGGGTTTCACGCGGGTGCTCCAGAGCCAGAAAAACCAATCGCTGAGGAGGCCACTGCCACCGGACGCCTTCCTCTCACACCACCACCCACGCCATGATTTTGCGCATCTTCATCTTCCTCATACTGACTCTCTTCGCTCACGCGGTCCCACCTTTACTGAATCACCAAGGCCGTATTGCTGTCGATGGCATCAACTTTGATGGCCCGGGTCAGTTTAAATTCGCCCTCGTCAACAGCACTGGAACGGAAACATTCTGGAGTAACGATAGCACCAGCACCGCTGGCAGCGAGCCCGCCACCGCCGCCACCCTCCCGGTCACGATGGGGATTTACTCCGCCATTCTGGGAGGAACAGGAATGGACCCGCTCACCCCGGCAGCCCTTCAAGGCGATGACGTCTGGCTCAGAGTTTGGTTTAACGACGGCATTTTGGGGTCCCAGCAGATCACTCCCGATCACCGCCTCGTCGCCTCCCCCTATGCCTTGGTCGCCTCACGAGTGGAACTCAGTCTTCTTTCCGATCTTGCCGTCGCACCCGCCAAGCCTGTCCTCGGCTGGGGTGAAAACACGCAAGGCCAACTCAATATCCCCACGCTCAGCGAAGTCGCTCAAGTCGCAGCCTCCGATAGCTCCAGCCTCGCTCTTTTAAAAAATGGCACCCTTGTGCAATGGGGAGGAAGCATCACTCCTCCGACCCTCACTGGAATCACCCGGATCGCAGCCGGACCCACTCACTTCCTCGCGCTCAAACCAGATCGCACCGTGACCTCTTGGGGCACGGGACCTCCCGTTCCAGGTGATCTTGGAAATGTCTCGGAGCTTGCCGCTGGACAAAATCACAGCCTCGCTCTTCTCACCAGTAACACCGTGCGTGCCTGGGGCCAGAACACCTTCCAACAGTTGGACGTTCCCACAGGACTGGCCAACGTCACTGCCATTGCTTGCGGCAATGATCATTGTCTGGCTTTGAAATCTGATGGCACCGTCGTCGCATGGGGTCGAAACCAAGTGGGCCAGTCCACCGTCCCAGCCGGACTCACCAATGTCACAGCCATCGCCGCCGGAGCCTTCCACAGCCTCGCGCTAAAATCAGACGGCGCTGTCGTGGCATGGGGTTGGGATAATGCCGGACAAAGCGACGTCCCTTCCGATGTCGTGGGCGTGACTGCCATTACCGGTGGTTACACCTTCAGCGCCGCCGTTCTGAGTGATGGCAGCGTGAAAGCCTGGGGAGATAACACCCAAAAACAAGTCACGATCCCTTCCAATACCACTTTTGTCAGAACCCTCGCCGCTGGGGCGAACCACATCCTAGCCCTTCGGGATGACCTCATTCCCGCGCAAGTCGTGCAACTCAACCAAGAAAACATTTTCACCGAGAAAATCGGGATTGGTAGAGCGCCGACCACTAACGCTCTTGAAGTCGAAGGCACGGCCTCCAAGACCACCGCAGGAAATTGGTTCGCAAACTCCGACCGTCGTATCAAAACAGAGATCACCCCGGTGACCGGAGCTTTAGAGAAACTCGCAGGCATCAATCTCGTTGAGTTCAATTACACCGCAAGCTACCTCGCCGCCCATCCCAACATTCAGGACAAGCGCTACCTCAATGTCATCGCCCAGGAATTTGCCAGCGTCTTTCCCCAAGAGGTCCAGAGCAGTGGCGAAACTCTTCCAGATGGCTCCACCATTCTGCAAGTAGATACCTATCCGCTGACGATCTACTCCGCTGCCGCTGTTCAGGAACTTCATCGTGAAAATGAAGCCCTTAAAAAGCGACTCGCTGCTCAAGAAGTCCGTCTTCTCCGACTCGAAAAACTCCTAGCCAAGTAAAGCGATGCGTCATCCACTCATCATTTTCCTCTTCAGTTCCCTTGTGGCTGCGGGTGGCTCCAGTGAGAACTACGCCCTCTCCCCCGAGACCATCGATCATGGAGGCCTTCGCGGAAGCAGTAGCAACTATTCAACCCATTCCTCTGGCAGCCCCGGTGACGCAGCAAGCTCCACCAACTACAGCCTCCGGAGTGGCTTTGCAGGTCAGCTGGCATCCGTCAGTTTCATTGACCTCAGTTTAAGCCCCGGCAGTCTGGCTGAAACAGGTAGCGGCCAACTCAGTGCAGAACTCATCTTCACAGATGGAACCCGCTCGCCACTCCCAGCGATTGCCGTCACTTGGAGTATTCAACAGGGCCCACTCGTCACAATCTCTCCCGATGGACTCGTCACCGCCGACACCGTGTCTCAGGACACTCCGGCCCAGATCAGGGGGCTCAACGCGGGACGCTCTGGGGAACTCACCATCAATGTCAGAGAGACCATTGCTGATAATTTCCCACCATATGACGGAGACCGGCTCTCCGACCGGTGGCAGGTCGATCACTTTGGGTTGAACAACCCGGACGGCGCTCCCACTGCAAATCCCGACGGAGATGTTCTGAACAATCTCCAAGAATACGCCTTTGGCCTAGATCCAAACTCCGGGGCAATCACACGCCAACTCAGCTCCTTTGTCACAATCCCCGATAGGGATGACTTCAACGTCATCTTTTATCGCCGAAAAAACTACCTCAGCGAAAGACTCATCTACCATCTTGAATTCAGCGTCGATCTCAAGAATTGGCATCCCTCCACGGTCGCGCCAACCGTCGCAAGCCCTGGAGGTGATTTTGATTTAGTGACGACCCCGTCGCCTCTCTTCATCAACGGATTGAAACCCCGGTTCTACCGAATTGGAGTGAGTTATTCGCCGTAGACTGCTTCACCAAGATCAACCTCTGAGGTGGATCTTCTCTTCACGGTATTGATCCGTGTGAAATTATGACTTTTCTGCTACCAGAAAGTGTCATCAAAATCCACCAACCCCTCAAAAAGAAGGGATTCGAGGCCCTCAACAATGCATTACGAGCGAATGGCTCTTCCCCTGAGCTACAGCGGCTTCTACACAGTAAAAGCGGGTGGAATGTCGCCAGAACCATTGGCAAATGAATGGACACCTGCGACACCTCTTTCTTAGCAAACTACGCCCACTAGGCAAATGCGATTTTTGAGAAACGGACAGATTTGCAAAATCTCTCCCAAAACCCAAATGAGGGAAAAACTGAATCGGACAAACCGCGTATCCTTAACTCCCGCCACGCAAAATCTCCAACGGCGGATGATGACAGACACCCCGGCTCAGGGCGAGGCCCCCAAGCACGGAGATCGCCGTCACTGTTCCAACGGCGGTCAAATGGAGTGTCGCGTCGGGCCATGGCGAGGCTTTGAAAACGAAGATCGCCAGCGCAGCATTTGCCGCCACCGCCAGTAGGACACCCGTGAGCGCCGAAAGAATTCCGAGCGCGGCATACTCGATCACTAAGATAATCCGCACCTGCTTCGCCGAGGCTCCCAGGGTCCGTAACAGCACGCTTTCCTTCAGCCTTACGTCGCGGCCATTTAATAAGGTACCAATCAAGATTGGCAACCCTGCTAGAACCGTAAATCCTGCCAGAATGGTGATCACAGTTGAAATTTTTCCGAGGATATCACGGACACCTTCAAGGATCTGCGTCAGATCAATCGCAGTCACGTTTGCGAATTTTCCGGCCATTTCCCGCTGCAACTCGCCCGAAGCTTCCGGCGTCGGAGTCCGGGTCGTCACGACATTGAATCCCGGCGCGTCCTCCAGCACTCCGGGAGGAAAGACCATGAAAAAGTTCAGATTGAAGCGGCTCCAATCGACCCGACGAATACTCGTCACCCGCGTGCGAATCGAAATCCCCTGCACATCCATCGTGATCTCATCGCCAATCGCAACCTTCATATCATTGGCGATTTTTTCCTCCAGCGAAAGAGGCACTACTCCGTTGGGATCAGCCCGCTCAGTCGCGAGCTCACCTGCGATTAGCTCTTCGGTGAAATTCAAGGTGTCACGATATGTCGAGCGAAACTCCCGCCTCCCGACCCAACGAGGCACACCCTTTACTTCGCTGACATCCACACCTCCAATTGCTTGGATTCGCATCGTCACCATGGGCGTGCTTTCCAGCACGGGAAGCCCTTCCGTTTTTAAAATTTTCTCAACCCCCGCGATTTGATCCGGCTGCACATCGATGAGATACAGATTGGGGCTATCCTCCGACTGCTGGATACTCAGTCGATCGTTCAAAAGCTTCCCCGCCGAAAGGATGGTCACTAGTAAGAAGGTCCCCAACCCCATCGACAGTAAAAACAGGAGCGTCTGGTTCCCGGGGCGATGGAGATTCGAAACACCCTGCCGAATCAAATACGGCCAGCGCTTCCCCACCACCCGGCGGGTCACCGCCATCAGCCCGCGCGCCACTCCTACCATTACCAGAAATGCCACCGCCAATCCCCCGACCATCGCCAGCGCCCGTTTCCAACTGGGATCATTGGCGTGCGCCACCATCACGAGAAGCGCTCCTAATAATCCATAGACCGGCAACGTTCGCCATGCGCCCCCGTTTAGACTCCCCCCGCCTCGCAACGTCACGGCCGGAGAAATTTCCCGAATCCTCATCAGCGGCAGGAGCGCGAACGCACAACACACCGCAAAACCCATCGCCGTCGTGTGCACCGCAATCCTCCACTCCGGTGAAGGGCTCACCGAAATCGGCAATTCATCACCCAGAGCCATCAACAATCCCATCTGCATCGCGATCCCCAGCCCCGCTCCGAGCAGCGCACCGAGTAAGCCCAGGGCCATCGCCTGCGCGAAATAGATTCCAAAAGCCAGATGCCCCGGACAGCCCAGACATCGCAAAATCGCAATCGTCTGAATCCGCCGCGTCACGTGGGCATGCACCGCACCCGCCACCCCGATCGCTCCCAGCGCCAGTGAAGCCAGAGCGATCAGGCCCAGGAATCTTTGGAAATTGTCCAAGGCATTCCCCAGATTTTCCCGCCGGTCTTCTGGGGTTTCCAATCGCCACTGGGAATCAGGAAAATCCTCGCGAACCCTGTCTTTCAGCTCATCGCCCTCCACAACACCCAGGATCTCTAAATGGAGCTGATATCCCGCCATGCTGTTCTGAGTCAGCAAACCACTCCGCTCAACATCTCCCAAGCGCACATAGGCCTCCGGTGCAAATCCACTAAAGCGATTCCCACGCGGTGCCGGTTTCTCGACCACTCCCAAAATTTTCAAACGAATCCCACCCAACTCCACCTCATCCCCGATTTCCGCCCCAAACTGATCGAGCATCGCCGGCTCTAACAAAACACCCCCGTCCTCCTGCATTTGGGTCCAGGCACTCTCAGGCCGCGTCTCCACTTCCCCGTAAAATGGATACGCCCCGTCGATCCCGCGCACCTGCATTAAGCGAGCTCCGCCATCCGGCAAAAATCGCATCATCGAGGGGAAACTCACCTCGCGACTTACTCGACTGGCCATCGCAGAAAGCCGGCCAGCGTCCTCACTGCTGATTTTGCGTCGCGACGACACCCGCAAATCTGAACCCAGCAGCGCTTTCGCCTCCGACGCAATGCCCCGCTCCACGCTCGCCTTCAACGAGTGAATCGCCGTCAAGGCCGCGATCCCCGAAACAATGGCCAACGAAAAAATCACGAGGCGCAGCCGTTGTGAACGACTATCCCGCCAAGCCATTCGCCAGACCCAGGGATGAAAAAGGGCTGTCCACAACCTGCGTGGCAAGCCTCTCGTGTTAGACTCCTTCATTTTCCTCCTCCGAGACAATCATGCCACCGCTCATTGTCACTACCCGACGCGCCTTCGCCGCCAGGGCAGGATCATGTGTCACCAAAACCAAGGCCGTTCCCGCCTCGCGGTTCAGTCGAAAAAGCATCTCCACGATCGGTCCACTCGTGCCCGCGTCCAGATTCCCCGTCGGCTCATCCGCAAAAAGAATCTTGGGCCGATGAATGAAGGCCCGTGCCAAGGCAACCCGCTGCTGCTCGCCCCCTGACAACTGAAGCGGATAGTGATCCAATCGATCCCCCAGACCCACCTCCGTCAACAAGCGCTCCGCCTCCTTCTGAATCTTCTTCCCCGATTCCCCACGCAACTCCAAGGGCACCAGGACGTTCTCGATCGCCGTCAGTGTCGGGATCAGTTGAAAACTCTGGAAGACAAATCCCACCAAGCGGTTCCGCAATGCCGCCCGCGCATCCTGACCGAGCGACTCCAAGGCCAATCCATCCAGTTCCACTGAACCGGCGCTGGCATCATCCAAGCCGGCACACAGTCCCAGCAAAGTCGTTTTCCCGCTCCCCGATGGCCCGATGATCGCCAGGGTGTCCCCGGCATCCAGACTCAGATTCACCTCCTGAAGCACTGTTAAATCGCCGCCCGCCGTCTCATGGGTTTTACGCAGACCATTGACCTTCAGGATGGGTCGTTTGACATCACTGGATGTGGCTTCTAAACTCGCGGACGATGGGGCTGACATATTTGAAGAAATTAATACTCGGGCTTCTGCTGGCCACCGGCACAATATTAATCGCAGAAGAACCCCCGAATGCAAACGATACGGTAAAGCGGATCGTCATCCTCGGCGATAGCATCACGGCCGGCTACGGACTCGATCTCAAGGAGGCCTACCCCGCCCTGCTTCAGGCGAAGATCGACGAGATCAAACGGCCATACCTGATCGCCAATGCCGGGGTCAGCGGAGACACCACCGCCGGTGGACTCCGTCGCGTCGCCTGGTCCATGGCTCAAGGAGCAGAGATCCTCATCATCGCACTCGGCGGAAACGACGGACTGCGCGGCATCCCGCCAGACGAAACCAAGAAGAACCTCCTCGGCATCATCACGAAAGCCCGGATCAAGAATCCTGACATCAAAATCCTCATCGCCGGGATGCAAATGCCGGACAATATGGGCCCCGACTTCATCGCCCGCTTCAAAGCCCTCTTTCCCGAAGTTGCCCGGGAAGCCAAAGCAACCCTCATCCCTTTCCTACTTGAGGGTATCGGTGGCGTCGAAAAGCTCAACCAAGCCGACGGCATTCACCCCACCGCTGAAGGTCAGAAAAAAGTCGCCGGAAACGTCTGGAAGATCCTCCAACAAACGATCACGCCATAGTTTTCAAAATTTTTCTCCCCCCCAACATAAAGCGGGTTTGGAAAAACCTTTGGGGTTTGGGTGAATTCATGCAAAAGTCGCCCCTCTTGCCCGCATCGGGCATTGGTCGTTTGCTTGTCAGTTCCTCGCGGTCCTTTGATTCGGGTTGAAGCGCAGTGTGATGATTCCCGCGGGTGAGGTAACTACAAAGCAACCACTATAATGAAACTATTTATTGGAAACCTCTCCCTCGACACAAGTGAACCTGAACTGAGGGAGATCCTTACGCCCTACGAGCCCATTCTTGAAATGACCCGGCCCACCGACCGGGAGACCGGAGAACCTCGTGGTTTTGCCTTCGTCACTTTTGAAACCCGGGAACTGGGCGAAAAGGCAATGGACGCTCTCGACGGAACGACCCTCGGAGGACGTAAATTACGGATCAACGAAGCTGAAGATCGCAGATCCGATGGCCACCCTTCCGATCGCCCCAGGAAGATCTCACTGACCGTAGAAACCGGCAAACGCGTGGACGACCGCCCCCTCGGCCCCGGAGGAAAGCGCGTTCGCTACAAATCAATCTAAAAGCCCATCGGGCTTATCACAAAATGACCAAAAGCCCGACGAGCTACTCCTCCTTCTTGATTCCCAACTCCTTCAGAAGCAAGGCATCGAGATCATCCTTGGAGGGCTTCAAACATTCCGCCTTCCCGAGTTTCACGATCTGGACCTTTAAATCAGTCTCACCAATCGCAAGAAAAAGATCCCTGGCAACAGGAAGCCCCCCATATCGGGTCGCCATCACTTTTCCCATAAACCGTCCGTCCCCTTCCGCGCTCGTCATCATCTCGCCAGACTCCGAGGTGAATCCCTCGATGTTCGAACCAATTGCGGCGTCAATATACTGCTGAATTTCCTGAGTGGTCATAGAGTGTCGTTACAGCAGCAACCTACACCCACCGTAAAGCGGGTGGCCAGCGCCAATCAACAGGCATGAAAAACCATTGATTAACTCGATCTTTTTAACTATTCAATCGATTTACCACGATTGCTTTTCACCGGCTAGGATATTCCCATCATGAACGCGATAACCCTTCAGAAGCTCCTCATCCAAACATGCCGACAATCCAGCGACAATTTGGCTCTGGCCGATTCGAGTGGCGCCAAGGTCACCTTCGGAGAGGCGCTGTCGAAATGCCTCTTCCTCACCGGGAGACTGAAATCGATCTGGAAGGGCAAGGAAAAGGTCGGCATCCTGGTCCCTCCATCCGTCGGTGGTGCCCTGCTCAACTGGACGGCCCTCCTGATGGGAAAAATCCCTGTCAATCTCAACTACACCTTGTCACAAGAAGGCATTGCCTCGTGTATCGAACAATGCGGAATCACCGAGGTGATTGTTTCGGGCAAGCTCATGGGGCGGCTCAAGTTGGAACTCCCTGTCCCGCTACACGTCCTTGAGGACCTGGTGGCCAAACCAAGCCTGATGGAAAAGCTACGGGCGGGATTTCTTTCCAAATGCACTTCGGCGAATGGCCTGCTCAAGCGGTTGGGCGGTGCTCATGCCGGTCCGGATGATCTCGCGACAATTATTTTCAGCAGCGGCAGCACCGGACAACCAAAAGGAGTCATGCTCAGCCACCGCAACGTGATCAGCAATGTGGAACAGGTGAGCGACGTTTACTCTTTTGAACATTCCGACCGCATGCTTGGCGTCCTGCCCTTTTTCCACTCCTTCGGTTTCATGGCCACCATCGCTGGTCCGGCTGTCGCCGGTTTCGGGTGCGCCTATCATTTTAACCCGATGGAGGCCAAGGTGATCGGACCACTGGCCGGGGAACACGGCGTCACGATCTTAATCGCAACCCCGACCTTTCTCCAGTTCTACTTGCGGGGTCTCAAGCCCGAGCAACTCGCCAGGCTTCGGCTCGTCGTCGTTGGCGCGGAAAAACTTCCAGTCCGGATCGCCGATGCCTTCGAGAAGAAATTCGGCTGCCGGCCCTTGGAAGGATACGGCAGCACCGAGTGCTCGCCGGGCATTGCCTTAAACGGAATTGACACCAACCGGCCGGGATCGATCGGACGGCTGATTCGGGACATGGAAGCCAGAATCGTCAATCCGGACACTGGTGAGGAAGTTCCCCAAGGCACCCACGGCTTATTAAAGGTGAAAGGTCCAAACGTCATGCGGGGCTATCTTGGCATGCCCGATAAAACTGCCGAAGTCCTTCAAGAGGGTTGGTATGAGACCGGCGACATCGTTCGCATGGACGAAGAGGGCTACTTGTGGATCGAAGGAAGGTTGAGCCGCTTCAGTAAAATAGGCGGCGAGATGGTGCCGCATGGCAATGTTGAGGAAACGCTCAATGACCTCGCAAACCAGGACGCCCAGGTCTTCGCCGTCGCGGGCGTGCCCGACGAGAAGAAAGGTGAACAGCTCGTTGTCATTCACACCGCGAGTGAGGAACTCCTAAACGAAGTCATGAGGAAACTCCCCAATGCGGCCATCCCCAATCTTTGGAAACCAAAACCCGGACAGTTCTTTTCTGTTCCCGAACTCCCTTATCTCGGCACAGGGAAACTTGATCTCAAAGGACTGCAACGAATCGCCGAAGAGAAAAATCGACGGACCGAGCCCCTCCAAAAAGTGAATTGATAGCAGGCAGGATACTTGTCCACTGCGGCTTTTCGCTCCAGTATCTAAAAAGCTAATGTGCGACGAAAGGAACATGATCACAATCGAAGCGCTCACCGGCGCGGCAAAAGATCTCCGCCGGTTCGTGCAGTTCCAATTCGAACTTTATCAGGACGACCCCTTGTGGATTCCTCCGCTGATCCGCGATGAGCTCAACTCGCTTAACGTCGCCACAAACCCCGGCCTCGAAGATTGCCAGCTTCGCCTCTGGCTGGCAATGCGGGAGGGCCTCTGCGTCGGTCGGGTGGCCGGAGTTATAAATCGTCGCGACAATCAACTTCGTGGGCTGAATGCGTCAAAATTCTGCCTGCTTGATTTCATCGATGACGCCCGGGTTGTGCGAACCTTGTTAGAAACTGTTGAAACCTGGGTAAAAGAAGAAGGTATGAACCTCCTCGAAGGCCCACTCGGGTTGACCACCTTTGAGCGATCCGCCGTGCTCATCCAAGGTTTCGACCGACTTCCCACCGTCGTCTCTTCCTTCAACTTCCCCTACTACGCAGCTCACATCGAGGCCTGCGGATTCGCCAAGGAAGTCGACTACCTCGAGCACCGCTTCCAACTCCCGCCCGAACTGGACCCGAAGTATCGCAAAGTCGCGAATTACGTTCTTAAAAAGAAAGGCCTACGCCTGATCGAGAAAAAATCAACTCGCGAACTCCGCCCCTTGGGTCGGGAAGTGTTTCAACTCATCAACGCCGCCTATTCGGATCTCTATGAGTTCACCCCGATGACTGATGAGGAAATCGACGGACTCATCAAAAAGTTTTTTAACTTCGTCGATCCGCGATTCATCAAGTTGGTGGTCGATAAGCACGATACCATCGTCGCCGTAGGGCTTGCCATGCCCTCGTGGTCCGTTCTCATGAAAAAGCTGCGGGGGAAACTCTGGCGACTCATCTTTGTCAAACCACGCAAAGAGCTCAAAGGGAGCCGCGATACCCTCGACCTCTATCTCGTGGCGGTCGCACCCGAGCTTCGCAATGCCGGCTTGCACGCGATCATCATGCAGGAAATGCACGAGTCCGCCGTCGCCGCTGGTTTCAAATGGGTCGAGACAAACGGCGAACTCGAGACCAATACCAAAGTGCTTTCCTTGTGGAAAGATATCGATCACGAGACTCATAAACGCCGACGAATCTATTCCAAGGAACTGAATTCGCAGGGGCCGGGATCTTAAGCGCCAACATTCTAAACATCTTTTGCTCTACTGAGGAGTGAGCAAGAGGCACTTGAGAGCGGCAGCAGGATCGCGATCTTCAAAGCCGGAAGCGCAGGAGAGTCGGCCTTGATTCTGATATTCGCAGAAGAGGCCGGTGAGAAAGGACTCATCGAGATGAGGGGCATTGAGACAGGCCAGGATTTGGGATTCGTCCGTCAGAAGCTCGGGGAGGCGACGCAGGATTTTGGGATAGTGCCGCTCGGCGGTGAAGCTCTTCCCTTGATTGGAAGGAGGGTCGATGACGATGAGGTCATAGGGAGCCCCTCGCACTAAACGGCCCCATGATTTAAAGAGGTCATGGGAGAGATAACTGGCGAGTTCACACTTCTTTGGCTCGAAGTTGAGGTGGTGATTTCTACGACCTGTCGCGAGCGCGCCACCCGCCATATCGAGATTAACAACTGAATCCGCCCCGCCCGCAATCGCGGCAACCGAGAGAGAGCAGGTGTAGGCGAAAAGATTCAGAACCCGCTTGCCTGACGCGTTCGCCCGAATCCAATCGCGCCCGGGCTTCATATCAAGAAAGAAGCCGTGGTTCTGATTTCGATCAAGCGCCAGATGGAACTTGAGGCCGGACTCGGTCGCGAAAGTTTCAGCCGGGAGTTCTCCATAGACCTTCTCCTTGGGAGCCTTTGGGAGATGCCGTTCCTGCACCACGAGCGCCGAAACCTCGGAACTGCTTTTTGCAAACTCCACCAACTCCGCGATGAGTTCGGCATTGATCTCCCTCTCCGCATAAAGCGTCACAAGGAGAACGGGCGCGAACCAGTCGATCGCGACATGCTCCAAACCTTCGAAGATTCTGCCCCGTCCATGAAGAAGGCGACGACTCTCGTCCCCAAGTGAGGATAGTTGAGTAAATGAAGTGAGCATTGTCTCCCCTTCAAGATTCTTCCAGGCTCGCCTTTTTCCCCAGTCCCTGCAGAAATTTCCGGAGCACCTGCTCGGGACATTTGCTATAATTACGCTGGCTTTCTTTACGGAAAAACGATCCCAGTTCCGCCTTGGTGACGACAAACTCTTCCAACTCGAACACTGCCATCATTTCCTCCTCCCGCAGATTGAGCGCGATCCGAAGCTTCTTCAAAATCTCATTGTTAGAGAGATGCTCCGGCGGTTTGGGAATTGCCCCATCGGGCCGTGGCCCGCGTTTCTCAATGATGAGGCCATCCAGGAAACGACAGAGCATGTGCTCTGAAAGCACCTCAAAATGATTCTGGTCCTCACGCCTTAACCAGGAACGCACCTGGTCCGGATCCAGATCATCTCCGACGTGGGCGAAAATCTTCGCCACCTCGGAATCGTTAATCTCAAGAGCATAGCGCAGTCGGCGTAAAATATCGTTATTGGTCATGAATGTCGTTCCTCCACGAACAAGCTGGGGGAAAGACCTGCCGGAATCACGACTAATCCCAAAACAGACTGTGTCCCTTTCCTCCTCGTCGCCGCCCTGCCCCTCACAAACAAATCCCCGCAGCGAGCCCGGAACAAATCGCCAATACCATCGAAGCCGGCACCGCCAACCTCGCATCAGCGGTCACAAATCTTGAAAATCAGGGTATCCAAAATTTCGCGGTGATTTCCTTCATCGAACTCAGCCTCGCTCCCGGTGTTTCCGGCTTCGACGGTACCCTTGTCGCGAACCAATTCAATCCCTCCCTCCAGCAAGAGCTCGGCCAACTCCCGACAAAGCCAAACCTCCTTTGGATTGACGCCAATTCCTTCCTCAATGATGCCGTCACCCATCCCTCGGCCCACGGACTGACCAATGTTTCCGACTCAATCGCCTTCGAAGCCGGCGACGGGATTCCCTCGACTATCCCGTCCGAAGAACAGGCTGGATATTTCTTCTACGACGACATCCACCCTTCCACCTCGGTCCACCAACAGTTCGCCACCTTCGTCGCCAACCATCTTCGCTTGGAAAAAGACGCCACCGATGCCTTCCTCGTCACCGATTCCGCCCTCACCCTCGACGACCGAAGCGGCTTCGAGTCCCACGGCCTTGCCCCCACCGAATCCGACTTTGATTTCACGAGTTCCACCTTCGAAAGCCACCACCGCAGTAAATCCCTTACCCTCGGCGGATTCGAGGCCTACTGGGAACTTGGCCTCAAACAACGATTCACCCATCGCTCAGGAACCAGTGAATCAGGAGCCGCCAGCCTCGATCTCGCCTACGATTCTGAAACGCTCGCCACCACCAACGCCAATCTCGAACTCGGCCTCCACCTCACCAACAAGCTCCTCGTCGAACTCTCCCTCAATCCCGTTTTCGCTCATCACGGCGGCCAAATATCTGCCCGCCAGACCAGCGGATTCAATGCCTTCACCACCGCTGATCAAAGCGCCTACGACGTTCACACCGCGCGCGCCACCCTCATTTACGCACCCACTTCGCGCTCCAATTTCAGCGCTGGTTTCCTCGTCGGCACCGATGACACCTGGTCCGCCAACCTTGGCTACGGCATCCACTTTTAAACATCGTGGGAACTTTCGGGTTTTCGTTGTTTCCCTCCCCTAATCTCTTCCTCTAACGTCCCCTCACTTAAGCAATCGAAATGGCACCAACACAAAAACTTCTCGTAGCAAACCGTGGCGAAATCGCCATCCGCGTCTTCCGCGCCGCCACCGAACTCGGACTCAAAACCGTCGCCATCTACGCCGAAGAAGATCGCTTCTCCCGCCATCGCTTTAAGGCCGATGAATCCTACGCCCTCGATTCCACCAAAGGACCCGTCGGAGCTTATCTCGACTACGAAGGCATTGTCGCCATCGCCAAATCCAAGGGCGTCACCCTCATTCACCCCGGCTACGGCTTCCTCTCGGAAAACGCCGATTTCGCCCGCGCTTGTGAACGCGAAGGCATCACCTTCATCGGGCCCTCCGCCGACCTCCTCGGCTCCATGGGCGACAAAACCGCCGCTCGCGCCCAGGCCATCGCCGCCAAGGTCCCCGTCCTTCCAGGAACCGACGACGCCATTTCCGATCCCGACCAGGCCCTCACCGTGGCCCATGAAGTTGGCTTCCCGCTCATCATCAAAGCCGCCTTCGGTGGTGGCGGGCGCGGCATGCGCATTGTCGAAAAACCCTCCGAGCTTCAGTCCCGCCTCAAAGAAGCCCAGGAAGAAGCGCAGAACGCCTTTGGCAACGACGCGGTCTTCCTCGAACGCTACATCAAACGCGCCAAGCACATCGAAGTCCAAATCCTCGGCGACCGTCACGGCAACGTCGTCCACCTTCACGAGCGCGACTGCTCCGTCCAACGCCGCTACCAAAAGGTCGTCGAAATCGCCCCTTCCATCGACCTCCCTGGAACCCTCCGTCACGACCTCTGCGAATCCGCTGCCGGTCTTGCCAAATCCATCGGCTATGACAACGCCGGCACCGTCGAATTCCTCTACGACATGGATTCCAAGGAGTGGTTCTTCATCGAAATGAACCCTCGCATTCAGGTCGAGCACACCGTGACCGAATGCGTCACCGGCATCGACCTCGTTCGCTCCCAAATTCTCGTCGCCCAGGGCTACAAACTTCACGAGCCCGAGATCGGCATTCCCGCCCAGGAAGACATTCCCTGCAATGGCTACGCCATCCAGTGCCGCATCACCACCGAAGATCCCGAGAAAGGCTTCGCACCCGACTACGGCCGCATCACAAACTACCGCTCCGCTGCCGGCTTCGGCATCCGTCTCGACTCCGGCAACGGCGACGCCGGTGCCGTCATCACGCCTTACTACGACTCCATGCTGGTCAAACTCACCGCCATGGGCCGTGACTTCGAAACCGCCTGCCAGCGCACCGATCGCGCCCTCCGCGAATTCCGCATCCGCGGCGTCAAGACCAATATTCCCTTCCTCGAGAACGTCATTGCCGACAAGACTTTCCGCTCCGGCAACGCCCACACCAAACTCATCGACTCCCAACCGAGCCTCTTCGAGTTCGCCCCCAAACGCGACCGCGCCACCAAACTCCTCAACTACCTCTCCGACATCACCGTCAACGGCAACCCCGGAGCCAAAAACTGGCGCCCCGCCAAACCCTTCGCCACTCCCCGCATCCCAAGCAGCCAACCCAAGGTCGAGTTCAAAGGCTCCCGCGAAATCCTCCTCGAAAAAGGACCCGAAGGCTTCGCCCAGTGGATCAAGGACGAAAAGCGCCTCCTCGTCACCGATACCACGATGCGTGACGCCCACCAGTCGCTCATCGCGACCCGCATGCGGACCTTCGACATGCTCAACATCGCCGAGGCCTACGCCAACCGCACCCCCAACCTCTTCTCACTCGAAATGTGGGGCGGAGCCACCTTCGACTCAGCGATGCGCTTCCTCAAGGAAGACCCATGGGATCGTTTACGTGAACTCCGGGAACGCGTTCCCAACATCTGCTTCCAAATGCTCTTCCGCGGCTCCAATGCCGTCGGCTACTCGAACTACCCCGACAATGTCGTCGCCGGATTCGTCAAACACGCCGCCGATGCCGGCATGGACATCTTCCGCATCTTCGACTCCCTCAACTACCTTCCCAACATGAAGGTCGCCATGGAAGCCGCCCGCGACCACGGCAAGGCCGTTTGCGAAGCCGCCGTCTGCTACACCGGTGACATCACCGACCCCAACCGCGCCAAATACTCTCTCAAGTATTACGTCGAAAAGGCCAAGGAGCTTGAGAAAATGGGCGCGCACATCCTCTGTATCAAGGACATGGCTGGCCTCGCTCATCCCGCTGCCATCAGCAAGCTCGTCTCCACCCTCAAGCAGGAGATCGAGCTGCCCATCCACTTCCATACCCACGATACCTCCGGCCTTAATGCCGCCTCCATCATGGCCGCTTCCGATGCCGGAGTCGATATCGCCGACATGGCTCTCGCCTCCATGTCCGGATCGACCTCGCAGCCCAACCTCAACTCCGTCAATGCCGCCATGCGCGGAAACGACCGGGCCCCCGGACTCGACTCCGACACCATCAACGAACTCTCCGACTACTGGGAAGAAATTCTCACCCACTACGAACCCTTCTACTCCGCTCCCCGCAGTGGCACCGCCGAGGTCTACCTCCACGAGATGCCCGGCGGCCAATATACCAACCTCAAGGAGCAAGCCAACGGCATGGGCCTCGCTCACCGTTGGCAGGAAATTGCCCACACTTACGCCGACGTCAACCAGCTCTTCGGCGACATTATTAAGGTCACCCCGTCCTCGAAAGTGGTCGGTGATATGACCATGCTCCTCGTCACCCAAAACCTCAAAGCGGCCGATCTCCTCAACGGCAAGGCCCCCGCAATCGACTTCCCCGAATCCGTCATCGACATGCTCGCCGGTGGTCTCGGTCAACCCGACGGGGGCTGGCCCAAAGACATCCAAAAGCTCGTCCTCGGAAACCGCGTCCCCGTCACCGTTCGCCCCGGCGAACTCGCCGCCCGCGTCGACCTCGATCAGACCAAAGCCGAACTCAGCCAAACCCTCGAGCGCGAAGCGTCCGACGATGACCTTTACAGTCATCTCATGTATCCCCAGGTCTTCGCCGACTTCCAGGCCACCCTCAAGGATTTTGACCGACTCACTGTTCTTCCCACCCCGGCCTTCTTCTACGGCCTCCAGGGATCCGAAGAAATCAACGTCGAGATTGCTCCCGGCAAAACCCTCTTCATCAAGCTCATCTCCATCGGAGATGCCGACCCCGAAGGCCGCCGCACCATCTTCTTCGAACTCAACGGCATGCCCCGTGAAACCGTCGTCGTCGACAGAAGCCTCGGCAGGGAAATCGCCGCCCACCTCAAAGGCGAACCCGGCAACCCAAAGCACGTCATCGCGCCCTTGCCAGGCATGATCTCAGAAGTCGCAGTGAAAGCAGGAGACGAAGTCAAGGAAGGCGACAAACTCGTCGTCATCGAAGCCATGAAAATGCTCACCACCGTGAGTGCCCCCGCGGATGGAGTCGTCGGAGAAGTCCTCCTCGTGAAAGGCACCTCTGCTGATACGGGTGATCTTTTGGTCACCCTATTATAGAGGAAGAAAGCACCCGGAATAATGCCAACGAAGCGAATACTCTCTCCCATACCAATTGCGATATCCAGCATCGGTTGCACCTTTGGCATTGATTGGCCCTTCCAACCCTTAGAGCAGTAAAACGCCCCTGGGCGGAATAGAGGACAGTCGCGAGAATCGCTCTGGGATCTATATTTCTCCAACTGATCCAGGAACTAACCCCCGTCTTTTTGACTCTGATTCAGATGGATTCGCCGGCGGCTTTGAAATCAAAAACGGCTTTGATCCCAACGACAATTCTGACAAACCAACATAGCCCAGCGGCAGAGCGAAGCGCCGCCCTGGGTTCCACTCCGCAAGATTCCAGTAGCCCTGTAAGGGCGAGCTAACCTCCCCGGCTACGGCGCCTTCTCTGTGAGCGAGTCAAATCTCGAATCCGTCACCGCCTACATCCGGAACCAACGCGGGCACCACCGCACCAAATCGTTCCAGGACGAATTCCGCGAGTTCCTCAAAAAGAACAACCTCGCCTTCGACGAAGCCCACCTCTGGGACTAGCCCAAGTCGCTTACTTGAAGTGACGGCCTAAATCGTAAATTCTGGTATCTCCATAGGTAAGAAGTTCGTCCAAGGTAGGCGTTGCAACCTCGACCCCCTCTTCCGGAACTTCCAGTCCCAGGGTCCAGAAAATGCTGTTTACAAAACTCTGGAAGAAATGAGGATTCGCCCAAGTGTGATAGAAATGCGCTGAAGTCATCGCGACCGAGCGCCCGCCCTTCTCTCTCTCAAAAGACCAATAGACGGCCTGGTCACGCCAATTCTCTTTCTTGTCCATATCACTCTCATGGCTCGGCGCATTGGCGGTGTGGAGGAAGGTCACCTTATCTGAACCTGGATTCCGCCCATCCTTGGCCGTGAAAAAATTAAAATAATATTCATCCTGCAGGCGGAAGGTCTCAGGAACCCCATTGGAGATGGGATGACTCTTATCGACTTTCAAATCCAGTACCGGAAATTTCCAGGTCCAGCTGCTCTCCGGGTCATTTGCCTTTTTAACCCAGTAGTAAACCGCCCCAATCCAATCCATCATCATCTGGGAGTTCTCAGGGTGGAGTTGTCCCATCCCGCCGGATGGCGCATCGGTCGCCCAATGAATTACGATGAGTCCCGTCTTGTTCTTCTTCAACACCCCATCGAGATGTCGGGTGTGCTTGGTCGGATTTTTCTTGTCCAACAAAGCATGCTGTCCTCCCCCATCACTCGAAATGATGATCAGGTCGGCGTTTTCAACCAAGGAAAGATCCTTGGGGTAGTTCATGGTCGTCTGGATCTCAAAGGAGTCCGCGTATTGCGACACCTCAAGCTTGGCCTTGATCAACTGGCCCACTTCATCGTTGTTGTGCGAGTCCTTCCCGTGGGTCGAGGCCCCCCGAATAATCAGAATCGTCTTCTTCTCACCCGTGATCGCCGCGTCTTTGTCTTTGCCATGGCTTTGCAGCCCAACAAGGAGCGTGCCCACACAACAAACGATCAGCCCTACGAGCAAAATTGGTTTTGGAGAAAATTTCATGGTCTTGGAACTCATTTCATCAGGAACGATCTAAATATTATCGGAGAAGTTCCAGCCGAATCGAATGAAACCCCTTTCCTCCAATACGCCACATTGAGACGGCGAGTTTCCCATCAAAAGAAATCTCCCCTTCTTCGACGAAGAACACGTCTGGGACTACAGCCTCCCACTTATCACTCCAGCCCAATCAAATCATCGATCTCCCCCTGAACCGCCGGCACGGAAATTTGCCAAATATCCTGAAGAAAGGGTTGCACTGAAACCGCCAACCCCGGCCGTGCCCTCAAAAATATCCAAAGATCCTGGCTCGCCTTCATCGCGCGCGCCTCTCTCTTTGCGGAGAGATCCTGGAGAAGTTTTTGAACCTTCTTCGCCTCCTGATCTGACAAATTTGAGCTCTTCCAATTAAAGTCCCGAAGGCGTTTCCAAAGAGGGTCTGAACTCATGCAGGAAGCTATTTGCCAAATCCATACCGGTAAAGCGGGATCGCCTTCCCCCGCAACCAAATGATCCTAAGATCGCTTGAGATCTGACGTATCTAAACGACGTGAAAAGACTCCTGTTCCTGACTACGCTCCTCCCCTGTTGCCTGACCGCAAACGACTGGACCCCACTCGCGGAGAAGCTGGAGAACCTCCCCAAAGCCGAATTCCATCAATTCGGACTCCACGACAATGACGGACGCAGCATGGACTGCCTGGAGATTTTTCAACCAAAAGGAAAGACCTGCGTTTACGGAGTCTATCACACCCTCAGAAACGGCGTCTTTTCCGTGCATCTCGCGGCCTCAAAAGATCTCCGCTCGTGGAGCCACCTTCTGGAACTCGACAAACACGCCTCGCAAGCTGCTCTTCACGAAACACCTAATGGAGCCTTCCTGATGGCTTATGAAAAAGACGCCCCGAATTCCTGTTGGATCAGAATCCGCCACTACCAAAACCTCGACGCACTCACCGCCGGAAAATTTCTCAAGGAAATCGACATCCCGCGCTCCCTGGCCCCAACCGCCGAAGGAACTCCCAGCTTCGAATCCGTCACCATTCCCAATGGCGACCTTTCCAAATCAACGATCAAGCTTCGCTTCCACTTTTACGAGGACGCCCGCGTCGATCAGCTCGCCTCGGGAACTCTGACCAACTTCAAAAATTGGAAGGCTGGCCCCTCTCCAAAACTCAATGAGACGTTCAAAAAGCTCGGCGGACTCGGTAACCTCGGAGACCGCGATCCCTTCCAGTGGAACGGAAAAAAATACTACCTTCAGGAGATTCAAGGCAAGGTCGGCGACTGGGGATCCTGGGGAATCTACCTTTGTGACACCCACGGATTACCGCTCAAAAAACTGGACTTCAAGACTCCCAAGAACGCCACTGCATTCTCGAACCCCAGCGTCAGTTCCATCCATCTCCCTAGCGGAGAAAAAAAACTCCTCTTCAGCTCCTATATCCACAGCCGCGGCACCCAACCCGGAGAAATCGGACAGCTTCTTTGTCTGGCTAAAGACCGCTAATTGCTGATCAACGAAGAACTAATACGACCACCACCGCTGAATAAAGCGGGATCAACAAAAGCCAACCCACCGTCGCCCAATGAAACTTTCGTCGGATGAACACGGGAGGATCGTTTGTGGCCAGGCTCTTCCGATATTCCAATCTCCGGAGAAACTTGTGCCGGGTCCAAAACTCGACGCTCTCACTATCGTCCGTTTGATAAAACACCCCGCCACGCGGAGCTACCCAGACCACCGCTAACAACAAAAGTGGTAGTCCGACGAGCACCGATAGCCCGGCATCGACCCAGGTGCGATCGAACCAAGCTGGTAGTAATAAAATAGCAAACATCGCGAGCATCATCGTTCTCAGAACGATGAGCGGAGGTCCGCCCTCAAGCTGCTGGATGATCTGGAGCGCACCTACCTCTCCGACATCCTCATCTCTCTGGGCAGGGCTGAGTAGAGTCGACGCCTTCACGGCCTGATCGCCACTTACGAAGGGCCCGATCGAGAGCAACTCTTCCCCCTCGAGTCTCCGCACGGTCACAAACAACTCCGCATCATCATTCCTGCCGATCTCAAACACCTGGTTCTTGGTCGTCGGAATCCCGGGTGACCAATGCGTCACGCCAAGCCATCGTATTCCTGATCGAACGCTCGCGCGATCCACAGATTGATAAACAAGCCTTCCAATCGCTGCTAGAATAAGGGATCCACCGATCACCACTCCAAGGATGATGACCTTCAATTGATAATGATCCGCAAACTGAGGAACAAAAAGAGCCAGGCCAATTGCAAGGACGATGAACAACAGTCCTGACGCTCCACACATCATCCGCACAGTCTTCTCCACCCTCACCGGGATCAGTTCAACCACCCGCAGAGTGCGCCCGCTTCGACGGATTGTTTTTTCGCTAATCCTCATTCGAACCGGATGCTACCCTCGATTCGCCCACTTGTAAAAAGAGCACTTAATGAAAGTGAATCATTTTTCACCATCGACCCGGCCAGGGTATGCATGAGTATTCAATCTGTCCGCATCAAATTGCATCGCCTTGGTCTCGCCCTCTCATTTTGAGAAGGTCGCTGACATGTCCATTGAGAGCCGAGAGACCAGCACCCACAAAGTCACTGAAACCAAAGATGGCAAAATCGTCCTCCCTGCCGAGTTCGCAAATTTGGGAGAATTACTCGATGCCCGGAACGGCAAATCAAAAGGCCTCAGCAATCAAGTATCCCTCGAAGTCGTCCCTCGAAAAGGGATCTATCCCTACAAAAATAAGATGCCTGCTTCCGAATATGAGCGGGTAAAGCTCAGACTGCAGGCCGAATT
Source organism: uncultured Verrucomicrobiales bacterium (assembly GCA_963925135.1). Classification (GTDB taxonomy): domain Bacteria; phylum Verrucomicrobiota; class Verrucomicrobiia; order Verrucomicrobiales; family Akkermansiaceae; genus SW10. The sequence goes on along the minus strand of CAWUTG010000049.1, from coordinate 16,215 downwards.
GCTCAAGGTTCAACAGTGGGTGAAGACGACTGGGCAACGAATCCTGATCCATTTCGAGGGACGCGACGCCGCAGCCAAGGGAGGAACGATCAAGCGGTTCATGGAGCACCTCAACCCCCGCGCTGCCCACATCGTCGCCTTGGAGAAGCCGACCGAGCGGGAATCCGGGCAATGGTAATTTCAACGCTACATCAAACATCTGCCTACGAAGGGTGAAATGGTCTTCTTCGATCGCTCTTGCTACAACCGCACCGGGGTCGAACGGGTCATGGAGTTTTGCACACCTTCGGAATACCTCAAATTTCTCCGACAGTGCCCTTCGCTCGAACGAATGATCGTCAACTACGCAGCCTCCCAGGCTTTCGGAGCCTTGCTGAAAACTCAAGATTCCAACGGCCTGCTCTTTCCCAGTGTGCGTGCCCCCAAAGGCCTCTGCCTTGGAATCTTCCGCCCATAAGCGCTCCGCCCGCGCAAACAACAAAGCCACCTCCGCTACGTTTACAGTGCCTCGAAAGAAGCAATTACCGACGTTTTCCGCATCACTTCGGTGTGACCGAGAAAAACACCTTCCCGGCCTTTGGCAGGATGACAAAACTCCCGGCCTTTGACGGAATCAACGACCACCCTCCCCTCAACGAATGACTCGACTCTATACGCGTCCCAACGGGAATGTCCAAATAGAGATCCTCCCGACTCCGCTGAAACGACAGAACCGCCGACGAGACATCAGGGGGTTGATTAAACATCAGAAACGAACGGGCTCCTTCGGACTCGATTTGACCACTGAGCAGCAACTGATCCCCAACCACATTGAGGAGCTTCAGCGGATCCCGCCCCAGCCCGCCCGCATTAGCGCGGATCCCGTTGAGATAACGTCCGCAAAACACCTCACTGATGCCATGGGCAGACCAGCCGAAAACGGTCCGCCGAATCGAATCACTATCACGGCTTGCCAGATTCAATTGAGCAAATTCCTCCTTCGAAACATCAGCCTCAATCAACAGGCCCGGAAAAAACACCCGGTATTGAGAGGCATACGCATCTTCCATCTTCGGCAGAAAAATCGACCGTCCTTCCCGGTCCCCGGTCATCTGATGCACCTGCAATCGTCCGTCGACGATCTCAAGCAACCGCTCTCCCCATGCCAAGTATTTAACCCCGGTGTTCGAGGGAATCGCCGACACAATCCTGGATGGGTCGGTCTGGTCCCCGGGAAGATATCCCGTCTGCAGTCTTGTGATGAGGCCATTAATTTCGACCCGCTGAATGATCGGCCCATAGATCCGCGCAGGGTTGCCGGGCGCAGATTCATATCCCGTATGAAACAAGGGCCGAAGCTGTTCGTCACACCCCAGATAGCCATCGGCATATTCGATCGGAGTGGCATCCTGACTCGATACCATCTCGGTGATTTCATCGCCCACCCGGACAACGGCCCATTCCCCGCCGCCTTCCACCAAGCCGGCAATCCCACCATTCTGAACCTTAAACTCGAAGCGCGAAAAGTTAGGACCAAATCCGAGCGCACTCTGCAACTGAGACGCTGAGACGAGGGTTGAGGTAAAGCCATTCCGGTGTGCGAAGAGCGCCTTCCGACCCTGCGAAGTTTGAGTTCCCTCGATGATGATCCCGTAGTCAGGATGATAGCCAATCACCCCGGGGTTCGAGATCCCAAGTAAGGCATTGCCTCCAAGAATCGGCGTGGTCGTGCCATCGCTCGAGATCGCAAAAAGCGAGCTACTGGAATCGACCAACGGCGACGTGAGGAAGCGGTCATTCTCATCGTCAAAAACCACCCGACCGGAAAATTGAAAACCATTGGGGAATGACGACAGCGCAGCCGCATGATGATCAGACAAAAACTCGAACTCCTTTCCTCGAAATTGTGGATTCAGGGGAATTCCGCCTACTGAAAGATGAAAACTCAACTCAACCACTCCGGCCGGACTTGAGGCCCGCACGGTGTATCGCCCCGTATCGCCTGAAGTAAGAAAGTTGGATTTCGCGGCATGAATATCAAAGACCTCCCCCGATTGAATCGAAGCGATTCCCAAAGTGCTCCCTTCCGGAGCTTCGACAAACTCGTACGTGATCGGCCTCTGTCCTTGGGTTTGAAATAGGACTTCGAGCGACTCCCCGACAACTCCCAGCCGATCCGAAGGCATCAGAATGACCTCCGGGGGCGCGGAAATATCCAGGGAGGCAAAGGCCTCCTGGGAATCAATATTGTTACTGACGACCACCCTGACCGAGCCCACATTTTCGATTGATACCCTTCGAACAGTCAGCGTGCTTGTGGTGGAGAGCGGGAGAAACTCTCCGTTGAGATACCACTGGTAAGTAAACGGACCCTGTCCTTCGGCAACGACATTGAAAACGGCTGTTCCTCCAAGCGCGACAATCTGAGGCTCGGGAGGAATCGAAATTTCAACCAGCCCCACAATTCCAAGCTCCGCCCAAACCCGCTTGGGTGTCGTGCTCACTTCCATCAGGGCGGCATTTCCCGATTCGATATCAGCAAGGAACATCGGCGGACTCCCCGCGAAGACCTGTAGTTTTGACGTTAAAGGAGCGCCGGAAACGCCGCCATAAACCTGACTCACTCCGCCCAAATACCAAGACTCCCCGTCGAAAAATGAATCCCAAAATGCCGAGAGCCCGAGCGATTTTCCATCAACTGGAAAAAGTGAACTACTGCGGGCGACCACCTTGATACCGGTCGAAGTCGTTTCTAAAAAGGCCCACTGCGATTGGCTTGAATCACCCGCGATTTCAGCAAGAAAAATCACTTCATCCGTCTTCCCGGCGAAGGCTTCTCTTGCGTGATAAGTTCTCATCACACCCTCGTCATTCACCTCTCCAGCACCGGCAGCCAACAGGAAGGGTTCACCATTCAAGGTCGATCCATAGAGATCATTCGACGCCCCCACCTCGTCGCTCTCATCGAAGAAATAGACGGTCGTACCATCAAAGACCACCCGGTTCTGAATCCGATTCCCCGCCAACTGCTCTCCCTGCTTCACAAGATCGGTGAGATCATGAATGCTCCCGCCGGAAGCCAGATACACGGCACGCTTCCCAGCCGTCGTGACGCCAACAAAAGCAATCTCATCGCCGTGTGCCACGACACCGAGATACTGCGTGAACCGGTCGTCGAGAGATCCCGGGACAATCGTTGCTGGCCCCGCCACTTCCGATAGAACACCACCGCTCAAAAACATCAGGCGGGGAAAATCATTCTGAGCCTGGCTAGTGACAGGAATCTGCAACGGCACTCCGTTTCCCAAATAACGGAAATCCCCAAGTCGAAGCGAAACAACGTTGGAAAGCGACCCTCTGCCCAATTCGAGGAGCGGCACTACCGATGATCCATCTGCGGACAGAATGGCAATCTCATCCAAATTCGCCCCGCCATAGGCTGAAAAAACCACCGAGTCTCCCGCGATCTGAACCTTGGAAATTGTCGAATAATTCCCGAAGTCCGTCGTGATTCCACCGCCGGTGAAATCAACAACCCGGGTCACCTTCTTCCCTCCGAAAGACGCACCCTGGGCACACAATTCGACCGGGACGAATGTCGCCAGAACCATACCCACCGCAATTAGAAACCTCTTCATCTCAAAACCGGAATCTTTGATTCCAACCTGAAGTGATTTTTAACACAAGAGAATCAAGCTCTCAACCTTTCGGTGAAAAGCGCGTCCCGCGTCCCCCGCCGTTGACGAGATCAAGTAACTGCTCGGGCTTGCGACCATTGGCGATGGTGACCTGGATCCCCTGGTCTGTGGCGAGCTGAACCGCTTTCAGCTTGGAAGCCATGCCACCAATTGAGAACTTCCCGCTTTCATTTCGAGCGAAATTAAGGACTGCCTGAACATCCGGCACTTCCGGGATGATGTCACCTCCATCGGGAGGCATGAGGCCATCAACAGTTGTGAAGAGAATGAGTTGGCGGGCATCGAGAAGTTTCGCAACTCGGGCTGACAGCATATCGTTGTCACCCACTCTCAGCTCTTCAATCGCGACCGAATCGTTTTCGTTCACGATCGGAATGATGGATGAATCTGCGAGAAGACGCTGAAGAGTTGCCGAAATCCTCTCATGATTATCGGCAAGGTCACCTGCCGTCAAAAGGAGCTGGGCAACATTGAGATCAAACTGCTCAAAGAGCATTTGATAACGCTGCATAAGTCGGGCCTGCCCAACAGCGGCAGCGGCTTGACGGCTCTCCACATCGGATGGATACGACTCCAACCCCAGCGCGGAAACCCCGGCACCGACAGCGCCAGACGACACCATGACGCAGGAATGCCCGGCGGCATGAAGGGCGCTCACCGCCGTCACCAGTCGCACCAGCGAGGCCCCATCGAGGGTGCCGTTTTCCCGCGTCAGGACGCCGGTTCCGATTTTAATGACAATGATCTCGCTCACGGCCTGTGTTAGACTACATCCGCTCGGGAACGTCAATCGCGAGGAGAGCGAGGCCATCCTTAAGAACACGTGACGTAAGGTCGCAAACAATGAGACGACTCTCTCGGGTTTGCCCTTCGGACTTCAAAACCGGGCAGGCTTCAAAGAAGGAGTGGAACGCCCGCGCCAGCTCGAGAAGGTAGGTCGCAAGGAGATTTGGGCGATAGTCTTCCAGCACCAGCTTCACCTGATCACCATAGCGCGAAAGCATCCGCACCATGTGAATCTCGGCAGGCTCGGTGAGATTTAAATTCTCAGCAGACAAGGTCACGCCGTCTTCGAGCTTCCGAAAAATGGAACGACTCCGAACGTAGCTATAGAGCAGATACGGCGCGGTATCACCCTCGAGCGCGACCATTTTATCGAGATCAAAAACGTAGTCCGACATCCGGTGATGCGAGAGTTCGGTAAACTTTACCGAATTCACTCCGATCAGTTCGGCGAGTGCCGCTTTCTCTTCCTCGGTATCAAGACGACTCTTTTCATCGACGACGATGCGCGCCGCTTTGACGGCATCATCAAGGACGTCTTCGAGCTGCGGCAAATCACCGGCTCGTGTTTTGAGCGGCTTGCCATCTTTGCCAAGAATGGTGCCGAAAGAAACATGCACGAGGTTGACCTGATCGTAACCAAGTCGCTTCGAAACATCGAATAATTGCTCAAAGTGCCCGCCTTGACGGAAGTCGACGACATACCAAATCTGATCCGTCTTCCACTCGTGAACGCGGTGCTCGACCGTCGCGATATCAGTGGTGGCATAGTTGAAGGCTCCGTCGCCCTTACGAACGATCATGGGATAATCCTGCCATTCGCCATCGCGGTTAATCTTAAAGGGATCTCCCTTGGGCTTCACCGTCTCGCTGGAAAAAACACAAACCGCGCCATCGCTTTCGCGGGCGAGCCCACTTTCCTGAAGCTTGGCCACGAGGGGCGCGAGAGCATCGTTGTAGGCACTCTCACCCATCCAGTGGTCAAAGCTGACATCGAGCCGTTCGTAAATGGCATCAAGTCCCTTTCTTGAAAGCTCAAGGCAACGGGTCCAAATCGCGGCGTTCTCGGCATCGCCTTGCTGAAGTTTGACCAACTCGGCGCGACACTCTTCACGAATGCTTTCGTCTTCTTTGGAAGCATCGGAAGCAGCCCGGTAGAGACGGAGCAATTCCTGAAGCGGTTCTTCTTCGAGCCGCGCTTCATCGACACCTTTCTTCCAGGCCCAGGTCACCATTCCAAATTGGGTTCCCCAATCGCCAATGTGATTATCCTTGATAACTTTGTGGCCCAACTTCGTCGCCACGCGGGCGAGACACTCGCCAATGATGGTCGAACGAATATGCCCGACGTGCATGGGCTTCGCGACATTGGGAGCCGAGAAATCAAGCACGATGGTTTGCGGCGAATCGACTTTGGATACGGAGAGATCGGTCGACGACCACTGTGTTCTCGCGAGATCCGACCAGGCTTTGGGAGTCAGCGTAAAGTTTAAAAAACCCGGACCAGCTACCGACACTTCACAGAGATCACCCGATGAGAGCTGATCGGCCAGTTCCTGTGCAAGATCGCGAGGGCTCTTCCCGGCAAACTTCGCAAGCATCATGGCAGCATTGCTTTGGAAATCGCCAAAACGCAAATCGGCGGCCGTAGTCACCTGAATACGCATCCTCTCCGGCACTTCAAGATCGAGGGCAGCAAGGGCAGCGAGAACCTTCTCACTGAGAATTTCGGGGATGGTCATGATTTAAGAAGAAGCGAGATGGAAAATTTCACAGATTGCCTCGGCTGTCGTGGCCTCCTCCAGTCTCTTGCGAAGCACAGACTGGGAAAACACCTTCGCCAATTCGGAAAGGGTCTGAAGATGCTGGGCAGCCTTATCCTCGGGAACGAGAAGAAGACAAATATGATGGGAAGGAGCGTTATCGGGAGATTCAAAATCCACACCCTCAGCGGAACGGCCAAAAACAGCAATCGTGTCCTTCAATCCTGAGATTCGTCCATGGGGAATAGCCACCCCCGACCCAAGTCCGGTGCCGACATGCGATTCACGTTCAAGAACGGCATTGCCATAGCGGTAACATTCACCTGAGGGAATCCGGCCGATCTGAGCGAGGTGGTTGATCATCTCAAGGACGACCTGCTCGTGCTCGACTTCTTCGAGCTGAAGGATCACGCACTCGGGCGTAACCAGTTGTCGGAGGCTTGTCATGGTGCGGAGTGAATTCCTGCGGGCTGACCTCGCGGGACTGGCCTTGCTAGTTCAAGCTCGCCCCACTGGCAAGGCCAAAGCACTCCATCCAGGGCCCCTACACTTGAGAGAGGCCGATAATTGATTCGAGATAGTCTTGATCCAAGACAGCGTAGATCCGCTTTCCCCGGATGGGTTCCTTCGGTTTGCTGGATTCGGTCTTCAGGAGGTTGAGGGCGAGCCTTCGCAGCGTTGAGAGATTCTGGGCACAGTGACCACTTCTGGCCCGATTGTGATCTTCCCGGAAGACGACATTCAGCACCCAGTGACAGCTGTTCTCGATTCCCGGGTGCTTACGACTGCAATCAAGATGATGGGCGGCATCAGGGGCCATGCTGCTCAAATAATAGCGAGTCTCCCGGCGCTCGCTTCCATTACTTAAGGCGGTCTCGGTTTCAACTCGAACCAAGCTGCGCAGCCCCAACCAGTCCCTGCGAACCTTGGCCGGCAACCATTCATTTTTACGGACGATTCCTTGCGGGTCTGTCCTCGTTTCAATCGTAGTATGCCCGACACCCGGCATATTTTTTTGCACAAACACTACACTACACGAGAAAAATTCACAACTCAACTCATTGATTTACAGTGAATTAAAATCTTAAAGATCGTGAAAAAACCATCGAATAATCTTGACGAAGTCGAGGGCCCTTCAAAGTCGGTGTGCTTAATACCAAACTCTTCCAAGCCAGCCACGGCATTGATCTGAAACGCAACGTCATGTGCAACTGGCACGACCACCTCGCCGATCGGCTCCTGCCTCTCTACGATCTCATCGCCGAGCGCATCCGCATGAGCGACTACGTTCGCATTGATGAGACACCCATCCCTTGCCTCGAACCCGGCGTAGGCAAAACGGCCACCGGCTACTTCTGGGTCTACCAACACGCCGAGCACGGCCCTCTCTTCGACTGGCACAAAAGCCGAGCCAACACTTGCCTCGATCAAATCCTCATCGGCAAAAACGGCAAGCCCTCTTTCAACGGATACCTCCAAAGCGATGGCCTGCGAGCCTACCGCACCTTCATCGAGCGTCATCTTGAACTCAACATCATCCCCGTCAGTTGCCTCACCCACATCAGGAGGAAATTCTGGGAAGCCCGCCACGACCACCCCCGGCTCAGCAGATGGATCATCCGCCAGATCGGCAAAATCTACCGCATCGAAAAACGCCTGAAGAAAGAGAAAGCCGCCCCCCTGGATAGGCAACATACCCGCTGGCTTGAAACCCGCCGACACTACGACCATCTCAGAAAACTCTTCCACCATCTCGAAAAACACCGCCGAATCCTTCCCAAAAGCAAGCTTGGGAAAGCGCTCTCATACGCCCGCGACCAATGGGGGCACCTTGAACCCTGCTTGATGGACGGCCAGATCGAGTTCGATAACAACCACACCGAAGGAGCGATTCGCCCAACCAAACTCGGAATGAAGAACTGGATGTTCATTGGTCGTGATGAAACCGGCTGGCGCAGCGCCGTCATCTACACCTTCGCTGGACAGACCCCAAGCACTCACGATCTGCACGGTGCTTTCGTCGGCCTTGCGACTCCCTCGCAGGGTCTTGCCATCGATGTTGACCAGACGCCCTTTGAGATCGGGAGCCAGAGTGGTGACAGAGGCGACGAGACATTCCCCGAAGACCGCAGGATCAATCGCAGCGAAGAGACGCAGAAAGGTGTTGGCGCATGGGATGCCATTGGGCAATGGCGACCCATTTTTTGAGCCAATTTTCCCGCGCCCTGGCAAAGCGCACAAAGTCCTCGCAAGTATCGATCCCGCAAATGATGGCCGAGAGTGCGATGAAAATCAGCGAGCCGAAGGGGTGAAGAGTGGCATTGCCTTTGCGAGGATCTCCAAGGATATCGAACATATCGAAACCTTCGGGGAAGCCTCTTCTGAGATCCAGCTTGTCGGTTTGAGAGTTTTTGGAAGACATCCGGCTCCCATAGAGCCAGTCGGCACAAAGTACAAGTGCTAGTTATCTAGCACTTGAAGTGTAGATGCCCTGGCATTCCCTCCCCGAAGGCTTGACCGCCTGCACCCCATCAGGAACTAATATCCCCATGCGCTCGCTGTTGGCTCTGTCATTCTTCGTTTTCCTCCTCAACTCATGCTCCAATTCCGTATCGGGCCCAGGAAACATGGGGACACAGCCAAGTCCGGAGATCCGAAAGCAACAAATCGCCAACGAGGCACGCGGCGATTTCTACTATGGCCGCCGCTACTACGTCCAAATGACGCGCTTCTGGGGATATCTTCGTGAACCCGGAAAGCCTGCCTACACTGGAAAGCTCGTCATTTTCAACGAGTCCAAAAAACGAAATCCCGACCGTCTCCCTGAAGCCGGACCCGGTAAAAACTACGGATTCGACAACAATTACGAATACAAGATCTACGGGCGCTATACCGGAAGAACGCTCTACGAGCCCAACAGCAACCAGTTTTTGCCCGAGTTCCAGCTCTCCGACTACAAACTCGTCAGCACCAATCAAGGGTGGCTCTTCACTCCTTCTGACACCTATAATCCCATCAGGGTCACACTCCTGCCCCGCCGCTAGGATTCCAGACTTTGTGAAAAATTTCACAAACTCCTTGCGACCCCTGTAAATCAGGAGTTTTATCCCCCTGTCTTACTATGAGCGAGACTACCACTTACGAGGCCCCGGACGCCGCAGCCGTTGCGGCAAATGCCGCAAATCACTACCAGGCGGAGGCCGATGACGTCCTCGGCGAAAAGATGATCCTAAATATGGGACCATCACACCCGGCGACCCATGGCGTTCTTCGCTTGGTTCTGGAACTGGATGGTGAAATCATCGAAAAAGCCGAACCCCACATTGGCTACCTGCATCGCGGCGACGAAAAAATCGCCGAGAACATGCACTACAACCAGTTTGTGCCCTATACTGACCGGTTGGACTACCTGGCACCTCTGGCTAACAATGTTGCCTACGCTTGTGCTGTTGAGAAATTAATGGGCTGGGAACTTCCGCCCCGTGGCCAGGCTCTCCGTGTTCTTTGTTGCGAACTTGCCCGCATTTCGTCCCACATGCTGGGCGTTGGGGTTTGTGCCATGGACGTGGGTGCCATGACGGTCTTCCTCTATACCTTCGCCGAACGCGAAAAGATCTACAACTTCTGCGAACAGCTCACCGGAGCCCGCTTCACCACCTCTTATACACGAGTTGGTGGACAACTTCGCGATCTCCCTCCCGGGCTCGACGAAAAGATTCTCAAATTCCTCGATGAGTGCGAAAACACCATCAAGGAGATCGCCGGACTCCTGAACAACAACAAGATCTACCTTGAACGCATGTGCGACGTGGGCGTCATCTCAAAGGAAGATGCCATCAGCTACGGCATGACGGGTCCCAACCTCCGCGCCTGCGGCGTTGACCGTGACCTCCGCAAGGATAGCCCGTATCTCGGCTACGAAAAATACGACTTCGACATCCCCGTTGGCGAAAATGGTGATTGCTACGATCGCTACCTCGTCCGCATGGAGGAAATGCGCCAGTCCATTAAGATCGTCCGCCAGGTTCTCGCGAATTTCCCTGAAGGCGACATTAACGTCGTCAATTCCAAGTCCACTCTTCCTGATAAAGAGCGGGTCATGATGAGCATGGAGGAGCTGATCCACCACTTCATCGTCGCCACCCAGGGCATCGAAGCTCCGGCAGGCGAAGTCTATTTTGCCGCTGAGAACCCAAAAGGAGAGCTCGGTTTCTACATTCACTCCAAGGGTGGAGGCGTCCCGAATCGCCTGAAGATCCGTGCCCCGTCCTTCGTCAACCTCGGCATCTGCGCCGAACTCCTTAAAGGCCATATGGTCTCCGACATCCCCGCAATTCTTGGCTCACTCGACTTCGTGATGGGCGAGTGCGACCGTTAATTTCTTATTTCCCCTCTAACTGATTTCTCTCAAGGTGAGCTCCAGAATTGAAGTCCCCCAGCCTCGCGCCATTAACCGCGCGAAGCTTAACTACCTCTCCGCAACAAAGGTCGCCGTATCCGAGCCTGCAAAAATCGACATGACTCAAGTGACGCATCAACCCTCTTCCGCGGTGCATGTTCCCAAGCCTATTGCCATCAACCGCACCCAGGTCGAAGACAAGAGACCCAAGCTCTCTGTTCTCGAGCAAAACGTTCATTCCGCGATCACTCCCGGATCGAAGAACTTCCCTCCATTCGAAGTCACGGCCGAACTGGAACAAAAATCCAACCAACGCATTGCACAGTATCCTGCCGACCAGCGTCGCTCGGCCGTCTTACCTCTTCTTCACGAAGTCCAGCATCACTTCGGCTTCATCAGCCCCGAGTCCATCGAATGGGTCGCGGGCAAGCTCGAAATTTCACCTATTAAGGTGGTCGAAGTTGTCACCTTCTACCCCGGCTTCCGCCAAAAGGCTCCCGGGAAATTTCACGTCCGCGTCTGCCGCACCCTCTCATGCGCGATGGCTGGCTCCGCCGAACTCATGGAAAAACTCTGTGAACTCACTGGCATCGACCGCTCCGGAGCGGACACCCACACCGATCCCATCGCGGTTTCACCCTGTGGAAACTACTCGGTCGAATTCGCCGAGTGCCTCGCCTCCTGCGGAACCGCTCCGGTCTGCCTCGTGAACGATGACTTCCACGAAGGCATCACCGAAGATAAAGCGAAAGCCCTTCTCGATCGCTACGCCAGCAAAGCATAATCACTCGTTCATCCCTCTTTAGACCATGTCTGAAATCAAATACCTTCCCGGAAAAGAGCCCCACGCCAACGAGCACCGCCTCATTTTCAAAAATGTGGATCGCGAAGGCTGGGACACCTCCATCGACACCTACATCAAGGACGGTGGCTACGAGATGCTCAAGAAGGGACTCGGAATGGAGCCCAAAGCGGTCATCGACGAAGTGAAAACCTCCGGTCTTCGTGGTCGCGGTGGCGCCGGATTCCCCACCGGAATCAAGTGGGGATTCATTCCTCCCGGGAACACCAAGCCCGTCTATCTCATTTGCAACTGCGACGAGTCAGAACCCGGCACCTTCAAGGACCGTTACATCGTCCACCAGGATCCGCATCAACTCATCGAAGGCATGGTCATCTCCGCCTTCGCCGTGGGCGCACACACCGCCTACATCTATATCCGCGAAGAATTCCCCGAGGCTGCCATCACACTCGAAAAAGCGATCGCTGAAGCCCGCGAAAAGGGCTTCCTGGGACAAAGCATTCTCGGCTCGGACTTCGACCTTGAAATCTACGTTCACCGTGGAGCGGCAGCTTATATCTGCGGCGAAGAAACCGGCCTCATCGAATCCCTCGAAGGCAAGCGCCCTTATCCACGAATCAAGCCGCCGTATTTCCCAGCAGCGATGGGGCTCTACATGGCTCCCACCATCGTCAACAACGTGGAATCTCTTTGCCACGTCGTGCACATCCTTCGCATGGGCGGCGGCGAGTATGTCAAACTTGGCACCCCTCGTAACTCAGGCACCCGGATTCTCTGTGTGTCCGGTGACGTGAAAAAGCCCGGATATTTTGAAGTCCAGGTCGGCAAGGTGACCTTCCGGGATCTTCTCTACGACATGTGTGGAGGACCGAAGGACGGACGCGAATTTAAAGCCGTCATCCCCGGCGGATCCTCTTCCAAGGTTCTCCGTTGTAACGAATTTTTCATGATCGGACGTGGAGACGATGCCAAGGAGCTCGACTTCTGGGACCTCCCGCTTGATTTCGACACCCTCGCAGCAGCAGGCTCCATGGCTGGCTCGGGCGGAGTGATCGTGATGGACGACTCACGACGCATGTCGTGGGTCCTTAACAACATCACTCATTTCTACGCTCACGAATCCTGCGGTCAATGCACCCCGTGCCGTGAGGGATCGACCTGGATGAAGAAAGTTTCCGACCGTATCGAAGGTGGCACCGCTACTCCCGAGGATGTCAAAACTCTCGAAGAGATCGCCTACCAAATCGATGGTAAGACCGTGTGCGCCTTTGGCGAAGCCAGCGCCTGGCCGGTCGAAGCGATGATCGACAAATTCCGGGAGGAACTTGTCGGCGAGACTTCCGCTGACAACAACTTTAAGTCTGCCGAGCGTATCGCACAGGAAAAATTCTTGGCCAGCGTTCACTAGCAACGCTGTCTCATGAAATCTCTTCCGCTCGTCGCTCTCCTCGGATTCTTGGTTGCGTCGTGCACCCCTAACGTCCGGGTGGTTGACGAGAATGGCGCGCCCATCGAAAACGCCCGCATCATTCCGGCGGCACGCAGCTTGACTTACCCTCCTGTGGCCACAGATGAAAAAGGCGAGGCTTTCGTGCGACAGGACATGCCCACGATCGAATATCTCCACGTCTTCATGACCGGCTTCGAACCAGCCCGCGATATCAACTACGGCCTTCCAAAGCCCATTCAAGTCGTGCTCAAGGGGCAATAGCCCCGCTTGATGGAGCAACTAGATTCCTACGACCGCAGCCTGGCTCATCACGCTGACCTCTTTGCAAATCGGGTCACAATACTTCCCGAAGATCCCTTCGCATTCTTCGCAGCAAATAAACTGCGCATTGCACGGCATCCACAAACAGTTACGATAACGGATCGAAGGAACTCCGCACCTCCCACAGGAGGAAATCAGCTTCGCACCCTCGGTGCGGTTTACCGGCACCGTGAGTCGTTCGTCAAAGACGTAGCACTCGCCTTCGTATCCCTCGCCCTTGACCTCGGGATCCTTACCGTAAGTGACAATCCCGCCCTCTAACTGGTAAACATTTTTCAACCCTTGCTTAAGAAGGAAACCGCTGAACTTTTCGCAGCGGATCCCGCCTGTGCAGTAGGTCAAAATCTTCTTTCCCTCCAATTCCTCGCGGTGATCACGGATCCACTTAGGAAAATCCCGAAAACTGGGGAGTTTGGGAAGAATTGCTCCTTCGAATCGACCCACCTCCCACTCGTAGTCATTGCGGGCGTCTAACAAAACGATATTCTCTTCCTTCATGGCATCCCGCCATTCCGCGGGCTTGAGATGAGTGGCCGTCAGATCCTCCGGACTGAAATTCTCTTCACCCAAGCCCAGCGTGACAACTTCTTCCCTCACTTTGATCGACATCTTGGGAAAGACGTGCCCCTCGGAAGGATCAATCTTCCAGGCAATTCCTGATGTTAAAGGATCTTCGTCCAGCGCCTTCCGATAGAGCGCACAATGCTCCTCCAGGCCTGATACCGTGCCATTCAACCCTTCTTCAGCAATGATGATTCGCCCCTTGAGTTCCAGCTTCCTGCAGAGCTCACGATGAGCCGCAGCATAGGCTTCAGGATCCTCAATATGCGAATATTTGTAATAAAGTAAGATCTCGTAGGGAGCGTTCATAGACCACCGCTCTTTTGGCAAAGTTTCCTCTGGAAATCCAGTCCCGTGAGTTCCGAATTTAAAGCCCGGCAAAAGAGACAAATTCTCATCGCCCGAACGCTTGCCAAAGAATGCAGGGCTAGTAGTCTCTAACCTAAGCTGAACCTTGGGAATTTGCATGTGTCATTTCCGAATGAAAGCGTCCATTTTTAACGTTTCATCTACCATCCCTTCCTTCACCGTTCCCCAGATCGATCTCATGACCACTGACAAGCAGCCCGAATCCTCGAAAGGGGCTCAAGACTCCAAGACTTCCATCCCTGAATATCCTGTGCCTGAAAAAGTCATCCCGCCCTCGCCGCGCAAAATTAATCCCGCCTTTGTTCACTATCTGAGCATCTTCGACACTCCGGTCATCCCTCCCGCTCCCGAACCTCTCGAGGTCGAGCTGGAGCCAACCTCAACCGCGCCCGCGGCACCCTCCGAAGCCAGTAAACCCGCAGCTTCCAAGCCTGCTCCCGTCCCTGTTTATACTGGCGAGGCCCTGCCAGCCGACGACGTAGCCGCCATCGATCAACTCGGGAAAAAATATCAGGAACTCAAAGCTGAACTCGGCAAGGTCATCATCGGCCAGGAAGAAGTCATCGAGAAACTCGCGATCTGTCTCTTCGCCCGCGGACACGGACTCCTCATGGGTGTTCCCGGCCTCGCTAAAACCCTTCTCGTTTCCAGCATTGCCGAGACCCTCCATCTCGACTTCAACCGCATTCAGTTCACACCCGACCTGATGCCCGCCGACATCTCCGGAACCGACATCATTCAAGACAACGGCGACGGCGGAAAACGCCAGTTCGAATTCGTAAAAGGCCCCGTCTTTTCGAACATCGTCCTCGCCGACGAAATCAACCGTGCGCCCGCCAAGACCCAGTCGGCCATGCTTGAGGCCATGCAGGAACGCCACGTCACCGTGCTTGGCCGAACCTACCAGCTCGATGCCCCCTTCTTCGTTCTTGCGACGCAAAACCCCGTCGAGCAAGAAGGAACCTACCCGCTTCCCGAAGCACAGCTCGACCGCTTCATGTTCCTCATCGACGTCGATTACCCGACCGCTGCGGAAGAAAAACGCATCGCCCGTGAAACCACCGGTGTCGACAAGGCACCGCTGAATGCCCTCCTGACCGGTGAGGAAGTTCTCAAGTTTCAAAGCCTCGTCCGCCGGGTCCCCGTGCCCGATCACATTTACGACTACGCCGTCGAAATCGTTCGCCGCACCCGCCCCGATTCTCCGGACGCCCCCGAGTGGCTCAAGGAATATGTCGGCTGGGGAGCCGGTCCGCGTGCCGTTCAGTATCTCATCCTCGGCTGCAAGGCCCGTGCGGCATTGCGCGGAACCTACATGGCCTCGCTGGAAGATATCGAAGCCGTTGCCTCGCCCGTCCTCAGTCACCGTGTCCTCATCAACTTCGCCGCCGAATCCCAAGGCATGACCGCCAAGAAGATCGTCGCAAGACTCGTCGAGGAAATGCGCGATGATGTTTAATGACTAAACGCTTAAACATGAAGAGACCCAAGGGCGTAACCTTGCTGGCTTTTTTCCTAATTACATTAGGAATGGCTTCGTTGGGAACCATCGTGACCACCTTTCTGGAAGGTCGCCTATTCCTAAGCTTCGGCGTCTTTTTCTTGTTTATTGGTTTAGCTTTGTTTTGGCAAAAACCAGCCCCGAGGGTCTTGGCCAAATCTTCACTTTTATTCTTTGGCATCGACACGTTCTGGCTTGGGCTTTCGGTGTTCCGTGCGGGCGACTCCGCGCAGATTTTCTTTCTAAAATCGCCCTTATCCAACACCGTTGAGTTAATCGGAGGCGTGGGAACAATCGTAATCAGTTGGTCCATTGTTGCTTGGGGCTTGCGCACACTCAGCACACCCGCAGCTAGGTCCTACTATGGGCCAGTCAATCCCAGCCGAAAAATTAGCACTCCCGAATTGGAACTCCAACTTCCCCAAGAACCGCTCATATGAAATACGACTTCCTCGATACCGACGTCCTTGCACGTCTCGGCGCCATTCCGATGGAGTCACGCTTCCCCATGGTGGGCGGCGTTGCCGGTCGACATCGATCCCCACACCGAGGATCGTCTGTCGAGTTCGCGGAATATCGTAAATATGTC
>CAWUTG010000048.1:0-25925 GCA_963925135.1 uncultured Verrucomicrobiales bacterium | reverse complement strand
CCACTCCTGGACTCGCTACGCTCGCCCCGTCGTTTCATCTCGCAAATCCGCGAAGAGAACCTAACTATCACAACCTAAGATCAGACAGAAAAACGTCTCACCCGATTATTCCTTAGCTGTTTGAAACGCCCGATGCCTTTTTCGTCGAGGACGAGGTTGCTGATGCGGACGTCACCGAGAAGGAGGATGGGAGGGTGAGGGTGAGGGTGTCGCCTTTTTGGAAGAGGGGGCTTTGGAAGGGGGGATTTGCGAGGGGTGTTGGTTTTGTGAATTCGAGTAGGGGTTTTGGTGAGGCAGAGCGGTGGGCTTGGCCGCTGGTGGGGAATGGGGAGGACCCAGGGCGTTGCCCTGGGCTTCGTTGGATCGCCTCGTTGAGGCTGGGGAGAAGGGGGCTGGAACGCTGAACGCTGAACGTTCAGTTTTAAATGGCGAATGGGGAGCTTGGTGGTGGGGACTCGGACTGAAGGACCCAAAGGGCATGCCATCCAAGCTCCGTATGGAAGTTCCGTAAACGTTCGCCGTAGCGGGTTACGAGAGGAGGTCGGTGCCGAGGATTTTGATGAGTTTCTCGGCGGGTTTGGAGAGTTTGGTTCCGCTTTTTTTGAGGAGGAAGACTTTTCGGGTGGGGGCGGGGGAGGCGAAGGGGCGGATGGTGATTCCGTTTCGTTCACGGTCGCGGACGGCGAGTTTTGGGACGACAGCGTAGCCCAGGTTGGCGGCGACCATGGCGAGGGCGGTTTCGAGTTGATCGCACTGGAGGCGCGGGGAGCCACGGGTGAGGCGGCAGACTTCAAGCGTCTGATCGCCGAGGCAGTGGCCATCGGAGAGGTGGATGAGTTCGTCGGAGTTGAGATCAGTGGGGAGCGGGGGATCTTCTTGCAAGGCGATCCGGTGTTGTCGGGGGAGCGCGAGGAGGAGGGGCTCGCTGAACATGAGCTTGGTTTTGAGGGCGAAGCGCTTTTGGTCATCAGCGGTGACGTCGCTGAGGATCGCGAATTCCATGGCGCCTTCGGCAATGAGGCGGACGAGGTTGGGCGTTTTTTGTTCGCTGACGTCGATGGTGATTGCGGGGTATTGGCTACGGAATTCGGCGAGGAGGAGGGGAAGAAGGTAGGGGGCGAGAGTGGGGATGATGCCGAAGTTGATGGAGCCGGTGCGCAGTTCACCCCGGGCGGCGAATTGTTGGAAGAGGCTGTCTTCTTCAGCAAGGAGGCGTTCAGCGTGTTGGAGGAGGAGGCGTCCGGCGTCAGTGGTGACAACCCCGCGCCGACCCCGCGTGACGAGTTGTTCATTGAGCTGGGTTTCCAGATCTTTGATACACTGGCTGATGGCAGGTTGGCTCACGCCGCATTGCCGGGCCGCACCACTCATGGACCCTGCTGCGATGACTTCTTTAAAGTAACGGAGTTGCTTGAGGTCCATGAGCGAAGAGTGGACTCGAAATGAAAATGGGCAAGTGCCCGACTATGGAAGTTCGCGAATGCGGAGGTTTTTGAAATCGACGGGCGAGCCTTCGGATTCGAGGCAGAGGTAGCCATCGGCCGGGTCACAGTTGGTGCCGCCGGAGACTTCCTCGCCGTTGACCCAGAGGCGGACTTCGCCGTTGATGGCGCGGATGTAGTAGTGGTTCCACTCGCCCACTCCTTTGGTGAGACGCTTGGTGGGGAAGCTACGGGTGCCGTTGGGAGCGACGGGTGGGAAGGGTTTCATTTTGGCGGGGCCAGTGGGGAAGACATCCCCGTGTGAGGTGAACCAATCGGACGGGGCACCTTTGCTTTTCTCCCAGTTGGTTTCGTAACCAAGGTCGAGGACCTGAATTTCGATTCCGTTGGGCAGCTGGCCTTTTCCAGCGGCGAGGTTGTCGATGGATTCCTGGCTGGCCCAGGCGAAGACGCCGGAGTTTCCGGCAGGCTTGTTGTGTCGCCATTCGCAGACCATTTCGAAGTTTTTGATGGGCTTGGTGGAGCGGATGACGCCGACGGGATTACCGGTGCAGACGACGGAGTTGCCATCCCAGGTCCAGGTGTCTTCCTTGCAGTTGACGTTGACGAAGTCTTCGCCGGTGAGGTCGCGCCAGCCCTGGCCGGTGCCATCGATGACGGCTTTCTTGAGGACGGGTGCTTCGGCAGCGGCGGGCTTTTCGTCCGAGCGGCTGACGGTGGCAAAGATGGCGAGGCCGAGGAAGGCTGAGCCTATGGCGAAGCGGGTGGGTAGATATTTTAAAATCATGATCTTGCAATACGGAGACGGGAACGCATCCTTAGCAAAATCTACTACAGAATCGACAACTAATCATGAGCATTCATTCTACATCATACACGCGCCGGAAATTCGTCGGCTTTGGACTCGCGGCGGCAGCCGCATCGACATCAGGAGCGCGGGCTCAATCGCCCAACTCCAAGCTCAACATCGGGATCATTGGATCTGGTGGACGGGGAGGAGCGAATCTCGACGGAGTGAAGGGTGAGATCATTCACACTCTGTGCGATGTGAATCGGAAGACTTTGGCGGCGGCGCACGGGCGTTTCAAAGGTGCGAAGATCACGACGGATTGGCGCGAGGTAGTGAGCAATCCCGAGATTGATGCCGTCGTCGTGAGCACGGCGGATCACCATCATGCGCCCGCGGCCATCGCGGCGATGCAGGCCGGGAAGCATGTTTATTGTGAGAAGCCACTCGCGCATACCGTGCAGGAAGCGCGTTGGATGCAGGAGGTTTACTTGAAAAATCAGGACAAGATTTCGACCCAGATGGGAACGCAGATTCATGCCGAGGATAATTATCGTCGTGCGGTGGAGATGATTCAAAGCGGGGCGATCGGGAAGGTCAAGGAGGCGCACGTTTGGTGCAGCCGTTCGATCGGTGCGGTTGATCAGGCGGTGTTACCGTCCGAAGCGGTGCCGGAGTTTATGGATTGGGATGTTTGGCTGGGGCCGGCTGCGGAGAGGGCGCACAATTCAGGATATTGGAAGGGCGGAAATTTGAATTGGAACCGTCGTTGGGAATTTGGAAATGGCGTGCTGGGTGATATGGGAAGCCATTTGATTGATCTCGTTTGGTGGGCGCTGGAGTTGCGTCATCCGACGCGAATTAGTTCGGAAGGACCCGATGCCGATGCTATCGCGGCACCGCCCTGGCAGGAAGTGACGTGGGATCATCCTGATGAGGTGAAGGTGAAGTGGTATCACGGGCCTGAGGGGATGCGTCGCCGGAGTGCCGCTTTGCAGCCGCTGGTGGGTTCGGATACGAATATCGACAAGTGGGGAATTGGAGTGGCCTTCGTGGGCGACAAGGGCGTGTTGGTTTCCGATTACGAGAAAAATGTTTTAAGTCCGTCGGCCGATTTTAAGGACTATCGTTTTGAAGGAACTCCTCTTGAGAAATCGCCGGGGCATTACCACGATTGGTTGATCGCCTGCAAGGGTGGTCGGAAGTCACTTTGTAACTTCGACTACTCGGGAAGCTTGATCGAACACAATCTCCTCGGGAACGTGGCGCATCGTGCCGGTAAGGCTCTCGATTGGGATGCCAAGGCGTTCAAGTTTACGAACGATGAAGCGGCGAACAAGTTGCTCACGAAGGCTTATCGCAAGGGCTGGGAAATTAAAATCTAGTGCTGATGCGGGACGGGGCCGCAGTTGGGGCAGGGGGAGGTCCACGCGACTTCGCCGGTGGTGTAGGTTTCCTGTTTCCAGATGGGGACGCGGGCTTTGATGGAGTCGATGAGGAATCGATTGGCGTCGAAGGCCGCTTCGCGGTGCGGAGACGAGGTGAGGGTCACGACAGCGCAATCACCGATGGCGAGGGTGCCGACGCGGTGGATGGCGAGGGCCTTGGTGATGGGGAATTTCTCCATCGTCTCGGCGAGGATGCGTTGGCCTTCCTTGGTGGCGAGAACAGGATGGTGGGTGTAGTGGAGCTGTTCGACGTCGCGGCCTTCGTGATGGTTTCGAACGAGGCCTTCGAAGATGACGAGTGCTCCGCAAGCGGGATCGGCCATCTCAGCTCTGAGGGAGGTGAGATCGATTTCGGAATCCTGGATTTTAAACATGGTCTTGGGGTTACTAACCTCCGGCAAAGGGAGGCATGAAGGCGATGGTTTGTCCGGCTGCCAGTGGAGTGGTCCAATCAGCGAATTCGTGATCAATGGCGGGCTTGACGTGCGGGAGGTCGAGGGTGAAGCCGTGACGAAGACGAACTTCTTCCCAAAGGCCGGAAAGGGTGGCAGCAAAAGTACGAAGAACCTCGGAGTTTGTGCCGGCTTCCTGGGAGAGCTTGGCGAAATATTCGATCTTGAGTTCCTTCTCAATGGGGCCGTTTTGGTGGAGGAGTTCGAGTTCCACGAGGTGTTCGGGGCGGTTGAGATTGAGGAGGGCCTGGGGATCGGAAGGGTTGAGTTCGTTGCGGTTGAGGGAGGTGAGGAAACGTCGGGCGCAGCGGCGGTTCTCGGCGATGACTTCGTTGAGGCGGGTGGCGGCGGAGGGGGAGTAGAGCGCGCAGAGGGGTTCGGGGTGCTTGTCGAGAGGGTTTAGAAAACAAGTGACGTCCTTTTGGGGATCGTGATTTTCGACGAGGGCGGCGAGGTCTTCTTGTTGGAGACGGGGGAGGTCGACGGCGATGAGGAGCCAATCGGATAAGGGATCGTTCTTGAAGGCCGCTTGGAGGCCTCCGAGGGGACCGGGCGAGGGTTCGAGGTCGACGATGGTGGGAAGATCGCGGGGTGCGGTGTCATCGTGTGCGACCGAGAGGTAGATCTCTGCGGTGAGCGGCTTGATGAGAGCGACGAGGCGGTCGAGAAGAGTGGTGCCGCCGATGACGAGGGAGGCCTTGTCGGTGCCCATGCGGGAGGATTTTCCGCCGGTGAGGATGAGAGCTTTCATGCCTGGTAGTCGGATTTTCCGCCGGTCTTTTTGAGGAGCTTGAGGTCGCTGATGACGATGGCGGGATTGGCGGCCTTGCACATGTCGTAGAGAGTGAGGGCGGCGATGGAGGCTCCGGTGAGTGCTTCCATTTCGACGCCGGTGCGGGAAGTTGTTTTCGCGGTGGCGGTGACGAGGAGGGTTTCGTCATCGTGCGGGGTGATCTCGATGGTGGCGGAGTCGAGCGGGAGTGGGTGGCAGAGCGGGATGAGATCCGAGGTCTTCTTGGTGCCGCAGATTCCAGCGAGGATGGCGGTGTGGAGAACGGGGCCCTTTTTGTTTTTGAGCTCACCGTCGTCCATTTGGGCGATGAGCTCCTTGCCGATGGTGACGAGGCAGGTTGCGGTGGCGATACGGACGGTCTCCGCCTTGGCCGAGACATCGACCATGCGGGGTTGATTGGAGTCGTCCAGGTGGGTCAGCTCGGCCATGGCGGGAGCTTGCACGCAGGGCGGGGGAAGTCAAATCCGGGAGCAGTCTTACAGGTTATTGTGAGTCTTGCTTGGGCCTCGCGACCTGCTCTAGAACGACGGGGTCGGATCCACGTCCGATCAGGGCAATCTTTTTCTTTCTGAAGTCGGCGAGGCAGATTTGATTCCAACCCAATTGAAAAACAACGAGGCCGTCTTTGAGTTGAGTTGCGGAAGAGATGTCCCAGTCGATGGAGGGAGTTGATCTTGATCAGGTCCTTCGTGGCGTCGAACACAAGAGCTGACCCTGAGTTGGCAATGAAGAGATGGACATGAAACATATTTGTGACTGAATGGTATCGGGCTGACAAGATCGGGAATTGTGGTTCGACATTGATCCTCTTGATGAAGCGCGCAGGATTTTCGATTGGCCGAAGTGGTGGCGGCCTGGCTAGGTTTGGGGCTTATGGAGCTTTCGCATGTTTTACTTTCGCAACCCGAGTTCAAGTTGTTCGGGGTGGCCCACTGTTTGGCGATGTTGGTGACGGTGTGTCTCGCGATTGGCTTGACCCGGTTTGCGAGGTCGAAGCCGGATGAGAAGATTTTGAAAAGGTTGCGCTATACGATGGCGGGTTTGTTGGTGATAGCGGTGGCTTTGGATCCGATTCTGACCTTGCGTCGATATGGCATGGGGGAGTTTGGTTGGGAGAAGGTGGTGGACTCGTCCTTGCCGCTCTATTTGTGTGATGTCGTTTCAGTCTTTCTCGCGTATGCTCTGGTGACGAAGAGCCAGCGGGTGACTGAAATTGGCTACCTTTGGGGATGTGCGGGGACGGTGCAGGGGTTGATCACGCCGACTTTGTATTTCGATTCGAAGTCGATTGAGTTCTATATCTTCTTCCTTCAGCACGGCGGTGTTCCGGTGGCGGCGGTGTTTTTGCTCTGGGGACTTAAGATTGTTCCGAAGAAGGGGGCCTGGTTCCGGGCGCTGTATTGGAGCTGGGGATATATGGCGATCGTGATGACGATCAATTGGATGATCGGGAAGAACTATGGTTTCCTGAATGGCCTGCCGGAGGTGCCCACCCTCTTTGCCTATATGGGGCCGTGGCCGTATTATTTGATCACGTTACAGGCGGTGGCCTTCCTTCTCTATTTCCTTCTTTTGAAGATTGCGCCCAAGGAAGGTGGTAAACCGGATCCAGAGATTGAGTTGATGCCAGGCTAGGGAAATTAGCTTGGAAGGCGCTCGTCGATTCATCATGAAGTGCGAGGTATGAAACGTCTTTGTTGTCTGCTCCTTCCGTTTGTTTGTGTCGCGATTGCGGGGATGACCCGGGAGGGAGCCCGGCATTGGGAGATTGTCGAGACCAAGGGTGAAGCGGCAAACCGTCATGAGCATGCCTTTGTGAAGGTGGAGGAGCAGTTTTACGTGCTGGGTGGACGCCGTATGCAAGCGGTGGATATTTACGATCCGGCGAAGAAGGAGTGGAGCAAGGGCAGCAAGCCGCCGGCAGAGCGGCATCATTTCCAGGCGCTTGCGTATGAGGCAGAGGCCGCCGGCGATAAGTGGTGGATGGTTGAGGGACCGCTTCGGGAGCGCGGAGGCTGAAGCTGTAGGAGCCGCCGGGCTTGGTGACCTCGAGCGTGGTGATGGTCTGGTTGGAGGTGAGGGCGATGCCGAGGTTGGGGTTGGGGTTGCCACCGGAGGTGGTGGAGCCATTGATGAAGCAAGATTTGGAGACGGAGTCCCAGGTCCAGCCGGGCATGTCGGTGATAAGTGGAGTGCCGCCCGGGCCGAGGCCGGCGCCCCAGGTGCTGTGGGTGTCGTTGAGCCATTCATCGATGAGGGTTCCGGTGAGGATGGCGGCTTGGGTCGCAGAAGTGAGGGAGAGCAGGAGGAGTGTTTTTTCATCAGTTGAATTCCTGGTCCAATGACTCCATCGTAGCTTTGTTGGCTCAAGGGCACCTCCGGCAACCTCATTTCTGAAAAATCGCCCAAATTTCCCCATCTCAGCGTTGGTCACAAACCTTATGAATTCCTTCAAAAGGCTCGGTGTCCGCCTTGATCTGAGAAAATATCGACAATTTTCTTTTCGAAAGCAGCTTACCGGAGGGGCCCTCAATTTCAAATTTTCTGAAAAAATCGGATCATGGATATCAAGACTGCTTTTTTGATGTTGCAGAGTGAGATGAACGCTCACGGTCTGGCTGCGCGTGGGTGGGTGGCAAAGCTGGATGATGCCAAGAAGCGCTTTGGGGTTTGCCGGATGGGTCCCAATGAAATTTCGCTGAGTCGCCCCTTGATCCACCTGAATTCAGAGGAGGAGGTGCGCGATACCATTCTCCATGAGATTGCCCATGCCCTGGCGTGGATCCGGCATCGTGAAAATTGTGGTCACGATGAGCGTTGGAAGGCGATTTGTGGGGAGATCGGGGCGCGGCCCGAGCGGTGTTTTGATGAGGAGGTGATTTCTCCCGAGCTGCCGTGGGCGCTGTGCCATGGAGAAACGGCGGAGGTTTTTTCGACCTATGATCGGAAGCCGAAGCGGGATGCGTCGCGGATTTGGATTCGGGGACGAAAGGCGGAGACGTACGGTAAGTTGGTGTTCCGATTGAATCCGAAGTTGTATCCTGATGGTCCGCTGGAGAAGTTTGACAAGCTGATGGTCGGTCAGCTTCGGGAGGAGATTCTGGCAGCGATTGAGGCGGTGACGAAGAAGAGGGGAATCCGGATCGAGGAGACGAAGGTGCGGGGAGATGAGGGTTCGATGGATTTTGCCATTCGTTTCTCGTTGGGTGAGCTGGACGAGAAGGAACCGGAGTTGCGTGATTTTGAGAAAAATGCTCCGACCTTTGGATTGAAGGCAGAGGACTTTCGTCGGCCGTTTCGGAGGATGGGGAAAAAGTATCTTCTGGTCGCTTTGAAGCCCCGGAATCGGAAGTATCCCGTGATCGGACTGGATGTGAAAGGGGGGCGCTTTAAGTTTACGCGCGAGGTCTTGAAGAAGCTCCTGTGACTACTTCTTCGTGGTGACGATGCCAAAGAAGGAGGATTTTTTGGCGGTGATTTTAGGTTTCGCCGGGGTGTTTCCGCGGGTGGCGAGTTGGGAGTTGGGAGTGGCTTTGGCCTTGCGTGAAACGGCGGAGGGGACGCGGGAACTCTTGAGCCTGGAGGCTGAAAACTGGGCGGGGAGGAGAGTGGTCTTTTCTTTGCCGGTAAAGGACCCGGAGGCGAGGTCGGGGAGGCCGAGGGTGGTGGAGATGCCGCCGGGGTTGCTGCCGTCGTTCGGGTTGACGATGGGGCCGTCAATCAAGGCGTCGGTGGCGACGATGATGAGGTTGGGCGTGGTAATGACGGAGCCGGGGCGGTCGTCATGTGCGACCCGGGTAGCTTCAAGACGTATTTGATTTCCGGTAATGCGGCCGCTGTTTTCGATGAAGCCTTCGGAGTAGATTTCGACGACGGGGGCTTCGATGTTACGTCGGGTGGTGACGCGGGCATCGGAATCAGGCACGGGGTTGCCGGTTTTCTGGAAGGCGGGGCCGGAGATGACTTCGGAGCTGGTGGAGATGAGGGTGACTTTGCCAGCGGGTGCGGTGACTGATCCGCTGATGGTGGTTTGAAAGCCAAGAAGGGTGGCATTTTCGGAGGTGGCGCGGAGGTTGCCATTGATGACCATTTGTCCGGAGCGTCGGTTGCCTTGGAAGGAGTCAGGGCCAATTGAGGGGAGGGTGCTCAAAGTGATGGATGGCGCGGTGATGCTGCCTCCGGACTCGAGTCTGATTCCGGCCGGGCTGACGAGGGTGAAGGAGCCATCGGCGGTGATGGCTCCGTTGATGGAGGATTGGAAGAAGCCGATGCTGAGGTGTTTACTGGAGAAGAGTCCGCCGGAGCTCGTGATGTCGAGAGAGCCGCCGGCGGGGACATCAAAGCGGTCCCATTGGAGTTCGGCGTTTTGAAAGAGGGTGATCTGGGTGTTGCCGCCGGCAGAGGTGCAGTCGAAGTGGGGTGAGGGGGTGCTGGGGCACTGGGCCCACGCCATGGGGCAGAGTCCGAGCAAAGGGAGCCATTTCTTCATGTCTCCATCATCGCAGAATGTGTCTTGGAATGTCAGGAAAAATTCATGAGGCTGGGTTTATGAAGTAGGTGGCTGGTTGGATTTTGAAGATTGCGCTGGGACTGGTCGTCCTGGGATTGGTCCTTTTGGGTTATTGGTTGTTGGCGTGGAAGTTTCGGGGTGAGGTTTTTGTGGAGATGCGAACGGGAAAAGAGGAGACGTTTGTGTTAGAAGAAGGCCAGACTTTGGAGTTCCGGGATGTGATGCGGAGTTTTGAAGGACGGAAGTAGGGGATTGCAAGAGGAGGCCTGGTGGGCGCGTTTTAGGGAATGTGAAAATCCTTACCTTGATTCTCTTGATGGTCCAAGCTGCCTGTGCCGTAACATCGGTGTCGGCTTTTCTGAAAAAGGATGAACAGTGGTTCGGGGGAAAGAAGGCTCGCGAGGTTTTGGAGAATGTTTTGTCGTATCAGAGTGAGCTTGGAGGTTGGCCCAAGAATATGGATACGGCGGGGAAGCCTTATCGGGGGGGGAAAGATGATTTGAAGGGAACCTTTGATAACGGGGCGACGACGGATGAGCTTCGGTTTCTCGTAAAGGCCTACGGGGCGACAAAAGATGGCGATGCCTTGGCTTCGTTTGAACGGGGGTTGGCTTATATTCTGGGGGCCCAGTATGCCAACGGGGGTTGGCCGCAGTTTTCTCCGCCGGGGAAGGGGTATCACCGGCACATCACTTTTAATGACGGATCCATGGTCCGGTTGCTGGAATTTTTAAGGGAAGTTGCGACCAAGCCGGAGTATCGATTTGTTCCGGAGGAGAATCGGGCGGTGGTGGCGAAGGCGTTTGAGCGCGGGGTGGCATGCCTTTTAAAATGCCAGGTTCGGGTGGATGGAAAACTGACAGTCTGGTGTGCGCAGCATGATGAAGTGGATTTACAGCCCCGCCCGGCGCGGGCTTACGAATTGGTTTCGCTGAGTGGCTCGGAATCGGTGGGGATTGTGCGTTTGTTGATGAGCCTGGAGAAGCCGTCACGTGAAGTGAGGGAGGCGATCGCAGGGGCGGTGGCGTGGTTTGAATCTGCGAAGCTTGAGGGGATCCGGGTTGAGAAAGTCGATGGAGACCGGGTGGTGGTGGCTGATGAAAAAGCGCCGGATTTATGGACGAGATTTTATGACATCAAAACCAACAAGCCGATCTTTTGTGATCGTGATGGCATTCCGAAAGGGCGCTTGAAAGAAATCGGCCATGAGCGGAGGAACGGTTACGCGTGGTATGGAAACTGGGCGTCGAAGCTTTTAGAGACAGAGTTTCCCGCATGGAAAGAGAGGAATGCTCCTGAGAAGGAGTAGTGTGAATAATGAAATCTATGACGATATTTATCAGGCAGTTGGTTTTAGTCGTGGCCTTTCAGTTGGCGGTGAGCGATCGGGGAATCGCAGCGACGAAGGCGGACGTGATTGTTTACGGGTCCACGCCGGGCGGATTTTGTGCGGCGATCGCGGCAGCGCGTGAGGGGGTCTCGGTCATTCTTCTGGAGCCCACTGAGCATGTGGGGGCGATGAATACGGGTGGGCTGAGTCACTGCGATTCCAACCAGATGGTTCGTAGCACGGTGATGGGTTTGTTTGATGAGTGGCATACGCGGGTGGTGAAGGATTACACCGACCGGGGTTTCAAGGCTCCGTATCAGCCCAGGGTGAAGGATCATTCACGGTGGACCTTTGAGCCGCATGTTGCGATGCGGGTGACGAGGAAAATGCTTGATGAGGCCGGGGTCGAGGTTTTGACCGGACGTGCTTTACAATCGGTGACGAAGGAGGGGCCCAAGATCACCTCACTGGTGACAAAGCAGGGCACTTATACTGCCAGGGTTTTTGTGGATGGAACCTATGAGGGCGATTTGATGGCGGCGGCGGGAGTGGATTGGACGATCGGCCGCGAGGGGCGTGAGGAATACGGGGAGTCGCTGGCCGGGAAGCAGTATTCCAAGGGTAAGATGAAGATCAGCGGGTTCGACAATGAGGGGAATTTGTTACCGCTGGTCACGACCGCCGATGCTGGCGATGAGAAAGCGGGCGACAAAAATGTCATGACTTATAGCTTCCGGCTGTGCCTGACCGGGGATGCGGAGAACCGTGTCGCGATGCCCGGGCCGGCTCAGTATGATCCGGCTCGATTTGAGATTGTGCGTCGGGCGTTGAAGGCTGGCGAAAGGCGGGTGGGCTTCGATCTCTATCCGTTGCCGGGGAACAAGTTCGATGGGAATAATTCGATCGGGGGACAGTTCTCGCTGGGTTTGGTGGGTGGTGGAAATGATTGGCACTCTGCGGACGAAAAGGGGCGGCAGAAAATTTGGGAGGAGCACAAGCAATACACGCTCGAGTTCTTTCACTTCCTCACGACGGACCGGGCGGTGCCTGAAGTGATGCGGAAAAAGTATGCCGGGCTGGGACTCTGCAAGGATGAGTTTGCGGGGTATGATCACTTTTCGCCGGCGCTTTACGTTCGGGAATCGCGAAGAATGAAAGGGATGTATGTCGTCAGCCAGAAGGACATTCTTGAATCACCGGAGAAGGAGGATGCCATCGCGATCTCGTCTTTTCCCATCGACTCGCACGACTGTCAGCGAATCGCGCTGAAGGGCGGAGGAGTGATCAATGAGGGCACGATCTTCCCGGTCCGGACGAGCAATCCAAAGCAGGGCTATCCCTACCATGTGCCATATCGCTCGATCTTGCCCAGGCCGGAGCAGTGCAACAATCTTCTCGTTCCCGTGGCGCTGTCATGCACGCATGTCGGGATCTCGTCCTTGCGGATTGAGGGTGCGTGGATGGTGATCGGCCAGGGATCAGGGATCGCGGCGGCGTTGTCGGCCAAAGGGGACTTACCGGTGCAGGAACTTCCGTATGCGGAGTTGCGCTCTCGTTTGTTGGCCCAAGGACAGGTGCTCGATTTACCTGCCCGGGCGAAGGATCCGCTGGATCTGCCCGGCGTGATTGATGACGCGAAAGCGGAGTTGATTGGGATCTGGAAAACGTCCTCCAATTTCAAACCCCACGTGGGAAAGGGCTACGTGCACGACGACAAACTGGGCGATGGGAAGTCGCGCGCGCTCTTTCGTTATCGGGTCGAGAAATCCGGTGAGTATGAATTATCGATGGCGTATTCGGCGCATGAGACGCGGGCCAAAAACGTGCCGATCATGGTGACGAGTGGAGCCCATGAAAAGCGGATCATGGTGGATCAAACAGTGCCACTGCCGGCGGGTAAACTTTTCCGGGCGGTTGGGAAAGTTCAATTGGAAGCCGGGATCGAGACGCTCATTTCGATTTCTAACAGCGGAACCGCTGGCTTTGTGATCGTGGATGCGTTGCGATTGCGACCGCTCGAGTGATGAGGTGAGATTTTTTTAGAGTTGATGAGGGTGTCGTGAGCGGGCAGTGATGCGGGGCGATGAATGTGCGTCAATACCGACCTGAGATCGACGGGCTGCGGGCCTTGTCGGTGTTGGGGGTGGTATTTTTTCATTTGGGAATTTCGGTGCCGGGAGGGTTTGTGGGGGTGGATGTCTTTTTTGTGATCTCGGGGTATTTGATCACGGGGATTCTTCTGCGGAATTTGCGGGAGGGACGATTCTCATTGGTGGACTTTTGGTCGCGGCGGGTGAGGCGGATTGCCCCGGCTGCGGTGGCGATGGTTTTGGGGACCTTGGCGCTGGGAGGGTATCTTCTGACGCCGGCGGGTTTTGAGAGTCTGGGACGGACTTTGGTGGCGCATGTGCTGTTTGCCTCGAACTGTTATTTTTCCCAGGATCAGGGATATTTCGCGGAGAGTGCGGATGCCCTGCCGCTGCTGCATACCTGGTCGTTGGCGGTGGAGGAGCAGTTTTATGTGATCTTACCGCTGGTCCTAATGGTAGTGTGGAAGTGGCGACCACGCTGGATCATGCCGGTGATGGTGGGGCTGGCGATTTGGTCGCTGGGGTGGAGTCATTTCAAGGTGCAATGGAACGTCAAAGAGGCCTTCTTTTTACTGCCGCCACGTGGGTGGGAATTGATGGCGGGCGCAATTTTGGCGGGGCTGCCGTCCTTCAATTTGAAGCCGCTGTTCAAGGAGTTTTTGTCGAGTCTGGGGCTGGCGCTGATTGTGGTGCCGATGATGTTTTACGGGAAGGAGACGGTGTTCCCTGGGCTGGGGGCTGTGCCGCCGGTGTTGGGAGCAGTGCTTTTTATTTTGGCGAATGAGAGAGGCCAAACGGGCTTTGGGAGGCTTTTGAGTCTCCGTCCGGTGGTGCTGATTGGCTTGATGTCCTACTCGCTCTATCTCTGGCACTGGCCCTTGTTTGTTTTTGCAAAAATGGTGAATCACGAATTCACAACGGGGTGGCAGGTGGCGGTTTTAGCGGCTTCGTTTGTGATGGGCTGGTTGTCGTGGAAGTTCGTGGAGACTCCTTTCCGGACGGGTGGTTTTTTAAAGACGGCGCGGCGGAGTCTGGCGTTTGCGGGGGTGACGATGACGGTCTTGTTGGCGGTGGCGGCGGGGATGCAGTTGAGTGGGGGATTTCCGCAACGTTTTTCGTCGGAGGTAAGGGTGATGATGGAGGATGTGGATTGGGAGGGTGCCGAGCTGACGGCCGGGGAAGAGGAGCCGGTGGGGTTGGGAGGGCTGGATTCGGAGTGGGTGGATTTTGTCTTGTGGGGGGATAGTCACGGGGTGGCGGCGACGCCGGGATTGGCGGCGGCGGCGAGGAAAACCGGAATGCACGGCTGGGCCTTTTTGAATAACGGAACGCCTCCTTTGACAGGGGTGTTTACGGCGGATATGGGGGAGGAAGCGGGCGTGGAGATGGTGGAGATGAATGAGAGGATCCTACGGAAGATCATTGCGAGCGGGACGAAAAATTTGATCCTGGCGAGTCGCTGGGTCAGCCGGTGCGAGGGCTACAATGAGGTGGAAATGAGGGGCTTTCCGCACGTGATGCAGAAGGCCCCGATGTTAGTGGAGCGGGAGAATCCGGATCCTCGTTTTGAGGAGTCGGCAGGGCTTCTGCGGAGTCGGTTGGTTGAGATGAGTGCGCGATTAAAGGGACACGGGATTGAGCTTTGGGTCCTGCAGCAGGTGCCGGAAAGCACGGTGGGGAAGGTGGCGGAGCGGTTTTATGCGGCGACGAGGTTTCCGCTTCTATATTCGTTGGAGGAGCGGGACACGTCATTGGAGGTTCACCAAGTGCGGGAGCGGCGGACGATGGCGGAGTTCGTGAAACTTCCGGCGGGGACGGTGCGGATGATCGATGCCACAGGGGCATTTTATCCAGAGGGCGCGAATGAGGGGTTGAAGCTTTTTGCGGAGAGGGCCTACTATCGCGATGACGATCATTTGAGCCGGTTTGGCTCGGTGCATTATTTGGCTCCGGTTTTCGAAGAGGTGCTGTTGTCGATGCGGGGCGAGTGAGAGTTACTCGGCGGTGCTTTCGTGGAGCTTGATGGCGCTTTCGGCGTCCATGCGGAGGTTTTCGAGCGATGATCGTTGTTCGAGCTTCTGTTTGCGAATGAGAGCGAAGGCTTCGAGTTCCTGACCGGCGGGAGCGACAGGGAAGTAGGTTTGGAAAAATTCGTCGGGATCGAGGCGATTAGGAGCGGGGTTTTCTGGAGTATTGAGGGTGACTCCGGCGATTTCCTCCCGGGAGATATCGATGGAGGCACCTTGGCGAATCTCGAAATAGAGTTCAGAGTCGAGGGTGCCGAGGGATTCGTCGCGGGCGATTTGTTCACCGACGCGGACGGTGATAGTGGCGAGTCCGGCGTAGAGGGTTTGGATGAGATCTCCGTTGGGGAGGCGGTGACCGAGAAGAACGGCCTTTCCGGGGTAGCCCACGGGGTCACCGGTGTAGAGGACGAGTCCGTGACCGCTGGCGATGGGAGTGGTAGGGCGGTTGAAGTGCCTGGCGGTGGGAAGGCGGAAGCGTTCCATGGGGCTTAGTTGGCTGAGGTTGGGCTCGAATTCGGCGGTCCAGAATTTCGGTTCTTCTTCGTCCTCCCCGTTGATGGCGATGGGATATCCAGCGACGGAATCGGCCTCTTGTGGGAGCCGGAGGGAGTGGGCGTAGTATCTGACGGGGTCTTTAAGGAAATAGACGCCGAGGGTCATGAAGATGAGCCCGAGAAGAATCACGGAGGCGATAATGATGTGGGTGCGTCGGATCTTCACGGCGATACCTTCCGGTGAAGGGTGGGGGACCGCAAACATGAAGTGAGGGAAATTTGACGGAACAAGATCGGCACTCTACACTCCTACCAACATGAGACGTTCCCTGATTCTTCTTCTTGCGCTCAGCGCGCTCCTGTTCACCCAGTGTACAAAAGACGAAACGATGCCTACTTCAGACAAAGCGCCCGAGGCGCCCGAGCCAGAAAAGATTGCCGAACTCACAAACGAGGATTGGAAGGAAAAGCTGACACCGGAGCAGTATCGGATTTTGCGGGAGGCTGGCACCGAGGCTCCGAACGGGGAGGTTTATCAGCAGTTTAAGGAGCAGGGTGCGGGAACGTATTATTGTGCGGGTTGCGATACCGAGTTGTTCACCTCCAAAACCAAGTTTGATTCCCACTGCGGGTGGCCATCTTTTTATGATCCTGCCAATGCCAAGAACGTGGTGACGGATACGGATTATCATCTCGGCTATGCCCGGACAGAGGTGCGCTGTGCCGTCTGTGACGGACACCTGGGTCATGTTTTCGCCGGTGAAAGCTTCGAAGGCTTTAATGGAAGTCAGACGCCGACGGGACAGCGCTATTGCATCAATGGAACGGTGCTGAAGTTTGTTCCGGCCGGAGAAACGAAAGATGGTGAATAGGTCGATCTTGCTGAAGCCGTCGGTCATCGTATGGATCGTGGCGAACGTTATCCCGCTGTGGGGAGTGTTTTTCCGTGGGTGGGATGTCAGCAATATTCTCCACCTTTACTGGGCAGAGAATGTGGTGGTGGGGGTAGTGACCTTACTCAAGATTCTCAGCAATGGCGAAAAGTCGGCGAGCTTTCCGGCGAAGGTTTTTCTAGGAGGATTTTTCACCGTCCCCTATCGCTTCTTCTGCTTCGGCCACGCGAGGTTTGTCTTCGGCAGCTTGCGGCGGCTTGATTTCCGAGGGGCCCTCATCGATCCTTGCAATCACGCCAATCCAGCTCATCGGGAAAACCATCGGCAATTTGTGCTTCCATACGAGGGAGCACAAAGGGGTCGGGGCGGCCAGGAATCCATTTACTGAAACGCTTTAAGGAAGCGCTTTTGAAGAGGTTTCACGATAAAGGGAAACCAGTGGGCGAGGTGCCAGAGAATCCGGGCATGAATGGCCGGGAAAAAGATGCGCCGTTTTTTGTTCAAGATGCCCGAGATGATGGCCCAGGCGATTTCTTGGGCGGTTGCATGGACCAGGGTGAGATTCATCGTGGCGTCGATGTGGCTTCCAGAAACGGTCCAGGCCCTTTGCATGAGTTCGGGATGGAGGTAGCCGGGAAGGACGAGGGTGAGGGCACTTGATTTGTTTCCTATCGCTGACGTTCCCAGAATGAAGAATTTCCAATGAGGTCGGCAGCGAGGTTGCTCCACGGATCGGAAGCTTCGGTGAATGGAATGATACTAAGATTCGCAATTAATGTGTCATTCACCCATGAATATTGCAGCTGGCCCCCATGGTGATGCCAACCGAGGATGGCAGTGGCGAGTTCGAGACAGGGCCCGAGATCATTTTCCGGGACCGGTAAGTGGCTAAAAAGTGGAAGGAGGATTTGTTCAACAGGGGCAGCGGGAAACCCCAGAGTGATCCCCCGGGAGGTCTCCTGAATGAAGATTTTCGAGGAATCGGGGACGACCAATTGAAAGCCGTTGATGAGCTGGCTGATCTGGTGGGTGAGGGTGGCGAGCGGGCCGGGTAAGGAGGGACTGGCTCCGGTAGCGGGCAGGTTTTCGAGGCGGGGATGATTTCGGGCGAGGGCCTTGCAGACTTCCGCCGCATTCATTTCTTGAGCGTGGTCGACGTCTCCGGATTCGAAAATCTGAGCGGGGAAGGCCGAATGGGCGAGGTCGAAAAACTTACGATGACCTTGATAGATGCTTTGCCATTGGGCCAGGTCAATGGGCGGTTCGATGGTGTTTGCGAGTTGGACGAGGCTGCTAATGGCTTCGGCAACGTGACGGATGCCGCTTTCTTTGAAGACGGCGAGAGCTGCAAATCCGATGACCCGTTCCCGTGCGGCGATTTGGGCGAGCTCGGTTGTTTTTTTGGTGACGAGAATATTCCGGTCCCGCTCCAGAAGATAGAGCTCCATGGCCCGGATCAGGGTCATTTCGAGTTCCGAGATTTCCCACGGCTTGGTGATGTAGCGGTAGATGCCGCTGTTGTTCACGGCATCTGCGGCTGAGTCGACGTCGGCATAGGCGGTGGAGAGGATGCGAACGACCGAGGGCTTGAGCCGGGCCGCTTTTTCAAGAAATTCGGTTCCGGTTTCATTGGGCATCCGTTGGTCGGTCATGATGATACCGATGTCGTCAGATTGCTCCTTGAAGACAATCATGGCTTCGATCCCATCAGCAGCGGTGATGATCCGAAAACGAGGCCCGAAAAGCCTAGCAAAGTGTTTACAGGTCTTTGGTTCGTCGTCGACAAAAAGGATGGCGGGAAGTTGATCCGGGGGCGTTATCATTATGGATTTACTGCAAGAGTATTAGAGAAAGGGAAAGAATATTAATGCTTTATCCAAAAATTGAGGTCTTGATTAGAGTGCCCTGTCATTCACGCGAGAGGATGATGGAAGGAAGATTTGAAATTTGGTTCTAGCGCCCGGCTTGGATTGGAGGCATCCCCTTCCGTTGTGATCCTGGATGATTTTGAGAGTGAGGCTGAGTCCCAGTCCGGTTCCTTCGCCGATGTCCTGGGTGGTGAAGAAAGGATCGAAGACTTTTCCCACGATGTCATCGGCGATGCCGTATTCGTTGTCCGAGAGGGTGAGGGTGAGGGGCGTTCGTGGCTGACGTTGGAGAAGAAGCGGGATTAGGCCTCGGCGAGGGATTGGAGTTCGTCGTTGTTGGCAATGAGGGCCTGGCGGTTGACCTCGACTTCTTCCTTGAGATGGAATTCCAACTTGGATGGCCTGCCGGCAGTTGTCTGTTCTCACCGAGAGTTCGTTGGCTTCAAAGGCCTCGTTGGTCACAAACCTGATGAATTCATTCAAAAGGCTCGGTGTCCGCCTTGATCTGAGAAAATATCGACAATTTTCTTTTCGAAAGCAGGTTACCGGAGGGGCCCTTAAGAAATTTGAAATATCTTCACCCTGGCCAGCGTTTAAATTTGTTATATGTCTTCTGTGAATAAACCCTCAAGCAATCTCCTTGTGCGGAAGGGGGAGGGGAT
Source organism: uncultured Verrucomicrobiales bacterium (assembly GCA_963925135.1). Taxonomy (GTDB): domain Bacteria; phylum Verrucomicrobiota; class Verrucomicrobiia; order Verrucomicrobiales; family Akkermansiaceae; genus SW10. The sequence continues at coordinate 7,129 of CAWUTG010000048.1, read as the reverse complement.
TTTTGATGATTTAGGCAGGGATATTCTCGTGTTGGCAGATCAGGGAAGATACTCGGTCTCGAAGGTCGCCGGGGAGCTTGGGATGACGGTGCGGGAGTTCGAAGGGGCTCTGGAACGCTGTGTTGGGATCCGCCCCAAGGAGCTTTTTAGGAACCATCGTGCTGTTGCTGCGAGGCGTCTCATTCAGGAGGGGATTGATCTTAAGGAGATATCGGACCGATTGGGGTTTCGGCACTATTCGCATTTTGCCGCTGAGATGAAGGGCTTCTACGGAATCCCGCCTGTGCAGTTGCAAACGGTTGCGAGGAGCCGTTGCAACGGAGTTGGTTCAAATTAATTTGAACTTTCGATCGTGCTCCTGTATGACTCACGCCATGGCTGACGGGAATGGCGACAGGAATGGCGACAGGAAAAGCTTGAGTAAATTCGAAGCTCAAGTGGTCGATTTCTTTTGCGATGGAATGAAGCTCTTGGGTCTCCCGAGGTCGATCGGAGAGATTTACGGGATCCTCTTTGTCTCAGCGGAGCCACTTTCACTGGATGACCTCGTAGAAAAACTTGGGATTAGTAAAGGCTCTGCCAGTCAGGGGCTTAGAATGCTTAAGAATCTCGGGGCAGTCAGGGAATCGGAAGTGATTGCGGGGCGGCGGAGTTATTATGAGCCGGACGTGGAATTGAAGCAGCTTGTGGGGGGCTTTATTAAAGAGCAGGTGAGGCCGCACCTATCGAGCGGGGAAGAAAAGCTCCTCAATCTTAGGAAAATGGTGGCAGAGATGCCCGGGGATGCCCGGTCGGATTTTTATGCGGGGCGGCTGGAGCGACTCGGAAGGTGGTCCAAAAAAGCTCGCGTTGTTTTACCACTTTTGCAAAAATTCCTTGGGAAGTAAGTGATGAAGGACGAGGCAGCTTGGTATGTTCTGAGAACGCAGTTAAAGCGCGAGAAGCTCGCTGCTGCCAACTTGCGACAGTTGGAAGGGGTGGAGGTATTTTTGCCGCGACTCCGATATCAGAAGATGACGCGACGGGGCCGGGTTTGGTGGGTGGAGCCCTTATTTCCAGGATATCTCCTGGCTCGGTTTTCCTTGCCCGAGATGGGCCGGGTGGTGACTTATTCAGCGGGAGTCAGTCGTATTATCAGCTTTGGGGCCGACGTTCCGGAGGTTCCTGATGAGTTTGTGGCCGGGCTCCAAAAGGAAGTCGCGCTCGTTGAGTCAGGGGACGAAGAAATCGTGATCAATTGGAAGGTCAATGTCGGCGATGAAGTCGAGATCGCAGAAGGCCCGTTCAAGGGGATGGAAGGAAAGGTCCTCAATGTCAGGCCTGGAGTTGAGCGTGTGAGTTTGTTGTTGGAATTTTTAGGGAATACCCAGCCGATCGAAGTGAGTTTGTTCAGCCTGATCTTGTCCAATCCCGATATTCCCGAGGCTTGGAGGGGATCTCCTTGAGATTCTCAAATAAGTTCATTTAGAATTGAACAAATTCCTTATCCGTGAGTCAATTCCTTCGGAGATACGAATGTTTCGTTCCCCTTAATCCTTTAAATTTTTCGCCAGGTTTCGCTCTGAACTAAGAGTGATCGACCAAGGGCGGTAGCGTTTTTGAAATTGTGAATGTTCCTTTATTAGATGTTCCTGCGCAGAATTCTCCGTTAAAAGCTGAGTTGATGGCAACTTTTGAGAAGGTGCTCGATTCCGGTTATTTTATTCTCGGGCCAGAAGTTGACGCATTTGAAGCAGAAGCTGCCGAATACTTGGGTGTGGCCGAAACTATCGGGATCTCTTCAGGAACTGATGCCTTAATTGTGGCTCTTCTGGCAGCTGGAATTGGCCCAGGCGACGAGGTGATTTGCCCTTCCTTTACTTTTTTTGCAACGGCTGGGAGTATCGCCCGAGTCGGTGCGACGCCGGTTTTTGTGGATTCAGAGGAGGCGGGTTTTAATCTTGATCTCTCGGATGCGGACGCGGTTGTCACTGATCGCACTAAGGCGATCATGCCTGTGCATCTTTTCGGACGTTGCGCTGCGATGGATCAAGTGGAGGCTTTTGCGAAAAAGCACGGCTTGGAGGTCATCGAGGATACCGCTCAGTCGCTGGGCGCGGCGAAGTCTGGTCGGAAATGCGGGACGATGGGCGACTACGGAACTTATAGCTTTTTTCCCTCGAAAAACCTCGGGGGTTTCGGCGACGGAGGATTGGTGAGCTGTCATGATCCCGCCAAGGCGGAGCGGGTACGGAGACTTCGCAATCACGGAATGTTTCCCAAGTATTACCACTCCATGGTAGGAGGGAATTTTAGAATCGATGCCCTTCAGGCGGCGTTGCTTCGAAAGAAGCTGCCGCATCTGGATTCCTACGGAAGAGGGCGGGCGGAGAATGCCGCTCACTATCTCGCAGAATTTGCGGATCTTGATCCGACCCGTGTGACTTTGCCCCTCGCAGGAACGGCGGATGACGGGGTCATTTGGAATCAGTTCACGCTCAAAGTTCACGGAGAGAGGGAGGCCTTGAAAGGTCATCTTCTTGAGAATCAAGTGGGCTGTGAAATTTATTATCCTCTCCCTCTCCATCAACAGGAATGTTTCTCCCACCTCCCTAAAGTCGAACTTCCCATTGCCGATCAACTGGCCTCGGAAGTTCTCAGTATTCCGGTGTATGCCGAGCTTGGTGAGGAGCGCCGCCAGCGCGTGGTGGACGTTGTAAAAGCCTTTTTTAACTCATGAAAATCTTCATCGCAGGTCATCGTGGTATGGTCGGCTCCGCACTGGTGCGCGAAGCTGAAAAGCGGGGCGGATACGAGATTCTCCTTGCGACCCGCAGTGAGCTCGATCTTCTCGATCAATCGGCCTGCCATCAATGGCTCAAGGAAAACAAGCCGGATCAAGTTATCATCGCCGCCGCCAAGGTCGGTGGCATTCACGCCAACTCGACCTATCCTGCCGAGTTCATCTACGAAAACCTAGCGATTGCCACGAATCTTATCGAAGGTTCCCGGCAAGCCGGGGTGAATCGCGTTCTCTTTCTCGGAAGTTCGTGCATTTATCCCAAGATGGCTCCCCAGCCGATGCCCGAGGATTGCCTCCTGACGAGCCCCTTGGAAATCACCAATGAAGCCTACGCAGTTGCCAAAATAGCGGGCTTGAAAATGTGCCAGCATTACCGCGCGCAATACGGACTGATGTATCACTCCGCGATGCCGACCAATCTCTACGGCCCCGGCGACAACTACCACCCGGAGAATTCCCACGTCATTCCGGCCCTCATTCGACGCTTTCATGAAGCCAAAGAGCGGGGCGATTCCGAAGTCACGATTTGGGGCAGCGGCACCCCTCGCCGTGAATTTCTGCATGTCGAAGATCTCGCTGAAGCCTGTTTCCACCTCTTGGGGCACGACAATCCTCCCGACTGGGTCAACCTTGGCGTTGGCGAGGATGTCACTATTCTTGAACTTGCGCAATTGGTGGCGAAGACCGTGGGCTTCGAAGGAGCGATCAATACCGACCCCTCCAAACCAGATGGAACACCGCGCAAGCTGCTCGATGTCACTCTTCTTAACGGAACCGGCTGGTCCGCGAAGATTCCCTTCGGCGATGGCCTTGCCGGTGCCTATCAAGACTTCCTCGCAACACTTAACCAGGGCACTGCCCGGCTCTAAAAACAAACCCATGAAAAAAGCACTCATCACCGGCATCACTGGTCAGGATGGATCCTACCTTGCTGAATTACTTCTCGAAAAAGGATACGAAGTTCACGGAATCAAACGTCGCGCTTCCTCCTTCAACACCGAGCGGATTGATCATATTTATGAAGATCCTCACGTTGAAAGCTCACGTTTTAAGCTCCACTACGGCGATCTCACTGACACCTCAAACCTGACTCGCATTATCAGCGAAATTCAGCCGGATGAGGTCTATAACCTCGGTGCCCAGTCCCACGTCGCGGTTTCGTTTGAATCGCCCGAATACACGGCGGATGTGGACGGAATTGGCACTCTTCGTCTCCTTGAAGCCATCCGCTTCCTTGGCCTTGAGAAAAAGACCCGATTCTATCAAGCATCTACTTCCGAGCTCTACGGACTTGTTCAAGAAATCCCCCAAAAGGAAACAACTCCATTCTATCCCCGTTCACCCTACGCGGCAGCCAAGATGTATGCTTACTGGATCACGGTAAACTATCGCGAATCCTATGGAATGTATGCCTGTAACGGGATCCTTTTCAACCACGAGTCACCCCGACGTGGTGAGACCTTCGTGACCCGCAAGATCACCCGTGCCCTCGCCAACATTTCCCAAGGCCTTGAGAGGTGTCTCTTTCTGGGGAATATGGATGCGCTCCGTGACTGGGGTCACGCCAAGGACTACGTCCGCATGCAGTGGATGATGCTCCAGCAAGAAACGGCGGATGACTTCGTAATCGCAACGGGAAAGCAGATTTCGGTTCGTGAATTTGTGAGCCTTTCGGCCAAAGAGGTTGGTATCGAGCTCACTTTCACCGGCCAGGGAGTGGACGAAATTGCCACCGTCTCGGCCGTTGATTCCGGGAAGTCGCCTGCCGTCAAAGTCGGCGATGTCATCGTAAAAGTGGATCCCCGATACTTCCGCCCGGCTGAAGTGGAAACCCTTTTGGGTGACCCGACCAAGGCCAAGGAATTGCTCGGCTGGGTGCCGGAAATTACCGTGGAGGAAATGTGCGCCGAAATGGTCGCTCACGATCTTGAGAAGGCCAAACAACACGCTTTACTCAGAAAACATGGCCACCATGTTTCCGTGGCGATTGAAGGATAAATAATAAGTGGCCAACGTTCTCTCTACACGTCAAGTCATTGGTTTTCCGGTGGCCGTGATTAGCTACGCCGAAGTGTCAGCTTGGTCGCTTGCCTCTGCGAGTCGTGGCGACCGAGCCTACGCGGTATGCGCAGCGAATACTCATGTCCTTTCCCATGCTCGTAACAATCAAGAGTTCGGGAAGGGTTTGGCAAAGTTTGACCTGATTTGTCCGGATGGCACTCCGCTTCGTTGGACGGTCAACGCCCAACTGCCAGAGAGTGAGAAACTTAAAGACCGGGTTTATGGCCCGACCTTGATGCTCGAGCTGCTTAGGTCGACGGAAGGTCAACAGGAGAATACCCACTTCTTTTTGGGTGGCAAGCAGGAGACTCTCGACAAGCTTACCTTTCGATTCGACCAAAATGAAATCGCAGGGACCTACTCTCCGCCCTTTGGAGAATGGCCTGATGCCGAACATGAAAAAATCAAAGCACTGATTCGGGAATCAGGGGCCAAATTTGTCTGGGTCGGGCTCGGCTGCCCGAAACAAGAACAATGGATTGCCGAGCATCTCGAAACCCTTCCTCCTGCAGTCTATTTTGGGATTGGGGCTGCATTTTCCTTTCACACTGGCGAGGTCAAACAAGCACCAGCCTTCGTCCAAAAATTAGGGATGGAGTGGCTCTTTCGCCTTTGCGCAGAGCCCCGCCGACTTTGGAAGCGCTACGCGATCCATAATTCTCTCTTCCTCTACTACACCTTAAAAGATCACATTAGTGGCTGAAAATATCCATACCCAGTACCACCGCTTTGTTTCTCCGGAGGAAAAAGAGGAACTTCTCGGGCAGAAAGGAATCGTTCTTTGGATGTATGGCCTGAGTGGTTCCGGAAAATCAACGATCGCCGCTTCCGTTGAACGTCATTTGCACGAACAAGGGAGGTTTGTGGTCATCCTTGACGGAGACAATTTTAGGGATGGACTGAACTCCGACCTCGGCTTCAGTGATGAAGATCGAAGAGAGAATGTTCGCCGCGTTTCCGAAGTTGCTAAAATGTTCGCAAGCCAAGGAATCATCGTTCTTGTTTCGGTGATTACGCCTAGGCAAGCCCTACGAGATCAAGCTCGTGAAGTCATCGGCAGTGCTTTTAAGGAGATCTATATTAAGGCGTCCTTTGAAACCTGTGCCCAGCGAGACCCGAAGGGCCTCTATGCCAAAGTAGCCGCTGGAGAGATTAAGCAGTTTACGGGGAAAGACAGTGGCTTTGATGAGCCTGTGAATCCCGATCTTCTTGTCGACACGGAGGTGATCGAGGTTGACGTCGCGGCGGATCTGATTCTTGGGCTACTTTGAACGCTGCGCAATCGACCCAGGATGAATCTCACTTTTTCCCTTGCCAGTGAGGTTGATCAGTTTTAAGTCCACTTAAGACAAAACCTGACAAACCTGAGTAACTTACTAATCTTATGGCGAATTACAACCTAAGCCACCTCGATCAACTCGAGGCAGAGGCAATTTACATCCTTCGCGAAACAGCGGCTCAGTTTGAGAATCCCGGATTGCTCTTTTCCGCTGGGAAGGACTCGATAGTCATGGCCCACTTGGCCCGTAAAGCATTTTACCCGGCCCGCATCCCATTTCCCCTCGTCCACGTCGACACCGGACACAACTTCCCAGAAACCATCGAATTCCGTGACGCCTACGCAGAACAGATTGGCGCACGCCTATACATCGGGCTGGTGCAAGACTCAATTAATCGTGGCACCGCAATTGAAGAAACCGGTCTCAACGCATCCCGGAACAAGTTGCAGACTGTCACCCTCCTTGAAACGATCGAGGCGCAACAATACGACGCCGTTCTTGGTGGCGGGCGTCGTGATGAAGAAAAGGCCCGCGCCAAAGAGCGCTTCTTCTCTCACCGCAATGATTTTGGCGAATGGGATCCCAAGAACCAACGTCCCGAACTCTGGAACCTCTTTAATGGGCGTAAACAATCGGGCGAGAACTTCCGTGTCTTTCCACTTTCGAACTTCACGGAGATGGACATATGGATGTATATGAAGCAAGAGAGCATTAAGCTTCCGAGCCTCTACTACGCCCACGAACGCGACACCGTATTGCGCAATGGCGTCATCCTTGCTGTCTCAGAATTCGTTCAGCCCCGCGAAGGCGAGACGGTTGAACGGAAAATGATCCGCTTCCGGACCATGGGTGATGCAACCATCACCGGTGCCGTTGAAAGCAGCGCGGATACCATGGAGAAAATCATCGAGGAAGTCGCCGCCGCCCGCCAAACCGAGCGTGGTAACCGTGCTGATGATAAGCGATCTGAAACCGCCATGGAGGATCGAAAAAAAGAAGGCTATTT
>CAWUTG010000047.1:0-4763 GCA_963925135.1 uncultured Verrucomicrobiales bacterium | reverse complement strand
CTTGGCGGTGGCAAATATGGCGTGCGGAAAGCCGGTGAGGACGGGTTGTTTGGTCACACTTTCAAACCGTACCCGAACCGGCTTTTCGTCTTATTTTATGAGGGAATTTTCCCTGAAATGACCCTTAAGTCCGTGCCATTCATGCCCGGCATACTTTTTCTTGCGTGCTTGGCGCCGTTGCTGGGGTTGAGCGCAATTTCCCCGACTCGTTTGGGGATGCTCACCAAAAAATCCCCGGACGCGGTTTTCCGCGGCGGGGTCGCACTTTTCAGGCGCGGGTGATGTGAAGCTAAATCCCATAAACTTGGACGTAGTTCCACCGCATCCAAGGCGGCTTTGGCAGCTAAAAAGAGGAGGCTTTTCGTTCGCTATCTCCCGCGCCAGTAGTCGGGGTCCCGGCTGGTGTGCGCGAGAGCCACGATGTGGATTTCCTCACCGGCGATGCGGTAGATGATCCCGAAGGGATAGCGCTCGATGAGCTTGCGCCGGTAGCCTTGACCGACGTCTTTCCAGAACTCCGGGAAGGCTTTGATTTCCTCCCGCGCCTTCTTGAACTCGTTGAAAAAGTCCGCCGCGATGTCTCCGGCTCTTTCTTTATAAAAGGTGACCGTTTCGAGGATCTCCAATTCGGCTTCGAGGATGTTTCGGACCGTCATCGGTGCAAAATCTGCTGGATTTTGGCATCGAGTTCTTCGGAGGTTGAAGCTTTGGTCTCTCCCGCTTCAAAGCGAGCCACCCGGGCGTCATACTCGGCGATTTCTTCGGGGGCGAGTTGCTCTCCTCGATTCAGGCTCTCGATGAGCTTGGAAGTTACGTAGGAACGATCTGTGAGCGGCAAGGCAAGCGCACTTTGGATCACATCATCAACAGTGGTCATTCCTTGAAGTTAGTGGATTCTCGTCATTTTTCGAGTCCGATTTTTGGTCGTTTTCTTGGGCTTCCGCCGGGTGGGTTCTGGCGTGGATGGCTTTGAGGTGCTCGATGTTCACTTGGGTGTAAATACTGGTGGTGTGATTCGCAGGCTCCGCCCGCCTGCGCACCCCTTCGAGGCACGTCGCTTTTGCTCCTGCTCAAAACACCTCCAAGCCTTCGGTTGCTGTTCAAGCTTCTGGAGACTGGTTTTCCGCTGGGTGAGTCTTCGCGTGAACCGCTTTGAGCTGTTCAATCGAAACCTGCGTGTAAATCGAGGTCGTCTCCAGTTATTCATGGCCAAGGAGTTGCTGGAAGCGTGACAGACCGCCCGCTCTGAAAATGACCTGACCGGAGGGAAGCTAGCCATTTGGCAAAACGCTTTGAAACACCATACCACCCACAAACATCCCAAATCTGCCCCAAACTGAGCAACTCTACCCCACCGTAAAACCATTGAAGGCACTGGGATAGAGAGGTTCTCCCCTTGTAGTATGCCCGGCATACTTTTTTACGATGCGCTTCCCTGCCACGCAGATGCTGGTGGGTGGGAAGCGAGGGCCGGGCTGAGGAACGAAGCCGGGACCAGAGCCGGGCCGGAGGGTGGTGTGGAACGTGGCGGGGCGGCATGGGGTGAGGAACGATCCCGATGCCGTCATGGGCCGGAGGGCGGCGCGGAGCTGCGGGCGGGCTGGCGCGACTCCTGCGAGGGAGCATTCTATTTTTCACCGACCAACGGGAGGCAACTCATTGCGACCGGCCATGACTTCGCACAACACTCCGTAATCCGACGACGAACGAGCGTTAGCGAAGTGGTGCCCGGGTGGAAGGGGTCCCCTTTGGGGAAGGCAGCCACCCGATCAGGCACGGCGACGGATTACGGATGTTGTGTGAATGTCATGGATGCAGGAGGCGTGATAGCCCGCCCGCTCTGAAAATGACCCGACGATAGGAGACTGCTCCTTCTGGCAGAACGCTTTGAGCGACCGAAGAGCTAGGGAACGAGATTCCAATGTGGTTGCGGAAACCCCCTTAACTTGTCTGTCTGAGAAAACGTTTTAAAAAATGATTTGTTCACTCCTTATGCTCTTTGAGAGAATAGCTAAAACCTGGGTCTTTATGCTTATATATTTCCACATGAAATTTTCGACCACTTACGTGAAATTCGTCGGTCTCCAACAGGATATCTCCAGCATTCATTTCAGAAATATTCACACCTTTTCGATAGCGCAGTAGGACCGATTCATCTCCAAAAGACAAACATCTATTCCACTCCTCCTTATCTACATCATACAACTTCCCCAAATCACTTAAACTTATTAAGTCATTACTACTATCCGAATAATAATCAGAGACGATGATGGTCACATCCCTCAACCTACCCAAGAGCATTGTCCTCTCGGAGGCATCTTGACTTTCGCAGGAACTACAAACAGCCGAAATAACACCGACCAAACCTAACCATTGAAAAAAAACTTTATTCATTGCGTATTTTATAAACCGACTAAAGAAAAACTTTAAAGACGTATTTCTGGTATTGAAAGAAGGTTTCCTGTCAGATTCTGAGGATAAAATTTTAATCGAATACATAGTCTAATTTTAGTAAGTCACTGAGCCCCTGAGATAAATTCACCATCTATATAATAAGGATTCTCTGCAGGGGGTGGGATAAATTCATCCAACCATTCGGTTGGGTCGCCCGGCGGGCGAGGAATGCTCTGATTACAATCACTATAGCTGTTACTCTCCCCCCATGCGGTACTCTGACCGTAGACAGACGGATCGGAAGCATAAGGATATTCTTCATAAAAATTCTTGTAGGAAGATCCCGCTTCCTTATCGGCCCACAAGTCATAAACTAATTTATCTCCGGTGTGATCACAATTGACATTTAATGCAGTACAAACCACGACAGCATGATCTCTCACGTCAATTCTTCCTGTTTTCCCAGATCTCTTCGTTCTGTATTCAACACGACAATCCCAGCAATTAGGAAATGGCTTAAATTTAGTAAGCACGCCAAAGGCAGAGTCTTTACAGCTTGGGCCCTTCCACCAGCCTTTCACAGGGACTCCCTTTTCCTTCCTAGCTTTCCTGATTTTATTGTAAATAGAATCAAGTTCTTTACGACCTTGCTCCCTCTTTTTATCGTCACAACAAGTACAATCTCGTTCCTTCAGTCCAAGAACATCAATTCTTCCAATCGGAGCATTCCCGACCATCCCGTAGAGGTTGAATCCACCTCGTTCCCCAATCGGATCTCTGCTTGGCCAAACTCTGACGGAGCTTCCCTCATAGTGATAGCTCACGCGGGGATCTTGGTTGAATTGGGGCGAGTTGCCCGTTGAAGGCTGGATCTTGAGGGGAACCGAGGGCTCAAGATCGTATGGGTAGGAAGTTGTCTCAAGCCTTTGGATGATGGGATTTCGGGGAGGGGTCGTAGGAGTAGATTGCCGAAATTGGGAGGGGCGAGGGGCTCTTCTTTCGCCGGTTGTAAAGCGTGGGGTGTTCCCAGATATCGTAGTGACATGAGGAAGATTCGATCCGATTCGCGATCTTGAATCGAGAGGTTCTGGTTGATGTTGCCTCCGGTCCATTTCAGGAGACGTTTTATCATTCGTTTTGATGGCTGGCGAGAAGTTTGCGGCGTGACGTTTGCCGGAGTCTGGAGTTGCTGCGCTTTAGTTCACAGTTGGCAGTGGGGATTGTAGGGGGAGATTCTATTGATCTTTTGTGGAGGCGGGATTGGAAATCGAGATGGTTTCTTTTTGGTGTTTTGTCCAGAGGGTTTCGAGGCGGGTTGCGATTTCGGCTTCGGTTCCGGTGATGAGCCAGTAGCGGTAGGAGAGAGTGGATTGGGGGCCGAGCTCGATGAAGCCGACGGGAGCGAAGTGGACACAGGGGCCGGCGGCCGGGTCGGTGGTTTTTCCGGAGCCGTGGGGGCCGAAGTTCCAGGATTCGGCGGCGGGGCTGAAAATGGCAACGCCTTGGCCGCTGGGTTCGAAGCAGGCCATGGCCTGGCGCGGAGTGGTGGTGACTCCCCAGGGCGGGCCAATGGGCTGGGTGACGGTTTCCCATTTCCCGCCACCTTGGTAGGTTTTGAAGGTGTCGAAGTTGCGGGTGAAATAGCAGGCCGGGATTTCCTGGGGAGTCTTGCGGGCAGGGCCCCAGCGGTCGCCGGGAGTCCGCTTGGAAATGAGTTCGCAGCGAACGGTGACGACGTTGGGCATTTCGGGGACGAAGGACGTCCATTGCTTCATGAGGGCCTCGGCTTCCTCGTTTGGCATGTCCCAAAGTTTTGGGATGGTCTCGGCGTAGAGGGCTTGCTTTTCGTCGAGGTGTTTGAACTCCGTAACCCGTGCCCACGAGCCAACGCCGCCTCCCTGGATGGGATTCCAGGACCAGGGGCTCCATGCTTTGTGTTGGCCGTCGGCGGTGCGATCGAGTCGCTTTCCCGCGTAGTAGGATTGCTGGATCAGGCGGCCGGGATCGCTGGAGTTGATGGTGTTGGCAGAGTAGCCTTTCCAGGAAAGATAGGTCAGGGAGGCGCCCATCGCCCGATCCATCCCGATTTTGATCTGGCCGTTATCAATCGTCAGAAGTTCGGGCGCCGGACGCTCCTGGGCGTTTGAAATTTGGAAAAGGAAAAGGACGGGAAGAAGTCGACAGGTCCGGGTGAGCAGCATGGGATTCATACTGCTTCACGCACCTGTTTTTGTCGTCTTTTTGGCGGAGAGGAACCCTACTTCGACTTCACACAGCGGAAGCCGGTGTGATTGGTAGGAGCGAGGGACTCGGAGTAGTGACGGGCCCCGGGGCGATAGCGGAGACAATAGGAAGTGTGGCAGAGGAAG
>CAWUTG010000046.1:0-35065 GCA_963925135.1 uncultured Verrucomicrobiales bacterium | reverse complement strand
ATCATGGTGTCGGCGAGGGAAATTCCGAGGACGGCACTGACGGAAAGGCGGAGGTAGTCGCCTGTGGTGAGACCCGTGACCCAGAGTTGGCCCTGGAAGGCCAGGACGATCGCGAAGCAAATGATGGCGACGACGATCTTGAAGAAGGTTAGAGGGAGGGCCGGAATCGTGAAGCCTGAGACTCTCATGAGAATGACGGAGAAGGACCAGACAATGGCTGACCCGATGGCGCAAAGATCCCCGATGGGCATGGGCGAAAGCTATCGGGAACTTAGGGTCTGGGAATCTCCAAAAGCGTGAATTGTGCGCTTGGACGGGGTTTTGGATTGGAGGGGCGGAAGTGATGGGCGATGATCTGCGCATGTTGCCAACGCTCGAATTTCTGACATCCGTTCAGCCTTATGGAACGGAGGTGATTGAATGGCTTTGGACCCGAAAAGTGAGTCTGCCGGAGACGATGGTGATTGTGCCCACGGCCCAGAGTAGTCGTCGGGTGCGGCAAGGCCTGGCGGAGCGGGGCGGAGTCTTGGCCCCACGGGTCGTGACGGCGGGCTCGTTACTGCAAGGGGGCAGTTTTGCCTCGCCACCCGTCGAGATATTGGCGTGGACGGAGGAGTTGGAAAGCGTGACCGATTGGACTGGCTTTGAGGCTATTTTTCCAACTTCGCCTGTCGAGGAGACGGCGGGGTGGGCCCTGGGTTTGGCGCGCTCGTTCCATGACCTGCGCAAGAGCCTTCAGGAGAATGGTTTGATGATTCGCGATGCAACCCGTTTGGTCGATGCGCTTGAGGTGGAGCGGTGGGGACAGTTGTCACGGCTCGAGGAAGGGGTGGAGCGTCGGCTCAAGGAGTGGGACTACCAAAGCAAAAGTGCGTTGTTGGCCGGGGGGGCGCTCGCGATTCCATCGGGCGTGAAGCAGGTCGTGGTGGCCGGGGTGTTTGACCTGCCGCCGGTTTTGGCAAAGGCGCTGGAGGTTTCGGGCGTCGAAGTGGTGGTGCTTCTACCCGAGGGTGATCCGGGCCAGTTCGATGCCTGGGGACGGCCTGACTTGAGCTGGAACGAGATTCAAATTTCATGGCCTGTAAATGGCTCGGTGTCCTTGACTGGAGATCCCCGCCAACAAGCCGATCTCGCCGTGAGTCTGGTGGCGGCTGCGGGTTCGACGTCGGAAGAACTTGGACTGGGAACGGGTGATGAGGAAGTTTCGGCAGAGTTGGTGCGATCCTTTGCGCGGGCGGGTTGGACGATTCACGATCCGGGCGCGTCCCTGCCATCGCCGGTGGCGGGTTGGCTGGGTTGCTGGCGACGATATCTCACGACGCCGGGAGTGAAGGAGGTGATTGATCTTTTATCCTTCGATCAAGGCCGGGAGCTGGTGAGGGGGCTTCGGTCGATGCAAGTGACGGCGCTTTCGCAGTTGCGAGATTCCTTTCTATCGCGATCGCTCGAAGACGTGCAACGGGCGCGAGCCATCATAGAAAGGAGTCTGGAGAGTTCGACTTCGGAGAGTAAGACGAAGCGCTTGGAGCATCAATTGAAGTCGGCGATATCGGCTGAGGACGTGATGACGGAATTTGAGGTGCTGCGGAAACGGTTTTTGGGACAGGGGTTTCATACCGGTATGCGGGGGCTTCTCTCGCGGATTGATCGCGATGGTGAGTCGGGATTGGAAGAGTGGATCGAGGCGACGGCCTCTGCGGCGGATCGTGTGCAACGTCCGCCGACTTTCTGGATTGATCTCCTGCTGGCTGATCTGGGTCCGGTTTCGGAAAGTGCTCCGGATGGTCGGGCTTTGGATGTTCAGGGTTGGCTTGAGCTTCTCCACGATCCGGCTCCGCATTTGATTATTTGTGGCATGAATGAAGGCCGCATTCCGGGGCGGGCGAGCAGTGATACCTGGCTGCCGGAAAATGCCCGGCAAGCGCTGGGGTTGCCGTGTGATCAGAGCCGGGCTGCGAGGGATGCTTTTCTACTTCAGGCGCTTTTGAAGATGCGCGAGGACAAAGGGCGGGTGGATTTGATTGTCGGGAAAACTTCGCAAGGAGGCGATGTCTTGATGCCGTCGCGTCTTTTGCTGACGTCCAAAGGAACGGAGTTGGCGAGGCACGTGCGGGAGTTGTTTGCGGAGGTCGAGCCACCGGATTCAGGGGTGGCCTGGAAGTTGGAAGATCATTGGAAATGGAAGCCCCGTGAGGAGGAACCCAAGACTAAGATGTCGGTCACCGCGTTTTCGAAATATCTGGCGTGTCCGTTTCGCTATTACCTCGAGCGGGTGGTGGGCATGAGTGTTCCCGAGCCCGAGCGGGCGGAGTGGAATCATCGCGATTTTGGAAGCATCATGCACGATGTTTTGGAGCAGTGGGGACGGGATCCAGTGGCCCGGGATTCGGCTGATGCGGCCGAGATTGAGGCGTGGACCTTGACGGAATTGGATGAGTTGGTGGAGCGTCATTTTGGCGACACTTTACCGTTGGCAGTGTCGTTGCAGGTGGAAGCGATGCGTTTGCGATTGGGCTGGTTTGCCGGGGTGCAGGCGAAGACCCGTCAGGACGGATGGCGCGTTATTAAAGTGGAAGAAGATTTCAGCTTGTTGATCGATGGCGTCGTTGTGACGGGGCAGGTGGATCGAATTGATGAGCATGAGAATGGCGACATCCGGGTGCTGGATTATAAGACGAGCAAGACTGCAACGGAGGTTGAGAAGGCTCACAAGAAAGGGTTCCGCAATGATCCTCCCGAGCATCTGCAGAACGAGTTTGTGCTGGCTCCGGACGGGAAGACCTGGACGAACTTGCAGGTCCCCTTTTATGCGGCGGCGCTGGGGAAGGTCGATGCAGCGGGATACTTTGCGCTCGGTGAGGATTCCGCAAATGTGAAGATTATGAATTGGGATGGTTTTGGAGAAGAAGAGAAGGCTTCGGCTCTGAAGTGTGCGGAGTGGATTGTGCGGCAGGTTCGGGATCAGATCTTCTGGCCACCGGCTGAGAAGGCGATGTACGATGACTTTGAGAGTTTAGCCTACGGTCGTCCGCTGGCGGATTCGATTTTGAGGGAAGGAGGGGCGGCATGAACATTCTTGCGAAGAACCTTTTGATCCTGGCTTCGGCGGGATCGGGTAAGACCTTCCAGCTCGGTAATCGGGTCATCGGAAAGATTGCCATTGAAGGGGTCGAGCCGGAGCGGATGGTGGCCCTCACCTTTACGCGGAAGGCGGCCGGTGAGTTTGCCGACTCGGTGCTGACGAAGTTGGCGGAAGGAACGCTTGAGCCTGATGAAGCCCGTAAGATCTCGAAGGATCTTGGGCAGGTGATCGATGTCGGCGGAGTTTTGGAGAAGGTGATTCAAGCCCTTCCCAGGCTTCAGTTGACGACCCTCGATGGCTTCTTCTCGAGGATCGTGCGAGGGTTTCAGTATGAACTCGGATTGAGTGGCGGGACTTTTGATCTTCTTGAAGGTGAGCGTTTGAAGACTGCTGAAAGTGAGATTCTTGAGGGGGTGATGCGCGATGGCTTTGAGGATCGACAGGACTTTTTTCATGCCTTCCGCAAGGCCACGCTGGGTCGTGGTCAACAGGGAGTGCAATATTCTCTGGAGCAATTCGTGAACGACTGGCATCAGATTTGGAAATCGGGTGCACGACAGAAAGCCTTTGGAAATCCCGAGGTCTTCTCCGGGCTTCCGAACGTGAATGATTGGCTGGCAAAGAAGGAGGGCTTGATTGCCGAACTTCGCGACGAGAGTCAGCCCAAGGCGTGGAATGCCATGCTCGACAATTTGTCGGATCACACCGTGGGGACTTCGCTGAAGGCGAACGCTTTTGGCAATCGCCTTTTAGAAGTCTTCGATGAACCCGGCCCCGTTGAGATCAAAGAAGGTCGCAAGATGTTGACGATTTCTCTGGAGATTTGGAAGAAGTGGAAGGCTCTTTTGCAGTTGGCGATCGATTGCGAAATCGCAAGTGCGGTGGCCAAGACTCAGGCCGTGGGCGAGCTCATGGCACAGATTGACAAGGAACATTCGCAGCAGCTTCGCAAGCGTGGCTTGTTGAGTTTTGATGACGTGAAGATCCTGCTGGGGGAATGGAGCCAGAGCGAGGAAGCCCGTCTTCGGAGGGAGCTCATCGACTATCGTCTCGATGGTCGGTATGATCACTGGCTGCTCGATGAGTTCCAGGATACCAGTCGATCCGAGTGGCATGCTTTGAAGCCCTTGATCGATGAAGCGGTGGCCGATTCCGAGGGGAGTCTCTTCATCGTGGGTGACCGCAAGCAGGGGATTTATGCCTGGCGTGGCGGTGATGTCAGCCTCTTCGACGATGTCCTGAAGCGCTATAGTGAGGGGCTCGAAGTTGAGCCGATGGACAAGTCTTATCGATCCTGTCGCGCGGTGCTGGCGGTGGTGAATGCGGTCTGCGGAAATTTGCCGCTGATCGCCCGGCTTTTTGGACAATCAGTCGCGGAGCAATGGCAGTGGCATGATCATGAGAGCTTTGATCCTGACCTCAGTGGTGAAGGGAAGGTCTCGATTGTGCCAACGGCTGATGAAGGCGAGATGCTGGTTGAACAATTGCGGGACCTTGGGATTGGGAAGAAGAAACTGAGTTGCGGGGTGTTGGTGAGAACGGGTGACCTTGTCAAAAAATATGCTGATCTTCTGCGCTCCGAGGGTTTCGATGTCATCGAGGCCGGGCAACGGTCTCCGGGAACGGATCATGCGGTTGGGGTGGCGATCATGCATCTGTTAGAGTGGCTGGCCGATCCTGCAAATCGCTTTGCCCGTGAAGTGGTAGAGATGTCTCCCTTGGTGAAATCCCTGGAGGCGTTTGGCGAGAAGTGGGGCCAGCGTTGGGATGGGATTTTGCATGAGATTCAACATTCGGGGTATGCGCGGTTCGTGAGTGGCTTGGTCGCAAATGAATGGGAAGAACTGGGACTCTACGGACGTCGTCGTGCCGAGGATTTGATTGCGGCGCTGGCGGCTTTCGATGCGGCGGGTGAAGCCAGTCCGCGGGCGGCTTGTGCCTGGGTTCGTGGGCTGCAGGTGAATCAAGCGCCCGGGGTTGCCGCGATTCAAGTGATGACGATTCACAAGTCGAAGGGGCTTGGGTTTGATGTCGTCATGTTGCCGGAGTTGCCGGATCACACGCAGATTCCGGATGCCGGAAAATTCAAGGTAGCGCGTGGTCGCGACTGGCTTTTGCAGGTTCCCGGAAAATGGGCCTATACGAGGCATCCTGAAATGGCGGGGGCGTTTGAGCGATGGCAGGAGAGCCAGTTGTATGAGACGCTTTGTTTACTCTACGTCGCGTTAACGCGGGCGAAGAGGGGGCTCTATCTTTATCTACCGGAGGAACCGAAGAGTCGCAAGGAAGGGGAGTTGTTCCGAACTCCGGCGAACCTCGTGCGTCAATCGACGGGGCTGGAGTTCCCTGAATCTGATCCGAATTGGACGGACTCGGTGAGAGATGCCGAGGTTCCGGAGTCGAATCCCTTGCCCGTATTGGGAGAGGCGAAGGCGCAGCGACCTCGGAGCAGTCCCTCGGCTCAGAAAGCGTCAGGGATTTCAGGCAGTGGAAGCGGGCGAAGAATCGGTTCGGAAGTTCACGCGCTCTTCGAAGCAATCGAATGGTTGGCTGTTGGTGAGATACCCCGCCAGCCCTTCAGCGCGGCGGGTAAGATCGTTGAGGATGCCTTGAAGCTTCCGGTCATTCATCAGGTTTTCGAAGACTGCGGCGCCCAACTCTATCGCGAGCAAGCGATCGAGTTGATTCTCGACGGCAAATGGATGAGCGGAGTTGTGGACCGTCTTCATGTGAGTGCGGAGGGGATTGAGGTTTTTGATTTTAAGACCGATGTCGTCGGAAGTGCTGCCGAGCTTCTCTCGCGATATCGGGGGCAGATGGAGGCTTATCAGAAGGCGGTGGCGAAAGTCTTCGTCGTCGATGTCACGACTGTTTCGTGCAAGTTGGTCTCCACCCATCTTGGTGCAACTGTCGAAATCGGTGAAGCACCGCTGCAAGGAGAACTCGGATTATGATGGGAGAATTGGGCTGGTCATTTGTCGCGATGAAGAATGGCGAGGAAATCGTTTCGCGCCATGAAGGATGGATGGATCGGCGTGAGGAACGGGCTTGGACGCGTGAAACTCTTGCGCCTGTTTGGTCGGCAACCAAGGGGCCGATGGCAGCCACGCTGCTGATGGCGCTGCATCGTGCCGGGATGGATAGTGAGGCCTTGGTGGGTCGGGTGTGGCCGGAGTTGAAGGTGGCGGATCTGACCTTTGGTGAATTGTTTTCACATCAAGGTGGATTGGCCGGGCTTGATGAGATGGCGTCGATTTGGGATCGCGAGGCGGTGATCGCGGCTTTGGAGAAACAGGAACCCGATTGGCCGGTGGGTCGACATGGCTATCATCCGCGGACAATTGGTTTTTTGGCGGAGGAAGTGGTGAGGCGGGTCGATGGTCGGTCGTTGGGTGATTTTTGGCAGGAGGAAATTGCCGAGCCGAACAAAATTGAGTTTTGGATCGGGCTGCCGGAGAGCGAGGATCAACGGGTGGCAGAGTTGGTGCCGGCCCGGTTGGGGAAGGGCGGGAAGCCTGAGGCCTTTTATGAAGCTCTTCTGACGAAGGGAACGCTCACGCGGAAGGCCTTTGGTTCACCGGGCGGGCTTTCAGGAGTGGCGGAAATGAATGAGGCGAAAGGATGGCGAGCAGGATTCCCGGCGATGGGCGGAGTCGGTTCAGCGGTTGGCTTGGCGAATTTTTATGACTGGGTTTTACGACAGGGATTTCTGAAGGAGTTGATCGAACCTCGTGTTAGTGGTTGGGATGAAATTCAGCGGATCGAGAATTCGTTTGGGTTTGGGATGATGCTGGGTCTGGGCCCGAAGAAAAATTGTTTTGGGCATCCCGGGGCGGGCGGAAGCTATGGTTTTGCGAATGCAACGACAGGGGAGTCGTTCGCCTTTGTGATGAACCGTTTTGAGGCCAACCTTTATCCGAGTGAGGAGAGGTTGTCTTTGGCGAATATTCCCAGCTAGGGCTGGTTGATACCCATTGGGCCGATCGTTCCTCCTTCGATGAATTGCGCCTTGGTGAGTGTTTGACGTCGATCGTCAAGACCCCGGCTTACGTTGTTGGCCCAGCGTACGACTCTGCGGACCACGGGGCGATAGTCCCAGCGGATGTGGGCGACTGAAGGCTGGCACCAGGCAAAGATGGGGTCATTGTCGGTGCAGATGAGAGAGACATCCTCCGGAATGTTCAGACCTCGTTTCGAGAGGAAAAAATAGGCGGCGTTGAATAGGAATGGTTCGTCGACAATGAGAGCGGTGGGAGGGGTGGGGCCAAAGAGGGATTTCAGAATCGCGGAGAATCCCTTTCGACTTTCATCCCAATCCGGGAGATGAAATTTGCTGGTTTGAATGCCTGCTGAGATGAGTTCATCGAGAAACGCCTGTTCAAGGCGTCCGGGTTGGGGAAGGCGTCGTTGCTCGCGGCAAAGGAGGGTGATACGGCGGTGCCCCAGTTCAAGGAGTCGGCGGGTCGCTGCGGTCAGGGCCGGGGTTTTATCGGGGCCGGCGGAGGCGATCGGGAGTCCGCCCCGCCGTCCGAAGAGGGCAAAGGTGGGGACGGGTTGGGCCGAGAACCATTCAAGAATTTCCCGTGATCCGGCGGCGATGATCCAGATGTCGGCGCGAACAGTTTGCGAATATCGGGAGACGCGAGAGACGCTCATTTCGAGATCGATCAAGGTCTTGTCGGGGAAAAAGGGGGTGTGCCCTGCTTCTTCCAAGAGGTGGCGCAACTCGACAATAAAGTCGTCCCCCCGGTCAAACTTGTTGGGTAAAAGAAGGGCAATACGGAGTTTGGAGGGTGCTTCCTGAATGCTGGCGTGAATGATTCGACGTTGCCGCCCTGCCCCTTGTCTGGCGAGGAGCCCTTCTTTTTCAAGCTGTTGGAGCGCCAGTTCGACTGTCTTGCCGCTAACTCCGAGTCGTTCAACCAATTTGTTGCGCCCGGGAATGGTTTCGGTCCAGGTTCCCCGGTGGAGTTCTTCGCGCAGGTGCCTGGCGACCTGTTCGGTGACCGAGGGGAAATGAAGGGGAGGCATTACGGAGCAACCTGAATAATAGAGTGCAGGTTGTCGATCTTGAAAACACTTTCGATTTTGGCTGTTTAGCAGAACTTGATCACGCTCTACATGAGGGATATCGTCCTTTGGCTGGTGGTTTTTTGAGAAACAGGGTGGAGCGGATTTCGGCGAGGTGGTCGGAGAAGCGTTTTCTCCAACGATAGACCGTGCTGGGAGAACAGCCGCTTGATTGGTCATGATCAGCTCCGAGAGCGATCGGTTGTCGGGATGGGATTTGGGCGTCTCGATAATTCGGCCGACTCGGGCTGCGTGCAGAGAACAGCGCGGGATGACATGGTCCCAGTAGATGGAGAAAGTCTTTCCGCACTCGGAATCACCATTGCAAGCCGAGCACATGAAACGCACGGCTCGTATAGGGGAGGCGATTTGATCATCCGCTTTCCGCGAAGCTCGCAGGAAACCGTGCGCTTTTACGAAGTCCGACCGGTGGCAATGCGGGCAGGGTTGAGAGCAGACGCTGTGGCGGAAGTTCAGAAACTCACAGCTCTCCAAGTCAATCTGATGTGGAGAGGAATCGGACCGGGGTCAACTCAACGTGCTTCTTTCATTTGTCGGTTTTGAGTTCGGGAAAGTCGGGCTATCCTCAGGCTTCGATGGTCTCCGGTCGTAGAGCTCGGTGCCCGAAACGTTGGCATGGCCGAGCCACTCCTGGACCTTAGCGATGTCGGCCGAATTCGAGAGTGCATTCGTCGCGGAAGTGGCCCGCATGGTGTGATTGGACACTCTGGCAACATCGAGTCCTGCCACCAGGGAGCATTTCTTGATGACGTTCCGGTAGAGCGAGGATTGCGAGAGGGGAGCCGGGTTGTCCTCATCCCGGTTGTTACTGAGGGTCCGGAAGATGGGGCCGCTTCGTTCTTCGCGGTGACCGGCTTGCTCCAGGTATTCTTCGACGAGGCGCAGCGCGGCGGGATGGATGGGGACATCGCAGATTTTGAGGACAGTTAGCAAGGATGATCAGCTCCCGCCAAAGCGGGACGTTTTCATACCTTTTAAAAGGCAGCGGGAGCGGAATGAAGCGGTAAAGGATCTCTAAAGGGGGCGAAAAGAGCGCGAGAGCGCACATTCGCTACGATCCGCGCTTGAAAGGTTGGAGTTCAGCGTTCAGTTAAAAGGGCATGGGAATTGGCTGGCTGGTCATTGCGACACTCCTCGCGTCTGCGGGAGGGGTTTTCGGGTGGCTGGCTCTCAGGAAGGGTGACGCAAGTCGCGCGGCCTTTGTTTGGATGTTGGGCGCTTTTGGGGCCCAATTGATGGCTCTCGGATGGCGTGGTGAGTTAAGGGGGCAGTGTCCTCTCAATGATGTGGGCGAGATTTGCCTCTTCTTGGCTTGGTCCATGACCTTATTTTACCTCATCACGGGAACGACTTACCGGCTTTCGTTGCTGGGTATTTTCACGGTGCCTCTCGTGATTTTGCTCCAACTTATTGCTCTGGCCCCTGGAGCCTTTGCTGTTTCACCGGTTCGGGCAGAGGTTGTGGATGCCTGGCGTGAATCCCATGCTGCTTTTTCGGTCTTATCATACGGTGCGCTTGCTCTCTCGGCGGTGGCGGGCTTTATGTTCCTGATTCTAAATCACCGACTAAAGAGCCACCACTTCAAGGGGGGGTTGGTTCACGGAATGCCTTCCGTTCACCGCCTCGTCACGGCGATGGGTCGCATCACCTTGGTTGGTTGGATCGTTCTGACGATTGGCGTCGTTTCTGGCCTGAAGATGGAAGGGGGCGAAATGAATGCCCACCTCCTCGTTGCGACCGTGACCTGGGTCCTCTATGCCGTCCTTTTAGGCATCTATTTTGTGCGGGGTCTTCCTGGTCGGCAACTCGCCTGGGGCGTTCTGATCCTGTTTGTTGTCTCTCTTCTTGTTTTTGCGAAATTGTAATGAAGCTCGTCTGTGTCGGCCTCAATCACGAAACCGCGCCTGTCGAGGTGCGGGAGAAATTCGCGTTGACCGATCAAGGCTTGGACCGCGAGACGAAGGCTCTGATGGAGGCTGATGACATCGCCGAGGGCGTCGTTCTCTCGACCTGTAATCGCACTGAATACTACGCGGTGATCAATGGAAACGGGGATGTGAAGACACTTGAGGATTGGATCTGCCGACAGCGTGAATTCTCAGGAAATTTGGAAGGTCTTTTCTACTACCACGAAGCCCGGAGCGCTGCTGAACACTTATGTCGGGTGGCCAGCGGGATGAACTCCATGGTGTTGGGGGAGACCGAAATTTTTGGACAAGTCAAGAAGGCCTATCAAAGGTCACTTGAAGGGGGCGCGACCAAGATCGTGCTCAACAAGCTCTTTCAACGGGCCTTTGGCGTGGGGAAAAAGGTCCGCACTCATACCGGAATCCAGGAAGGTGCGACTTCGGTAGCGGGGGCTTCAGTGGAGTTGGCCGAGAAGGTCTTCGGTCGCTTAAAAGGCAGCACGGTCATGGTGATCGGAGCGGGGGAGATGAGTCGACAAACGGCTCAAGCGCTTCAATCACGAGGCGCGAGTTCCGTCATTGTGACCAACCGGTCCTTTGACAAGGCGGTGGATCTTGCCGAGGAGATTGGCGGAACTGCGGTGCCCTTCGATGGCTGGGAGGAGGAGCTGGAGTATGTCGATGTCGTAATCGCAGCCACCGGAGCCCCTCATTTCGTGGTGAAGCCACGGCACATCGAAGCGGTGCGTCGTAAACGCAAATACCGTCCTCTGATCATGGTGGATATCGCGGTGCCCCGCGATATCGATCCCAGGGTGGGGGAGATTGAAGAGGTCTATCTTTACGACATTGATACCTTGCAAGAGATGGCCAATCAGGCAAGGAAGCGGCGCGAAAAGCAGCTCCTCCTTTGCGAGGAAATCATCCGCGAAGAAATTGACAAGGCCAGCCTTCCGGCGGTGAACGACTAAAATATGAAGACTTTAAGAATTGGCACACGGGGAAGCGCCCTCGCCCTGAAACAGGCCGAGATGACGGAAGCCGCGCTTGCGGCTGCCTTTCCTGATTTAAAAGTGGAGCGGGTAATTATCAAAACCACGGGTGACCGGCGGACGGATGTTGCTTTGAAGGAAGTCGCAAAAGTGGAAGGTGTTTGGGACAAAGGCGTCTTCATCAAGGAACTCGAAGTGGCACTTGAGGAAAATGAGATCGATGTCGCAGTTCATAGCCTCAAGGATTTACCCACGGTATTGGATGCACAATTTCAGCTTCGTTCTGTTCTTGAGCGTGCTCCGGCTGCGGATGCCTGGATTGGAAAAATTCCATGGGCCGAAGTAAAGTCTGGAACCCGTGTGGGGACGAGTTCGGTGAGGCGTGCGAAACAATTGGAGCATCTCAGGCCGGGGGTGGTCATTAGTGATCTTCGCGGAAATGTTCCGACCCGCCTCCATAAGGCGGCTGTCGATATGGACTACGATGGCATCCTTTTGGCTGAAGCCGGATTGAAGCGCCTTGGTTATCCCACCGCAGGGATCCTGGAAATTGAGCGGCATCCACTCTTTGTGGAATGCCTCTCGGCAACTGACTTCTTTCCAGCGGCCGGACAAGGCGCCGTTGGCCTCGAGATTCGGCGCGGTGATGATGAATCAGGCTCGATCATCGATGCCTTGAATCATGCGGATACCTGGTGTCGGGTGTCTGCTGAGCGGGAATTTTTACGCCTACTTGACGCCGGTTGCTCAACTCCCATTGGTGTCTGGTCGACTCTTGAAGGTGAGCTTTTGGAAATGTCGGCAAGAGTTTATCCGGAGACTGGCGGTGCTCCTCAATTGGCGAGTGCCAGCGGTCTGGTCCCGTTCGAAGTGGCCCAGCAACTTTTTGAAAATCTAAAATGAGTGAACAAGGAATCTGTTATTTGGTAGGCGCCGGTCCCGGCGATGTCGGGCTGGTGACGCTCAAGGCCAAGGAGTGCATCGAGAAATGTGATGTTCTGGTTTACGATGCTCTTTCAAGTTCCGAGCTCGTGGGCTGGACCAAGAAAGGTTGTGAACTCATTTTCGCCGGAAAACGGGCTGCTGATCACGCCCTTCCCCAGGATCAAATCAACGCCCTCATCGTCGAAAAAACTCTTCAGGGGAAGATTGTGACCCGTCTCAAAGGGGGTGACCCTATGATTTTTGGGCGTGGCGGCGAAGAAGCTGCCGAGTTGGCCGAAGCCGGGGTGAAATTCGAAATTGTTCCAGGAATCTCTTCAACGATTGCCGGTCCGGCCTACGCAGGTATTCCGGTGACCCATCGTGATCACTGTTCGCAGCTCACGATTTTCACCGGTCATGAGGATCCTACGAAAGGAATGACCTCGCTGGACTTTGAGCAACTTGCAAAGACTCCGGGCACAAAGGTCTTTGTCATGGGCGTCTCGCGGCTTCGCGGGATTTGCGAAGAATTTATCAAGGGTGGAGCCTCCGCCCAGACGCCGATTGCGTTGACCCGTTGGGCCACGACCGGAAAACACCGCACCGTGCAGGGGACTCTCGAAACGATCGCGGACATTGTGGAGAAAGCGAATTTTAAATCACCTGCAGTGGCCGTGATTGGCGACGTGGTGAAAGAGCGCGAGAAAATCAATTGGTTTGAAACCCGTCCTCTTTTTGGAAAGCGGATCGTGGTGACCCGAACCCGCGAACAAGCTGGAGAGCTTAGTAAACAACTCGCTGATCTTGGCGCAGATGTCGTGGAACTTCCTACCATTCGAATCGAGCATCCTACGGAAAAGCTGGAGTTCGCGCAGATGGTTTCTGATGCCCACACCTATGATTGGCTCATCTTCACAAGTCCCAACGGGGTCGAGAAATTCTTCGATGCTTTTTACGCGACTTATCAGGATGCCCGCAGCTTGGGTGGATGTCGCATCGCGGCGATTGGGCCGAGCACCGAAGCCAAGATTCGCGAATATCGTTTCACGGTCGATCTGATGCCTAAGAAGTTCGTGGCTGAGGGGCTCATCGAAGCCTTTGAGAATGAAAGTATTGAGCATCTTAAAATAATGTGGGTGAAAGCCGAGGAAACGCGTGATGTTCTCTATCACGGTCTCAGTGCTCTCGGAGCGATTGTTGACTCCTGCCTCGCGTATCGCACTGTGCCTGAGACTGACGATCCCACCGGAGCCGCCAAACTCCTACGAGAAGAGGGGGCTGACATGATCACATTCACAAGTGGTTCGACGGTCGAGAACTTCTTCGCGATGGATATTGCGTGGCCTGAAAACTGTGCCGGTGCCTGTATTGGTCCGGTGACTTCCAAGACCTTGCGTGAACATGGGCAGGAGCCTGCAGTGGAAGCCCGGGATCACAGTATCCCCGGATTGATCGAGGTGATCCTTGAAAAATTTTCCAAGGAGTAATTCTTCTGAATTTTCAAAAGAAGGCCCGCCTCCAATGAAGATCGGGGGCGGGCTTTTTGTTGAGGTTTAAAGCAAGGGGCTAGTCGATTTTAAAGACCTTGCCGGTGTGCAGCGAATAGACGGCACCGACGATCTCAATGCCTTGGCATGGTCTCTCACAAAATAGCAGCGCTGGTAGCTCGCGTTATCCATGACGAGGGTGACTTCGGTGTCAGGGTACTTTTGGTGAATCTTTTCCAGGAGCGCGACGATACTCAGGGCGTTGATATTCCCCTCTGTTTTGATGCTGATGAGTTCCTGATTTTGACTGTCGATGGCCCCCAAGACGCGGTATTGTTTGCGGCCCGGCGGAGTCTTGCTTAAGACTCTGGTGAAGCACCAAATCATGCCCAGAAAGGCCCCCATCACGAAATGTGTGGCATCGACGAAGAAGACCTGGCGCTCCCCACGCCCAGCTTCTGCAAGCTTCGGGAACTGGGTGGTGGTTTAGAATTCTAACTGAAGCTGGGGATCAGCTTTTCCGGGAATGGCAGACGCTTTGCGGATTTTCATCCCCAGACCTTTCATGAAACGTCATGCCTGACTTTCACTCAAACGAATTACAGTGAGGGATTCGAACCGCAAAACAGCCTGTTTGGCATCGGCCACTGGAGCGGATCGAAAAGAACATTTCCACCTCAAGTTGTTGGCCGACTCCCGTGGAGATCTTGCCTGGGAATGGTCCGGTTCTTTCCTTGAAGGCCATCGATCCGAGGCCACTGCAGAAGAACTTCTTCTGGGTTCCCTTTCCAGGTAAGACCGGAACGCCCTTCGATTTCGGTGGGCTGGGGGTCTATCTCATCGCTTACCTCCCGGCGTTGGTGGTCGTGAAGAAGCTCCTCAAAGTTGCGTAAAGAGACGAGACGATTGCTGGGTTTTCACTATGGAAAATTCAGCGATGGAAAAATGAGCGTGAGGTTTTTGGGATTTGGCGTTGAATGGATAGGATGAGTCGGAGAAAAGATAAGGCCGCCCGTTTAAAGGAAGAGCCGCAAATACCCAATGCCTTTGGCGCAGGAGCTTTGGATGCTCTTGGCAGTCTTCCGACAGGGCCGGAGGGTGATCTTCCGGTGCCGGTGGAGAAGACTTCCAAGCGTGGTCAGAAAAACACCAACCGGGGTCGTGTTGACATCATCCGGCAGACCGCCCATCGCGGAGGCAAGGGGGTGACGGTTGTTAAAAATTTCACAGGGATCGGCTTGGTTGAGAAACAGGATCTCGCGAAGGAAATTCAGAAAGCCTGCGGAGTGGGTGGCACCGTGAAGGATGGCTGTATTGAAATCCAGGGGGACAAACGGGAAGAGGTGAAGCGCATCCTCACCGAAGCCGGCTTCAACCCGGTTTTCGCCGGAGGCTGATTGATCGTTTAAGGAAACTTGCCTCAGACTGACGCTGCAGGCGATGATCCAGGTGTCCTGGTTTTTAAGCTTCTTCGCTCGGTATCTCTGAGCTTGTTGGAAGATCTGTGAGATGGGTTTGCCTGGGTAAGGAATACCGCCCATTTCTGACGCCGATTCAACAAGCGATGAGGGGAACGATCACGAACCATAGGGCGACTCTCAGATGCATGCAAAAATTTAAGGGGTCAGATCTTCAAGATAAAGGACCGAGTTCTGCAGGCGGGAATGGAGTGCGGAGTCGGGCTTTTACTTCTTAAGATGCCCTCTCACTTGCAGGGCTTCCATGATCTTCAGAGCTGCGAACGCGTCGTTGGCGGCGTAGAGCAATTGGTTCGAGTTCAGTTGGGGGAGTGCCCAGTTGCTTGTGGTGATTGCTTTCGACTTTTTGAAGCACTGGTCGAGTAGAACTCCCATGGCTCCGCGGACGCCGATTTGTCCCCGGTAGCCCATCTTGCGAAAAATTTGGTCGAGATCGAGGACGTGCGTTAGAGTGATCCCCAACCGGTTCCGGATCTGTCCGCGATCGTTCTTTAACCCGAAACCTACTTTGAGAACATCCTCGGAGGCGATCAGATCACTGGCGGCTTCCTCACACTCACTGCGATAAAGTTGGAAAATGAAGGCTTTATCGGTGAGGGCGAATTGCACCACGTGGGGGCCATTACATTTCTGGCCTCTTCGGAAAATTGGTTTGGCTTCGGTGTCAAATCCACCAATCCCTGCCGCGAGAATTTCGTCGACCGCTTTCCGACATTCTGCCCGGGTCTCGGGCACGTAAATCCGATCCGGGGAAAGACCCCGAAAGGCGGGGAGGAGTGCTGTCTCGGCTTTCGAGGGTGCCACAAGTCGGGTCTCTTTTTCGGCCTCCTTGGGATCATCGACCCCGCGGCTTTCGGCTTTGGGTTTTGCTGACGCCGGCCCTTGGTGGAAGCGTTTAGGTTGGGGTTCGGGTTTACTCATCTCGTTGTTAGTGATGGCGATCTTGATGGAAGTTGTTTCAGTCTGCAAACTTTCGATTTGGTAGGAAAATTTGAACAAGGAATAGTGGTGAACTTCCCCGGGGATGGCTCGGGCCCATGGCGGAGACTGAAGATGGAGTGACATTAGGCTTTTGACTCGCAGCGGTCTGCTTAAGATTTCGGATCGGGAGAGCAAGTGAGCCGATCCCACCTACAAGTGATGTCCCTCTCTACCATTCAGCGTTTCACGGTTTCGGTTTCTCAGCACGTTCGGCGGGCCTGCTCAAAATTGGGGCTCAAATTACGGCGCTCTTCCCGTTTGAAGGATTGGTTTTATCAGCCGGCGAAGGTCAAAACCCCCGCTGAACGATATCGTCAACGGAACGAGGACTATTTCGCCGACCTTCATGCGCAGGAACGGATGTTGGCTGATGAACCGCGAATGGCGTTTTATCACGAGGCTATTTCCCGGAAGATTAAAGAGGGTGATCGTGTCATCGATTTGGGCACGGGCACGGGGATCCTGGCAGCCTTTGCCTCCTGGCAAGGAGCAGCACAGGTTTATGCGGTGGATCATTCTTCGATTATCGAACACGCCAAGGAGCTTGCGGCGGAGAATGGAATTGAGAATGTCGACTTCGAGGATGTGCACAGCACGAAGTTACATCTCGACGAGAAGGTGGATGTGATTCTCCATGAGCAGATGGGCGATTTTCTCTTCGATGAGGCGATGGTTCCCAACGTCTGCGACTTACGTGACCGTCTGCTCAAACCGGGTGGATTGATTTTACCGAGCCAGTTTGAGTTGTTTTGTGAACCGATGACCCTTCATGACGATCGGCGCGTCCCTTACATTTGGGAACTCACCAACGTGTATGGATTTGATTATTCCAGTATGGAACGGAGTCGTCCTCAGAGTCCGGAATACCATGGCCTGGTGAGTTGTGATTTGGGGATGGTAAAACACTTTCTGGGTGAACCGGCGCCGATCGTGGAGGTAGATCTACACACCATCGACGAATCGACCTTGCCAAAGAAGGTGACCTTCACACGCAAAGTGACCAAGGAAGGTTTGCTCGATGGCCTCGTTGTTTTTATGAAGGCCAGGGTGGATGACGACCTAGTTCTCAGTTCAAGTCCACTTGATGCGGGCCGGGCTCCACATTGGGGGTTTCGAATTCTCCGCTTGGATCAAAGCTATGCCGAAGTCGGTGATAGTTTGGAAGTGACTCTGAGAGTGCAAGACTGGACCGATCCCGAGACCTGGCAGTGGACGTGTGGGGTCTGGGGTGGTGAGGATTTCGATGCGCAAGGTGGGGACGAAGGCGACTTCAGTTGAGGGCGCTTTCTTTGAGCTCTAATTTGTCGAGGTCGCGAAACAAGCCTGGAGCCGTGATACCTCCGACCCGGTAACCAATCGCCCTGAGGTGGCTTGCCGTCCAGGCGTTGCAGGTTTTGGGAAAGAAGAACCGTTGCCGGGCGCGGTAGAAGCGGCTTTCGCCATAGCGTCCGGCTCCCAAGGAAATGAGCTGGCCCTTGTCATTTCGGGAAAATTGGGAGGCCAGTCGCTCAACAAGTATCTCTTCCTGTTGGCCCGTGAGAAACAGAAGGTGAGCGGGTGAATAGGCGTAGTCGATGTGCAGTGGGTTGTTGCTGGTGGCGACATGCATCACGCCGGGAGTGGGATAGGCGAGAGCGCGGAAAGCAAGGGGCAGGGTGATGATCTCACTGCGGTAAAAGCCCTCATCCCCCCATCCAAATTCAAGCCAGTCGCCGGTCAATTGCGCGGCGACTGCGGGAAGCCCGTTCTTCATGGCTCTGCGAGGGAGGACGAGTCCGGTGTGGTGTCCGTGCGAAAAAACAAGAAGGGGAGTGCGCTCTTCGTGGTCCGAAATCACGAATGGTGGATGCGGGGTTGCCCGTGGTTGATTCGAGATTGAACACGAAGTGAGGGTAAGAGCCGTAATCCCAAGAGCAAGGAGGTAACGCATTTCGAAATGTGTGCGAGAACGGAGGATTCTAAAAGCTAAAAAAACAGCATTTATGAATACTTGTAGTTCAGAAGACGGTCCCGCAGATCACGATTGAGCGATGCTGAACCTATTTTCCTGCGGGTTGCGAAGCGGGCTTCTTACTCCTCTTTGCTCTCCCTTTCTTCCGGGTGGCTGGAGCCTTCTCTTTCTGTGCCACCTTCGGTGATTCCGTTTGCGGCTTTGGCTTTTCCTCAACCACTGGCTTGGGTGTCTTGCCCTTGTTCTCCAGTTCCTCTTTACGATCAAGGTAGGACTGACCCTCCGTGATCCACCTTGGGGCTTCCTTCTCTTTGAGATAGTGGCTGAACCATTCGAGGACGCGGTAGTGGTAATCGACCATGTTCTCTTCCTTGCCGAGGCTATGGTTCTCTCCTGGATAGACGAGCATGACGAGGTCGTCCTTCCCGGCCCAGCGTGCGGCGTTGTACATCTGCACGCCCTGTCCCCAGTCGACCGCGCCATCCTTATCACCAAAGGCCATGAGGAGCGGAGTGTTCAGGTTGTCGAGTCCGTGGATGGGGGAATTGCGCACGTAGTTGTCCACGTCACGCCAAAAGGGCTTGTCCATGCGGCCTTGTGATTGCGAGAAAATCCAAGTGTTGGTCTGTCCGCTGTTCCAGTAAACGATGATGGGATACTTTTGCCCGGGCTTGTAGTTGGCGGGGTAAGTCAGGGCCCCTTGGAGAGGGACGCCGTTCTTATTTTTGAAATTCACGAGCTCCGAACGGCCCCAGAGAAAGTCCTTTTGAAAAGGGTTGGTGTCGGTGATTTTCCTCGCCTTGCACAGATCACCGTTGGCCACGAAGAGGTCGGGTGAGTCGTCGCTGCGCTCTTTCACGAAGGTGAAAACGTCGCTTTTCTCGGCTCGGGTGAGGCTGCTGATCGCGCAGTCTTCCCAGAGGAGGGTGTCGTCGTCTTGATGACATAGAGATCGAAGAGTCGGGGACCGAACATCGCGGTGCGCTCGTGTGGGGTGTAGTCAACACCCAAGGCATGAGTGCCGGAACGGAGAACGCGCACTTTCTCGGTGAGTTCGGTGCCCAATTGGACTAGCTTTCGGGTGTCCAGCCACCAAACGGAGCGACGTTTGGGGTTCTTGAGTTGGGCGGCCCTTTTCTTTTGAAGCGGCATGATGTCCACGTCCTTGGAGTGCCAAATTTCCACGTTGGAATCGGCTTCGATCGTCTCGCGAAGGGGCTTGGCCTGAGGGGTTTTCGGCTCTTCTTCTTTGGATGAAAATTAAAGGGTGAGCTTCTTGTCGTCCTGGGGCTTATTGACGGTTTTTTTCGATTCGTCGTTTCCGTCTTTGGCCTTCTTCTCCCACTCTTTGAGATCGCAGTAGATGGATTTCCCGTCCTTGGACCATGAGATCTGGGTGCCTGTGACATACAGGTCCTTTGGGAAAGATTGATCCTGGGCATGCTCGTAGACGAATGGGGTCGCTTTTTCCTGATCGAGATTTCGCCAGGCGAGGAGGACGTGCGAGATGTCTTCTTTTTCGCAGTGCTTCTTCTCCCGCATCGCGGCGAGGTCCATGGCATCGTCCCGCCAGACGAGTGCGGCGTAGTTTTCCTCGTTGGATTCCAGCGTGCGAAGTGTTCCCTTGGCTGGATCAAAGACCTGTAGGGCGTTGCTGATGGAGGGTGAGTCGATCACCATCGCGAGCAGGGAACCGCGGTCGCTCCAGGCATGACGGACCACGTTCCCGAAGGTAGTGTCCGCGCCGCTGACAAGATCGCGGACGATGAGGATCTTGCCGGGACCTGCACCCGGGGAAGGCTTGGGGAGAATCTCCATTGCAGCGAAGTGACTATCGGCACTGAAGGAAAATTCCCCAACGTTTATAAATTCGGTCGTTTCGCCGTCCTTCAATCGCCGCAGCTTTATTGTTTGGCCGACTGACTTAGTAGGGGCCTTGTCGCCTGCCTTCTTTTCCTTCTGAATCTCGGCGGGAGATTTGCCAATGGTGACAGCGAGCCAAGCGCTGTCATCGGAGAAGATCGGACAGGAGCCTTGCTTGTAGGTGGCTACCGGTTCGGCTTTTTCGGTTTTCAGGTTGTGAAGTAGCAAGCGGCGTTCCTCGTCGACCCGGGAAATTTCGTAAGTGAGCCAGCGGTCGTCGGGGGAGAGTTGGTGACCAAGCAAGCGCTCCCAACGGCCGTAATCCGCCGGGGTGATCGCTTGCTTTTCAACCTCTGCCGGAGTGGATCGTTTTTCGCGCTTTTGCCTGGCTTTGACGTCGGTGGCTTCGGCGGCGGGCTTCTTGCGAGGGGCGTTCTCATCCGCTGTGGCATGTGGGAGAACTCCAATCAAGAGGGTCAGGGCGAGGAATCGGGACAGAGTGGGGCGAGCCCAAAGGATGAACATCATGGATCAGTCAGGGTGAGTGAGCGGTTGAGTTACTTGAATGCGTAGCCTGTGAGAAGCTTCCAGTTGTGAAAACGCTCTGTTCAGACGTTGCTTATGTTTGATTGTTCGCGGAGGAGAACGCGGCGCTATGAGGTGGACCCCCAAATCTGCCGAGAAACTTTCAGAAACTCCGTTTACGCTTCCGATCCATGAAACGCCGTGCGCACTTGTGCCCCAACCGTTTCCATTCAGGGTGATTTTAAGAGTGTTGTTGTTGTTGGGTCCCAATTGAAAGACAGCACCTTGAGTTGCGGCATCGTTGCTTGCTGCGCGGGTGTAGATCGCCGGAGGCGAAGTTGTTGGTAGCAAGGCTTGAGACATCTGCGCCATACCAACCCTCGTTGGTTGTGGTGGCTGTGCTGAGATAGGCCGTGGATCCGGGGGCGCATACTCCCCAGGTTTCGATCGTGGCGGAAGGACCACCGATGGCGTTGGTGAAGTGAGCGCTTCCTGCGCTATCTTGAGGGGTTTTGGCGCTTGCGTTAAGGAGGCTGCCGACTTCTCCGAGGTGGTAATGGTGTGCCAAATGTGGCGGCAGCGTTTGCTGCGATGGACGTTGTGGCAAGAGCTACGAGAGTGAGGGATAGGCGCTTCATGAACCCTTTTGCTCATTTCTCAAATTTGGAATAAAGCCAATATTAGAATTTGTGAAAATTAGTAATAATATAATATTAACGTCTGTCTTGCTCGATGACTCGATTTAATAGGTGAAGGAAGGTGTGTGTCTTCGTGGCGGAAAGCTGATGCCCCATCATGCCTTCCCACCGTCCGGACCGATCGTGTAAACTATTTTAGGCTTCCTAAAGATCAACTCCTCGTGATACTTTCCCTTTGTGCATAAAAAGCAGCGCTCTAAATCCAAGAAGACTCCTGAGTTTTCCTCTGAGCCCTTGAAGCGGGGCTTATTTGGAAGACCAACATGGATCGTCTTTGGAACGTTTGTCCTAGCGGCGTGCTGTGCCCTGATAATTCCCGCGATTCCCCAGTATCATAAGCTGAAGGATATCGAAGCTGAGTTGGCCGAGGCGCAGAAGGATGAAAAAATGTTAAAGAAAAAAGCCGAGGAACTGGGTGCCGAGGCCAAAGCGCTCCGAAAAAACCCGGGCTACTTGGAAGCCCGGGCTCGGGACCCCCTGCGTTACCACATCGAAGGGGAGACGGTGATCCAATTGGATCGTTAGATCGTCATTGCAGCGAAACCGCCATCGACCACGATCTCGGTGCCGGTGATAAAGCTGCCGGCTCCATTTGAAGCGAGCAGGAGGGTTGCTCCGATCAATTCATCGGGATTACCGAAGCGGGAAGCGGGGGTATGACGAAGAATCTCGGCAACACGGGATTCGTCGAGGACCTTCCGGTTTTGCTCGGCCGGGAAGAAGCCCGGAACGAGGGTGTTCACGCGGATATCACGGTCGGCCCACTCTCTCGCAAGGTTGCGGGTCAGGTTGTGCACTGCTGCCTTGGAGGCTGAGTAGGTGAAGACCCGGGAAAGTGGGTTGAGTCCGGAAATTGACCCGAGATTGATGATGGAAGCCTGAACATCGCGGCTCATGAAGTAGTTTCCGAAGACCTGGCAGGCCCGCATGACTCCCACGAGATTGATGTCGAGGATGCGGAGGGCCTCTTCATCGGTGATCTCAACGAACGGGGTGGGGGAATTGATTCCGGCTCCGTTGATGAGGATATCGATCTGGCCGGACCGGGCGACGACGGTGTCGAGGAGCTCATTGAGAGATTGACGATCTCCGGCATCGGCTGAGACGAAGTAGCCCTTGCCACCTGCTTCTTCAATTTTAGCAAGGCGGTCTTTGGCTTTTTCTTCGCTTCTTCCGACAAGGACCACTTCGGCGCCTGCTTTGGCGAGTCCGAGGGCCATGTGGGAGCAAAGTTCACCTGTGCCACCGATTACCACTGCGGTCTTGCCGTCGAGGCCAAACATTTCCTTGAGGAATTGAGCTTTCTTCATGTCGAGGAAAGACTAGGGGCTCTGCTGTTATCGGCAAGAAATGTTCCAAGAACTTTACAGAGTTGTGCGTTCCTACCGATATGAGAAAAAACGCTCCCAAGTGCCTCCCTCCGACGAACCCAACCTCGATGTTTCTTCACTCGTTGATGTGAGCGTTCTTCTCCTGATCTTTTTCTTGGTGACGGCGACTATCATGAAAAAGGAGAATGAGTTAACGATGACGGTTCCAACGATTGATGGGCCTCAACTTCCCGCTCCACCCATCGTTCGGGTCACCGTGGAAGGCGATGGCAAAGTCACTCTTGGCGGAATGGAGGGTGCGGAGTTGATGTTAGCTTCAGTGAGCGATCACGAGTTGCCAAAGCTGGCACAGAGAATTCAGCTGATTCAGAGCATTTCGGATCAAAAAACACCTTTTCAGGTAAGGGTTCAGATGTCGCTTCCCACCAAAAGTTTACCGATGTGCTGAACTGTTTTGCCAAGAATGGAGTGGACCGTATTCAGGTGGTCGATAGCCCTTCGCTTTAATCACAGAATTTTCAGTAGCCAACCCATCGTGAACGGTTACCTTTTCTGTGTTGATGAAGTGCGACTCTTGTGAGGAAAAAGCGACGGTGTTTTACACCCAGGTGGCCGACGGGAAATTGAAAAAATTCGTCCTCTGCGAAAGCTGTGCCAAGGCCAAGGGGATTACGAATCCCGATGGCTTGTTAATGGCCGGGGAGGCCTTGAAGCCCATGGTGATTGGAGGTTCCGACCCTGAGATTTTCCCGACCCAAGGTAAGAGCGAGTGTTCTACTTGCGGATTCACAATCTCGGACCTGCAAAAGGTAGGGCGTCTGGGCTGCCCGGATTGCTACCAGGTTTTCGCTTCCGAAATTGGCCAGCGGCTTTCATCACTCCATAAGGGAATCGTTCACGTCGGACATGTTCCAGCCGGCCTTGCCAGGAAGCGCGAGTTGACTCACCGGATTTCCGAACTGGAAGAGAATTTGGAAAAAGCGGTGAATGAAGAGCGTTATGAAGATGCTGCGGTGGTTCGGGATGAACTTGAGCAGCTAAAAAGTGGAGAGGAGACGCCGAAGTCATGATGCGATTTAGCACTCTTCTGAAACATCCTGCTGATTGGATGACAGGTCACGACGCGGAGACTTCGGTTGTTTTGACGAGCCGGGTTCGCTTGGCTCGTAATCTTGCAGACGCACCTTATCCGGGTTGGGCACGGAAAGCGCAGAGGCGTGAGGTGATGACTGAAATTCGGCAGCATTTGGGCGATCTTCCCCTGATGAAAGGTGGTTTCTCCCACGAACTCTCCGATTTAGATTCGTTGCAGAAACAAGTTCTCGTGGAGCGGCATTTGATTAGCCGCGAGCAAGCTGCTCGCAATGAAGGAAGCGCTGCCGTTGTGAACCGTAAGCAATCCCTCAGCCTCATGATCAATGAGGAGGACCACCTGCGGATTCAGGCGATCCAGCCAAGTTTAAATCTGGAGGAAGCCTACAAGCTGGCTCGTAAGATCGACCAAGGGCTCGAAGAGAAGCTGGCCTTTGCCTTCCATCCTTCGTGGGGGTATCTCACCGCGTGTCCTACCAACTTGGGGACGGGAATGCGCGCTTCCGCAATGCTTCACCTTCCAGGCTTGGTTTTGAGTGATCAGATTAGCGAGGTTTTGAAGGGGATTAACAAGTTGGGTCTCGCGGTTCGCGGGCTTTACGGAGAAGGGACCGAGTCTCTCGGGAATCTTTATCAGATTTCCAATCAATCGACACTGGGGGAAAGCGAAGAGGAGATCCTCCAACGTTTGACCCGGGTCATTGGCGATGTCGCTCGTTATGAAACCCAGGCCCGCCAGAAGCTCTTCGCGGAAGATCCCTTAATGGTGCAAGACCGTATCGGAAGAGCCACCGGTATCCTCACCTACGCCCGGATCATTAGCTCCAAGGAAGCGCTGAATCACCTTTCGATGTTGCGGCTTGGAGCCGATCTTGAAATTCTCCCCGCTTCACTCCTGGAGTCCTGTGATCGCCTTTTCATGGAGACCCAGCCGGCCCACTTGCAGTGGTCGGCCGGAAAGAAACTTTTACCAGATGCCCGCGACGCAATGCGGGCTCAAATGATCCGCGATCAGTTGCATTCTGATCTCCCACCTGCTATTGATCTCTCAGGAAAAGAAATTTAACACCTACTACCTGCGTCGAATCGCCATGAACAATTTTACACCCCGGGCCCAGCAAGTCCTGGCACTTGCCCGGAAGGAAGCAGACCGCTTCAACCACAACTACATTGGAACCGAACACGTTCTGCTTGGCCTCATTAAGTTAGGCCAGGGAGTTGCCGTGAGCGTCCTCCAACGCATGGGGCTGGATCTCGAATCCGTCCGGATGGAAGTTGAGAAGGAAGTCGGAACCGGCCCTGATCAAAAGGCGTCGGCAAATATCCCTTATACTCCAAGAGTTAAGAAGGTCCTCGCTCTCGCGAACAAGGAGGCCAAGCAGCTCAATCATTCCTACGTGGGCACCGAGCACATCCTTCTGGGTCTTCTTCGTGAAGGTGAAGGTATGGCTGCCAGGGTCCTTACTAGCTTGAACGTCGATCTGCAGACCACTCGCAACGAGGTCCTTGCTGAAATCGACCCGAATTTTGCGGCCGAAGATAGCGATGACGATTTCGACTTCGAAGATGAGGATGAAATTGATCTCGAGGAAATTGAGGAAAACGAGGCCAAGACCAAGACCCCGGCCTTGAAAGCCTTCGGGCGTGACCTGACCAAACTTGCCCAAAATGGTGAGCTTGATCCTGTCATCGGTCGTGGTCCCGAAATTGAGCGAATCATTCAGATTCTTTGCCGCCGCACAAAAAATAATCCCGTTCTCGTTGGTGAGGCTGGGGTTGGTAAAACGGCCATCGTGGAAGGTCTTGCCCAGGAAATCGCTGCTGGTGATGTCCCTGAAATTCTTCGGGACAAGAAAGTCATCACTCTCGATCTGGCTCTCATGGTCGCAGGTACGAAGTACCGTGGTCAGTTCGAAGAGCGCATCAAGGCCGTCATGGATGAGATCCGCAAAGTGAAGAATGTCATTCTCTTCATCGATGAGCTTCACACCATCGTAGGTGCCGGTTCCGCTGAAGGAGCAATGGATGCTTCCAACATTATCAAGCCCGCGCTCAGTCGCGCCGAGCTTCAGTGTGTGGGTGCCACCACTCTCAACGAGTTCCGTAAGTACATCGAAAAAGATTCCGCTCTTGAGCGCCGATTCCAGCAGGTAAAAGTCGAAGAGCCATCGATTGATGATGCCATCGCGATCATGAAGGGACTTCGTGAAAAATACGAATCCCACCACAAGGTGCGTTACACCGACGATGCTCTTGAAGCTTCGGTGAAATTGACCTCCCGTTATCTTACGACCCGCTTCCTACCTGATAAGGCGATTGATGTTGTTGACGAGGCCGGTGCCCGTGCCCGGATTCGAACCATGACCCGGCCTCTTGAACTCAAGAAACTTGAGGCAAAAATCTCCAAGATTAACGAGGAAAAGGTTGCGGCAATCAACGATCAGGATTTTGAGAAAGCCGCTTCCCTTCGTGATGAGGAGAAGAGCACCCGCAAAGACCTCGATGAGCAAATCGAAGGCTGGCGTGGTGAGAGCGAAGAGAAGATCGTCGATATCGTCGAGGACGATATCATGTCGGTGGTTTCCAAGTGGACCGGAGTTCCCCTGCAGAGGATGGAGCAAAAGGAAGCTGCGAAACTTCTTCGCATGGAAGAGGATCTCAAGGCCACTGTCATTGGTCAGGATGAGGCGGTTATCGCAATTTCAAAGGCCCTTCGACGCTCACGTGCCGATCTGAAAGATCCTCGTCGCCCCATTGGTTCCTTCCTGTTCCTGGGGCCAACTGGTGTGGGCAAAACCTACCTCGCGAGAAATCTTGCCGAGTTCATGTTCGGAGATTCCGAGGCTTTGATCCAAATCGACATGTCGGAATACATGGAGAAATTCAGCTCCAGCCGTTTGATTGGATCGCCTCCGGGCTATGTCGGATACGAGGAAGGTGGCCAGCTTTCCGAAGCCGTTCGTCGCCGTCCTTATTCGGTTGTTCTCTTTGATGAGATCGAAAAAGCCCACCCTGATGTCATGAACCTGCTTCTTCAAATTCTCGAAGAAGGAATGGTGACGGATAGTTTTGGGCGGAAAATCGATTTCCGAAATACCATTATTATCCTGACCTCCAACGTCGGAGCTGAATCGATCAAGCGTCAGACCTCCCTCGGTTTCAATGCGATGTCGGCAGATGATGCCGACTTTGAAGGAATGAAGACCAAGATTGAGGGCATGGCGAAGAAGCACTTCCGTCCGGAATTCTTGAACCGTCTCGATGAAATTGTCGTCTTCCGCATGCTCGAGAAGGAGCACCTCAACGAGATTGTTGATCTCGAGGTGTCGAAGTTGACGAAGCGTCTTGCTGAGAAGGAAATCACGCTCGTGTTGGAAACCAGCGCCCGCGACACCGTCGTCAAGGAAGGTTACGATCCCGAGTATGGTGCCCGTCCGATGCGTCGGGCCGTTGAGCGTCTTCTCGAAGATCCGCTTGCCGAAGCTCTTCTGGATGGCAGCGTGAAGGAAGGTGATCATGTCACGGCCAAAGTCAAAAAGGGTGATAAGTCGATCAGCTTTAAAACCAAAAGTGGCAAGAAATCCGAAGAGGTGAGAACCTCCTAGGCCGACCTCAAAATTTTCAAAGCGCCGGATCACTCCGGCGCTTTTATGATACCTTGGAATAGAAAAAACGGCGAAAGAGTAATCCTTCGCCGTTTTGAAAATTGGTCAGGTGAGCGATGCTTAACGCATGGAGGCAAAACGCTGGCGGAGAAGATCCTTGTCAGAGGCTCCACCAATTTTGCTCCGGGCGTCAGCGAGCCATTCGCGCTCGAGTTCGTTTTTGGTAGGACGACGGGTCTCGTAGTAAACCCCGAACTTTCCGGGAGTAAGATCCTGGCTGAGCTCCATGGCCGCAGAAACGGACTCCATTTCCTGGGTGGTTTCGTCCACGAGATCGAAGGCACCGCCTTTACGTGGATTACTGTCATCGAAGGCGCCGGGGTAGAACATGGTGCACTCGGAGAGAGTTTCTACGACAGCGAATCCGGGATGAAGAATGGCGCGCTCAAACATCTCGTTCATGTGCTTCACTTGGGCCGCATGAGTTCGGGCCACGAAGGTGGCACCGCTGGAAATGAGCTGCGACATCGGGTTGATGGGGCGGTCAATCGCTCCGCGGGGATCCGTCTTGGACTTCCGTCCGATGGGAGTAGTGGGGGACGTTTGGTTCTTGGTCAGACCGTAAACGAAGTTGTCCATGACCACGTAGGAAAGGTTCACGTTCTTCCGCGCGGCGTGGTTGAGATGGTTACCTCCGATCGAGAAGCCATCACCGTCACCCCCGAAAACGAAGACATGCAGGTCGGGGCGGGAAAGGGAGATTCCGGTAGCGAGCGGCAGGGCCCGTCCGTGAATGAAGTGGATACCGTGGGTGTTCACGAAATATGGGAATCGTGAGGAGCAACCGATACCGGCGACACAGACGATTTTCTCGTGAGGGATGCCGAGCTTCTGGACGACATTAAAGAAGGAAGCGAGGACCGCAAAGTCACCGCAAGCGGGACACCAGGTAGGGTGGTCGGCTTTCAGTTGCTTCTTCGTGAGCTTTTCAGCGGGAGCTGCAGAGGTGGAGTCAGACATGGTTTTAAGCGGGTTAAAGGTTTGGGTTAGCCTTGGGCGATGAGGGCTTCGGCGGCGGCGGTGATTTCAAGAACACGGAAACTCAGGCCTTGGACCTTGTTCACGGATTGAATTTTAGGATTACAGATCTTGGCGCGAAGCAGGGTGGCAAGTTGGCCGTAGCCGTAGAGCCCCGAGTCATTCATTTCAGGAACGAGGATGTGGTCATACTTGTCGAAGAGTTCGCCCAAGCCATTTGGAAGAGGGTGAATGTGGCGGAGGTTAATGGAGCCAACTTTGTGACCTTCGCTGTTGAGGCGATCGGTGGCTTCTTTAATCGGGCCGTAGGTTGATCCCCAACCCACAATCAGAAGGGAGCCCTCGGGCTCTCCATGAGGAGTGGGAGTTGGCAGGGCTTCCGCGAGGCGCACGAGTTTGTCGCGACGCTTTGCGGTCATGTTCGCGTGGTTCTCAGGGTTCCCGGAGGGGTGACCCCATTCATCGTGCTCAAGACCGGTCACGACAGGATATTTGCCAATCGAGGAGCGTGCCCCTGGAGGTGAGTGGCGGGTGATCTTATCAAGCGGGTAGGGTTTGAATTCTTCGCCACGCTCGGAGATGTCGAGGGTTGGCTCTTGCCAGTGCTTTTCGAGATCGGGCTCTTGGAAGGCTTCGAGTCGGGTTGCGATGGCTTGATCGGAAAGGATGAAAACGGGAGTGGAATACTCTTTGGCCAAACGGCAGGCTTCCAAAGCGGTGTAGAAGCAATCTTCGACATTCTTGGGCGCGAGGATGATCCGCGGTGCGTCGCCCGGTGATCCATAGATCGCCTGCATGAGGTCGGATTGTTCCACCGAAGTTGGGAGTCCGGTTGAGGGGCCTCCGCGCTGGATGTTTACAATGATGAGAGGAAGTTCCGCCATGCTGGCATATCCGATCGCTTCAGCCTTAAGGGCGAGGCCCGGGCCGGAGGATCCAGTGATGGCGAGGTGGCCGGAGTAGGATGCTCCGATGGCGAGAGATACCGCTGCGAGCTCGTCCTCACACTGGATGAACATTCCGTCATATTTGGGGAGTTCGGAGCGGAGGAATTCCATGATGCTGGTCCATGGAGTGATGGGGTAACCTGCGCCGAAGCGAACGCCACCTGCAATGAGGCCGAGGGCAATCATGGTGTTGCCGTCCGTCGAAATACGCTTATCGCCCTCGTTTTCACCGGGAGCCATGGGCATGTGCTCAATGTCGTGAACGGGCCAGGCGTATCCGGCATCGAAGGCGAGCATCGCGTTGCGAAGGATGTCCTCGGATTTCTTGCCGAACTTGCCGGCCATGATGTCGGTAAGACGTTCGCGGTCGAGTTGGTAAACGGAGCAGAGAAGGCCGAGAACGAAAATATTCTTACCACGGGATTTTGCTGAACCACCGATGGCTTCGATGGTCGCAGTGGTGAAAGGAACTCCGATGTGGATGATGCCTCGCTCTTCCTTAAGTTCGGTGACTTCGTCGCTGTCGTAGAAGCAAATACCTCCGTCACGAACCGTCTTGAGATGATTTTCGTAGGAATGCTGGTAGAAGGCGACGAGGGTGTCGGCCTGGTCTCCGTGGTGGAGAACTTCACCGGAACCAAGGTGGACCTGGAAGATCGAAGGGCCACCGGAAATGGTGCTCGGAATCGTCATGTAAGTCATGACTTCCTGGGCAGTCGAGCCAGCAAGCTGGCCGAGAAAAGCGCCGATTGATTGAATACCGTCCTGTGAGTTTCCTGCGAGGCGGATGACGGCGTTGCGGAGTGTTTTTGGAGAGTCCGCTGTGGCGGAAGCAGCTGGTTGCGACATGGGTCGATCTAGGTGTGTGAACTAACGGGCGGGGTGATACCGCTTAAGGCAAGTAAACTAAAGCAAAAAAAGCTCTGGATTCAGCGGGATGACAGGCTGTCGGACCTTTAAAAGGTTCCGTTTAATTTACGCCCGATCCAGAAAAGGCTGAGGAGAAGGATGAGAAGAGCCGGGGCCAACCAGTGAGCCCAGAGTTTGACCGAGTCGATCAAGGGCTGAGGCTCGGGGAGAGCATTGATTTCCTTGACGAGATCGTCGAGCTGGGCGGCGGTGACGACGCGACCGTTGGTGATTTTGGCCATTTCGTTGAGAACTTCAAAGCGGGCGGGGCGTCCGGTCTTTTCGATTTCAT
Organism: uncultured Verrucomicrobiales bacterium; assembly: GCA_963925135.1. Lineage (GTDB taxonomy): Bacteria > Verrucomicrobiota > Verrucomicrobiia > Verrucomicrobiales > Akkermansiaceae > SW10. The sequence continues at coordinate 4,872 of CAWUTG010000046.1, read as the reverse complement.
CGGTCTGGGAAATGATTTTGGCTTCAATGAAGGCTTTGGCATCCCCTGCCACAAAGGCCTTGAGATCCCACGCACCGGGCTGGGTCACGCGGAAGCGTCCGGCGAAGGAACCCCAGGAGGTATTGTCTTTGGCGAGTTCGATCCGGCTGACCGATCCATCAGGGGCCTTCAGGTCGACTTGCAGGATGCCTTCTTGCAAGGGGGCCCCATTCTTGTCGAAGGCGTTGGCGGACAAGGAGACGAATTCACCGGGTTTGGGTCGCTCGGGAGTGTAGAAAAGGCGGACCCGCTCACCGGCGGCCATATTCCGCTGGTAGGACATCCAACGAGCGACCTGTCCCCAGAAACGGTAGTGGTAGAGGTCCTCGACACCCCGACGCCAGCGCCAGGCGGAGTCGATGGCCATGTAGAGAACTTTTCCCGAGCCTGCGCGTGAAGTCACGAGAATGGGGAGGCGGCCGGAGTCATTGCGGCGACTGTCATTGATTGCCAGGACGGTGCTTCCTGCCTTGGCCTTAACGACTGGAGCTTGCCAATAAAATCCCGGGAGACTGCGCCAGATCGTTTCGTTTTGAGACTCGTCATCTCCAAGCATGGTAAGAAGTGACTTCTCTCCTTCCGAGGTGAGTCGCATGGGGGATTCCAGGGAATCGCTCAAACCCTCTTTATTGTTCTCATCGAGAACAACGGGAATGAGGTCATCGAGATCGGATTCTTCGAGCGAGAATTGATTCCCCTTCGGTCCGGGAATAAAGACGACGCCGCTGGCTTGGCTCTCGACAAGGCCTTTGATGAGGTTGGCCTGTTCGATGGTCAGCTGATTCTCGCCAATTCCGACGTCACCGATGAAGACGACGTCATATTTCTGAAGGTCTTCCAGCTTCTCGGGAAACTCCTGAATGTAATCGGGGCCGTCACCTTTTCCAAGGGCGGGATGGAGAAGAAGGCAGTCGACAGTGACTCCGGGATCGCGCGAGAGGGCATTACGGATAAAGCGGTATTCCCAGCGTGGAGTGGTCTCGATGACGAGGACGCGGATCGATTCCGGCTTTCCGTTCATGACGAAATCACGGGCATTGTTGCTCTGCACCAGCTCGTCATTGGCGACAGGAATGGAGAGGTTCAAGGTGGTGGCGCCTTCCTTTTCGATTCGCCAGAGCAGTGAATCATAATGAGTGCTGTTGGCGCGGATGGTGATGTCCTTGGTCCTTTCCTTACCATCGGCGCTGCGGATCCGCACCTGGGTGCGGACGTCGCGGGAGAGGGATGATTTGATGGTAAAGGGGATTTGGACGTTTTCACCCACAATGCCATAGGCGGGGGCATTCACGGATTCGAGGTCAAGGTCCTCGATGTATTGGTTGCTCCCGGTGACGAGGGCGTAAACGGGAATCTTCTTCAGGGCAAATTGTTGGGCCGCCGCAACCGGGGATTTTCCAATGTTCCAATCACCATCACCTATGAAGATGGCGGCGCGAAGGTTGCGGCCGGCCTCGAGTGCTCTGGTGAGAGCATCGTTGACGTCGGAGCCCGACATGGCGCGGGCATTTGGATCGCTCTCGGGTGGCGGGGAGCCGAAGGAGCTCTTGGTGACCCGGTTCCGGTTTTCATTTTCGAAGCTCTTCCAGAATTCAGTGTCGAGGAGTCGTTCCACCAAAACTTGGCGGGTGATGACCTTCTCGCTTCCAGCGATGGTATCCGGGCGAATGGCGTCCTCGGTCGTCATCGAGAGGGATTCATCCCAGACAATAGCGATTTCGGGCTGGAGATCGGAATCCTGGGTTGTTCTCCATTCGGGGCCGAGAAGCATGACGCAGACAAAGCCGACGCAGAGGAAGCGGATGACTTCCAAGGTGCCGGTTCGCTTTGGCCGGAGTGAACGTCGAATCGCGGTGAAGCAGAGGTAAGCCGTCACCAGCAAGGCGAGAATAATGAGGACAAGCGTGAAGGTGCTGGCCTGAAAGTGGAGTGGTCCGAAGTTGAAATTCTTCACGAGGCGGGGGTCGATTGAGCTCCGGATTTCAGGAGGGGTCCGGTGGGCTTGGGTTGAAGGCTGAGAAGGGCTTCGGCGATGAGGGAGAAGATGACGGCGATGAGGAACGCACGCCACACTTCCGAAACGAGATCGTCCTTGCTGTCTTCGTTGGCAAAAAGGGTGTAGGAAGTTCCTTCTAAAAGTTCGTCGAGGGTGTCTTTGTCCACCCGGTCTGGAGCAGATTCTTCGACGGGCCGATTGACAGCGACGATTCGTTCGCCAAGGCGGTATACGCCAGCCCGGTAGTGAGTGAGCGCGGCATCGAAGTCTTCGAAGGTGTCCAGGCGGGTCCGGGCTTCGTCTCCTACGGTGATTGCTTTTTCGCTGCCGGCCAACGCGCGGTATCCGGCGTGAAGACGATCGGATCCTTCGAGGAGGAGGCGTTGAATGGCGACGAGATGGAGGGCGGTGTATTCGAGGTTGGACCAGCGATCATCAGGCAGGGTGCCGACAAAAATGGCTCGGCCGAGACCTTGGATCTGGCGACTCATGAGCGGCGATTTGTCGTCCCATTCGGCGAGCGTGGTGGCATCGCCTTGGATGGATCGACGGGCGACGGCGCGAAGTTGTTCGATGGGGAGGACGCCGCCATTTTCGCCGTTTTGCCAGGGGCCATCGTCTTGAATCCAAGTTCCATTGATGAAGAATTCGTTGTCGGGAGCCGGAGCATACTCGCCCCAGGAAACCCCGAAGAGAGCCTCGGTGGATTCGGACTCGGGTGGGAAGAAGATCGCTGAGCCACCGCTTTCAACAAACTCGGTCAACTGAGCTGCCACCGTTCCGGTGGGAAGGGGGGCTTGCCATATGATGAGAGAGGCTGAGTTCCAATCGATCTGGGTCGTTTGGTTGGGATTCACAATTCCGCAGCTGTATCGCTCAAAGCCGACCGGGGCGGCGGCGCGTTGGAGAAAGTTAGCGGTTTCCGCATTGGGTTGGTCGCTCACGACCCAGGACTTGATGGGCTCCTTGCCGCCGAAGGCAAAGTAAACGGCATTGTCGCGCGGGTTGTTGTCGGCATTGAGTCCTACCCAGCCGTATCCTTCGTCGTCAGTTGGCGAGAGGGAAAGGCGTTTTTGGAAACGAAGTTCTTGTCCGGAAATGGTGACTCGCTCCGATGTGCGGTTGCCCATGAGGGACGAGGTGAGGTTGACCGAGGCGTCTCCTTTGCCATTATTTCGGACGAGGCGGAGGTCGAGGAAGAGTTCGTCGTCGATGCGGCGGGAAGCCAGGAGTTCAAGGGAGTAGTTGGGACTCACTTCATCGCCTGCCGGGATAATACGGGGAGTTGATTTGGTGGGAAGGGCTACGATGCCAGAGCGGACCGCCTGCCAGCGCGAGTCGGAAGGTCGCCAATCTCCTCGTTGGAGGTCTGAGGCGATCCAAACCTCTGATTTTCCGGGCTGGGTTTTGCTAAGATATTCGACAGCTTTCGTGAGAAGGGTCGGGATGTCGGCCTGGGTGTCGGTGGCGAAAGTCGTCGAGAGATCGGTGAGAATATCCGGCGAGGGGACGTCCTGCACTTCTCCGGTGGCGCTGTCGATGAGGACGAGGCGGGGTGAGCCCATTTTTTCAATCGTATCGGCGACCTTGTTGAGAACGGATTGTCGGTGGCTGGGTTCGCCATCACCGGTGCGAAGCTCCATACTTGCAGAGCGGTCGAGAACGAGGACGACGGTATTCACCGAGCCGCCGCCGCCGCCGAGGAAGCCACTCATGAGCGGACGGGAAACGGCAAAAATAAGCGCGGCAATCGCGAGAGCGCGGCAGGTGAGAATCAGGATGTGCTTGAGCTTCTTCTTTCCGCGGGACTCGCGCGAAGCCTTCAAGAGGAAGGTGGTGGCGGCCCATTTGACCGTCCGAAAGCGACGGCGATTTAAGAGGTGAATGATCACCGGAATGGCTGCCGCGAAGAGACCCCAGAGGATCGGTTGTGATAAAAAGCTCAAGAGGTTCGGTTAACGTTTTTGAGTGAGACGAGAGGTGATGAAGTTGGATACGATTTTCTCGTAATTCGCACTCGTCTGGAAAAGGTGATAGTCGGCGTGGACGTTGTGACACTTCGTCTCGACGGCTGCAAGGAACTCGGCGAGGGCGGCGTGGTATTCGTCGGAGATGAGATTAGGTTCGGCAACAATAGTCGTGCTATCTTCGAGGTCGACGAAACGATGAGGACGTTCGAAGTGGAATTCGACCTCCTGGGGATCGAGGAGGTGAAAGACGGCGATATCGTGTTTGCGGAAACGGAGGTGTTGAAGAGCCTCTCCGAGTTCCTCCGGATCGGAGAATAGGTCGGAAAGAATGATGATGAGCGCGCGTTGCTGAACTTTTTCGGCGATCTGGTGGAGGGCTCCGATGAGGCCTGTTTCGCCCTTGGGTTCAAGTGTGTCGAGGGAATCAAAGATTGCCTGAAGTTGGGCCGCGCGGCGGCTGGGGGGAATCTCGAGGTGAATTTTTTCGTTGCAGCAGGATAGGCCGGCAGAGTCACCTTGGTTGACGATGAGGTAGGCGAGAGTGGCGGCGATGCGCTTCGCGAATTCGATCTTGGTGGGGTTGTCGCCTGATTGGAAATTCATCGATCCGGAGGAGTCGACGACGAAGTAGGCACGCAGGTTGGTGTCGGCTTCGAATTCCTTAATATAGTATCGATCTGAGCGGGCGTAGGCCTTCCAGTCGAGACGGCGCGTGTCATCGCCAGGGACATATTTACGATATTCCGCGAACTCGACAGACGATCCTCGGTGTGGGGATCGATGTCGACCGGCAACGCCGCCCACCATGGGGAAGCGTGACTCCATCGGAATGGCGCCGAGACGTGCAAGGACGTCGGTATCGAGGAA
>CAWUTG010000045.1:0-69841 GCA_963925135.1 uncultured Verrucomicrobiales bacterium | reverse complement strand
TTCGCCGAGTAAGATCTCTCCGTCCCAAAGGTCATTTTTGCAAGCCCGGAGGATTTTTTCAATGCGATATCCGGAGTGGTTTGTGATGACGACGTTGGCCGGAACGCGGCTCAGCCAGGAGGCTGGAAGCTTGAAATCGTTGCGGGTTTTGAGCTGGAGACTGGTGGCCAGAGAGTTGAGTTTCGCAAAGAATCAATTGGAGCAGTGGGCGGGCTTGAAACCGCGAAGGTTATTGAACATAAGAAGCCTGCCGACTTGCTCGTCACGTCAAGAAAAAAAGTGACTTTTTTAGGTTTAATTCAATATCGGTCAGTCAGTTAGGTGAAAAGTTGACACGAATGGCCATTCACCCTTGCAACGCATCGACACGATTGGCGAGAAGATTTCCGTGAACTGCCTTCAATTTGAGGAGATCAGGAACCGCACTCACTCTGGCATTCCTTCATACCCTGGATCGCCCCTTCTTCTGGCCGGGGCTCGCGGATACGCCTGTGTTTTGTCGGCGCTCATTGAAGGGGCCGTGACCCGATGATCGGTTGATCGATTCTAAAGGTTAGGTTGCGAGCGCTCGAATTCTTGACCTACCACTTCCCCCAAAGTCCCGAATCGGGACTTGCGCGAATCCTTTGCTCGTCTCAAATAGGAAGGTAATGTCGCATCGCACCAAAGTCGCCATCATCGGAGCCAGTGGTTATACCGGTCTGGAATTACTTCGTTTGATTTTCTGTCATCCGAACGCCGAAGTGGTCGCGATCACTTCGCGTGCCAACGCCGGTAAAAAGGTGACCGAAGTCTTTCCCCGTTTCGAGGGCCATCCCGGAACTGAAATCTGCTTTATCGAGCCGGACATGCAGGCCGTGGCCGACACCGATGTGGAGGTCGCCTTCCTCGCCCTGCCCCATGGTGCCGCCGCACCCTTCGCTAAAGAATTGTTGGAGCTGGGCATCAAGGTCATCGACCTCAGTGCCGACTTCCGTCTCGATGACGCTGCCGTCTATCAGGACTTCTACGATCATCCCCATCCCGCTCCCGAGCTTCTTTGCGAAGCCGTTTTCGGCCTCCCGGAGATCTATCGTGAGGAAATCAAAGCGGCCCGCCTCGTGGCTTCGCCCGGTTGCTACCCCACCTCCATCATACTGCCCTTAATCCCGCTTTTACGGGCCGGCTTGGTCGATCACACCACGATTAATGTTTCTTCCATGAGCGGAGTCAGCGGTGCCGGGCGCAAGGCCGACCTCTCCCTCATCTTCGCCGAGGTCAACGAGAGCGTACGCTCTTACGGGCTCCCGCGTCATCGCCATCTCTCGGAAATCGAACAGGAACTTTCCAAAGCTGCCGACGAAAAAGTCACGATCTCTTTCGTGCCTCACCTCATTCCCGTCACTGCGGGCATCTGCACCACGACCTTCGCCAAGCTCACCGGCGACTTTGCGAAAGTGGCTGAAGCCCTCGAGGAAGCCTACGCCGACGAGCCTTTCGTAAGGCTGCGTGGTGCCGGAGTGTCGCCCGACACCAAACACGTCACCGGAACCAACTACGTGGACATTGGCTGGCACCACGATCCCCGCACCAATCGCCTCATTTTACAGAGCACCGAGGACAATCTTGGCAAGGGAGCTGCTGGTCAGGCTGTGCAGAGCTTCAATCTGCTCACCGGTAATCCGCAAACTCGCGGATTGCAAAACCTCTAACAGCAGCCCAGGCTCGTCGTTCTCCATGGATCACCCTTACGCAAGAATCAAAGGCGGAGTCTGCGCACCCAGAGGATTCCTCGGTGGCGCAATTTCCTGTGGTATCAAGAACCCTGATTCCGATCGACTCGACCTCGCTCTGATTTACTCGGAACACGATTGCCTCTCACAGGGAATGTTCACCCAAAACCGGGTCAAAGCCGCTCCGGTCCGTGTTTCCCAGAGCCACCTCCGCGCTCATCCCGCCCGCGCCATTATCGTCAATAGCGGAAACGCCAACGCCTGCACCGGGCCGAACGGGATGAAAGATGCCCGAAACATGGCCAAAGAGACAGCCAAACGCCTCAACCTCAGACAGCGCGAAGTCGCCGTCTGCTCGACCGGTGTCATTGGCCTTCCTCTCCCGATGAGCCGGATCGATCCCAACTACGACAGGCTTTTTGAGAGCCTCGGCAATAAAAACGGCAACGACGTCGCCAAGGCCATTATCACCAGCGACACTCACGAAAAGGAATTCGCGATCTCCTTCGATCTCGACGGAACCCGCATCCGCATCGGCGGCTGTGCCAAAGGAGCCGGGATGATCAATCCCAACATGGCCACGATGCTTTGCTTCGTGACCACCGATGCCAAACTCCACCCCGTTTGTCTTGAACGGGCCGTTAAAGATGCCGTCGAGCACACCTTTAACCGCATCACGATTGATGGAGACACGAGCACCAACGACACCGTTCTCGTCCTCGCGAACGGTGCGGCCGGGAACAAAACCATCGCTCGCAACAGCAAGAACTGCAAAATTTTCAGTCACGCCTTGCAGTTCGTGATGGGCAAGCTCGCCAAAGCCATCGTGCGGGATGGCGAGCGGGTCACTAAATTTGTGACCCTCAAGATCAAAGGTGCTCGCACCGGAGTGGATGCTAAAAAAGTGGCCCAGGCCATCGCCAATTCCTCGCTCGTGAAATCATCATGGAATGGTGAAGACCCCAACTGGGGACGCATCATTCATGCAGTGGGATACTCGGGCGCGAGCATCCGGGAAGAACTCATCGACATCTTCTACGAATCAAAGCCTGCCTGTCAGGGAGGCCTGCAAGGAGAAACCAATCCCGAAGTCCTTCGTAGCATCGTAAGCAAACCGGAATTCGAGATCACCGTTGACCTCAATCTGGGCTCCGCGGAACACACCATCTACGCCTCCGACCTTTCGCCGGAATACGTCGAGTTTAACCGCTCCGAATACGCTTATTGGAAGCAGGCCAAGAAAGACGGCTTGGTTTAAGCGTTGTCCAGCGCCCTTGCGAGAGCCCCGATAATGACTTCTCCATCCTCAATCCCCACGGAAAGACGAAGAAGGTTGGGCGAAACTCCACAGGCTTCCGCCCAATCGAGTTCGAAATAATGGGCCAGCATGGTGTAGGGACTCGCAAGCGTGAAATTCGTTCCCAAACTCGGCCCCTTGCAAAGCTCTAGGGCATCGTAAAATCTGGGCATCTTGCGTGGTTGCTTCAGCGTAAATGACACCACCCCCCCGTAGCCACCGGTATCCCGGCGGATCAATTGGTATTCATGCGGAGTATTAAACTTCGGATACCAGACCCGGCCAACGGCTGGATGAGCGTGTAAATATTCAGCCACAAGTTCACCGTTTTCGTTCGAGCGCTTCACCCGCTCCGGATAGCTCTTCATGTTGGATATTAAGACCCGGCAGTCTCCGGTATAGAGCCTCGATCCTCCACCGGTATCCTCGTTGAAGAAGCTTCGAAAATCACTAGCCCAGGGAGAATCGGCATTCAGCGTCACCAATCCCGCCATGACGTCGCCCACTCCGGAAACCCACTTCGTCAGACTTGTCGTCACCAGATCAGCGTACTTTAAGACGTCGACATTGATGGAACTGGCCACGGTGTCATCGACGACCAGCGGAACCCCGCCCTGCCTGCAAGCTTCCGCAACCCGTGGAAGATTCACGGAGCGCAGCAAGGGGTTGCTCGGAACCTCACAAAAGACGGCTCCAAATTCCCCCTCCTGGATGCGACGCACCGCCGCATCAAAATCCTCGCCCTCGGCATCGTAGAGAAAAACCACGCCGTTTCCGAAACGCTCCTGCACCTTCAAAGCATCCACATAAGGAAACTCCAACTGGAGAGTTTTCTTACTCGGGAATTGGTTCATCACCGCCCGGTAAGCTGAAAAAATCCCGGCCATCCCGCTTTCAAAAATGAACTGATCATCCAGGGCCGCACCCGTGTATTCGGAAAGCTGCTGCTTCAGAATCACCGTCGATCCCCCTTCTGCCTCCCGTTCGTTCAGGAGATCTTCCGCCTGGCGACTGCTAATGATCTCCCCGGTGAATCGCCAATACTCCATCGCCACCCCGATCGCCGTCTCGGGCACAATCAGCGCCTGCATTCCTTCATCATAACTGGCAATCCTGGTCGCGACCGCCAGCTTCCGCTCCACGTAACGCTGAGCTCCCTGTGCGGCTTTCTTGTGAGGAAAAACAATGGCCCGCTTTCCCGCCTCGGCAATCTCCGAAGTGGCCTTGGCAAAGAGCCGTTTTACCAGCGGGTGCAAAAAGAACCGGGGATATCCCGCCTCCATTTTCTTAATAACCCGGTCGCGACCCTCCTCGTAGCCGATCACAGAATCCCACGTCGGCAGGGACACCGCACAAGCGTGGGTGCTATCAGGTAAAGGCCGACCGATCGAACGGGCTTGCCACAAAGGTTGCTTGAGAAGATCTCGCACGGCGTAGTTTCTGACGGGAACCGCCCCATTTCGCAAGCCCGTCTTTCCCGATATTTGCGTTGACACCCCCCGACCCGCTTCCTAGGTTCCGTGCCCCTTAAAGTCTGTCGCTTTTCCGGCGGATCAACGGAACCCAGAAAAACTATGAAAACGTTTTCAGCAAAACCAGCCGACGTCGAACGGACTTGGCATATTATTGACGCCAAAAACCAAATCGTTGGCAAAGTCGCCGTGGAAGCAGCCCGCCTGCTCCGTGGTAAGCATAAGGCGATCTTTACTCCTCACATTGATACCGGTGACTTCGTCATCATCATCAATGCCGAGCAGGCCCGGTTTACCGGTAATAAAGAGCAGTATAAAATCTATGCACGTCACTCCGGATACGTCGGTGGCCAAACCATCGAAACACCATCCAAGGTTCGTAAGCGTCGTCCTGAGCTCATCCTTGAGTGGGCCATCAAAGGAATGGTTCCCAAGACCAAGCTCGGAGCAGCCCAGATGAGCAAACTGAAAGTCTATGCTGGTGAGGAACACCCGCATGAAGCTCAGAACCCCGCTCCTTTCTCCCTCTAATTCGAATCACCCTTTAAAAACTTTTTATTATGAGCGAAACATTTACCGCTACGGGTCGTCGTAAGACCGCTGTTGCACGCGTCTGGCTTACCCCTGGAACTGGCAACATCTTCATCAACGAAGACCCCTTCGAAGAAGCCCTTCCTACTTTGACTCTCCAAGGCGAGATTCTTGAGCCCCTTCAAATTGCGAACCTTCGCAACAAGTTCGACATCAAGTCTGTCACCAAAGGTGGCGGCACCCACGGTCAAGCTGGTGCGCTGAAGCTTGCCATCTCCCGCGCTTTGATCATTGCCGATCCCGAGCTCCGTCCCGCCCTCAAGGCTGCCGGCCTCCTTCGTCGTGACCCACGTGCCAAAGAGCGTAAGAAGCCTGGTCAGCCAGGTGCACGGAAACGCTTCCAGTTCTCCAAGCGTTAATCTGCCCCGAACTTCTTTTTCAAACAGCCGCGTTTTCCGATTTTTTTCGGGTCGCGGCTGTTTTTCTGGGTACTGTCCTGCCCATGAAACTCATCTCCTGGAACGTCAACGGCATCCGCGCCGTCCTCAAAAAGAACTTCATCGAATTCGTCCTCGAACACGACCCCGACTTCCTCTGCCTCCAGGAAACAAAAGCCCGCCCCGAGCAAGTCGAACTCCCACTCGAACTCGGCCACTACCGCAACTACTGGAACTCAGCCGAAAAGGCCGGTTATTCGGGCACCGCCATTTTCACCAAAGCCGAGCCCCTTGGAATTCGACTCGGCATTGGCTGTGATCGCAGTGCCGAAGGCGACAAAGAAGGCCGCGTCATCACTCTGGAATATCCTGACTACTTCCTCGTCACCGTTTACACCCCGAACGCCAAGAACGAGCTCCTGAGACTTCCCTACCGCATGGAGTGGGACATCGCCTTCCGCGAGTATCTCAAATCGCTCGAAGCCGAAGGCAAGCCTGTCCTTGCCTGCGGAGATCTCAACGTCGCCCACGAAGAGATCGACCTCGCCCGACCCAAAACCAACCGCAAAAGCGCAGGCTTCTCGGATGAAGAACGGGCCGGATTTTCTGAGCTCGTCAACGCAGGCTTCGTCGATACCTTCCGCCATTTTCACCCTGACAAAAGCGACGCTTACTCCTGGTGGAGCTACCGCGGGGGCGCTCGTGCCAACAACGTGGGATGGAGAATCGACTATTGGTGCGTCTCACAGGAACTGACCCCAAAACTCAAATCCGCCAGCATCGACGACGACGTCCTAGGCTCCGATCATTGCCCGGTCACCCTCGAAATCGACCTTTAAGCGATCACCTCATCCAGGCGAGAAACTCCACGTTTCCATCAGTCCCCGTAATCGGTGAAGTCATGACCCCGGCCCACTCGCGACCCAGCTCTTCGGTGATGAATTTATGTATCTTGTCGACCGCTTTTTGATGAAGCTCCGGCTCACGCACGATGCCACCTTTCCCAACCTCCTCACGGGAAAGCTCAAATTGCGGCTTCACCAGGGAGATCACCATCCCACCTTCTTCTAAAATCCCAAAGGCCGATGGCAGCACCTTCGTGAGAGAAATGAACGAGAGATCCATCACCACGAGGTTGACCCGTTCTCCAATGTCTTCGATCGTGAGATTACGGGCGTTGAAACGCTCCCTGGAAACCACCCGTTCATCGCTTCTGAGCTTCCAGACCAATTGATTCGTCCCCACATCGATGGCATGAACCTTCACCGCCCCGTGTTGAAGAAGGCAGTCGGTAAATCCTCCGGTTGAAGCCCCGAGGTCTGCACAAATCCACCCGGTCGGATCCACGCCAAATTCCTTCAACGCTCCTTCAATCTTGAATCCCCCCCGCCCGACATATTTAGGACGCGTCTTCACGGTAAACTCAGCATCAGCCTGAACCTTTTGACTGGGCTTGGAGACCCGCTCCGTCCCACAGAGCACCTCACCCGCCATGATCAGGCGTTTGGCCTGCTCCCGCGAATCACAATGGCCTTGGGACACCAACAAGACATCAACTCGTTCCTTGGCCATTAGCTTTCCACTTCTGCTTGGTTCAGGGCATTCAAAAAGACCCTCAGGCGTCCGAAATCGCGCCGGCGATGACGCAGAATTATCCTTGGGAGATCAGCAAGATCGTCGTCATAGCGCTCTTCCTCCAACGCTCTCATTTGCTCAATTTTCCCGGACTTCACAATATCGGCAAAATCGACATTCAATTGAGCAACCGCAGCCTGTGAGAGTTTCGTCTGCAGTCGCACCACGAGGCGATCCCCGACATAGCGGTAGGAGTGAAAATTCAAGTAGAAGTCGGTAATCTCCTTGATCGCCACTTCGACATCGTCGGTCACGGTAAAGAGATTGAAGTCAGATTCAGAAATCATCCCCAGTCGATAAAGATGCTCTTCCACAAACTGCTTCCACGCCTTCCAGTAGGTTCCGCCCGGAGCATCAAGACAGACGATGGGATACATCGTCGCCTTTCCAGTCTGAATCAACGTCAGGGCTTCGAAGATCTCATCCATCGTTCCCACTCCCCCGGGCATCCCTACCGCCGCGTCCGCCTCCTTAACAAAGGCCAGCTTACGGGTGAAGAAATACTTGAAGTCAATCAACTTAGAATCTCCGGCAATAAACTCATTAGCAGCAGCCTCGAACGGCAAGGTAATATTCAGTCCAAAGCTATGTTCACGGGTCGCCCCCTCATTTCCAGCAGCCATGATTCCGGGACCGGCACCGGTGATCGTCATGAAACCCTCGTCCCGCATACGCCGCGAAAATGCCACCGCAATCTGGTATTCCTTTTCCTCCGGTTTCGTGCGAGCAGAACCAAAGAGCGCGACCTTGCGCCGACCCCGGAAGGGCTGGAAAACCTCGCTCGCCATTTTCATCTCCTTCAGCGCCCGGTTCGCAAGCTTGAAATCGCCATGATCCGTCACCCCCCGGGCGATTCCTACCGCCGTAGAAATCATCTCGGCAAGTAAACACGGGTCATTCACCCCACTGACCGATTGGGCGAGTTCCATGATGTGGGCATCAACCTCTTTATCGCCAGTCGACTCAACAAAACTGCATTGAAGATCCGGAACCATCCCGGCCGTGAGGTCACGATGAAGTGGCGGTTGCATTCTCCGTTTCTTGGACATGACTTCAATGTGGAACCTTTCCTCACCAATGACAAACCTCCACTCTTGAATTTCTCTGGAAACACCCAAGACTCCCCCCGTGGCTATCACTAATACAGACGATCTTCGCATCAAGGGAATTGACCCGTTGATTTCCCCTGCTGTCCTTTCCTACTATCTTCCCATGACTGAGATCGCGGCCCAAGTCGTCGCCCACTCGCGCAAAGCTTCGGAAGCCATCCTAAGGGGCGAGGACGACCGTCTCCTCGTGGTGGTCGGCCCCTGCTCGATCCACGATACTTCCGCCGCTCTTGAATATGGACAGCGCCTCAAGGAGCTTGCCGCACGATACGATCAGGATCTTCACGTTATCATGCGCGTCTATTTTGAAAAGCCCCGCACAACCGTTGGCTGGAAAGGGCTCATCAATGATCCCCATCTCGATGGATCCTTCGATATCAACCGCGGACTTCGTTTTGCCCGCGAACTTCTCCTCCAACTCGCCGAAATGGGCATCCCCGCCGGCACCGAATTCCTCGATGCAATCTCGCCCCAGTATGTCGCAGACCTCATCGCATGGGGTGCCATTGGCGCACGCACCACCGAGTCCCAGGTTCACCGCGAACTGACCTCGGGACTCTCGATGCCCGTAGGCTTCAAGAACGGCACCGGGGGATCCATCCAAATCGCCCTCGATGCGATTGGTGCTGCCGCCCAACCCCACCATTTTCTTTCCGTCACCAAACAAGGTGTCTCCGCCATTGTGACCACGACTGGCAACAAAGCCTGCCACCTCATCCTAAGGGGTGGAAAGACCGGACCCAACTACTCGAAAGACGACATTGCCACGGTGACAAGCCAACTCAAGAATCTTGGTTTACCAGAGCAACTCATGATCGACTGTTCCCACGGAAACTCGAATAAGGACTACCGCAACCAACCTGCCGTCGCGGCCAGCCTCTGCGAACAGATGGCCGAAGGTTCCAAGGAGATTGCTGCCGTGATGATCGAGTCCAATCTCGTCGAAGGGAACCAGAAGATCTCGGAAGACATGACATACGGGCAATCGGTCACGGATGCCTGCATCAACTGGCAGACCACCGAGGAGGTCATGGAATCGCTTTCACAGGCCGTGCAAGCCCGCCGGGCAAAGAACGCCTAGAAAGCATGTCCTCCCTACCAACTTGAGGGATCGACTCCGTAAAAAGTTGTGAGCTGATCATAGAGAGATGGCTCGTCAATTTTGAGCTGTCTGGGTTTCTCGAAAAACGTTTCGGAGGCAACTGCAAAGAACTCGGCTGGATTTGTCCCTCCATAGGCATCCATGACAGTACGACGACCAGCATCCAGGTCGTCACAAAAAGTCTCATAGGCCGCTGAAAAAGTGCTCGCCCAACGACCAATCGATTGCCCCTTCCCCAGCTCGGGTAAGCCGTCGGCGTGATCGTTCTCTTGATCGAGTTGATGAGCGAACTCGTGAATCACGACGTTCATCCCATCTTCATCGTTTTCACCACCGCGTTGGACGCTCGTCCAGGATAGCACCACCGTCCCCGACTCCCAACTTTCCCCAAGACGCCCACCTTCCTCGTCTTCACCCTCGTGATCCTTCCCTCGATATGCCTCCGGGTAAACGAGCACCGTGCGGAGCTTGGGGAAAAAATCATGATCCCGTCCGAGCAGAAGAAATGCCGCTTGAGCCATAATCACCACCCTCATTTCGCGTGTCACCTCCTCGAGATCCCCACAGGCTTCAAAATTCTTTTCAGCGATCAGAACGAGAGTCAGTACCTCTAGACGCTTCTTCAAATCTTCAGGCATTCCTTCCATGGATCGCACATGCTTCTTTAAATGCTCGCGATCACTTTCAGTGAATCCCCCTTCTTCCGCGGCTTCTCTCAATGCTCCCAGCCTCCGTCGCCTTGCACCGCCAAAAGCCCAGATCGCGATTGCGATAATCACAGCAACCCACAAGGCCCATAGAAAGAGATTCATAAGCAGAAGGTAGCATTATTCAGCCCGGCGAGCAGACAATTTTCGGTGCTTCCAGACCGTAAAAAACCCCGCTTCGATTACTCGAAACGGGGTTTTGAAGGATTTCGGGAACTTTAACGTGAGTAAAGTTCGACGACGAGCTGGAGGTTCACTGGTGAGTCGAGGTCTTCCTTCTCAGGGAGACGTGACACAGTGCCTTCCATCTTCTCACGGTCGAGAGTCAACCAATCCATCAGAGGAACTGATTGAGTCAGGTCGAGCATGCGGAGTCCGAGCTGCTGCGAAGAAGCGCGGTCACCAACCTTGATCACATCACCCGAGCGAACCTGGTAAGAAACAATATCAAGCTTCTTGCCGTTCACGAGGACGTGACCGTGGTTGACGAGCTGACGAGCTGCCTGACGTGAGTTGCCGAAGCCGAGGCGGTAGCAAACATTGTCGAGACGGGTCTCAAGGAGTTGGAGCATGATGTCGCCGGTAATTCCACGGCGACGGGTTGCTTCGGCGAAGTATCCGCGGAACTGCTTTTCAAGCACTCCGAACATGAATTTCAACTTTTGCTTCTCACCGAGAGCAATCGCGTAATCAGACTTTTTACGACGTCCGGAACGGAGACCGTGTGGGCCTGGTGGGTAGTTGCGACGGTCGAGAGCTTTGGAAGGCCCAAAAAGAGGGACTCCGAAGCGGCGGTTGATTTTATCTTTTGGGCCAGTATAACGTGCCATTGATCTGTCTTTCTAAAATTAAGGTTGAAGATGAATTAGACACGACGTGCCTTCTTGGGACGGCAGCCATTGTGAGGAATTGGAGTCACATCGAGGATCGCAGTGACATCGATACCGAGACCTTGCACGGCACGAACTGCAGATTCACGACCAGCACCCGGACCTTTGACCCGGACGACGACTTCTTTCAATCCGTGGGACATTGCCTGCCGGCAAGCATCCTGGGAAACAACCTGTGCTGCATAGGCGGTGCTCTTACGAGAACCTTTGAAGCCCATCTTGCCAGAGGAGGACCACCCGACGGTGTTGCCTCGCTCGTCGGTGACGGTAACGGTTGTGTTGTTGAAAGTCGCAGTGATGTGAACGAGACCCTTGGTCACGTTTTTGCTCTTCTTCGACTTGTGGATCTTAACCTTGTCAGGATCCTCTTCTCCGAGAAGTTCAGCGAAAATATCGCGTTTCTTCTCCTCTTTCGGTGCCGCGGCCTCAGCCTCGGTTCGTTCACCCGCAACAGGAGCTTCCGAATCGGATGCTTCTGGAGCTGCTTCTTCAGCAGCCGCCTCAGGGGCTGGAGTTTCCGTAGGAGTCACTGCATCTGCAGCCACGACCTCGGTCTCCTCATTTTTGTTCTCTTCTTCAGCCATTTTAGTGGAATGAAAATTTGCAATTGACGCTCAACAAAGAGGTCTTACTTGGCAACACCCACGGTCTTCCGCTTACCCTTGCGAGTACGGGCGTTGGTGCTGGTGCGCTGACCACGGACAGGAAGGCCACGCTTGTGACGAATTCCGCGGTAGCAGTTAATAGAGGCGAGGCGCTTCATCTGGCCCTGTTGCTCACGACGAAGGTCACCCTCAATAAGGATTCCCTCGTTTTGGATCACTGTTGCGATCTTAACGAGTTGTTCCTCGCTAAGTTCACCAGTGCGAATGTCAGGGCTAACGCCTGCGTGCTCAAGAATCTTCGCTGCGGTCGAGCGACCGATGCCGAAGATGTAAGGGAGAGAGGCTTCAATACGCTTCTCATTTGGGATGTCTGTGCCGAAAAGTCGTGCCATGATCGTAAATGTTCAGAAGTTCCTGTAAAAATGCCTACTGCATTTATGCGGGGACGAGTTCTGTATCAGAGCTGACCTCTCTGGCAAGAGGAATTCGGCACTTTTCATGAAGTTTCGGCGAACTCGCCGAAGCCAACACCCCCCAAATCCATCACCGACCTCGAGAAAAACTGGCAGGATCGCCACGGCCGCCTCCCCCACCCCCATCCAGAACCTCCTAACCATCGCCCGCATCAAAGACGAAGCCGCCTCCAACCAAATCACCTCCATGGAGATTTCCGGACAGAGACTGATGCTCCAAAGCAACGGGAGCCCTATCCTGATGGATGGATCGAGGCATCCGAGGCTGACGAAGACAAGACCGGGCGAGAAGCTGGATGAAGTGCTGGAGATGCTAAGAAATTTCTAAGCAAAGGCCAGATAACTTGCAGAATGAGACGGTCGCTACCTGACGGCTTGGCTATCGTGGCGGATCAGAAAGAGCGGTCCGATGTTAATTAGCAGGGACTGACCCCATTTACGGATGGCTCTCATCCCGCATGCGGCTGGATCAGGGGACGTGGATGGCTTCAAAGAGGTAGAATGCCTTTTCGGGAGATGGGGTTGTGGCGGTGACGGAGAAGCTCGTGGCGCCGAGTGTGGAGGTGATGCCGATCTGGTTGGTGGGGGTGGAGCTGGCAGTGTTATCGCCGACGTCGAGGGCGGATTCTTCATCGCGAAACTTCGTGCTGAAGCGTTGGGCGAAGTCACCTGCTTTGCTGCCAGGGGGCGTGATTGCCAGGTTCCCGAAGCCATCATATGCGTAGTGGGCTTGGGACACACCGCTGCCATCAAGGTATTCACTGACGTTGCCATTACCGTCGTAGGTCGGGTAATAGGAGGCCTGTGAGGTTGCCAGAGATGCGGACCTCTCCTTTAATTGGACTCATGACTCCCACCTGCCAGGTCCTCTTCGTTTGCATGGGGAACATCTGCCGCTCCCCCGCGGGTGAGAACATTTTCCGACACCTTCTGGTCAAAGAGCAACTCTCCGATACTATTAAATGCGACTCCGCAGGAACCATCGGCTTCCACACCGGTAAGAAGCCCGACGCAAGGATGACCAAAACCATCCAAAAACGGGGATACCAGGTTTCCGGCTCAGCCCGTCAGTTCGCAGTAAGGGATTTCGAAAATTTTGACCTCATTCTAACCATGGACGACGAAAATTACGCCAACGTCATGAAACTCGCCAAAACCGACGACCATCGCTCCCGTGTCCATAAATTCACCGACTTCTGCGCCCAACACAGCCACAACGAGGTCCCCGATCCCTACTACGGCGGTGATGAAGGATTCGAACTCGTCGCCGATTTGATCGAAGATGGTGCCGCCGGACTCCTTGCTCACCTTCGCAAGACCTCGTCAATTTAGGATCGTCAAATGAAGCTCGTAATGATGCCAAATACGATAGGACTCAGCGCAAGAATCATTGCCAGTCCACGTCCGGGAATTTCCTGACCCGTGATGACTTCCACTCCGACCAGATAAACGATCGAAAGGAAAAATCCAGCAAGCCACAGAGGCCCAATCCCCTGAATTTTCAGCACAAGTGCCGCAGCGATGGATACTGGACCGATCAAAGCCAGCACTGAAAGCACCCTGCCGTGCCATTTCATCGCAAGCTCTCCTGACGACCCGGAGCGCGTGGGCTGAAGGCCTTTTACCATCGCCCGCCCTTCACCGCGCTGGATCTTTCGATAGCCCCCCTTTTGACCCGAGGGCTCGACCGGCTTGAAGCGACCGCTTTTCCATCCATTCATCTTGTGCAAAGATTGCAGGCCAGATGCAAAACCCGCGATGAGAATTCCGGGGCTTCTTTGTAAAAAACTTCCACCTCCCGGCGCTCGACAATCCTTGCCGCGGGATCCCCAGACCTCTAGAACGCAGGCGTGCTTTTTGACAATCGTATCGAAGAACTCCGCCGGGAAATCAGTCGCCATGACCGCCTCTATTATCAGGAGGGGACTCCCGAGATCTCCGATCCCGAATACGATCTCCTCTTTCGCGAACTTGAGGACCTCGAAAAAGCCAACCCGCAGCTTCACGACCCCAATTCGCCCACTCAGCGGGTTGGCGGAGTTCCACTCGACAGCTTCGAGCAACGGGAGCACCTCCTTCCCATGCTGTCCATCGACGACGTCTTCGCCGAAGAAGAGGTCTCAGATTTCTTTGCGCGACTGCAGAAGAATCTCGGGCTCGAGAAAATCCCACTCACCGTCGAACCCAAAATCGATGGCGTGGCCTGCTCCTTGGTCTATCGAAAGGGTGCTCTCGAATACGCCCTCACCCGTGGTGACGGAACCCGGGGCGACGACATCACGCAAAACGTCCGCACCATTCACGCCATCCCCCTGCAGCTCGATCACGCGCCCGCCCTCCTCGAAGTCCGTGGGGAAATCTTCATGCCTTCTGAAGGCTTTGCCAAACTCAACGAACAACGCGACGAAGCCGGACTTCAGACATTCGCCAATCCGCGCAACGCAACGGCCGGCACTTTGAAATCTCTCGATTCGAAAGTCGTGGCCACCCGCCCCCTTGCATTTCTCGCCCACGGACTCGGGGCCCACCAAGGCACGGACATGGAAAGCGAAGACGATTTTCGGAAGCTCCTCGATCAGTTCGAGATCCCCCGGAATAATCCCGTTTGGTATGTCGAAACTCTCGATGAGGTCATCACCGCGATTCGCGAACTCGATGTCAAACGCCACTCCATTGGGCACGGCACCGATGGCGCGGTCATCAAAGTCCTCGCCTTCGCTCAGCGTGAAACCCTCGGGTTCACCTCGCGGGCCCCTCGTTGGGCCGCCGCCTTCAAGTATCCACCCGAGCAGGTGGAGACCCTCCTCAAGGACATCACCATTCAGGTCGGCCGCACCGGAGTCCTCACTCCCGTCGCCGAACTCGAACCTGTCCTTGTTTCCGGCACCACCGTTTCTCGAGCCACTCTTCACAACCAGGAAGAGATCGAACGCAAGGACGTCCGCATCGGAGATACTGTCGTCGTGGAAAAAGCAGGCGAAATCATTCCCTCCGTCGTGAAGGTGGTCCTCGAAAAACGTCCTGCAAATTCGGAGCCCTACCACCTCCCCACAGCCCTCAACAATTGCTGCCCCTCCTGCCATGGCCCCATCGAACAAGCCGAAGGCTTCGTTGCGTGGCGTTGCGTGAACTTCGCCTGCCCCGCACAAGCGGTCACCAGCATCACCCACTTCGCCGGACGCAAAGCACTCGACATCGATGGCCTTGGGGATTCCGTTGCCATCAAGCTGGTCGAAACAGGCCTCGCGTCCTCTCCCATCGATCTTTTCAAACTCACAGAGGAAGACCTCTCAGGACTTCTGTTAGATCCCGCGAAATCCTCGGAAGGACTCACCATTTCCAAGGAACGCCGCTTCGGACAAAAGCGCGCCGCCACTCTCATTAAGTCCCTCCAGCGCGCCCGCGACGAGATGCCGCTGAGCCGCTGGCTCTTTGCGATGGGAATTTCCCAAATAGGAGAATCCGGAGCCAAGGAACTGGCCCGTCTCCACGAAAAACTGAGCGACCTTGCAGGTTCCCAAATCGTCGCCGATCTCGCCGACCTCCCAAACTTCGAAGAACTTCAAAAATCGAAACGGAAAAAGGAAAACCATCCTCGTCTCAAAGACTACCAGATCGACGACAACCTCGGGCCCGTTGCCGCGCAGCATCTCCGCAGCTTCTTCGAATCTGAAGCCGGACAAGCCGTTCTCAGCCAACTTCAGGAACTCGGCATTGATCCAAAGTCGAACAACTTCGCGCCCGATCCTGCCGCGGCCATGGAAGGCCTCCCCTTCGCCGGAAAGACCTTCGTCGTCACGGGAACGCTCTCAGCTCCACGTCCCGAGTTTCAAAAAATTATCGAAGCAAACGGAG
This sequence comes from uncultured Verrucomicrobiales bacterium, assembly GCA_963925135.1. GTDB lineage: Bacteria > Verrucomicrobiota > Verrucomicrobiia > Verrucomicrobiales > Akkermansiaceae > SW10. The sequence goes on along the minus strand of CAWUTG010000045.1, from coordinate 54,016 downwards.
GCAAGGTCAGCGGATCGATCTCAGCCAAGACCGACTTCCTACTCGTCGGCGAAGGCGGTGGTTCCAAGCGAACCAAAGCACAATCTCTCAACGTTCCCATCATTGAGGAAGAAGAGTTCCGGGCCATGATCCCCACGGAGCCTGGACTTTAGGCCGGGTCCCAGAATCCTTACATCTCAAGCATCATCCGCGTCGGATTCTCAAGGCAGTCCTTGATCCGAATGAGGAAGGTCACTGCTTCCTTACCGTCGACAAGCCGGTGATCGTAGCTCATGGCGAGATACATCATGGGGCGGATGACGACTTCTCCATTCACGGCCATCGGACGTTGTTGAATCGTGTGCATTCCCAGAATTCCACTTTGGGGAGGATTCAGAATCGGAGTGCTCAAAAGCGACCCGTAAACACCACCGTTGGAGATCGTGAAGACGCCGCCGGTCAAATCAGAAAGTTCAATTTTACCCGCCTTGGCCTTCTGAGCATAGCCCATGATGTCCTTTTCAATTTCGGCAAACGATTTTTGATCGGCATCACGCACGACGGGAACAATGAGCCCCTTCTCGGTGCCAATCGCGATTCCGATATCGTAAAAGTGATTTTCGATAACCTCATTCTCTTCAATGCGGGCATTGATCGAAGGCACGTCCTTCAGAGCCTGCACCACCGCTTTGGTGAACAGAGACATGAAGCCGAGCTTCACACCGTGCTTTGCCACAAAGTCATCCTGGACGACTTTGCGAAGCTTCATCACCTCGGTCATATCAACCTCATTGAAGGTCGTCAGGATCGCTGCTGTTTGCTGGGCGTTGACGAGATGGGTCGCGATCTTGCGGCGAAGCGGAGACATCTTACGACGGGTCACGCGACCTTCTTCGGCAGGTGCCGAGGCAGCTGGCTTGGGAGCCGGAGCGGACTTTGCTTGTGATACAGGTGCCGGGGCCCTGGCTGCCGAGGTCTCTGAAGTGGGCGCCGGAGCTGCTGCAGCAGGTGTTGCAGGAGCGGGACCATCGGACACCGCGATGGAACCAAGGATGGCGCCAATCTCAACTTCCGTGCCTTCCTCGATATCAATTTGAACAATTCCACTGGCTTCAGCCTCGAGTTCGCTGGAGACCTTATCGGTGTCAAGACTAACAAGGACATCGCCCTTGTTGACAAAATCGCCGCTCTTCACGGACCAGGCGGCTACCGTTGCGGAGGTAATCGATTCACCCGCCGATGGCACTTTGATGGAAAGGGTTTCACCCGTGGGCTTCGGTTCCGCCACCGGGCTTGCCGTAGGTGCAGGCACTTCTGCAGGAGCGGATGATTCCTCTGAAGGAGTCGCGGCGGGCTCGGAGTTCCCGGCACCCTCGGCAATCGAACCAATCATGGTTCCGATGGCCACTTCTTGACCTTCGGGAGTGGCAATGCTCAATATTCCCGAAACCTCGGCTTCAAGCTCGGTCGAGACCTTGTCCGTCTCAAGGGTCACAAGGACATCGCCTTTGTTCACCGTCGCGCCGTCGGCATGATGCCATTGGGCGACGAGGGCGGAAGTGATCGAATCGCCAGCGGGCGGGATAATGATTTCGTGGGACATCGTAGAACGGACGGTGGGAAATGAAATGGAAGCGGATATTATGAGGAGAAGGCTTGCTCGCAAAGACGCTTTTGTTCGCGCTTGTGAACGGCCTTGGAGCCGGTGGAGGGACTGGAGGCACGCTCACGGCCAGCGTATCGAACACGGGTGCCGGTGAGATTGGAGAGCCGGGGCTGCATAAAGGACCACGCCCCCATGTTCAGCGGCTCTTCCTGACACCACACAAAGCGCTTCGCCGAACGATACGGACTGATGACCATTTGGATCTCGTCAGTGTGCAAGGGATAAAGTTGCTCGATCCGGACGATCGCGGCGTGCTTGATATTGAACTCTTCGCGGTAGGCCATGAGGTCGTAGTAGACCTTGCCAGAGCAGAAAATCACGCGACTCACGTTCTCCGGCTTTTCGAATTCGAAGGTATCAGGAAGCACTTCACGGAAAGTTGATTCATCCAGGAAGTCCTCAATGTGCGAGATCGCCTTTGGGTGCGTGAGCAGACTTTTAGGAGTCATCAGGATGAGAGGCTTGCGAACCGGCGAATGCTTCTGACGACGCAGAGCGTGAAAATATTGTGCAGGCGTCGTGAAGTTACCTATGATCATATTTTTCTCGGCACAAAGCTGGAGAAAGCGCTCAAGACGGGCACTCGAGTGCTCGGGCCCCATCCCCTCGTATCCGTGTGGAAGTAGCATCACCATCGAACTCGGCGTTTGCCATTTCGACTCGGCTGAGGAGATAAACTGGTCGATGATCACCTGGGCTCCGTTGGCAAAGTCACCGAATTGTGCTTCCCAAAGAATCAGCATATTTGGACATCCCAGAGAATAACCGTAATCAAATCCAAGCACAGCTACTTCAGAAAGAAGACTGTTATAGACGCAGAATCGCTCCTGCTCGTCAGTCAATTCACAAAGTGGCACATAACGCTCGCGGGTGTTGTAATCATAAAACACCGCGTGGCGCTGGCTGAAGGTTCCACGTCGGCAATCCTGACCGGATAGCCGGACCGGGAATCCCTCGATCAACAGCGAACCAAAGGCGAGGGCTTCAGCAAAGGCCCAGTCGAAGGGGCCTCCATCTTTAAGAGCCTCGATGCGCCGGGGCACAAAGCGCTTGGCCAAAGTCGGGTGAAGCTCAAAGCCTTCGGGAACGGTCGTGAGCTTTTTGCCAATGTACTGAAGGGTTTCCAGACCGATCCCCGTCGTGATGGGATCATGACTGTAAGGAGGTTGGGCTTCGGCCGTGGATCCAGTATAGACATCAAATTCACCGTCTTCCTCATGACGTCGCATGTCCTCCAACCCGGCCTCAAGGCCTTGCCAAATCTCATCATAAACCGCTTGCCCCTCTTCCGCCGTGATGACGCCGGATTGGACCAGTTCGTCTTGGTAAAGTTGCCCCGCCGTTTTGCGCTTGGCAATGGCCCGGTAAATATGAGGTTGGGTAAAGGCTGCCTGATCGGTTTCATTGTGTCCCTGACGACGGTAGCAATACATGTCGATCACGACATCCCGCCCGAAGGTTTGACGGAAATCGAGAGCGAATGCCGCCGCCCAGAAGAGATCCTCGGGGCTCTCACCATTCACATGGAGAATTGGAGCCTCGATCATTTTCGCAACGTCAGTCGCGTAAGGCGAGGAACGCGCATCCTCGGGCATCGTGGTGAAACCAATCTGGTTGTTAATCACCACGTGAATGGTGCCACCGGTCCGATAGCCCTCAAGTTGGGAAAGGTTTAACACTTCGGCGACCGGACCCTGTCCGGCCATCGCAGCATCACCGTGAATCAAGAGTGGCAAGACGACTTTGCGGTTGGTCATCGCACCATCGTCTCCGATGAGACGCTGACGGGCCCTGGCCTTGCCTTCAACGACAGAATTGACCGCTTCGAGGTGACTTGGGTTCGCCGCGAGACTCACACGGACATGTCCGTCTTCCAATTGACGCACCTTTTCATAGCCGAGGTGATATTTCACGTCGCCGTCACCTGCAACGAGGTCGGGAACGTAGTTGGGAGTAAATTCGTAAAGAAGAGTCGCGATCGATTTCTTCACAAACTGCGCAAGGATATTCAAGCGACCCCGGTGGGCCATCCCCATCTCGATCTCCTTCACGCCCGCAGCAGGGCACATTTCCAAAATCCGATTCAGAAGAATCATCGTGCCTTCACCTCCTTCGAGCGAAAATCGCTTCTCTCCGAGGAACTTCTTCCCGAGGAAGGCCTCAAACAACTCGGACTCCATGAGCCAATTCAGGGCTTTCTTCTTCTGAGTCGCTGTCAGACCGGGGTCGGAAGGACGATTCTCGACGCGATGGCGAATCCAGTTCCGAACATCGGTATCGTGGATGTGCATGAACTCGAAACCAATCTTACTGGAATAGGTCACTTCCAACTCGGAGATTAAATTACGCAAGGGCGTGGGCTCTCCTGATCGAAAAAATTGAGTCGCGGCCTCGCGATCAAGATCGGCATCCGTCAACCCAAAGGCCTCCGGAGCCAAACGGGGATTTCGTGGGGCTTCCGCCTCCAAAGGATTGATGTGCGACTGGGTGTGGCCGAGAGTCCGGTAATTATAAATGAGACTCACAACCTTTCCGCGGAACGAGAGCTGATCCTCTGAAAGTCGTTGATCGACAGGACCTGACTGGGCAGGCACTCCTGCGGGCCCACCTTTTTTCGGCAAAGTCGAGCCAAGCTCGAAACCTTCAAAGAACGCGCCCCAGGTATCTTCGACAGAATGAGGGTCGTCGCACCATTGTGCGTATTTTTCGTCCAAAAGAGCGGCATTGAGCCGAGGTGAGATGTGGGAGGACATGGAGACTAGAAGGGCGCGGAATTCGATCGGCTGAGAGTTTCAGGCTTGGAGAACACTCATTGAGCCGTTAGTTAAAGCCCACACCTCCGCGAGTCAATCGCTCAACTCCCGATTCCACCTTAAAATTCGCATGATCGAGATTGCAGATCTCAGCAAAAGCTATGGACGCCACCTGGCTGTCGATAAGATTTCCTTCGAAGTCGCCCAAGGCGAGATTGTGGGTTTTCTTGGTCCCAACGGCGCCGGGAAGACCACGACCCTCCGGATGCTGACCGGATTTCTCCCTCCAACCTCGGGCGCGGCAAGGATTGCGGGCCACGACATCTTCCGCGAATCCCTCGAAGTTCGGAAGCGCATCGGCTACATGCCCGAAAATGTCCCGCTCTACACCGAAATGCGGGTTAATGAATATCTTCGCTTCCGGGGCGCCCTTCGTGGGCTGAGCGGCAGCCGCCTCCGGACACGCCTCGGCGAAGTCCTCGACATCTGCGGCCTGACCGATGTCCGGCGTAAAATGATCAAAACCCTCTCAAAAGGCTATCGCCAGCGGGTCGGTCTTGCCGATGCCCTAATCCACGAGCCCGATCTCCTCATTCTCGACGAACCCACGAACGGACTCGACCCCAACCAAATCCGGGCCATTCGCCGTCTCATTCAAAATCTTGGCGAAAAGCACACCATCCTGCTTTCCACCCACATCCTCAGCGAAGTGGAGATGACCTGTAACAAGGTCGTCATCATCGATGGAGGTCGCGTCAAAGCCGCCGACACCCCGAAGAATCTCGTCGATTCCATGCGCCGGGCAGGCAGGATCACGGTAGAACTTCAAGTGCCCATCGCGATCGCCGAACCCCTTCTCAGTTCCATCGACGTCGTCACCAAGGTCAACTCCGAGTCCCTGCAAGATGGCTGGAACCGCTTCACCATTTTTGTGGCTCCCAATACCGACACCCGCCTCAAGCTCTCCAATCTCGCCAACGAAAACCGCTGGCCTCTCCGCTCCCTGAGCCGTCGGGCCGGAACGCTCGAGGAAGTTTTCGTTGAACTCACCCGAAAGGACTAAACCCACGATCCCCATGCGCACCTTTCGAATCCTCCTCTTTAAGGAGCTTAAGACCTACTTCCTGACACCATTCGGCTGGCTCATCCTGACCTTCGCCGCCCTGATGCAGGGGTTCGTGCTCTCGACCACCCTCGAAAAGTTTGAAACCGAGTCCCAGAATGAAAGCCTGGTTCACCTCAACTTCAACTCACCCTTCTTCTGGTTCTACTTTCTCATCCTCTTCCCGGTCCTGACGATGCGGCTCTTCTCAGAGGAAAATCGCTCCGGGACTCTTGAAGGACTCCTCACTGCACCGGTCCGCACCTGGCAGGTTGTCCTCTCCAAGTTCTTCGCCGCCTACATCTGCTTTATCGTGCTTTGGATCCCCGCATTCATTCACTTCGAACTCTTTACCCTTATCACCGATATCCCACCGCCCTTTGCTTCGGGCGAACTCTACGGGGCCATGACTATCATCTTGCTCATGGGCGCACTCTTCACCGCCTTCGGCTGCCTGGCCTCGGTCATGACCTCCAGCCAAATCATTGCCGGGGTAGTCTGCGTTGGAATCCTCCTTGTTCACTTCTTCCTCGGCCTGGTCACGACACAATTCGGCGACCAAATCGCAGCCGCTCCGGTCTTCGACTTCGTCTCCAGTCAAAATCATCTTCGTAGCTTCTCAAGAGGCCTGCTCGATACCCGGCCCTTCGCCTACTATCTCGCGACCACGTCCTTCATTCTCCTGCTCACCCATCACCTGCTCGACTACCGCAGGTGGAAGCCCTAAGCCATGTCAGATTCCGATTCCAATATCAACATGGGCCCTCCTCCCCGTCCCATCAAACGACTGGGCATCGGCCTGCGTGCCGTCGTTCAGATCATCCTGGCCTTCGTTTCCCTGATCTTTATCTGCTACCTCGCGATCTCTCATTATGATCGCCGGGATCTCACTAAAGGAGGTGTCTTCACCCTCTCCGAAACCACGCAAAATCTCCTCAACTCCGAGGTGATGCAAGCGCGCGACGAACCCGTCAACCTCATTGCCGCCCTCCGGAAATCCTCGCCTCATTATTCGCGCCTTCGGCCCATTATTGAGGAATATGAACGACTTTCGAAAGGCCAGCTCAAGGTCGACTTCCTCGACCCTATCCGCGATGGCGACCGCGCCCTCGAAGTGGAAAATAACTACGGTGACCTCCTCGCCGATAAGCTTTTCGACGATGATCTCCTCATCATCGATGCCCGCAGCGGCGTGCACACCACCGAGGAAGGAAAGATTGAGGCCATCAACAGCCACCTCCGTTACCTCCGTGCCCAGGACCTCCTCGTCAAGCGAACCGACGCGAACAAGCAACGTCGCCTCGTGGGCTATCAAGATGAGGATCTCATCAGTTCCACCCTCCAATCAGCCATCGAAGGCCGCCCCCGTGTCATGTATCTCATCGAGGACAAGAGCGATATCGAAGTGGGTGCCTCCAACTCCCCCTGGCTCGTTCTCACCGAAGCTCTGCAGCGACAAAATATCGTCCTCATTCCGCTCAAAATCTCCCAACAGGAGAGCATCCCGGTCAATGCCGAGGGCGTTGTCATTGTGGCGCCCAAGTATGACTTTGAACCCCGGGAAATTAAAGTTCTCGAAGAATACTGGGACCGCCCCGCCTCAGCCATCATTGCCTATCTTGATCCCAGTTCACGCCCGGTGAACCTCCGCGCATTCTTCCGCAAGCACGGTGTCTCGCCTCGCGACGACCGCATCATCCGCACCCGCAACGGCCGCACCGAAACCCAGGTCCTAGCCACCTTCACCAGCGGCACCGAAATCAATAGCAGCCTCGAAGGAAAATCGATACCCTTCGAAGGTCGCATCGGTAGTCTCGAAGTCCGTGAAGGGGCAGAAGACCTCGTAAGCAACGGCATCCAATGCTTTAGCCTCATCGAAAGCGCCCCCGGATTCTGGGGAGAGACCGACTACAAAACCGCCAATCCAACCTACGATGATGATGCCGACGAAACCGGGCCTCTCTCCATCGGAGCTGCCGTCATTAAGGGAAATGCCCGCGCCGACAACACCTCGGGAAAAGTCTCCAAAATGATTATTCTCTCGACCAGCGATTTCCTGGACCCAAAGCGCCTGGGCAACGAACAACTCGACTTTGTGAAAAACTCCACCCACTGGCTCCTGGGCCGGGAGGAACTCATGGGCATCGGGCCCCGGGCTCTGGAGCGTCGTAAGCTTAACCTCATCAAGACCGAAGTCTCCCAGTTGAACCGGATCGTCCTCTTCTTCATCCCGGCCGGACTCTTCATGATGGCCACCATCGTCTGGAACACCAGACGAGCATAGAGACTACCCGCGATGCGAATCCTTCCCACCATCTTTATCACCATTATCGCCCTCTTCCTCGGAGGTCTCGTCGTGATGCAGCAACTCACCGGGAACCTCGATTTTATTTTTGGAGCACCTTCAAAAAAAGTCGGCGAGATGGTTTACACCTTCAATCCCGGCGATGTCGAGCGCATCCACATCCTCAACCATGATGGCACCCGCGGTGTTCTCGTCAAAACAGGTGGAGCCTGGAAGCTCGACGAACCATGGGACGACTACGCGGACGCCCGCACCGTCAAGTCCCTCATCGACTTCGCCGCCCGCCTCCAAATCGAAGACGTCATCGAACGCGATGAGGTAAAAGACCTCGCTGATTACGGCCTCAAGAAAACACGAATTGAGGTCGAACTCTTCGACAAAAACGGATCCCCGCTCTGCCACTTTAAAATTGGTCGGAACACCGCCTGGCGAGGATTTGATCCCACCGAAGAAGTCAAACCCGGTGAGAAGCCCAGCAGTTTCCCCACCCTCATCATCCGCCCCTTTGAAAAGGACATGGAAGGATACCTCTACGTCTGCACCGACATCGTCGATCCGAATATCCGGCAGGTCGGCATTCGCTCCCTATTTGCCGAAGGCTTACGTCTTTTCCGCGGCCACCAGGTCTTCTACAACACGCCGCTTTTCGCCTCCGAGATCACCCTTAAGGAAAAAAATTCCGAGATCACCCTTAAGCGCGCTGACCTTAAGAAATCAACTCCCTGGAAGATCCAAAAACCCTTCGAGCTCGCAACCAATCCTGATAATCTCAACAAACTCATCGTCGGGTTGGCGCAGCTTCAGGCCCACCACGTTCTCGACGAATCAGCGGTTGCCCTTCCCGAACCCCTTCCCGAAAACATCGATCACTCGATCACGATTCGATATTTGATCGACGGCATTCTGAGCGAGCCAGTCACCGCCAATTTTTATCCGCCGGAGGCAGAACAATCAACGGACGTTCGCGTTGTCGTCACCGAGGGCTCTGAAAAGCGCCCCGCCATTCTCATGGTTCCCCGTATCGCCGGATCCACTCTCGCCAGCCTTCCCCGCACGGTGAATTCTCTTCGCAGCCGCACTCTTTCCTCTCTTTCTGTGAGGCAAATCAAGGCCATCGAAATTGGAGGCCCGGAAGGTCGTAATGTCAAACTCGCGCTTGAATTTGACCCCCACGAACGGGCCCAACGTTGGCACACCGTTGCGGGCCAATATCAAGGGACCGGCGGAGCCTTCCTCGAACAATATCGTGGACCCGCCAGTGAACCCCAGACGGCCGCCCTCTTTGAAGGCCTCATTAAAGATGAAGTTGTTGGCTTTACCAATGACGCTGCCACCGACCCCAAAAAATATGGCTTCGACCAACCCCTGCGTCAAATCAAGGTCACGCTGAACGACGAAAGCACCGCCAACTTCGTCGTCGGAGAACAGCTCCTTCCCCACTACTACGCGAAACGGGCAGACGGCGGGCGACCACTTGAGATTTCAAAAGCCGCTTACGATGCGGCCTTGACCGGCAAGGAACATCGCGAATTGACCATTCTCCCTGCCGCCGAAGCAAATCAAGTCAGCCAGCAAAACCTCTCTCTCCTCGGGTTGGATAAGCCGACCAAAGTGACCGTCCCGTATTCCAATGGCACCCTTGAAATTCATGTCGCCCAGAGCCCGACCCGCCATTACTACGCCAACCGCCTCGATGATGATGGCAAGAACACTCCTCACGTCATTGAAATCAAAGGTGACAGCATTGCTAAAATAGAGCTCCAACCCTTCCGCTGGCGAACCAGTCGCCTTTGGAACGTCAACCGCTTCGACATCAAGGGACTCACGATCAAGCGCCAGGACGCCCCCGCATTAGAGCTCGAATACAACTTCTACACCCAGATCTGGAGAGCCACCACAGAGGGTAACGATGTCACCGCCCTTCTGAATCCTCACAAGGCGGAAAAACTCCTCAAAAAGCTATCCGATATTCAGGTTCACCACTGGCTCGGACCCGACTCTGAAAGCGCGGCCCATCGCCTGCAATCTTCCACCCTCGAGATCTCAGTTCTCATCGAAGAAATTGACGATGATGGCGAACGTATCGGCCTTATCCCCCACGTCCTCAAACTTTCTCAGATCGTCCCCAACGTTCCCAACCAACTTTACTACGGAAGCACTTCGCTCGACCCAAATTACTTCCTGGTAGATGTCGCCACGGTGAAGCGCCTCGCAGTCAAACTTCTCGAGGACTAACAGCAGAGCCCGTTGTCACTCCCGCGAACTCAAGAAACGCACCCGCCAGGACATCATTTTGACTTTGATGGCAACGCCACAGATCGCATCACCAACCGAACCGGCGAGCTCCATCTTGGGGCCCAGTTGATCGACCTTCCCCAGAGCTCAGGCGGGGCCTTCCAAAGTTTCGGCCACAATGCCCGCATCGAATTCTGGCCCTTCAAGGTCGAGCAAAACTTCACCCTCGTCACCCGATTCAAACTGCAGGTGAAAACCGGAGGTGACGCCTAAAAGCACCAGACCATCCTCGCCAACAACCACTCTGACGAATATAACAAGAGCTTCCGCGTTTTCGTCGAACCGACTCCTGCTAATGCAAAAGCCGGCACCATCGTTCTCCAAACTACGGGAGCAGAAAAGGCGCTCGAAACCCGCAGCATTCCGGAGTCGCTCACTTTCGACCAATGGCATGAACTTGCCCTCGTGATCAATCGCAAGGAAGACTGGGCCCGGATTTGTATTAATGGCAAAGATGTCACCGCCCCGAATTCCGCGCTTGCCGAAGGCTTCCCCACCGAAAGCACGACCCTTGATGGCACTTCACAAGAAATGGCGGAGGCCCTGCAGAACGAGATCGAAAGCGATCACCCCACCCCCGAAAACTCCGAAGTTTACCAACTGGAACTCACGGCACTCGATGACAAGCTTGACCAGCGCATGGAGGAACATCCCACCCAGCACGACGTCCGCCACGATATCACCAAGGCCAAGGATGCCATCGCCAAAATGGAAGAAACGATCGAAGGCCTCGCCGAAAAAACCGACGTCGCTGCGATGAACGACACCTCAACATCCGTCGCTGACAAGATGGAAATCGCCCAGGGTCCAGCCCCTTCCACACCCGCCAAACTCTATCAGGAAGCACGCGAGGTCGAGCAACAGATCGCCGAAGCTTACGCCGATATCTCTGCCGCCAAAAAAGCCGCTACTGAGAACTCCTCTTTCTCCGACGCCCGCGACACAACCCACAGGGCAACCCCAAACCGGCCCGACCTCGCCGAAAAACTGGGAGACGGATCATCCCCCCCCGCAACCGTCGGAGAACTCAATGAATTGCGCGACAACCTCCAAAGGGCCTCCAACGAAGCCCATGATATGGCAGCCCGTGCCCAGAGCATGCTCAGCGGCGCAAACGACCGGTCACTCGCCAACTCCGCGATGAAGAATTCCAGCCAATTCGCTTCCTTTGCCGCTCGCCAGCGTCTCGCTTCTTCCACCGATCGTTACAGAGCTGTTGTCAACATGACCCCCTTCGGGCTTGGTGAGAGCGATGGCGACGCCACGGGACTCCGAGCCAATCTCACCGGCGAAGGAGCCGCCATGGCTGCCGGCGAAAAGCAGGAGGCCATCCGCCTCAACGAGCACGACATCATCGCAAAGGCCCTCCCGGGACGCCCATTTACCGAAGAAAGTGCCCGCCGCGGATGGCTCTACATTGACACCTGGTATGTCATCGGCCCTTGGGAGAACGAATCGAAGGTCAATTTCGAAATCTCCCACCCACCCGAATACGAGATCGACTACGACGCCCGCTCCTTCGACGGAAAATACGCCGCCAAGGAAGGACATCCTGACCAGGTTCTTAAATGGGAGTTCTACCAAAGCGACTCCGTCCGCGGCCAGCCACCCCGAGTTTACGGCGCGGCATGTTACTATGCCTACACTGAACTCTGGTTCGAGGAAGCTCGCGAAATGCTCATTGCCGTCGCCAGTGACGACGCCGCAGGGATGTGGCTCAACGACCAGATCATCTGGCAAGACACCGGTCAGTCATCTTGGTCCCTCGGTGAGGGCTATCGGCGCGTCAACATGCGAAGAGGCGACAACACCCTACTCGTCCGCATCGAAAACGGGCCCACCCACTGCGTCTGGTCCGTCCTCCTCTGCCCCCCGAACGCCGCTAAAAAGTAACTCTAAGAGTTAGCCCAGAATTTCGCCCCCAATACTCTCCCCCTCATTCAGATCCACCCGCTCCGGTCGCCCCTTGTGCATGTATACCACCTTTGTGTGATCCAGCCCGAGCAGGTCTAGCACCGTCGCATGCAGGTCATGCACGTGTAGCTTGTCCTCGGTCGCATAAAGTCCCAGCTCATCGGTCGACCCGATCGTTTGCCCTCCCTTCACGCCACCACCGGCCATCCACATCGTGAAACCCGTTGGGTTATGGTCACGCCCGTCCCCCTTTTCACTCATCGGAGTCCGTCCAAACTCCCCGCCCCAAATGACCAACGTCTCGTCTAACAGCCCTCGCTGCTTCAAATCCTTAAGCAGTCCCACAATTGGCTGATCAACATTCCCACAAAGGCGACTGTGATTCCCCTCCATGCCACTATGGCTGTCCCACTTGCTCCCCGCGCCATGATAGAGCTGCACGAATCGCACGCCCCGCTCGACCATCCGGCGCGCCATCAAACACTGTCGTCCGTATACCCGGGTGTCCTCCTGATCGAGCCCGTAGAGCTTCTTCGTTGCTTCGGATTCACTTTCTAAATCAATCGCCTCCGGCGCCTCCGCCTGCATTCGGTAGGCCAACTCATAACTCTGAATTCGCGCTTCAAGCTCCGTGTTCGACTCCCGTCCAGTAAGATGAGCCTGGTTCAGTTCGTCAAGAAACCCCAGCTTCTGACTCTGCCGGGTGCGGGACATCCCTTTAGGAAGATTGAGATTCGCAATGGGCTCCTTGCCCGACTGGAAAAGCGTTCCCTGATAGCTCGCCGGCATGAAACCAGATCCCCAACAACGGGTTCCGTTCACCACCATGGCATTACTATCCTTCACCACTACGAACGCCGGAAGATTCTCACTCACTGATCCGAGACCGTAGTTGACCCAAGCTCCCAATGAAGGTCTTCCTCCAAAGACCGAACCCGTATTCATCTGCGACACTCCACCCGCGTGATTGATCCCATCCGAAACGCACGAACGAATGACACACAAATCATCAGCAATCTCCGCGTGTTTCGGCAGCCAATCAGAAATCCACAGCCCGCTTTCACCATGCTGTGCCCACTGACGCTTCGACGCTAACAGCGCAGATTCAGACTCACCCATCGCCGTTACCGGACGCTTAAAACTCTTGGGTAACGGCTTTCCCGCCAACTGATTCAAGAGAGGCTTCGGGTCGAAAAGATCGAGATGACTCGGCCCCCCTTCCATAAAGAGGAAAATGACATTCTTAGCCTTCCCTAAATGATGCGGAATTTTCTCCGCCGCCGGATTCCTTGTTCCCAAATTGGCGCCATAGAGCCGCTGCCCGGTCAAAGCAGACAGCACGACTCCCCCAAATCCAGCACCCGCATTCATCAGAAAATCACGACGCGACTGCGGCATTACGATACGATTGCAAGACATGATCAATTAGTGGAGGTAGAGGAATTCGTTGGAGCTCAGAAGGGCATGACAAAAATCAGCAAAGGCCTCCACAGACAGATCGGCCTCCGCTTCCTTCTTTGCGGAACCATGCCAGATCGCCCCGGTAAAAGGCACCCCGTCCTTCGATTCGGAAAATACCAGATCGATCAACGCTCCCTCACGGGGCGAGGCGAACAATTCATCCAATCGGACCACCGAGGGAATCACACCCAGCCTCGCAATCTGCCCCCGCCAAAGATGGGGGCTTCCACTATCCCGCCCTCCAACCATCACGGGAAGATCATCACTCAGAATCGACCCCACAATATTATGTTCAATCACCGCTGATTCCAGCAGGGCCTCGCCCTCACTCAAGTCCTTCAAATAAAAGCTCACTGTTCCTTTTCCGTTCGGTCGCGGATCAATCACCACCGCTAAAAAAACGGGACGATTCAAGGGAACCCTGAGATTGGACGCCACCACCTCATACACCACATCACCACCGGGGTTATTCCCAACCAACTGCACGATAAAATTCCGGGGCTGATATCGACTCTTGGCACTCGTTACCCCCATGGCCCAACCTTGGGATTTCTGATCTCCATTCCATTGGGAAATGAGAGTATTCACCCGCCCATCGGGATGAATCCCTTCAAGATTCACGATGGCTGAAATCGTGAAGTGATCATCACTCAACGACACCATTGGCAAGGCCAATCGATCCAAGCCGGAACCCGGTAGCAATTTCAAAGCTAATCGGGCACCCTCGGGAAGAAAAGTCTCGGCTCCTTTGAATTGTTCGCCGAAAGGCACGAGCCGGGAGACTGGCGCCGGCTTCCTCTCGACCTTCTCGTCACCAGTCAACTTTGATTGCGACTCAATGAACACTACTCCAGCATCAATCTCTTCCTGACTGGGAGCGCGTCCCCAGACCATTCGATAAGCATGCTCAATTTCATTCGCCGAAGGTTTGGCGTTGCCAGCCAACAACCTCTTCGCCATCGCTCTCGCCCGACCCAATGGCCACGGGCTATTCGACAGTAGAAGCGACTGCGTCGCCGTTGTGGTGTTCAATCGCGATGGCTCCGAGGCAAATCCCAGGGGTGCATCAAAACACTGCAACACCGCATTCGGGGTGTTGCGCATCTTCTTCACGTAAACCGATCGAACCGGAGCATCGTCACCCTGCGAAGTTCCTCCATCACGATGTTTCAACTCACCTGAAATCGACAACATGGCATCCCGCACTTGCTCGGCCGAGAGGCGACCCGGAGGGAAGCGCCACAAAAGGCGGTTCGATGGATCTTCCAAATTTTCACGTTCACTCGGTTCATACCTCGCAGTCTGACGGTAGGCCTGACTGGTCATCATCAAACGATGCATCGGCTTCATCAACCAACCTCCTTTTACAAACTTCCCGGCCAGCCAATCTAACAACTCCGGATGGCTCGGAGTCTCTCCCAACATTCCAAAGTCATTCGGCGAAGCGGCCAATCCCGTTCCAAAATGATGTTGCCAAATCCGATTCACCATCACCCGGGCCGTCAGAGGGTTGTCCTCCCGCACAATCCATTCCGCCAAGGCCGAGCGCCGCCCCGTCGTCCGCTCGCGTCGTGCGATCTTCGGGAGTTCCGCGCCTAACAATGCCAAAAACTGCGGCTCGATCACCTCATCCAGTTCCCCGGGAATCGTCACCTCCGCGGGGGTTCCTCCGGTATCCGTGCTGATGAATGCCCTGATCAGAGGAGCCGGCTTTAATCCGTCAAACTTTGCCAACTCCACCTTCAATTCATCATAGCGAATCCGCTCCGGACTCTCCTTCTTTAATATCTTCTCCGGTGCCCCTTGATCTCGGACTTCACGCTCGGCCTGCCTGGAGACCATCAACGAAATCTGCTCCTCATAAGAACTCCGTTCCGCTATGCGCTTTCGGAACATCTCCTGCACTTCCGGAGGAAAGGTCTTCACCCGGGATTCATACACCTGGGCTTGCTTCTCTGCGACCAACTCCCCCATCTCGCCACGGACCTCCCCAGTCGCATCCTCCCAGAGCTTGAGCTTCGCCTCGTATGCCGAGATTTCTGCCTTCGTCGCGTGATATTGATCATCAGGCCAGGTCGTTGAAGAAAGGAATGCCTGCATCGCAAAATAGTCCTTCTGCAAAATCGGATCAAACTTGTGATCATGGCACTGCGCACAGCCAATCCCAATTCCCAGGAAAACTTCCCCTGTGACATTCGTGATCTCGTTGATCATCAACTCACGCTGCATCTCGGCATTTCGCTGATTCCACTCGTAAACTCCGTGTCTCAAAAATCCCGTTGCGGCCACCCTGCCCGGATCATCCGGCGTGATCTCATCAGCCGCCAACTGCTCCCTCACAAACTCGTCATAGGGCTTATCATCATTGAAAGCCTTCACCACATAGTCCCGATAAAGATACGCCGTCGGACGGAAGGCATCCTCGCGATACCCATCACTCTCGGAAAAGCGCACCACATCCAGCCAATGCGTCGCCCACCTCTCGCCATAACGCGGACTCGCCAGGAGTCCATTAACCAGCTCCGATACCGCAGCATCTTCGTCCACCTTCCACGCCTGCACAAACTCCCCGACCATTTCAACCGAAGGCGGTAATCCAATCAAATCAAAGTAGGCCCGCCTCACAAACTCTTCTGCCGAAGCCACTGGTGCCATCTGCAATTCAGCCTCCGCTAGCTGGCGTTTTAAAAAACCATCCACCGGATTCCCGCCCCCGTCCGGCAGCTCCACCTCCGCAATTGCTTGCACCGCCCACCACGCTTTTTCCTCCGGGGTAAACTCATGCCCCGCAACTCCACCCGTCACAGCTGCCCAAAAAACAGCGATCCACACACAGAATTTAAACCCGCTAATCATCGATAATCGTCATCCTACCGGAGCACCCGGAAATAGAAAAACGTCTTCAAGGTCCATCCTCTTTCACATTAATCCTTCCCGTTCCTCAATCAGCCCGACATCATCACTCAACCTTTTGACGATACACCTGTGAATTCCATGAAGCTTCTCGCGCTATTCCTCACCATTACCTCCTCGGCCTTCGCGCAATCGCCCCCGGCCCATCGCTTCCAGATCGAAACCCTGCACACCGGCATTCCCCAGCCAATGCATCTCGAATACGGACCGGATGGCATGATCTACTTCATCGAAATCGCGGGGAAAATTCAACGCATTAACCCCGCGACAAATGAGGTAATCACGCTGGGGAAACTCATCGTCACCAATGAGCAGGAAAATGGACTCCTCGGGATGGCACTCGACCCAAACTTCCTGACCAACCACTACATCTACCTCTATCACTCACCTCTCGACTACGCCGGACAGAACCTCAGTCGCTTCACCATCACCGAAAGCAAGCTCGACCTCGCATCGCAAAAAATCATCCTCGAGGTTCCCGAACAACGAAACCAATGCTGCCATCACGGTGGCACCGTTCGCTTCGGTCCCGATGGACTCCTCTACCTCTCCACCGGAGACAACACGAGCCCCTTCGCCTCCGACGGATTCTCACCCATCGACGAACGCAAAGACCGATCCCCCTTCGACGCCCAAAAATCCTCGGCAAACACCAAGGATCTTCGGGGTAAAATTCTTCGACTCAAGATCAACGCCGACGCCACCTACTCCATCCCGGAAGGAAACCTCTTCCCCCCGGGCACCGAAAAAACCAAACCCGAAATTTTCGCGATGGGATTCCGCAATCCTTGGCGCTTCTCGGTCGACCCCAAGACCAACTGGCTCTACGTCGGCGACGTCGGACCTGACTCCGGAAATGACAACCCCGACCGCGGCCCTCGCGGGCACGACATCCTCTACCAGATCCGCCAATCCGCCAACTTCGGCTGGCCACTCGTCCGGGCAAAACAAGCCTACCACGATTTCGACTTCTCCAATAGCCAGCCCGGCCCGGCCTTCGATCCCGCGAACCCCGTCAATCTCAGCCCTAACAATACCGGCCTCGAAAAACTCCCTCCCGTGGCAGATCCCCTCGTTTACTATCCCTCTGCCCGGGTGGATCAATTTGCACTCCTCGGCAGCGGCGGACGTACTTCCTGCGGCGGCCCCGCCTTCCACTTCAAGCCCGAATTCAAAACTACCGGCGGCTTCCCCGAATACTTCGACAAAGCCATCCTCCATTTCGATTGGCAACGCCCCTTCCTCGTCTGGGTTCGCCTCGATGAACACGGCAACTTTTCAAACCTCGAGCCCTTTACCGATGCCGTCCGCATTGCCCAGGGACCCGACGAACCTGGCCAGGCCATGAAAATCCGACGCCCTGCCGACATGGTCTTCGGTCCAGATGGAGCCCTCTATATTCTCGATTACGGCGAAACGTGGGGAGTCAACAAGGACGCCAAACTCTTAAAAATTTCCTACCGCTGGGGCGACCTCCCGCCCCTCGCAAAAGCACAAGCCCACCCCACCGCCGGCCCCGTCCCCCTGAAGATCCAACTCTCGGCAGCTGGTTCATCTTCTCCCGAAAAAAAGGATCTCACTTTTGAATGGACCCTCCTTCCAGCGAATATCCCGCTGGGCACCGGTGAAACCATTGAAGCAACCCTGACCGAACCCGGCAATCACCTCGCCAGATTGATCGTTCGTGATTCCAGCGGAGCCACCTCCACTCTCGAACTCCCTCTCACCGTGGGCAATACCCCGCCCGTCATCACCGCCCTCGCTCCCTCCTCGCATTCCCTCTTCACCCCGGGTGAAAAGATCTCTTACGCCTTTCGCGTCGACGACGCCGAGGAAGGTTCGTCAGACCAAAAGCCAGTCGACTTTGAGAGCCGCATGCTGGTCACAGCCCAATGGATCGGCCGCGACGGAAAAAAAGTCGAAGCTGCCCCGGGGCTTTCCCTCATGAAGCAGTCCGACTGTTTCAACTGCCACGCCATCGATGAAAAACTGGTCGGGCCTTCCCTCATGGACATTGCCACCCGTTATCGGGACCAAAAGGGAGCGCAACTCATCTCTACCGAACGCGTCATCAAAGGCTCCGCCGGAGTCTGGAGTGAGATTCCCATGCTTCCCCACCCGCAACACAGCATGGACGAAGCCCACCTCATGGTCTCCTGGATCTTTTCTCTCGATCCCAACAAGCCCATCACCGCCATGAAACGCGGGCTCAAGGGCGAGATCACCGCCCCCTCCGATCCCAACATCGGATCAGCGATCATCGAGGCCACCTTCACCGACTTCGGCAAAGCCCCCGCCAATCCTCTGACCTCTTCGAAAACAATCACGCTCTTCCATCACCGCATTGAAGCTGAAGCCTCCACTCTCCATGGCCTCACCCTTGCGGCGCAAGCTGAAGCCTCCAATGGCCAATCCGTCAACCGTATCGAACCGGGCCGCAGTATTACCCTCCCTCCGGTCTCTCTTACCGCCATATCCAAAGTCACCGTCCGCGCAGCTTCCGGCAACGAGGGCGGAGGCACCGTCGAGTTTCGGGCAAGCACCAAAGACGGCCCGCTTCTCGCCACCGTTCATGTCGCCAACACCGGCGGCTACGACAAGTATCAAGAGTTCAGTGCACCTTTCACATCGCCCGAAAAGGAAGCCGCTATTCATCTCGTCTTCACCCACCCGACGAAAGGTCACCTCATGTTCCTCGACTGGATCGAGCTGAATCAATGACCTGCCTGAGCCAAGAAAGCGGAGAATCCCGGACCTCATAAGTCACTCCAACTTAGATTCAGGGAGACTGAAAGCAAAGGACTTCGGCTCTCTTCTTCGTACGAAAATATTATAATTTGTGTGACAACACCCATCGCTTTTGGATTGATAAGAATCTTTTTAAAATATAAGCGTTCTGAATACCTCTTCTGGAGGCGTCTTCACGTTCCTGGCTTCCAATTTAAGGCCTCGGGCCCCATCTCCTATGGCGGCAGATCAAAATGAACATTCAGCGATTCCCTTCTAAATATCCACTAACGGCAAAAGCGATCGGCGTCTTGATAGGCTCATCGCGAGCTGACCTAATCGGGCACTGGGCCTTTGACGAAGGTGTCGACACCACCGCCACCGACAGCTCCGTGCAAGGAAATGATGCTTCGTCGCAAGCGAGAGCCCACTTTGCACTCCTGAGCTTTTAGGAGTATCTCCCATTCATCACCAGGCAAGTCATCCAGCTGGGAGGCGTGCCCGGTATTTCTCATTTTCGATCTCCCTGCCTAACATGTCCTTTCGAACTTCCCTCGCCGCTCTCGCTTTCCTCGCGCTCAGCCCCACGGTCAACGCCGTAGCTGACAGCGTCCTTGTCTTCAATGAAATTCACTACCACCCCGCAGACGAGGTCAACGACACCGAGTGGTTGGAGCTCAGGAGCCTCATGGGAGTTGATGTCGATATCTCCGGTTGGTCCCTAGACCGTGGGGTTAGTTTCACCTTCCCCAATGGCTCCATCGTTCCCGGACGGGGCTTCATCTTGCTCGCTGCTGATCCCGCCAACCCCTCACTCGCCGGTAAAAACGCGATGGGCCCCTTCACCGGACAACTTTCTAACAGCGGCGAAGAACTCCGCCTCATCAACAATAACGGACGTGTCATGGACGTCGTCAATTATGGCGACGACGACGATTGGCCCGTCGGAGCCGATGGCACCGGAGCTTCCCTCACCAAACGCTCGGAAGACTCGGCACAAGCTTCACCCTTCAACTGGGTTGCCAGCCCCATCCTCGGCGGTACTCCCGGTGAAGTTAATTTCCCTTCCTCCAACCAACCACCGGTCACGACCACGCCCATCGCTCTTGGCCGCGAATGGAAATACCGCGACAGTAATTCAGCTCCACCCTCCGACTGGCACGCCAGCAACTTCGACGATTCGGGATGGTCCGCCGCAGACGCCACCTTCTATGCAGGAGACACCGATGACCCCGGCGGCGGAGTTGGACTCCTCGGCTATTGGCCACTGAACGAAACCTCCGGTACCTCCGCAACCAACACCGTCGCCGGAGGACAAGCCGCCCAACTCTTCAACGGAGCAAGCTGGCTCAATGACCCAACCCGGGGACAAGTCCTCAGCTTTGACGGCACCGACGACTATGCTGACGCCGGATCCATTCCCCAGCAAACAACCAGCAACACCTTCACCTGGTCTTTCTGGGCCTACGACCAACAAGGAGCCAGCAACAGCGTCATCATTGGCAATCGCTACAGCCCAACCGGCAGCGATTTCAGCCCACGTGAATTCATCAAGTTCACCACCAACCAATTCGAATGGCACACCAATGGAGCTGCCGCGGGTAATGTTGATCACGCGCCCATCCCCCAAAACACCTGGGTTCACCACGCCATCGTTAAGGACGGCACCTCACTCACTTACTACCGGGATGGCGTCGTCGCCGAAAGCAGCACTATTTCCGGAGGCACCAATAACCCCCAACCCTTTTACTTCGGAGGTGATCAAGGAACCGAAGTATGGCAGGGACGACTCGATGATCCCGCCATCTGGAGCGTCGCCCTCCCTGCCGCATCCATCGCAGGCCTCGCCAACGGAACCTTCACCCCACCCTCGGCACCGACCGTAGGTGGCGGCGGCGGTGGTAGCAGTCTCGAAACCGAGTTAGCTGACGATGCCGGCACCCATTACTTCCGGAAATCCTTTGCCTTCGGTGGCAATCCCGTCCGCACCAACCTGACCCTTCAACTCCTCGTCGATGACGGGGCCGTGGTTTACCTCAACGGAATAGAAGTCCACCGTGAAAACATCTCCGCCGGTGCCATTTCCCATGGAAGTGCTACCGAAACCGAGATCGACCCGGCCTTCCTTAGCAGCGGCATCCCGATTTCATCCTCATCTCTTATCCAAGGCAACAACGTCCTCGCCATCCAGGTGCATCAATCCTCCACAGATGCCGACATGCTTTTTGAGGCAACCCTCAGCGCCACCGAGCTCCCGGCCGACCCAAGCGCCGTTGAAACCAATCTCGTCTTCAGCGAAATTTCTTCCACCAATGACGCCCAATTTCGGCTCGAACTCGCCAATCTTGGTGCGGCCGCCCTCGATCTCACTGGCTATGTCATCGCAAGTTCAGGAGGCACTTCCTACACCTTCACTTCCGGCAGCATTGATCCCGGAGAGCAACTGTCGATCAATACCGGAACACTCGGATTCACTCCCTTGGATGGCGACCGACTCAGTGTTCTGCGGCCTGGTCAAACCGAATTGGCCGACGCCCGCGTCGTCACCAACCGGCTCCGTGGACTCGATGCCAACGGACGATGGAGCTACCCCGCCTCGCCCAGCTTTGGATCCGAAAACACCTTCACGACCAACCACGACATCGTCATCAACGAAGTGATGTATAATCCGCGGCCTATTCGTGGAGAACCCACCGCAGCCACCACTCTTCTCGATTGGAATGCCAACTGGCGATACAACGAAGCTGGTAACGATCTTGGAAATGATTGGGAGCTTTTGAACCACCCCGTAGGAGGCAATTGGATGAGTGGCCCCGGACCAATTGGCTTCGAAAGCGCGGCCCTCCCCATTACTCTGAACACCACCATCTCCCGCCCCGTTGGGTCCGCAGTTTATTTTGAACACGAGTTTACACTCAGTGTCGCCCAAATTGCGGGAATCGAACTGGTCCAAATGAGTCATCAAATCGATGACGGTGCCGTCTTCTATCTCAACGGTGTAGAAATTGAACGCTACAAGATGAATGCCGAGCCCACCAATTTTTCAACCCTCGCCAACGCCGGAGGTGAAGCCGATCTCATCTCCGGAGTCGTAATCCCAGCCAATCTCTTCAACGTGGGAACCAACCGACTTTCGGTCGAGGTCCACCAAAACTCCACCGGCAGCAGTGACATCGTCTTTGGCCTCAAGTTGGAATCATCAACGCCCTTCGTTCCCTTTTCAAAGTCCAATGATCAATGGATCGAACTCCACAACCACGGCCAGTCCGATATCGACATCAGCGGTTGGAAATTCAGTGACGGGATCGCCTTCACCTTCCCGGACGCGACCACGCTCAATGCGGGTGAATACCTCGTCGTGGCACGCGATGCGGCGGCCCTCGCTTCCAATTATCCCGGCGTGACCATCTTCGGCGACTGGGCCGGAAATCTCTCACGCGGAGGTGAACGCTTAATCCTGCGCGACCTCTCGAAGAATATCGTCGATGAAATCCGCTTCTTCGATGGTGGCAGCTGGCCGGCCCAGGCTGATGGTGGCGGTGCCAGCCTCGAACTCATCGACCCAAAAGCAGATAATAAGGTTGCTGGAAGCTGGGCCCCCAGCGACGAAGGCTCCCGGAGTTCCTGGCAAACCTACACCTATCGCGCGGCGGGCGCCAACCACGGTAACGACCCCACCCTCTACCACGAATTCATCTTTGGACTCCTCGACAATGGCGAGTTCCTCATCGACGACATCAGCGTCATTGAAGATCCCGATGGCACCGCCCGCCAACTCATCCAAAACGGAAACTTCTCAAGCGGTGGCACCGAAGCCTGGAGACTCATCGGCACCCATCGCCATGCCGAAGTGATCGATAATCCCGAAGGCGGCGGAAACAAGATTCTCCACATGAACACGACCGGATCCACCGAGCACCAGCACAATCACGCCGGGACGACCTTGAAAGACGGAGGCTCCTTCGTCACTACCAACAGCGGAAGCACTTACGAATTCTCCTTCCGCGCCAAGTGGCTTTCCGGGTCCAACCAACTCCACACCCGTCTTTACTTCAACCGTGCTGCCACGACGATCCTCCTGGATACGCCTGAAGGTGGTGGTACTCCCGGAGCCGCCAACTCAACTCTTGTCTCCAACGCCGGCCCGACTCTCACCGGCCTCTCCCACCAGCCTGCAGTCCCTGCCGCCAACGAATCAACCCTCGTCAAAGTCACTGCTTCAGATCCCGATGGCCTCGCCGCACTCACCCTCTATTATTCGGTCAACGGAGGAGGATTTTTGAGTTCTCCCATGACCGATCTGGAAAACGGACAATGGTCGGGCATCGTTCCCGGACAGTCATCGTCGAGTACAATTCCGTTCTACCTCGTCGCCGAAGACAACAATGGCGCCACCTCTTTCTATCCAGCTGAAGGACCCGACTCCCGCGCCATCATTCCCGTTTCCGATGGACAAGCCGATCTCGATTACGGCGACTGCCAACCCAACAACTTCCGCATCGTGATGACCGACGATGATCGCGATTTCATGCACACCATTACCAATGTCATGAGCAATGATCGCCTGGGATGCACCGTGATCTGGAACGAGAGCGAAATTTACTACAACTGCGGCGTCCGGCTCAAAGGAAGCCAACGCGGTCGCCCCCAGGACGTCAGGGTGGGCTTCAATGTCCGCTTCCCTTCGGACGATCTCTTTCTCGGCGCCCATGAAACGGTGGCCATCGACAGATCAGGTTCAGGAAACCAATTTTCACAAAAAGAGATTCTCGTCAAACACACCATCAATCATGCCGGAGGAGGAATTCCCGGAATGGAAGACGACCTCATCCGCGTCATTGCTCCAAAGTCCCAACACACCAGCTCGGCCATGCTTCTCAAATCCCGCTACGACAGCGAGTGGATGGACAACATGTATGAGAATGGCGGAGACGGCACCGCTTGGGAATTCGAACTCATCTACTACCCCACCTCCACCGTTGGTGGAAACCCGGAAGGGCTCAAACTCCCCAATCCCGACAGTGTCGCCGGCGTCGGTGCCGGAAGTCTCGGAAGTGATCCCGAACTCTACCGTTGGCATTGGCTCATCAAAAATAATCGCGATGCCGACAATTACGGACCGCTCATTGAGATGCTTCAATCCTACGGGCAGGGAGCCAGCTCCGGATATCTCGCCGACATGGACCGACTCCTTGATGTCGATCAATTCCTCCGCTCCTTCGCGGTTCAGGTTCTCTTCGGAATTGGCGACAGCTACTCATCGGGCTCCAGCCACAACGCCATGTTCTACCAACGCCCGGGCGATGGTAAATTTCTCTATTTCCCCTGGGACATGGACTTCGCCTTCAGCCAGGGAGCGACCACCAGTCTCACTTCCAGTGATGATCTGAGCAAACTCCTCAACTCTCCAGCCAACCGACGAGCTTACTACGGACACCTCCAGGACATCATCAACACCAGCTATAACACAAGCTACCTCTCTCCCTGGGCCACCCACTATAGCTGCTTCCTGCCGACCGAAAACCTCAGTGGATTTATGAGCTACGTCAACTCCCGCTCTTCCTACGCACTGAGCCAGGTGAACAGCGCTATCCCTCCGGTGGCCTTCGGGCTCACCACCG
The DNA here is from genome assembly GCA_963925135.1 of uncultured Verrucomicrobiales bacterium. Lineage (GTDB taxonomy): Bacteria > Verrucomicrobiota > Verrucomicrobiia > Verrucomicrobiales > Akkermansiaceae > SW10. The sequence goes on along the minus strand of CAWUTG010000045.1, from coordinate 29,280 downwards.
CCAGCGGATCGACCTCTGATTCCACCTTCACCATCGAAGGTGACGGCTGGGTCGACGTCCGCGAAATTCGACTCGCCGGAACACCCGGTGCCCTCCCCGTTACTTGGATCGACAACAACACCTTCCGCATCGATCTCCCCATCCAACCCGGAACCCAAATCTACACCATCGAAGCATACGATTTCGAAGGAAGCCTCATTGGCTTTGACAACATCACCGTCACCGGAAACGGCACGGTTGCCCCGGCGGCAGCGGGTCTCCTTGTCGTCTCCGAACTCATGTATCACCCGGACGATGATGCTTACGAATTCCTCGAGATTTTCAACACCAGCACCCTCACTCTCGACCTTGAAGGAATGTCCTTCACCGCGGGGATCTCTTACACCTTCCCCGCAGTGCTTCTTCCGCCAGGAGAACGTATCGTGATCGCCCGCGACCTCACGGCCTTCCGCTCACGCTACGGCGCCGGAACGACTGTTGCAGGCGAATACCAGGCCCCGGATGGATCTAACAAACTCTCTGACGGCGGAGAGGAACTCATCCTTCTCGACTCCCTTGGGTCACTCATTCTCGATATATTCTACCGTGATGATGCCCCTTGGCCCACCAGTGCCGATGGAGACGGATACTCTCTTGAGCTCATCAATCCAGCTCCCGGCATCAATGCCTCGGACCCCATCAACTGGAGAAGCAGTCGCCAGATCAACGGCACTCCCGGCACCAGTGACAGCGAGAGCCTCTCGGCCTGGGCTTCCGCAAACGGAATCGTTGATCTTTCGCTTGATCCCGATTTGGACGGATACAATGACCTCGCCGAATTCTTTTTCATGACCAATCCCTTCGTATCCGATGTCCCCGCAACCCGGGCCACGATCGTCGAGAACACGCTACAACTGGAAATCATCGTTCGCAACGGAGCCGATGGCACCGTGTTCAGCGGTGAGCAGAGCAACGACCTCATTTCCTGGGCCCCGGCCACCTACGCCGGTCGAACGAATAATGGCGATGGCCAAACCAGCACCCTATTCTTCAAGGGCACAGCGCCCGCGACTGGAGCCCTTGAATTCTTAAGAATGTCCCTCTCATCCCAAAACTGAGCAATCGACCTCAGTTCCGCTCATTGGGAACTGAACCCCACAATGCACCTCAAAATCGTTTGTTAATCTTCGCTAAATTGACGATCTCCCTCAGATTCAGAAGTTCTAATACTTTCGGCCATCCCGTCAATAAACACCCGTTCTCGTGAAAGACGGAGCGCTCAGTCCCGTCTTCTTAACCTTGTGAAGTCTTTCATTGCCCTCGCCCTTTCGGGCCTATTGCTTCCCACCTTTCTCCTTCCGACCTCCCTGGCACTCGCTGCTCCCGTCACGACCAGTGAAGCCCTCATCAAAGCCGTCTCGGAAGCTTCCGGAGACACCATCATCGAGATAGCGGCCGGAACATTTCAACTACCGGGCCAATTGATAATCAAGGCTGGGACAACCCTGAAAGGTGCCGGAATGGAGGAAACCATCCTCACCAACGCACCAACCTTCAAAGGAAATCCCGCGACTCTGCCCGACCCCGAGCAAAACTACAAAAAGTTCGACCGCTCCGGCTACCTCATCCAACTCGAAGAAAAAACGAGCGACATCACGATCTCTGATCTCACCCTCACCGGCCCCAATCTTCATGGGGCCATCTTTGGGTGGGGAAATCAAAAGCTTCATCTCCACCACCTGAAAATCGAAAACTTCATGTATAGTGGCTTCCGCTCCTACGACACCCGTGAACTCAAGCTCCACGACTGCCTCTTCATTGACGCCGGACAACGCTGGGAGAAGGGGCAACCCGGACTCAAAGGCGGCATCACCGGCGGCGGCATTTTCACCTTTTGGCTCAAGGACAGCGAGATCTTCAACAACCGCTTTCTCGATACCAAGCCCGAGCCCAACTTCCACTACTACGGTATCAAAGGACGCCAGGCGAAGCGCGTTCACATTCATCACAATACCATCGAGACCAACTTCTCCATCGAGTTCGCCTTCGAGAATGATGAAGACGTCGAGATCGATCACAACATTTGCCATGGCACGATCTCCATCCCAAAACACGGTGGTGGACCGGTCCCTGAAAGTGGTTCCACCTTTCACATCCACCACAACTATTTTAAGAATGGCTACTCCATCGAATACATGCGCAACGGCGCGGAGATTCACCACAATCTCTTCGACTTCGACTCACAAAAAGACGGTAGCAATCTCATCTCCGAATTCGGCAAGACCCCGGCCAAAGGTCCTACCGACTTTCACAACAACCTCATCAACAATCCCGGACGCGGTGTCATCTGGATGAATGCCCCCTACGCCGGTCTCACCTTCCGTAACAACCACATTATCGCCCGTCCCACTCCCACGCCACGCAAGGAAGGCCTCTTCGGATTCCACCCTGAGTGTCATTTTAAAACCTTCACCTTCACCGACAACATCATCGAGTGCATCGGACTCCCCCGCCCCCTCTTCCGAAACGACGAGAGCGGCCAGAGCAAGCTCTCGAATAACGAACTGACCAACATCAGTGACACCCACCGCTACAAGAACCCGGCGACCTCTCACAAGTCAGGGCTTGAAGAGCCTCTCAAGTTCAAATGCGGGAGGAATGGCGAACTCACCGTTGATGGCTGGAACACAAAACTGTCGCCGCAATAAGGCCACGGGAACCACAAAAACAGGAAGGTTCCGCACACGGAAGCCTTCCTGTTTGAAATCTTAGAAGCGATGACTACTTCGCGTGCGGGTGGAGCTTGAGCAACTCCTCAGGATTGAACAGATCAACCTTGCCCTTCAGTTCGGCACGCACTTTTTTGACGTCACCTGGCTGAATCGCCGGGGCTTTGTTGCCAAAGGAATTGCGGATATAGGTGAGAACCGAAGCCAATTCCTCATCGTTCAGGAGACCTTCGAACGCAGTCATTGGAACGTGTCCCGGGTAGGTCTTCCCCTTCACCTCGATCGGCCCCATGAGCCCTTTCAAGGACAGCTTGATCAGGCGCTCCGGATCTTCCAGGACCCACTTGGTCCCTGCAAGCGGCGGGAAGCCAGCATCGGGAAGTCCTTCTCCATTTGCCTGGTGGCAAGTGGAACAATAGCCTTCGCGAGCGTAGATCTCGGCACCTTTGACAAAGCGACGGCCATCAGCCTTCGCGAGATCCTTCGGCGGGCGGACACGCTTCGCTTTCTCTTCTTCCGCCGCATGACCGGAGAAGACTCCTTCGGCGAATTTAACACTTTCCTTCATGAAGTCATCAACCCCCGCTGCCTTGACCTTGGCAAGAATTCCGAGGCCCTGCGCTGGTGGCAGGAAGGAAGCTCCAACAAGTGCTTCGAGACGAACCCGGCCGTGCTCATCTTGCGCAGCGGCAGACAGGATCTCAGGAAGATTGCTGAGCTTGTGCTCGTTGGATCGTGCGACACGCACTGCGGCGGCCCGGACTTTATGATCTGCGGATTTCAGCAATTGGGAGAGCAACGCAGCATCAACATGGTCAGCACCCCAGGTCACCCAAAGTGCTTCCAGCTTGTCGTGGTCATCACTCTGCTTTGCGGCCCAGGCAGCGGCTTCTTTGGCGACCTCAACACCGTCACGCTCGCGAAGCTCACGACGGGTGCGGTAGCGGGTGCGGTATTCAGGCAGTTTCAAGTTCTCTAACAACTCGGCGATACTCGCTCCGTCGACTTTAGCAGGAGTCACCAACGGGCGGCTTGGATAGGTCACCCGGTAGATACGACCGTGGACATGATCGCGGAGTGGATCACGGGCATTGTGTTGCATGTGACCGATGAGGGCGTTTTGCCAATCGGCAACATACAGGGAACCGTCGGGAGCAAACTCCAGATCAACCGGGCGGAAATTCAAATCCTTCGAAACGAACAGGTCTTGAACGAACTCGGTTGTGAAGCCAGTTCCGTCTTCCTTCAACCGGTGCTGCTTGGCACCCAGGAAGCCGATATTATTGTTGATCAACAAATCACCCTGAACGTCATCAGGGAAATGACGACTGGAAACAAATTCGATTCCGGAAGTCGGACGCACCTTATTGCTCGTGATGAGGTCGGGGGCGCTGAAGTTAGCGCCATAGCGGGCCTTTACGGTGCCAGGCAACATCCATGACATGCTGGTGCCGGAAGTGTGGAGGAAGAAGTCCTGACCGTAACTATCGAAAGCAACGCCCCAGGGATTCGGAATGCTAAATTGACCATAACGGGCAATATGCTTCCGCTGCGGGCTATAGCGGAAGAATCCGCCATTACTTCCCCGTGCGGGACCATAAATGCTCTCGGTGTTGGAGTGAAGGAAGACGCCCTCACACATAATGAAGGCACCACTGGGGTCAGCACAGAAGGCTGAAATCGCGTGGTGGGTGTCGTGATCATCAAATCCACTCAGGAGAACTTCCTTGGTGTCATAGCTGTCGTCACCATCGGTGTCCTTGAGCAGGATCAGGCTTCCACTCTGTGAAACGTAAACACCATCGTGGGAAATTTCAAAACCAATGGGAATGTGAAGGTCATCGGCAAACACAATCTGCTTGTCAGCGACTCCGTCATTGTTGGTGTCCTCGAAAATGAGGAGCTTGTCCTTGGGACGTGCATCACCAACCTTATAATGAGGATAGCTTTCCATGGTCGCGACCCAGAGCCGGCCTTTGTTGTCGAAGGCGATTTGCACGGGATTCTTCAAATCAGGGAACGTCTCCTCGGAAGCAAACAGCTCGATTTTGTAACCGTCGGCAACGTCGATCTCGGTCTTGGCAACCTTGCCCGGAGTGTATTCCGGTAGGCCCTTTTCGGCACTTGGCTTGTAGTTCGTCTTCACCGGAGGAAGCTTCGATGTCTTGGCATCCTCGGCTGCGAGATCGAATTTGGCTCCAGAGAAGGCTGCCCAAATCGCACGGTCGCGGTTAACCGTCATCTCACGGGTCTTCTTCAATTCGAAAGGATAATTCTCAGGTCCATAAGGATTATACCGACGTCCGTAAACGTGAACTCCGTTGGGAACCTTGAAGTCATTTAACCACATGAAGTTCTTCTCCATCACGGCGGCATGAATTCCGGACCGGAGCGACTGGTCAGAGGCCGTCTTGCCAAAGAGTCCCTCGGCAAGAACCGGAGCAAGCTTCTTGTAACCAGCCTCATTGAGGAGGGCTCCATCAGTCGTGAGCTGCTCATCCGAAGATGAAAACCATTTCTTGCTTGGCGAGAAGGTATCGACAAAGAGTGCGCCATTCGCAGCCGCAACTTCCTTCATCACGCCGCTGTAAAGCATCAGATTATCGTTCTCCTTCTTACCGTTCGGAACGCTGAACTTGGCTGACAGATCTTGCACTGCGGTTGGCGACACCAACGCAAGCTGGGGAACAGATTCACCGTTGTATTTTTGAGACAAGGTGTGCTTCACAAAGGCCTCCAACTCTTTCTTAAAGCGACCGAGATCTTTGGGTCCCCCGAAGGAAGAATTGTATCCAAAGAAGGCCACAATGGTATCAGCGCCCAGACGGGTCAGCCATTGATCGGGAGTTTCAAAGTGGCCTTGAGGGCTGGTATTGACCTGGAGTTCGGGAGGCAACAACTCTTTGGCGCCGGGGAAGGCATATTGTTGATCCTGATTTCGACCGGGATGGGGACGAAATCCGGGAGTATTCCCCTCGTCACCCATATTGCGGATCGTCAACTCCTTGTCGGGGAAGTTGAGCTGCACTTCTGTTTCAAAGTGTCCGAAGTGGTTCATCCGCGAGGCCATGCCCGATCCAATCAGGACCAGAGTATCGCCCTTCTTGATGGCCAACTTGGAAGGAGCAGGCTTCGCTTCGAAGGCAACCGACTCGGGATTCATCGGAGGCAATACTCCTTCCGATAGCTTTGTTTGCGCGAGGCAGACTTGAGAACCAAGACATGCCGCCGCAATAAACAGGGATTTGGAATTAAGTGACTTCATAGGAACAAAAATTTGGAAACGGTCGACAACAGGCAAAAAGATCAAAAAAAACCATTTTGAACCCCTTGGGCCATCCGCACTCTCTGATGAGATCGTTCTCTTGGCAATTTCTAAAGCATTTCGGAACATCTCAAAGCGACCTCCCGTTGGGTCAATCAAAGATTTCATCGGCCCCATAAAAGAGAACGCCCTTTGGGACTTTGTCATTCAAATCCCTAATTTTAAATCGGTAATGACAAAAATCGAATTCACGATCCTTCCTGACACCTCAAAGACGACCGGAAATCGACCATTCTCCTCTCAACCTGCGGGTGAACTCTGACAAGGAATGCGGAGCATCGTCCCCATCTTTATGCTATCTTTCACAGTAGAGAGGAGGGAATTTGATCGCTCCTCCCTAGCCCCCCCCGAACAAAGCGCCATGAAACCCTACCAGAATATCCTCGTCGGAATCAACTACACGGACTCTTCCAGACATGCCCTTTGGAAGGCTAATCGGATCGCGTTACAATCAGGGGCCAAGATCACCGCCTATCATGCCGTGCCACCTGCCGAGCTCAATGAGTTCGTCTCATTCTACATGATCGAACACGAAATGATGATGCGGGCGGCCAAGACCAGTCTGGAAGATTTCGTCGAAGGTGTCCTTGGAAACGACAATCACGTCTCCTGCCAGGTCGGCGAAGGCATCCCCCATCACGAACTCGTTTCTCATGCCAATGAAGAAGGCTTCGACCTCCTCGTCCTCGGCGATGACGACTACGCCAGCGACTCCCGGAAATCCGGACAATTCGCCATTAAGTGTCTCCGCTTTGCGACCATGCCGGTGCTCCTTGTCAATCGTCCCAATGAAAAGGCAACTGGCCTGATCCTAGCCTGCGTTGATTTCTCAAAATCGACCAACCCCGTTCTTGAAAACACGGCGCGGATTTCCAGCGGCCACCAGAGTAAAGTTGAAATCGTGCACGCTTGTCGCCCTCCCTGGCTGCGTCCCGCAAGGCTCCGGTATCAAACTAAAGTTTTCGATAATAGGGAACAAAAGGAGCAATACCGCGAGATCATGGATGGCCAACTCGCGGGAATATTACAAACCGCTGCCCCCCTCTTTTCAGGCAATGCCGGCACCGTTCGCCTGGAACACGAAGACCCCTCGACGGCTCTTCTTGAACACTTCGACTCCTCTGAATGCGACCTCGTCGTCATCGGGCGTTCTGGAAGAGGAATCAAAGGCATTCTAACAGACCTGATGGGCGGAACTGCCGAAACCATTATTCGCCATACCAAGTGCCCCGTCCTCGTCGTCCCCATCATCTGAAAAATCTAGCCACCCATCAAACTCATGAGCTCAAAAAAAACCATCCTCGTCGGAGTCGACTACTCCTCGCACAGTAAGAATGCCCTCAAGGAAGCCTCGCGAATGGCGAATACCCGGGACCTCTCGCTTGTCTGCTTCCACGTCCTTGATCAAGACATCATGGGAGACATCAAGCACATGGAAGCCTGCACCGAAGAAGGAGTCCTCAACTTCGCAAAAGAAAAAATGGCCACCTTCATTCGGGAGGTCATTGCAACAGCCCACGACATTGAAGCGGTCGTGACCATCGGTCATCCTTTCGAGGAAACGCTCAAGCTCATCGAAAAACATACCCCCGAAGCTCTGGTTCTTGGTTCACGGGGCTATAGCACCACTGAACACCATCAGGTGGGTGCGCTCGCATCCCGCTGTATTCGCAAGGCCCCTGTGGAAGTACTCCTTGTCCGGAACTATCAGGATCGCCCCTTCCAAAGCATCGTCGCCTGCGTTGATTTCTCCGACACTTCAATCCGCGCCGTCCATCGCGCCGCCGAAATTGCCGTGCAAGACGGGGCTGAGCTCCGCCTCGTATACGTCTATCGCCCACCGATTTACGCCGATTCAGAAATCGGCTGGCTGGGGCCCGCCTTCCCTATGATCGAAGAGCCCAACCTTCAAGAGAGCTGTGAAGGACGCCTCGACCAGTTGGGATACACTATTGGAACCCAGTTTAATCTCCAAAATCTCTCCACCGTCGTCAAACGCGCCCTCACCATCCACCACGGAATCACCGAGTGCCTCGAAGAAATGGAAGCAGACCTCGTCGTTCTGGGAACCCGTGGTCGCACTGGATTCAAGAAACTCCTGCTGGGCACCACCGCTGAGGGACTCATTCACAATACCCCCTGCTCAGCTCTCGCGATAAAACCGGAAGACTTCCACTTCTCACTTCACTAACAAATTTCCTGCGAGAGCTCTCGATCCTTGATCACAATCCCCGCATTTTTAATATCATTATTTTATAACGATAGCGCGACGACACATTTATCAATTCGTTCTCCTGCTCTGCATATCGGCTCTTTCACTGCGTGCCTCGGCCCAGAGTCCGGCGGGTCCAGCGGACTTTGGAGACCTTCCAAATGCAGGCACTCCGGGAGCACCGGCCACCTACAAAACCCGGATCACTGATGCGGGGCCCTGGCACCTTATTGACACGAGGATCCATATTGGGACGCTCATCGAAATGATGGCGATGGCTTTCCTCACTGGCAGTCGATCCAAATGATCCTCCTCCGGATGGAGAATTAGAAGACAGTCTCGTCTCCATTTAGCTCCAGACTTCAGACCCGCGACCCAATGGATCCCAATACCTGTATCTTCTCGAATTCGATGCCATCGTGGCCTCAAATAGCAGAAATCTCACCTTGGATCTTACCCCCTTCCTCCCCGTCGACTTTGGACCCATTCATGAGGTCAACTGGTCAGTCAATGGCACCCAACTTCCCGGCGCCACCCCGGTCATCTCAACTCAGAATCTTCAGGAATGGGGAAAGGGATTCTTCAGACTCACTCTCACCTTCCTCGATGAAGACAACACTCTCTATCGAGTCAAACCCTTGGATCAATCTCAGAGACTGGCCGTCGTACGACTTGTGGGCCTCCGAAAATGGCCTCACCGGACAGAACAGTCTTCCCGAAGATGACCTCGATGGAGACCAGTGCTCGCGAAGAATTCGCCTTCGGAAGTGATCACCTTGAAGGAAACTCCCTGCCATTCCGCAAAATCGGAACGATCACAAACGCTGGCAGCACATGGCTCACACAAAGCTATCTTCGACGCTCCGGCGGCGTCACCCAGCCAAACGGTGAATATCTCGCCGTCGGGCTCAACTCTGCGGGACAAGCCTCTTCCATCCCTCAAAATTGGGCGCCCCCTTCCGTCCCAACAGTCAATCCTGTCGGCTTACCACCGGCACCCGTCGGATACCTTTGGTTTAACCATCGCTATCCCGACCCTATCGCAGATCAAGATAAAGCCTTCCTTCGCATCAGGGCTTCAGTCCGCTAAAATCACCAATGAATTCAAGTCTCCCCGTGTCTTAGCCACGTCGCTCGTCTCAAAGAACCGACGCTTCCTATCACCCCGGGCAGGAACTCCTTGCTATCCAACACCCTGCTTAACTTCCAGCTCGAGATTTCAAATTGCGAATTAAATCTCCTGCACTATTGTGGCGCCGTGAAAATAAGCGATTTGAAGATTCACGGCTGTTGGGCTACCGCCTTCGTTTCGGCGTTGGTCCTTGGTTCCCAAATTCCATCCAATCACTCCAACTCATCCAGTAAAGCCGATGAGGGCATGAGTGAGCGGTCTCCCGGCGCGTCGTCAATGCGCTCTATGGGAAACTCGGATACCTCTTCCAAGTCATCACGGTTAGGAACCTCCGCCTCCAACCAACCGGACAATCTCCTCGCTGAACTTTTCGGCGGAGCATCGCTTTCCGCGCAGGGCATGGAAGCTCTCGCCACAGAAGCCTTCCGTGATCCCAACCCCGTAAAGCGCCGACTTGCTTTCGCGAAGCTCCTCGAGGGCATGAACCCCGAAAACGCTTCGATGATCCGTGACCAACTGATTTCTCTCGATGCGGGTGGTCAGGAATGGCGCGACTTCAATTACGCCTGGGGCGCACTTGCCGGACAGGAGGCCTTCCAGCAGGCCCTCCTCACCGACCGCAAGGATTTGGAATCCCTTATGACCGGATGGGCCGCGGCCAATCCGGAAGGTGCCATGGCCATGCTTGAGAACCTTCCTGAGGATCTCCTCAAGGAACGCGGGAAGTTCGAAGCCAGTATCGTCTCAGGCCTGGCAGACCGGGATCTCGATGCCGCCGCGGCATACGTGGGCAAACTGCAAGCAGATGGAAATGAAAACGCCGGTCGCTTGATGGACATCGTCGCATCCGAAACCCTGCGAAAGGACGGACCTGAAGCTGCCGCAGCCTGGAGTCAAGGTCTTCCCGATGGTCCGCTCAAAGGAGCCGCCATGGATCGCATCGCCGGAACCTACGCAAGGAAGGATCCCATCGCCGCTGCCAAGTGGGTTGAGCAATTTGCCTCGGAAGAATATGCCGTCAGGGCCGTCGAAGAAATCGGCCAACGCTGGGCTCGCGCCGACCCGCTCACTGCGGTCAGTTGGCTGGACAAACTTCCCGCAGGGGAAGGCCAAAAGGCAGGGCTGAACTCAGCCTTCGGCGACTGGGAAGACCGGGACCCGGTTGCTGCCGGAGAATATCTCATGTCCATGGCGCCGTCCCCCAAACGCGATTCTGCCATCAGCGGATTTTCCAACGGCTATGCCTATCAGGATCCACAAACCGCCATTGCCTGGGCTCAGGATATCAGCGACCCAAACTTGCGAACGTCTTCTCTCACCCATGCTGGCCAGGCCTACTTCCGCACCGACCCGGAATCTGCAAAAGTCTGGCTGACAACGAGTGGCCTCTCTCCGGAAGTTCAAAAGGAAATCCAGAATCCCCCCTCAAGGCGCCGACGTTAAAAGGATTCATTTTCTTTTTCCCATTCATGCCCGGTTCATCTCATCTCGCCATAATAGCGATGATCAAAGTCACTCCGTGATCCGATCACTAACCCAAACGAGATTGAGATTATGAAAACAAAACGCCTGATCGCCATCCTGCTGACAGGATCATCACTCCACCTGGTCGCACAAGGACCACCCCAGGGTCCTCCACCCGATCCTATCGTTACCGCCCTCGACAAAAACGAAGACCAAAAACTGTCTTCGTTTGAGATCAGGGGCGCGATCAAGTCCCTCCTCAAATTGGACAAGAACAAGGACAATAGCCTCAGCGCCGACGAACTCCGCCCGGAACCTCCCAAGGGACGCCGAAGCAAACGAAAGTCCGAAGGTGAAGAAGGAGATCAGCCAAAAGGCCCACCTGCATCCCCACTCATGACCGCTCTGGACAAAGATCAGAGTGGCGACCTTTCCAAAGAAGAACTCGCTGCCGCAGAAGAATCCCTTCGCAAACTCGATAGCGATGACGACGGGAAACTCTCCACCGAAGAAGCCGGCCTCGGACGCCAAGGCGGCCCTGGACAAGGCGGCGGTGGTGGTGAACGTCCCAATGGACCTCCTCCAGGGGATAGCCCCGGTGGACCTCCTCAACGTGGCCCGGGCCGATAATCCCTAACACTTTTCAAAAGCCGGAAGAGCATAGTGCCTTCCGGCCTTTTTCTTTCATCATCAGCCTTCATCAGCAGCATCCCGGACCGGGACTCCATTGGCAATTAATTCCACAGCCTTCCCGGCAAACCGAGTCCCGAGGAGGCGATACCCCTCTGCGGTGTAGTGCAGATCGTGAATCACTTTGTCCCCTTCCTTCCGATCATTGAAATCATCAGTGTCGACCCATGCTCCCCTTGCATGAGCTTCGGCGAACTCTCTCTGAACCCGTCGGATATTCAAGCGACCGTGTAGCCGCTTTGGGACATCGAGTCCGCTATCGCTAATTCGACCGATGACCACGTTGATCTTCTCAAAAGAAAGGTCGCCTTGCAGCTGCTTAAGCAATTCCGACAGGTAAACGTCGTAGGCTGTATTGTTCAGGTCTGACTCACCCTGCATCCAAATGAAGGTAACGGTCTGAAGAACCTGCCCTTTGATCGCCGCATTCACTTTTTTGATCAGACTCTCATACAGCTCCCCTCTCACCTTCGGAACCCTTCCAGTCGTTGGCGGTGGAAACTCGTGGTTGGATCGACACCAACTGCGAATCGATTGCCCGCTATGGGAATCCTTGACCACGAGCACACGGTCTTTTCCAAAGGCCTTGATCACCGCTGGAACAAAACTCTCCTCGTGCTTGAGCCCCACCATATTCGATTGTCCCGAGAGAATGAACAGGTGCTTTCCGCCTTCGCCAACGAATATGGGTTCTGCAGAATATAGAGCTGGCGATGTCAGGACGCTGAAAATAAAGAACGCGCAGAAAAATGAAATATCAGGAATTCTCATGGTGCGTCAGGGTGAAATCCGGAGCCAGGCCACTTGGAATAGTTCAAGAGATGATTGCCGACCCACGGCTTTACTTTGCCTCGTTCAAGTTCTCGTGGATAGCCTCCAAAAACTGCTCGGCATCGTCCAAATCTTTGGGGCGCATACTCATCGAACCACCGGTTGCGGTCAGGCTTTTCACAACCGCCTCGGCATCGGCCAAAGCGGCCTCGTACTTCTTAAGAACCATGTAAACCCGGGCGCGGGCGCGGAGGTGGAAAATACTGCACACGGGCTCCTTCAATTTGCGCCCCTTTTCATCGACCGCTTCCGGATCATAGGGAGGAGCCAGCTTAAAGATGAGTTCCCCGGCCTTCTCCAATTCACCACTCTCTAAGAGAGCCTTAACGGCCTGTTCATCGTGCCAATCAATGACGTTCGGGATCACCGGCCCCTTGACCCGGCTCATGGTCAACCCTGATAGGGCAGCCGCGATGCTGCCATCAGGTCGAAGAACAAGGGCGTTGGGCGTCTCATCTTCATCCAGAATACCGAGCTGCTGAACGAGAGGATTCGCGACGCCCGCCGGGACGACCAGGGTCTCGCAATCGATTGGTTTATCCTTCAGGTAAGCACTCACAGGAGCAAGATCGTCAGCCATGACTGCCACGATTAATTGGACATCGTCGAGGCCGCGGTTATCGACATAGGGCATCAAGTGTCTTGCAGCCATCTCATGCAACGGAGATTTTTTGGGGTCCTCGCAGTTGCTTGCAAACAAGACGACGGTCCACTTGCCGGAACTGTCCTCCGGAATGCGGTAGGGTTTGCCATCCAAGGTTTGAAGTTCCGCCCGTACGCTGCGTTGAACCTCATCCGGTTGCCCTTGCGAGAGAACCCACTGCTGCTGTCGTCCATATGACCAACCGGCGGTAAAGGGAACGCGAAAGAGCCAGTAACGATGATAGCGGTCGAGCAGGAAGGAAACGAAGGTCCACATCATGGGATGGTCAACGTGGCGCGCCAGAATGAGATTCCGGTATTCCTCATGCAGCCCGCGATCGGCCACATCGAGAGCGAGCAAAGCTGCTGCCGCGAGAGCGGGTCCGGAGGCATGCTCTCCACCCATGGTTTCGACGAAATCACTAATCACTTTTTTGGAGATTGCCTCCGGGTCGTGCAGCGCTTCCTTGGCGAGGCAAAATCGGGCCACAACGTCCACCCCCTTCGGCATCCCGGCATCCAATGCCGCCTTCGCCTCCGCGACCGCACGTTGGTAGTGAGCATGATCAGAGGTGAGTTTCCAAAGACCCAACCGGGCGACGATGCGACGATTACGCACGATCCAAAGATCAGGAGCAGTCGGGTAGGCCGCGATCGCCTTCGCGCAAAGATCCTCCGCTCTCTGGTAGCTGGAGCGAATCTCTTCCGCCGACATGCGATAACGGAGTGGCGCTTTCACAAAGCATTTTTGGATCTCGTTCAGGGTATCGACAGGAACCAAGGACACATCTCTTTGCTGGCCACCCGAATTTCGCGGAGACACCGGAATGCCCGCTTTGACTTCCGGAGGCAGCATCGGATCGAAGGGCCCCTCGGGATCAACGACCAGAAAATCACCTGCGAAAAGCGAGGTGAGTTGGGTGGTGTAGCGGGCCCTGCTCCAGTCCCTTGCCAAGGACGATTGAAACCAGCGGGCAAAATCAGTCTTCCCGGTATCGCCCTCACGCACCCGGGTGGAACCGGACATGACCAGCGCCGCATACCCGGTCGGGGTCAGCGTCATCATCGCGGGATCGTTTTGAGGAAAGGTCTTGTAGAGTAGACTCTCGCGCCCCCCGGGCAAATGCAGAGCAGGCCAGTCCACGCCAAGATCACTTAGAATTTTCTCACCGGCGTCCGGGAGTTCGTCGACGTTGAAGCTCACGATGTTGAGCCTGTCACCGATCTCATTTTTTTGAGCCTTCCATTCCGCGGCCAGCCGTTCGACGTGATCAACGGCAGGATCTTTCTTCGACCAAAAGTAGAGCACCGTGGTCTTGCCCAGCGCATCGCCCGGCAACTGCATCATCCCTCCGTCACTGCGTTTGAAGATGCCACAAAACGGGGCTCCAAAAACCTGACCACCCAGCTTGTCGCGCTGGAAGTTGATCATTTCAAGATCTCCCGCAAAGCGCTCCGAAATCTGATCGCGAAGACTCTGGATCAAACGGGGATCCCCGAGTTCAAGAGCCATGACCATGGCAACACGGAGCATCTTCGACTCCGAGGGCGTGTTACGATAGCGGGCGACCATGGGCTTAAGGGCAGCCAAACGTGCCTCCTTCCCCCCCCCTCCCGGGCCAACTCGGTCTGTGTCAACAGGAGATCGGCATCGAGTCGAAGGTCGGCATACAAATCCGGAGCCTTCACCAACTCCCGGCAGATCTCAAGGAGAGCCTCACGATTTCGCGAAGAATCGTCCATCCCGAACAGTTGCTGCTGTGCTTTAAAAAGAAGGCCGAGAATTTCAAAACGATTGGGCGCGCTGACATTGGCCTCGAGCAGCTCACTTCCGGCGCGGATCATCCGCTTCACCGACAGCCGCTTTCGGGCCTCGGACGATTCATCTTTATCCGCGGTCAGGGCGGTCCCAAGTTCGTCAATTTTCGCCTGCGGGATGGGAGGACCTTCATGTTGGGCCAGCACCGTGCCGACACACATCAGCAGAGCGACGAGAAGTAATCGAAGGGACCTTTGGTGGGTCCGCATTTTCAAGATCTTGTTTTGCATCGAAAAAATCATCATCGCTTCACGGGAGAAAGTTGAAGTTCCTTCATTGTGACTCCGCGGTTCGGGGCCCGGCACGTGAAAATGAGCGTGTTTCGCCCCTCCTTCAGATCGATGGTCACCGCTTCGGACTCTTCCCACATTCCCTTGGTGTAGGGCAATGGAATGTCGACAAGTGTTCGTCGATTCAAACGGAGGATCATCTCCTGCCTCGGCGAGACTGTCGCCACTCGTGCCACCAGTTCGTATTTCCCGTCCGCAGGAACCTCCACGGTATATCGGATTAATTCGGGTCGCTCGCCAAGTCGGCCATAGTGGATCTGCGTACCACCTCCCCAACTCTTCATGAAGGCCACTTTATCGGTGCTGTTCGCAGGCCGATCACAAGCCGCTGCGGGTATTTTGATTGTGCCATCTTTACCAACAACAATCGCTCGATCCTCTTCAGGAATTTCGATCTCCTCCCCCTTCTCATCACCGAGCAAATCGTCGGACTCGCCCAGTTTCATTCCACCGGCCAATTCGAGGGCCTCAATCTCGGCTTCCTTCACGATGGCTTCCTTCTGATAAAAAGCCAAACCGTCCCAGAACCCACCTCCTTTTCCGTAGGTCCGGATGTCCACGTCATCCTCGCCAAGCGCATCGCCGATCCACTGGGCCCGCAATACTTTTAAATAATTTTCGGGATACTCGCGAGCCTGCGAATCCAGCAAAAAATCAAGCCCGCCCTGCGGCCCGCACCAAGCCAACGACCACCAGGCACCCAAACAGACAACCCATCCATCGGGCGTCCAGTGACTCATGGCGCCGTGCCCGGTTTGCGTGGAAGCTCGTGACGGAATCCCAAAAGCGCGGGTCGCCAAGCGACCGTAAAAAGCACGCCTTCCACAAATCCCACCCAGCGCGATATGCTGTTGTGCGGGAGTTCCCAGAGCTGGATCCGAAGTTGGGCTTACGTAGGGAACATCGCTCTTCACGATGCGCACATAGCGCCATTTATAGTCGGGATTGGTAATATGATCAGGACGATAAGTCCGCATCATTTTACGGGTCCACGCCAGGTCCTCGTTACTATAGGGATCGTCCGTGATAAAACGGCACTCCCAGGTCGTCATTTCCTTGAAAGCAGGATCGAGTTCCCCATCGAGGAAGGCTTTTTCATAGTGCAAATAGCGCTCCACCTGATCAACCGTGGTCTGGGTTCGATACACAATATGATGAACCCCGCCCTTCTCCTTACCAATCAACCAGGGCATGTGGATCGCGGTCCCGAGTGCCAGACGTTGAAAAATGCTTCCCACCTCGCGGGCCCGTTCACTCTTTTCTAAAATTGCAGAGTAAACCTGCATCGCCTCGCCGTATTCGCCACCGTTGACACCCCCTGCCACGAGGATCTGCTTCATCAAAACTTCATCGGCAAAGAGCTTCTCTAACAAAGCCTCTTCCGCAGCGCCCTGTTGTGCAAACTCAGCCAATCCACGGGGAGTGGCATTCCTGAGAATTGCCGCCTTCATCAACTTGGAATCCAGGGTCTCGCTGCCGAGAACGCCGGCCGCATTTTTGAGGATCGTTCTCGCCGTAAACAAGATGTCCGACTCCAATTGAGCTCTCGCCTCATCGTGCTTCGTCTTGGTAACCGCGTCAGGAAAGTCATCGGGAGTTTCGAAACCCGCAAGGGCAGCACGGGCCTCAAGAAAGGCCGTCTGCTTCTGCTGGTCGATCACTGGTAAGGAGGCCGAAACATCCTTACCCAACGCATCCAGCATCCCGCTGAATTTGGTCAATAGCTCTTCGCCCCGGGCGATCAGCGCCACTTCCGGATTGTTGGCCGCCCCGGCAATCTGGCAAAGACCCAGCAGGGCTGCCCAGCGCATGCCCATCAGAGCGATCGAAGTTCGTGATCTCATCATTCTTTTCAGTCTAGTTTTTCAATGGTCTGCTGTCAGGGGTAATCTTCTACCTCTGATAAACCGGGATGTATCGATGCGGGGTGCCAAGGATGATGATCGCCATGGGCGTCTTGTGGGGAGATTGCGCTCCCTCACCGTCGTTCCAGGAGCCATCGGCTTTTTGTAGTCCCATAAGAGTGTCGCGGATCTTGGGATACCAGTTCGCGTAGTGCTCTCCACCCGCCTGCACCATCGCTTGAATCGCGTAGTAGTGCGCGTAGTAAAAATGACCAAGCTCCTTGCGATTAAAAACCTTCGGGTTGTTTTCGAGGTAACGAATGGAGGCTGAAACCCACTCGGTATCGCGCTGTCCGCAAAGCTGTGCCGAGTAGGCTCCCCCGGCAGTGCAGGCGATCGTAGTGCCGCTGCTGCCTTGATATCCGAAGCCTCCTGTCGCCTCGTTCCAGGCCTGCTCACGAAGGTAGTTGATGACCCGGTCGATCGTTTCGGTAGGAACGAGAATTCCGGCCTGGCGGGCCGAAGCGAGCGAGACGAAGACCATCGCAGTAACCGAAGTGTCCTGACCGCAATCGGGACGGGCATGATAACGCCATCCCCCAAGCGGACTCTGCGCACGCAGAATCACTTGCACCGAACGCTCCAAAGCCGTTTGAATCTTTTTGTTATCCTCGATATCCTTCGTCATCCCCCACAACTCTGACATGGCGAGGGTAAACAAGCCGTGCTCATACATGCTGCCCATCGCTCCGGCGGGTGATTCCCCGGCCCGCTTGAGAAGAAAGTCCTTGGCCCTATTCAGGGCATCACCGTGTCGACCAAAACCCGGAAAGTGCCCCTTCACCATGAATGCCATTAACCCGAGGGATGTTCCTCCGATAGAAATTGTTCCTGTGTCCGAAGTCCACGAACCATCCTTATTTTGGGTCTTAAGCAGGAATTCAAGACCGCGCTCGATCGCTTTGTCGGCGGCCTCGGTAAGCTCCGGGGCACCATCCTCTTCGAGTGCGATCCCACCCTGATCCCGGGCGACGGGCACCTCGACTTCCTGTCCCGCCATTGGCTGAACAAGCAGGAAGGCGAAAGCGAGAGATGCAAGTTTATAGCGTATGGTGGATTTCATTTGGCGACCCTTTCGTAGTAGTTTTTGAGGACCCCGCGGAACTCAAGCGGGAGTTCGCGGGCGAAGTTTTGATTAAGAGCGGCGCGGTTCCGGTTACCGAGAACTTCCCACTCAGTGCGTTGATCCTTGGGGGCCTCCCCGCTCACAAAATCGGAAACGAAGTTGGCCACAGATTCGGTCAGATCGTCAGTCTCGGCTTCACTCAAAACTGGCTCGTCGCTCGAAGACGGGAGGCCCTTGGCCGTTTCGAGAATCAACGCTTGATCAATGATAAAGTGTCTTAGAGATTCGTCAGCGGCCTCTTGATGACGCCGGCCCCCGGCTTGGTCGGACGACTGCAGGGCGGCATTGGCGATGGCCAGTTGTTGATGCGAAGCGATCAGCAGGGGATGAGGAGGATCAAGACGCAACGCCTTCGCATTTGCATCAACCAGCCTGCTTTGTCTTGCCGCCAACGCGGGAAGATCACCGGCTTGGGCCGCTTCAGTGAGGCGGGAGAGATTCCGTTGTTCGCTGCTAAACGCGAGGACTTCAAGGAGCAGTTCAAGCTCCTCGGGCGAGGAGCTCAGCACCTCAATACCGGGAAGTCCATGCAACATCGTAATCACCCAAAAGAGTTGTTCAGCCGTCGCCTTGAGAGACGCTTCAACCAACTCTATTTGGGAACTTGCAGCAGCGGTATTCCCGCCCTTCAGCATGCGGTGAGCTTCGCGCATTTGATTCCCGGCCGCCGCATGAGTGTTCATGCCTGTAACCTTCATGAGCTGTCGACCATCGTTCTCGGCCTCGGCTTGCAGGGCATTCTGTTGATCCACGAGCTCCGTTGGAATCTTTCCAGCGTCAAGCTGTTGCCTGAGCTGTTCCTGACGAAAGGCCATGAGAGATATGTCGCCCTGCGCAGTGTGCAGAAACTCTACAATCTCGGCCACGTATCCGGTCTGTCCCTGCACCGCAGCCACAAGCCCCTGCACCTTAACAAGGGACTCGGCAGCCACCTCTTGGGCATCAATTGAATCCAGGAAATCATCATTCTCGATGCCATAAACGGCATCCTCCAAATCAGTCCCCGCAAACACCAGGGGAGTTCCGGCGTCCAAACGCCCAGCAACAAGATCAAGCACGGGTGCGATATCGGTCAAACACTGACGCAGATTGTTGATCACTGGAATGAGAGTCAGGCCACCTCCCTTTTTGGCAGCCTTGGTCTCCGCGATCAGATCATTCTGCTCGGCGACGATGTCTAACATCCAGTCGTTCGCATTTCCTACCGAACGTTGAAATGTGTAAAGGTCCTGCAAAAGTCCGATTCGCTCTCCCTGCCCTTGCGCAAGCTCCCGCGCTTCTGCGAGAAGATCGGCAGCAGCCTCTTGAGGCTCAAGCGCATCTTCAGGACGGTTCTCCTTGAGTGCCTTGGTTGACTCTCCCAAAACATCAGCCAACTGATCCAAGCGACTAAGAAGAGGAAGAACATCTCGATCTTTCCCAATCAATTCCGTCCGAAACCCATCGATTACATCGGCAAGAAACTGCTGGGTTTCGGCAAGCGGTTCCGAATTCAACTCATCCAGTGCGGTTTCCTCGGTTAGTTCGAGAAGGCCGATCTGACGCGTCTCGAAGTCTTCGAGCTGAGTGACCCGCTCGGTAGCCGTGGAGACAAGACTGGCGAGTCCCTGGGTCCGCAGGCCCAATTCCAACGAGGCCTTATCAAGGAGTTCGACGAGAGAGCCCAACTGCTTTTCGGCCTCCAACTGCTGGTCAATGGCGGGCTTTTGGTCTCCAGCCTGCAAGCGAACCAAAGCTTCAGTGAGCGCTCCTTCTGCCGCGGTCCGTCGTTCCCCGACAGGCGGGAGCTCCGGCAAGGTCTTGTCGAACAAGCGGGCCCGCGAAGGAGGAACTGGCGGGAGAAGTGATGGCACGAGAACGGCTTGAAGCCCGGCCTGGATCGTTGCCAGCCCAAGATGGTCTCTCTTAAATTCATCATCGCTCATTTCCTCGCAAGCAGCACGTAGCTCCTGTTGTGCCTTGAGAAGTAAATCCAGCTCAGCGCGGAACTTCATGATCGAGGCATACTCAGACCCGGTCCGCATGCTGAATTCTGCTTCGAGAAAAGCGGCAATGATTTCCGAGTGCAAGGCCACTGCTTCGATGCGCTTCCCATCATTGATCATGACTGCGGCTTGGAGCATCTTGTCATGGACCCCTAATTCCTTCATGCGGCGAGTCAGGCCGAGCACAGAAATGGGACGCTGATCGTAGCGCATTCCTACCTTGAGCGAAACGAGCAACTCAATGGTCCATGCCGCCAGGTCCGTCTGTCGGTCAGCAAGGGCTGCGGTGTTCTCACCTACTTTTGACGGCAAGACGTGAAGGCGAAGGGCCGCCTGCTCTTGCGCTAACATGTGCGACTCCCGCGCAAAAACTTCCCTGGCGGAATCAATGCCCCGTTGAAGAACAAGCCGGGAAAGTTCGCGCGCAGCCTGGTTGACCACTTCGATTGCCGCAGTGGGATCTGCCTTCCCATTGGTCTCCTTGCCAATCTGATCCCGCAGGAGAGAGGCCGCCTGCGCAACCAGGTCGTCGGCGATCGATTCCAGGCCATCGCGAACACGAACCAACACCTCTCCTTCAACCGCGTCAGTGATTTTGTTGGCCTCAAGATCGTCGAGGAGATCCTGCACTTCCCCAGCAGTGTCATTGAGTTGTTCCCGCAACATTTCCTGCCGGATCGCCTCAAGCTGGCAGGTCTGACGGAAGCTTTCGACTTGCGGATCCAAATTCCGGACCAACTCGTGAGCAGCACGTTCCTGCCGGTAAATCGTCCGAACACGGGAGAGCAAACGATCCTTCTTCCGCTCGAGCTGCGCCAGATATTCTTCACGGGAAAGGAAGGTGATGCGTCGGGTTTCAGAGCGAGCTTTGTGAGGACCATCCGAACCGGGATACTTATCCGCCACCTCGATCACAAAGGACACCGTATCCCCTACAACCAATTCCGGCAAAGCTTCACGGTAATCCCATTCGAGAACCTGTTCCCCTTCGCCGACGTTCACTGGTGTCGTAAGAGAAACAACGTTCTCCGGTCGCAGATTCACACGGTAAGTGATCGTCGTGGTCGCGATCCCGTGATCGTCGTGGCCACGCACAGCGAGGTCCAATTGACGGCCCAGCAGGGCATTGAGATTCGACTCCGGTGAAGTGAGCTCGACCCGTGGCGCTTGGTCGGAGGCAACCTGCAAATAGTAGCGGGGACTGGTGAACTCGAACCCTTGCTCCTCTTCAACCCAGGAGAAACTATACCCCCGGGAAGCATCAACCAACTCATCGATCACGAGCTTACGACCACCATCGGTGACTTCCAATTCCATCGATTCTTCACCGTCACGATTCAGGACGGCATCGCGAATCGGTTGATCCAGCTCCAGTTGCCAATGAACCTTCGTTTCCTCCGGAACCGTTAAGGTTAAGGCCTCAACTGTTTCGGTGGCACGTTCGAGATAGCTTGGGAATTCGAGGGCAACTTGCACCGTCTCGATCCGCGGTGCGAAAATGACCCGAACCTGACGCCAGTCGCTCCGCGCATCCCCGGCCTTGACTCGATAACTGAAATCACGGGAAGCAGAGGCAATGGTGTATACACACCTCCCATCGATAATCTCGATGTCCATTTCACGGGCACCTTCATCGCCCGTTCGTAGGAAGAGCGTCGCCAGCGCGGGAACGACTCCGGACACTCCAACCACAATCTGCGCACTGTCGCCTTCCTTAAGAACGAGCTCCCCTGCACCAATATCGAGGATGGTATGGGTTGGATAGGAAACCGTCACCCAGGGAGTGAAAATCCGAGCCAGCCCCACCGTGAGAAAGGGTCCCTTCAACAAGGCAAACACGAGCATCACCACCGCAAATCCCATCGCGACAAAAGCCGGAACCTGAAGGGCTTTAAAATCAACGATCTTGCGAGGCTCCAGACCCTCGGCCGCATCTTCAGCACGGCCTTGAGTGGCATTCCAGAGCTCCTTCGACGTTCCTGATGTCGGTTGGGATCTCCCAAATTGCACGGCGGTCACAAGAAGGCTTTCGAGCCCTCCCTGTTGGTTCTCGATCTCCAGCGCGGTTCGCGTGATATCAAATCTGCGGAGATGCCGCCAGCCTTGCTGCCATGCCTTAAATAAAGAGATACCGACGATCACGAGCAACACCGCTATCCGCCCCACCACGGGCAGGAAGGTCAACCAATCAATCACCATCCCGATGAGGAAGAGCGGAATGCTCCAGCGAAACAACGCGAAAAAACCAGCGCTGAAGTGCTTCCGCTGCGTGCGACTCCAGACCGAGCGCACGCACGATTCAAGGGCGGTCTTTTGGCGATGATTGGTCATGGCAGATCGTGTCTTCTTCGGATGATCCATTCGGCCCCTAACAGGCCAATGAGCAACAGGGCAAGCAAACCGTTATCCCACAGCGGACGCTCCGAGCGAATGGTGCTGGTGACTTTGTCACTATTGATGAGGGAGGAGAGTTTGGGCAGTTCGAGTATTCCAAGGCTGGCCCCACCTGTCAGGTCCGCAATGCGTTGAAGGTGGGATAAGCGCATGTCGGTATCGGTGAGCTCCAGACGATCATCACTCACCTGAAATTCCGTGGTATTCGAAACCTGGCGATCTTCTTCGTTTGACTCGACCCGGTAGCGACCTGATTCGGGCGGCGAAAAATACCCCTCATAGAGGCCAGGATGCGAGCGATCCGGTTGGAGGCTGACCCGTTCACGAACCTCCGTGCCATCCAACCCGGACACGACAACTTCGAAACCAGATTGAACAACCGGTTCAAAATTGTCGTCGAGGACATGCGCGTAAAGCCGACCTTGATTGCCGACCGTATAGATAGATCGATCGGTTTCCAGACGGATACGTTTATGCTCCCCCATCAGACGGGAGAGAGTCAAAAATTGAATACTTTGCGACCATACACGCCAGTGATACTTATCGCCGGTCTTGAAGCGCAGACGCCACAGACGGTCGGTCGCGATCGACATACATTTTCCGGTTCCGTAGCGCTGCCAGGCCACCAGCGGATAGCGCTGGGAACGGGAGTTACCATCAGATAGCGCAGCCAGAACTGTCGCTCCCGGTTTGGGACCAAGCAAGGGCGGCAGGTGATCAAGCGGAGCCACACGGCTCCACATGCGATCGTTCTCCGCTTTGTCATTCTCCAAAGTCATCACCATGCTGTTCCGACCCTCAGCGGTGAGAACTGGAAAGATCGATTCTGAGACCTCTTCCCACTTCTCATCTGGGTCAAATCGAATGGGAAGCATCGCCGCTACCGGAGTGTCCGCATAGGACGAAGGAGAGTGCATCGGACCGCAGAGCATGAGCAAAGAGCCGCCGCGGTCGCGGATCAACTCCTCCAGCAAGCCCAGTTCTTCCGGAGTGAAAAACGCGGAATCCACGTCACCAAGAATCACCAGATCATACTGAAAGGCCTCGTCCCTCTTACTCGGAAAGCGCTCAATGTGTTCAGGAGAATTCCGAGCCAATTCCGGGCCCATATTGGAGGCGATGAAGGTGGCCTCAATGCGGGGATCACGCTTCAGAATGGCGTGTAAATAGCGGTGCTCCCAACGGAAGTTCCCCTCGATGTAGAGAACGTTGATCTTTTCGTTCACCACTCGAATACTTCGCTCGACCCGATTGTTCGCCATCGAAATCTCATCATCGAAGGGCTCAATGGTGACAGCGATTTGCGCCGCGCCCTTCTCATAGACATCGACCCTGAAGTCGATGTCTTCAAATTGCAATCCACCTTCGAAGCGAATGGTGCGTTGCGAAACACTCCGACCGTTCAGAAGCACGGACAATCGGGCTGTTCTGCGCTCGTAGCCTCGTGACTGCAGATGCACCCGAACCGGCACACGATCACCCGAGAACGCAACCTCTTGCATGACGATATTGCGGATCGAAACGTCATCTGGATCGGACAACCCAATCGGCACGGTGTAAACGGGAATCCCCCGTGCCCCAAGATCTTGAAGGACAGCTTCTGACTGCTGGGAGGTGGCATTGTCGATCCCATCGGAAAGCAAGACAATGCCCGCCGGAGGAATCCCGCCGGAGTTGGCCACCGCCTCGAGCGAAGTCGCGATCGAGGTTCCTGGCGCAATCGCTTGCAACCCGCTTAACTCTTCCACAGTCATCACTTCGTCGTCACTCATCAGACGCGGGAATTGACCAAAGGTGTGGTAACTCACGTCGAGCGATTCGCCGAGGGATTTGAAAATTGGGCTCGCTGATTGGCTGATGACGGCTTTGCCAAGATCAAGGCGCGATGACGATGCGATCAGCTGGCGTTGCTTCGAGTCCAACTGCATCATCGTGCGGTCGACCTCCGCTTCATCCGCCAGTGAAACCATGCCCAACGCCGCCGCCGCATCCACGATATCCTCAGGGCGCTTGCGTTGATCCTTCATCGACATGCTTTCGGACACATCAAGCAGAACCGGCAACCTTCGCACCTGCGTCCGGGTTTCGGTCACAACAACGGTCGGTTCGAGCAAAGTGGCGACGACCAAGGCGAGCACCACGATGCGAGAAACCGCCAGGAGGGCCCGTAACCAAAATGGCACCCCCCATGGCCGTCGGTATAAATAGAGGCTCAGCACCACGATCGCGACAAGGATTGCCACCAGGGTGCCTGTCGATTGTGGTCGCGCCCAAAAGACCTCTTCGATCCGAGCATAGATGGGGATCATTTCAGGCATTTTGTGCTGAGTTCTGGGTTTCCGGAAAAGGGTCCGCCGGCTGACGACGAGCCTGCTTTCGCTTGCGAAGAAAGTCCGCGAACAAGCTCTCTAACAGCAGCAAGACGAGCCCCGCAATCATGAAGAAACGCCAGGATGAACGACCGGTCCGCTTACTTTCGATCGCCGCCACAAGCTCCGTCCCGGAACTGACCACCACGACATCCATCCCTTCAAGATGGGTATTCAATTCGGCAGCCGTCAGGGAGGTGACATCAGATTCGCGTGAATCAACGTTCACCGCCACCGGCATTCCAGGTGCCTGCACACTGACCCGAGCCACGTAAAACCCTGCCTCCCGGGTATCCTCCAACATGGCCTTGAATTGCTTGCGATGTTCGCGGACCGGAACGGTGATCGTATCCTCCGACGGCGTATCAAAGACCGCATCACTCGCATCCGGTTGCTCCATATAGGACAGTGAAATGGAATCACCGACAATACGGGGCTGCTCGAATTCCCGTCCCGCGAGGTAGGTCACGATTTGCTGCATGAGCATCGGAAAAACCGGCGTTAGCGCCATGTTGTTCCAGCTCGTTTCGGCCGAGGTGGTAAACATGAAGACGTGGCCGCGACCATGCGAATGCTCCAGGAGAACCGGAGCCCCGCTTCCAGCAAGACTCAGGATCGGAAAGCTCGAAGAGGCTGGTTCGACCTCCAGGTGCTTCAGAAAACGTGTTTCACTGAAGAGATCCTCCGGCAGGGAGCGCAACGGGAGGTTGACGGAATGATCTGGCATGGCGGGATCAAGTGGTCGGCCTGCTCCAAGAGTGGTACTTGTATCAACCACCTGCCCGAGCCTGGCAGGAAGCAACGGACTGAGCTCGGTTGCCAGGCGCTCGTTCCAAACAGAGGCTTTCACATTCTCTCCAGCAAACCAAATCAAGCCATTCCCCTGCCTCACATAACGGGAAAGTTGTGTTGCCTGTTCGGCAGTGATCTCGGGAACATCGGCAAAAATGATCACGTCGATATCGTCCAATGACTGGGTTGGAAGAGAGAGCCATGGCACCGAGCGGACCACGTAGTCCTCGTCCTTGGCTCCGTCGCCCCGGGCCAGAAGAGCGGCCACCACGAGACGACCGGCATCGCCATCCGAGCCATCAACGCAGAGCACCGAGACACGATCTTTAACGACCGCCACCACTCGTCGAACGTTGTCCGTCGGGAGGAGATCCCCGGTAATCTCGGCGGTAATGCGGGTGGGCCCCGCATTGTGAAATGGCACAAAGAGAGAGACCGTTTCTGATTTCCCGGCGGCGATGAGAGGAATAACCTTGCTGTCAATCTGCCCCCCCTCGACCCGGCATTGAATTTCGACATTGGAAACAGCATCGATGCCACAGTTGAGCACGGTGGCCTGGTAGCGGGCGATGGTTCCCTTCCTCAGGACTCCGGAGACCAGATCGAGTTCAGTGACCGCAAGGTTAGCGGGTGGGCCGGGCACCGGAACGAGAAAAACTTCCGCATCATCGCTCAGATTAGCGAACGCCTCCTGAAAACTCGATGAAGACTGCCGCCAGTCTTGCGCCTGCACATCGGTGATGAAGTAGAGTTCCTTTTGCGGCGCATCCATCTCATCTAAGAGCTCCTTGATCCGTTTGGGAACACGATCAAAATCCAATCCCACCGGAGCTGTTTTCGCCTCCTCCAAAAGGGCGCTGAAACGTTCCCGGTCGAAGGCAATATTGCGGGCAAGAACCTCGTCTTCGCCACCCAGAAGAATGAGCGTAAGGGGATCTCCAGCTTGAATCTTTTCACCGATGACTTTCGCCTGCTCGAGGGCACGATCGAAGCGGGTATTCTTATCACCCCCGTGCTCCATACTAAACGAGGCATCGATCGCGATCACGACTCCGGCCCGGGCTTCACCCGGAACCCAACCCGCATTCCCGCCCTTCCAAATCGGCCGGGAAAA
Source organism: uncultured Verrucomicrobiales bacterium (assembly GCA_963925135.1). Lineage (GTDB taxonomy): Bacteria > Verrucomicrobiota > Verrucomicrobiia > Verrucomicrobiales > Akkermansiaceae > SW10. The sequence goes on along the minus strand of CAWUTG010000045.1, from coordinate 2,483 downwards.
AGCCAATACCAGAAGCAAGATTGCAAGACAGCGCAGACAGAGGAGGATAAAATCACGCATCCGAATTTGCCGGGAGCATACCAGCACATTGCGATTCAAAAATTGCATTGCCGCCCACTCAGTGCGCTTCACCTTCTGGCGATTGAGCAGGTGCGCGAGGATCGGCAATCCAATGCCGAGCGCCGCGAATAGGAACATTGGATTAAAGAAACTCATGGGCGTGTCGCGGCGACTCCGCCATTGAGGGTCGATTCGCGAAGGTGGAAAAATTCGCCCAAGACCGCGTCGAGAGGACGAGAGGTATCTACCGTGGTATAGTCGACCTGGCTTGCCACGCACCCCGACTTCAAGGCCTTCAGGTATTCGTTGAAGCTGGCGAGATAGTCGTCGCGGATTCGTTCGGGTTGCGTCGTCAGCGGCTCCTCCCCTTCCAGGCCTTCAAAGAGCATGGTGCCCCTGAACGGAAACTTGATTTCGTAGGGATCAAGCGTGTGCAGGACGACGACGTTGTGCCCGTCGTGTCTCAGGTGGTCGAGTCCCGCGAGGATGTCATCGACATCGGAAAAGAGATCGGAGATGAGAATCACAAAGGAGCGCCGCTTCATCATCAGGGCGATGTCGTGCAATTGTCTGGCAATACTCGTCTTGGGAGTCGGTTTGACCTCACGCAACAAGCGGTCGATCTCCAGAATGATGCCCATCGATGAGCGAGGCGGCATGTAGCCACGAACCTCGGAATCAAAGACCGACAAGCCCACTGAATCACGCTGTTTAAGCACAACGTATGCGAGGGAGGCCGCGAGATATTTGGCATACTCCAACTTGTTCACTTTCCCGGACCCGTATGTCATCGACGAACTGGCATCGACCAGAATGGTACAATCAAAGTTGGTCTCGGCCTCGTAGAGTTTGGTGTAGTAGCGATCAGTCCGGCCAAACACCCGCCAATCGATATCCCTGATCGGATCTCCCGGTGAGTATTGCCGATGGTGGGCAAACTCCGTGCTGAAGCCGCGGAGAGGACTACGGTGGCTCCCCACTCTCAAGCCTTCGACCACTTCACGAGCGATGAGTTCAAGGTCGCCCAATTTCTGCAGGACCTCGGGGTCCAAGTAGTTGGTATCCGGTAAATGCTCAGACATACGTCAGGATGCAAAGAGAAGGGGCATGGAATTATGGCCAGAACAGCCGATTCTTTGGCGACGAGTTAGCTGACTTTTATCGCGAGCAATTTCTCGTCCGCAGGAACTTCCAGAAGGAGTCTTTCGATCAAGGTGTCCGGAGTCATCCCCTCTGAGCGCGCTGCGAAGTTTGGAATAATCCGATGGCGAAGCACCGGTAGACACAGAGCTTTAATATCATCGACAGAAACATGGCAGCGGCCGCGCAAAGCGGCACGCGCTTTTCCAGCAACGATCAGATTTAAAGATGCCCGGGGTCCCGCACCCCAGGCCATGAACTTCTTCACAAAATCGGGGGCATCGGGCTCGTCGGGACGGGTAGATCTCACCAAAGATGCTGCGTATTCAAAAACATGCTCGGCGACTGGAATACGCCGAACAATACGCTGGAAATCGAGAATAGCCGTTGCATCAACCACCACTTTCACCTCGGGTTGGTCGTCGGATGTCACGCTGCGCATGATGTCCAACTCCTCGGTCCGACTCGGATATTTCACCATGATATTAAAGAGGAATCGGTCCAGCTGTGCCTCGGGCAAGGGGTAGGTTCCCTCCTGCTCGATCGGGTTCTGGGTTGCCAGCACGAAGAATGGTTCCTCGAGCTTATAGTCTTCTCCTCCGGAAGAGACCCGCTTCTCCTGCATTGCCTCAAGGAGGGCCGCCTGCGTCTTTGGCGGCGTCCGGTTGATCTCATCGGCCAACAACAAATTGGTAAACACCGGTCCTTTCTGAAATTTAAATCTGCGCTGGTGGGTCTCGGGATCTTCTTGAAGAAGCTCGGTGCCCGTAATGTCGGAAGGCATCAGATCCGGCGTGAACTGAATGCGTTTAAATCCCAAAGACATCGTCTCCGCAAGCGAGCTTACAAGGAGGGTCTTGGCCAATCCAGGAACCCCCACAAGCAGGCAGTGACCACGGGCAAAAATCGAGATCATCATTTGCTCGATCACGTCATCCATCCCAACAATCGTCTTGCGCAGCTCGGATACGATGGCGTCCCGCGCCTTTCCAAGATTCTCCACGGCCTGAATGTCGTCAGCTTGATCTCTCATTTGAGGCTCATAGAAAATTTGCCCCCCGTTTGCAATCGAATAGTCTTCCCCGACTAGCTTAACTGACTGCTAGGAATTTGCTTTTGGCGTGGGGTGCTTGAAGCCGCCATTGGACCGGAGCGGAGGGGATTACCAGGGAGTTGTTAACTCACTACCTTCAAAGCCTTGTCCCTTCAAATGGAAGACGCCCATGATAAAGGTGACTGTCCCTGCCAATCCACATCGGAAAGTTTGAGATTCAAAACAGAAA
>CAWUTG010000044.1:0-12656 GCA_963925135.1 uncultured Verrucomicrobiales bacterium | reverse complement strand
CCGCATCGAATCCGAACTGCGCAAAAGCGGAGCCGGACCACGCCTTCGCCAAGCGATCCGCTCCAGTCAAAGTCGCCCCATCGTCAAACGCCTCAAAGCCATCTTTAAAATCCTCATGGCCCGCTACCGCCCCAGTCATCTTCTTCGCGAAGCTCTCAAATACGCCCTCGGCCAATGGACCCGCTTTGAGAACTACCGTTGAAAACGGACTCCTCGAGATTGACAACAACCTTGTTGAAAACGCCGTCCGCCCCACAAAGCTCGGCATGAAAAACTGGCTCTTCTTCGGCTCAAAAGAAGCTGGCCGCCGCTCGCCGCAAAGACCCGCGCCGAAAAACATCCTCAGCCGACCCTGTCAAGGAGGTCGCGTAGGCACCGCTTACGTTTGTTTCCCCCGGTGCGGGGGTCTTCGATGACGAAGAAGGATTCGAAGCTCTCGGGAAGGCCGCCGGCATAGTCGATTTTGTTAGGGTTTCTAGGCATTCTGCACACATTGGGGCATTGCTCCGAGATGGTGCTTCTCGTGGTTGGGGCCACCAAAAAGCCCGGTGGATCGAAATCCACCGGGCTTTTTAAGTTCTTATGGGCGGACAAAGCCGCGGACCCTAAGCATCCAATTTCAGTGCGGCCTTTTGGGCGGCTGTCTTAGGCTCACCGCTCTTGGATGAGGTCTCGGAGGTGAGGCGCATGCCCACCGGCTTGGAGACACCAAATTCCTCCATGGTCACCCCGTAAATCACATCAGCGCGCTCCATCGTGCGCTTGGAGTGCGTCACGATGATGAACTGGCTCTGATCGATGAAGGTATCGAGCACCTTGAGGAAGCGGCCGATATTGGATTCGTCAAGTGGAGCATCCAGTTCGTCCAAGACACAGAAGGGACTGGGCTTCACCATGTAGATGGAGAAGAGAAGCGCCACTGCGGTCATCGAGCGTTCCCCCCCGGACATTAGGGTAATGGATTGGAGCTTCTTCCCGGGAGGCTTCGCGATGACCTCGATTCCGCACTCCAGCGGATCGCTTTCATCCTGAAGAATCAGGTCAGCCTGTGCCTTGTCTCCGAAGAGTCGCTTGAACATCATCCGGAAGTTTTTGCTCACCTGGGCAAAGGTCTCAGCAAAGAGTCGCTCGGACTCGGTGTTGATACGATCGATGATCTCGAGAAGTTTCGCTTTCGAACTCACGAGGTCATCGTGCTGGTTCTTGGTGAAGTTGAAGCGATCCTCGAGTTCATCAAACTCTTCAATCGCGTCAAGATTGACAGGTCCCATTGAGTCAAGACGACGCTTCAGATCAACGACGATGGCCTCGACGAAAGCCCAGTCAGGACCATCACCTTCCAGAAGTTCCATGACGACATCCTCTTCGTCATCCTGACTGGCAGAAGCTTCGACATCCTCGTCATCAGTCTCTTCACCGTTGCTATCAAGCTTCCGGCGTCCACCCCGCTTCTCAGATTCCTTCCGTTCATTAATGCAGGCGATGAGGGCATGCGTGTCGGGTCGGAAAAGACTCAAGTCCACCTGGTGACGCTCCATGACAGTGTCTGTGAGACTCTCGAGTCGAAGGTCCAACTTGGTCACCGTCACTTCATCTTTGTTGATCTGATTGAGAACAGCGCTTTGACGATTCCGGGCACCGGAGAAGGCCTTTTCGGCTTCCTCGATTCCGCGGGCAAGAACACGCCGTTGCTCGTCGGCACGGCTCAGCTCGGTGGTGAGCTTTTCAACTTCGAGAGTGTGCTCTTCGATCTGGATTCGGAGCCCTTCGTTCTCTGAATCGCCTTTCTGGATGCGCTCGCTTCCGGTCGAGATCTCGTGCTTGCGGCGGGTGTTGAGCTCGGCGAGCTCACGAATACGGCGGCTCATGGGGTCCTGCTCCTTGGCGGCGGAATCACGAGCCTGGCGCTCAACCGCAAGTGCGGTGCGTGCTTCGTTGAGTTGCTCTTGGGCGTCCTTCTCCCGCTTCAAAACTTCGTCAAGACGACTTTGAAGCTCGCGGGAGTCATCCTCAAGCGCCGCAAGTCGTTCACGGGCGCCACTGAGTTCAGATTCGAGGGTGGAGCGTCCATCGGTCGCGGTCTCTTCGCGCTTGCTGAGCTCTTCGCGCTCCCACTTGTTATTCCCCACCTTGGACTGGATGCTATCGGCTTCGCGGTTTGCGAGCTTGAGCTGACCATTTAACGTGGATTCCTCAACGCGATGACGTTGCAGGCGATCCTTGGCTTGTTCGAGTTCTTCGCGGAGTTCCTTTGTGCGGCTCTCCGCATCAAGAATTGTTTGCTGGGCCGTCGCTTCGATCTTTGTCAGCGCGTCAACTTCAACGGCGAGAGCTTCGATCTCATTTCGGCGTTTCAGAACCGAGTTATCCTTTCCTCCACTGGAGCCACCCCGAAGAATCCCCTCGGGTGTTAGAACCTCCCCAATGCCAGTCACGAAAGTCAGGTCCGGGTAATCCTTGCGGAGCTTCATCGCAGTTGAGCGATCAGGAACGATCAAGACGCGGGCCAGCAGGTTCTCCATGAGGCCGGTCAACTTGGCGTCGACGGTGACTACATCAAGAGCCCATGCGGAAGCTCCTTCAGGAAGGGCTTCAATCTGGGAACCCTTGGATTCCGGAAGGAAACTCTCCGGAAGAATAGCGGCGCTTCCTTTTTTACCATCTAACAAACGTTCGATGATGGAGTCCGCCAACTCCTCGTCACGAACGATGATCGCCTGCAGATACTGGGACAAGGCCGCCTCAATGGCCACGGCATGCTCATCGGGTGCCTTAAGCTCGGTTCCGAGGATACCTTTGATTCCCGGTTTGATGAGATCGGGATCGTTCAGGCCCTTGAGAACGGCTTGCGTTCCTTTTTCAAGGCCCTCACCGCTTTCAACAAGCTGCTTGAGAACATCCAGGCGCGAGCTTTTTTGCGACAGGGCGCGATGGGCTTCGGAGGCGGCCTTGCGGGCCACATCCAGCGATCCCCTGACTTCCTCAAACTCGCGTTGGGTCTTCTCGCGAACGTCTTCCAAACCAGGCAGGCTCTTCTGATGATCCTCAAGCATTTTGACGAAGTCATCCCGCTCTGTCACCGCCTTGGTTTGCTCTACCAGAAGTCTTTCGGATTCCTCCTCGAGCTGCTTCATGCGCTCGCGGTTGCCTTCCATTTGGCTGAGGGCACTCTCGATTTTAGCCTGCGAGGAGGCGATGATTTGCTGGGTTGAGTTTGCCTGGGCCCGTGCACTTCGGAGTTGGTTTTCCAATTCCTGACGCTCACGAACGAGACTTCCTGATGCCTCTTGGCGCTCTTTAGCCTGCGTCTCCTTCTCAGCAATCCGCTGCTCCAGATCCTGCAGGGCAGCCTGGCTTTGCTGGAGGGTCTCCTGCTGTTCCACGAGGCTGGATTCAGTCGCGTCGATATCCTTTTCATTCTGCCCCAGGCGCTCGGACAACTCTGCCTTACGCTCGTTGTTGAAGGCGATGCGGTTCTCCGCAGCCGAGATGGTATTACGTCGTTCGGAGAGACTTTGACGCAAGGTTGAGAGCTCGGTGTCGAGAGCCTGGGCCTTGTCCCGGGCATTCACGACGGCTGCCTCGTGTTGGGGAAGCTCGACTTCGAAAACGTCGCGCTTCTTAAAGAGGGATGAAAGTGAAATGAGCGATTCGGAACGTTCACCACTGAGGTTTTCGAAAAGGCGATGGCTAAGGTGGGTGTCGAGCACCCGCACGTCTTTGGCCAGTGCTTGGTAACGTCGGGCTTTGGCCACCTGGCGTTTGAGGGAAGTCATGCGACGCTCTTGCTCGGCGAGCACATCGGAGACCCGGAGGAGGTTCCCTTCGGTGTATTCGAGCTTCCGCAAGGCATCTTTCTTCTCCCGCTTGGACTTGGTAATCCCTGCTGCTTCCTCGAAGACCTGGCGACGGTCTTCTGGTTTGGCCGAGAGCAGCATATCGATCTTACCCTGCTCCATAATGGAGTAGGAAGAACGCCCAATTCCTGTATCCATGAAAAGGTCGGCGATATCCCGGAGGCGGCATCGGGTGTTGTTGATGAGATACTCCGACTTTCCATCGGCATAGACGCGACGGGTAATCGAGACCTCGTTAAAATCGGTCTTCAGGGCCACTTCGCAATCCGCCATGGTCAGGGTGACCTCGGCCATCCCCAGTTTTTTGCGCTTCTCGGAACCATTAAAAATAACGTCCGCCATTTCGCCACCGCGGAGCGCTTTGGCTGAAGTTTCGCCGAGAACCCATCGAATAGCATCCACGACATTGGACTTGCCGCAACCATTCGGCCCGACAATGCCAGTCACGCCTTGGGCAAACTCGAAAAGAGTCTTGTCGGCGAACGATTTAAAGCCGTAGATTTGGAGGGATTTGAGAAACATACTGGGTGAAGATGAGGGGTGTGCGATGAAGGCCGTTTGAGCCCTCGCAGAAGGCGTGAACACTAAACCGACAAATGACAGCGATCAAGCTGGGTGAACGATAAGCACAATATGTTGTATCTTAAATCAAATTCGGGCACCACATGGAGCACAATTCGATGGTTAAGATCCCTAAAGTAACCAGCACGCGCCCCCTCAACCTCAGGGTGAATCACCCGGGCCTGTCCAATTTTCAACCTCCGAAGGAATGCGCAGGCAGACCTTTGACGCCAAGGCCTTTGATTACCAGCAATCGCCCGGCCAACTCTTCGACTTCGCTCTTATGAACTCCCGTCGTAACGTAGAGATCAGCCAGATCCTCGCCTCCGAACGCGCAAGCGGTCGTTTCCAGGCATGGCAGCTCAATTTCCCGCACTTCGTCCCCGGTCTCGGGATCGTAGCAAATAACACAGGCACCATGACAGAAGGCGATCCAAAGATGCCCCTCGCTATCGATTGCCATCCCGTCAGGGGACGCCTCAAGTGTGCTCGTTGAAATGACCTCACGAGGATTGGTTAGGAGTCCGCCGTCATAATCGAACGCCAGAACAGCCTTCTTAGGCGTATCAATGTAATAGCAAACACGTCCATCCGCAGACCAAACAATGCCGTTGGAGTTCGTGACCGGTCCATAGGCCTTTGAAACCTCGAGATCCGGCGAGAGACGGTAGAGGTCGGCATCCCCCTCCTTCTTAACCAGACTGATTGTTCCGGCAAAAAAGTGGCCGTCTGGAGCACATTTTCCGTCATTAAAGCGATTATTGGTCTTTTCTGGTTCAGGACTGGCAATTGGAGTCAATGCGCCGCTTTCATCGTCGAGAAACGAGAAGCCGTGATCTCCCGCGATGACAAATCCCCCGCTCGATCGCGGAACAACCGTCCCAACCCGTTCACCGACGTTCCAGGTTCGTTCTTCTCCTGTCTTGGGATCGTAAGAAATGACGCAATGGGACTCAATATCGACATAAACGAGCTTTCCTTGCCACCAAACTGGCCCCTCACCCCATGTCGAACGAATCTCTCCGGCTGTTTCAATAGTCATGGGGCAGAACAAAACGGCCTGACCTCAAAATGTCCAGAGATCATTCCGAGAGCATGCATTGAGTGTTAGGGTGTCCCTATCTTTTCGGGAGCCAAACCTTGACTGTTCACTCAAGAACTGGCAATCCCACTGAGTAGGGGACCACTTTCACGCAATTTACTTGCTGAAATTGTAAATTTCTCCGGCTTTTTGCAACCGCACTCTCTTTACAATTATGTCACACGACTTTTCATCTTGGAGCTGGTATTTCGCCTACACCATTGTCCTCATCGGCTTGGCTGGCTTCGGTTTCCACCGCTGGACGATTCTTTACCTCTATTTCAAACACGGCAAGAAACGTCCTCAACCGGATCGTGAATTCACCACGGACGAACTCCCCCTCGTCACCGTGCAGTTACCTGTCTTTAACGAATTGCACGTCGTTGATCGTCTGCTAGATGCTGTTGCCGCTCTCGATTACCCACAAGATAAGCTCCAGATCCAAATCCTCGATGACTCCACTGATGAAACCGTTGAGATCTCCAGGGCCGGAGCTCAACGTCTTCGCGATCGCGGCTTTGATGCAGAATGCCTCCACCGCACTGATCGCACTGGTTATAAAGCGGGAGCACTGGAGAACGGGATGAAGGTCGCCAAAGGAGAGTTCATCTTGATCCTCGACGCCGATTTCGTTCCAAACCCGGACCTCCTCCAAGAGACCATCCACCAATTCACCAACGAGAAAATCGCTCTCGTGCAAACCCGTTGGGGTCACCTTAACCGCAACTACAACGCCCTGACTCGGGTGCAAGCACTCTTCCTTGACGGACACCTTGAGCTTGAACAAACTGCTCGTAACCGCTCAGGCCGATTCTTCACTTTCAACGGAACCGGTGGCATTTGGCGCAAGTCAGCCATTGAAGATGCCGGTGGCTGGGAACACGACACCTTGACCGAGGACATGGACCTCAGCTATCGCGCCCAATTGAAGGGCTGGAAATTCATTTTCCTCAAAGAGGTCGAGACTCCCGCTGAGCTTCCTGTCGACATGGCTGGATTCAAGAACCAGCAACATCGCTGGACCAAGGGGTCAATACAGTGCTGCAAGAAATGCCTCCCTTCGATCTGGAAGAGCAAATATTCTCTTGCTATAAAACTTGAGGCAACCGCGCACCTTACCTCGAACTTCGCCTATCTCCTGCTCATCGCGCTTTGCTTCCTCATTTACCCGAAGAATCAGTGGGCTCCGGATCTCGGCACGACAGGTCGTTACCTTGTTGACTTCCCGATTTTCTTCTTCGCCTCGATCTCCGTCATCACCTTCTACACAGTCGCGCAGATCGCGGTCAACCCGAAGACCTGGCTCAAGCAAATCTGCTACCTCCCTCTCCTGCTCGCGCTTGGAATCGGAATGGCCGTCAATAACGCCAAAGCAGTTCTTGAGGCCATCGTTGGTCACGAGACAGCCTTCATCCGCACTCCCAAGTATGGCATCGAAGGTAAAAAGAAGGTGGCGATCAAAAAGAGTCGCTACAAGGCACTCAAGAGCCTCACTCCCATCGTGGAATTGATGTTCGGGATCTTTTTCCTCTTTGTCGTCATGGACGCCGCGCTCTCAGGAAATTGGCCTTCAGCGATCTTGCTTCTTCCCTTCCCTGTCGGATTCTTCTACACTTCGCTCAATTCGTTGGGGCAGATGAGCAGTTTCCTACAGCTGGTTCCGTTTCTCTCAAAGAAAAACTAAATCTTTTTCGACCAACATGCGCATCTTCCGCTCGATTGCTCTCGCAGTCCTGGCTTGCTCTCCAGTCCTTATCATCAGCTGCAGTCACCCAATCGACACTGACAACGCCTTAGTCGTCAGTGTTAGGGATCAGAAAATGCTTCTTATCAGGGATGGTAAACCCGTCAAGGCCTACCCCGTCTCTACCTCGATGTTCGGACTCGGAAGTCAGCGTGGAAGTAATCGCACCCCTCTCGGAACCCACGTCATCGCTAAAAAAATTGGTGGCGGCGCGCCTGTAGGAGCCGTCTTCCAGAGCCGTCGTCGGACCGGGGCAATTGTCCCACCGAACTCACCTGGCCGCGATCCCATTGTTACCCGCATCCTCTGGCTCAGTGGTCTGGACTCCCACAATCGCAACACCTTTGGGCGTTGCGTCTATATTCACGGCACCCCCGCTGAATACAAAATCGGACGTCCGGCTTCCTACGGTTGCATTCGTATGACATCGAAAGATGTGATCGATCTCTATGGCCGTGTAGGCGTGGGCGCGGAAGTCAAAATCATCCGCAGCTCATTGGACACCTTCAGCGCAGGCCGATCCTACTATGCCCGTCATGGCGGGCGTGACCGGGCAACCGCGACCCGTTGGTAAGATTCCTCAGCGTCTTCATGGTATCACTGGATCTCAGACCTGCTCACCTCCGGGAGCTCTCGCCCCAAGAGCGGCTCACTTTTCTAAAAGGTCGGATCAGCCGGGCTAACGGGGAGCTTCATCAGCGGCACCTCGAAGGCGAACGTGGGGACAAGCATGCCGCCATGCGGTCGGCAGTCGTTGATGAACTCATCCTAGGGCTCTATCACACTCTTGTTCCCGATCCCGCCTCCCCGCCTCCTCTGACGCTGCTTGCCAATGGTGGATACGGTCGGGGCTATATGAACCCGGGCTCTGATATCGACCTTCTTTTCCTGACCCCCACGACGGCTAACAAGACCTCCAAGGCCACCCAGGATGTCATCCAAGGGATCCAGCACATGCTCTGGGATCTGGGATTCAAATTCCTCCCTTCCACCCGCACAATCCCAGAAAGTATCGTCGAGGCCAAGCACGAGCCGCAATCCCGCACGACCCTCTTTGATGCGCGATTCCTGATCGGTGATCTTGAATTCTATCGCTCCTTCCGCTCTCGCTTTCGTAAGGAATGCATCGTGAAAGATCGCGAGATCTTTTTTGAAGAACGGAGCCTTGATATCCGCTCCCGGCACGCCAAGTGGTCACACACCGTTTTTCTTCAAGAGCCCAACATCAAGGAGAGCCCCGGCACCCTGCGTGACTATCACAACCTCGACTGGATCATCGACGCCGAAGCCGGAACCCGTTCGATGACCCAGTTGGTTGGCAAGCGAATCCTCAGCGGTATGGCCCGCCGCGAACTCAAGGACGCTTTTGCCTTTCTTCATCGTGTTCGCAACGCCCTCCACTATCAGGATAAAGGAAACGATATTTTAACACTCCGTTTTCAGGGAGTTCTAGCCAATGAATTCGGATACCCCAACAAGTCCATTTTACGTCGTATCGAGGCCTTTATGCGGGATTACTACACCCACGCCCGCCATGTCCACAACCACACTAAATCGGTCTTTGAAATCTTCGAACTTCAGCACAGCGAAGAAAAAGAGGCCGGACTGCGATCGAAACTCACTTTTGGCCTACTCAAGAAAAAGCCCAAAAATCTTGATGACTACACCATCCGGAACGGGAGGCTCTTCCCGAGGAGGAAGGAGATTTTCACCGAGAACCCAAATCGCCTGATTCGACTTTTCTCATATTGCCAGCAGTATCAGGTCCGCCCTTCTCCATCTCTTCGCAAGCTCATCAAGGAGCATTGGGATTTGATCGACCATTCCTTCCGCCTCCGTCAGGAAAACAGGGAAGCCTTTCGCGAAATTCTCGAGCGGAAAGGCCAGGTTGCGAGTTGTCTCCGGCTCATGCACCGCAGCGGTGTCCTTGGGCGCTATCTCCCTGAATTTGGAGCTCTCGATTGCCTGGTGCAGCACGAGTTTTTCCATCGCTACACCGCAGACGAACACACTCTTCGGTGCATCGATCAACTCGATGCCCTCGTAGACGATGAAGCACCCAAAAAGGCCCTCTACCGGGATCTGTTTTTACGGCATCCCGACCCCTACGCCCTCTATATCGCGCTCATTCTACACGATACCGGACGGGCTGAAAACGTTCGTGAGCACATTGACGGCTCTGCCATGCTCGCAGCCCGGATGTGCAAGCGTCTTCAGATCACAGGAGGACGACGATCCCTCATTATGTTTCTTGTTGATCACCACCTCACGCTGTGGCGATTCGCGACCAAGATGAATATCGATGACCCGGAGGTGATCGAGGAGTTCGCAGGGATCATGCAGGATCGACACCGTCTTGATGCCCTCCTTCTTTTCACCTTTGCCGATTCCAATGGCACCAACGAAGAGGCTTGGTCGCCTTGGAAGGAATCCCTGATTCTCCAACTCTATCGCCACACCCGTGAACATCTTCTGGGCGAAGCTGCTTCTGGAGCAGAAGCGCTCAACAAGGAATTCGAGGGAATCCTTTCCGACGTGAAATCAGGACTGAAGGAGAAGTATCACGATCTCTTCGAGCAGCACACCAAGTTGATGCCCAAGCGGTATTTCCGCTACCGCAGTAAGCGCAGTATGGGGAAGCACATCATTGCTCTCTGGCAATATATCGACCGTCGCGCACGTCGTCCCGACACCTCGTTTGAATGTGCCGTGCAATGGATCGAGCGCCCCAAGTTTGGCTATACCGAACTCATTGTCGCAACGCACGACCGTCATCGTCTGCTTGAGAAGATTTGCAGTGTTCTGGCCTCCCACCAACTCAACATCCTTTCGGCCGATGTCTATACACGACCTGATGGAATTGTCCTCGATCTCTTCCGTGTCTGCACCGAAAAGTTGAAGGCCTTTGAGGATATCCCGCAACAAAAAGCGGTCGTAAAGACGATCTACACCATCTTTGAACAGGACGACTACGACCCTTCAAAGTATCTTAAGAAGAAAGTCAACTTCCTCAACCCCGAGGTTGAACAGGTAGTGCAATTCCCGGTGCGGGCTTGGATCACCAACGAAATCGACCCCCATTACACCGTGATCGAGTTGCAAGCCCTCGACCGAATTGGACTCCTTCACGATGTCCTCAGGACAGTCAATGATCACGGACTCGATACAGTTCATTCCCGCATTTGCACCGAGAAAGGAGCGGCGCTCGATTCCATCTACGTCTCAATCCCCGGAGGCGGTAAGTTGACTGACCAGGAGGCCATTGACCGCCTGGAGGAAGCTCTTCGCCTCCTCCTCGTCGGTTAAGTTTCTTTGCTCTTAGCGATCTGCCATTAAGGCTTCAATTTCATCGACCTCGATGGGGATGTTCTTGAAGAGATTGACGTTCCCGGTTTCGCCGATCACGACATCATCTTCGAGACGAACTCCCAGATTCTCTTCCCGGATGTAAATGCCCGGCTCAATCGTAAAGACCATGCCCACTTCGACGGGGTGATTTGGCGGATGCACATCGTGCACATCCAGCCCCAGGTGATGGGAGCATCCGTGCATGAAATATTTTTTCACTAAGGGCTTGCTGTCATCCTGCTTTGCGGCGGCTTCCGCATCGATGAGCCCGAGACCAATGAGTTCCTTCTCCATGATTTCGATGACCTGCTTTTGGTAATCGAGAAGCATGATGCCCGGACGGAGAATTTCATTCGAAGCACGAAGGACCCGCAGAACGGCGTTGTAAACATCGCGCTGCCTTGGCGTGAACTTTCCGTTCACCGGAATGGTGCGCGTCATATCCGAATTCCAGTTTCCATATTCGGCAGCCACATCCATCAGGATCATCTCGCCATCTTCGCAGGTGTCCTTGTTTTCAACGTAGTGGAGAACACAGGCGTTTTTTCCGGAACCCAGGATGGGAATGTAAGCAAAGCCACGGGAGCGATTTCTGACAAATTCGTGAAGAAATTCAGCCTCAATCTCCCACTCCCCCACTCCCGGCTTGAGAAACTTAAGAACCCGGCGGAAGCCGGCCTCGGTAATATCCGTAGCCTTTTGGAGGAACTTGATTTCCTCCGGATCTTTGATGATTCGCAACTCCTGTAAAAGGGGGGCGGCACGCTCCAGACGATGGAGTGGATACTCTGCCTGCACGAGAGTGATGAAACGTCGATTGCGAGTCTCAACGATCTTGCTAGCACGAATATACTCGTTGGTAAGGAGGTAAATATTTTCCACCTGCGGTGCGAGTCGATGAAAAGCCGCCTCAAAGGAATCAACCCATTGCACGTTCTTCACCCCTGAGACCTCAATCGCCCGCTCCTTGGTGAGCTTTTCACCTTCCCAGATGGCGATGTGCTCGGACGTCTCGCGAACAAAGAGAATCTCCCGGTCCACCTCAACATGGGAGTCTGGATAGATGACGATGACCGTTTCCTCCTGGTCGACTCCGGTGAGATAAAAGAGATCATTGTTTTGCCTCCATGGAAGCACCCCATCGGCATTCGTCGGCATGATGTCGTTGGCATGAATAATCAACACGCTATTAGGTTTCATCTTGGCCGCCAGATTGGCGCGGTTCCGGACGAAAAACTCAGGATCGATGGTGTCGTATCGCATGCCCTTTAATGCACGTTGTTTTCTAGCATCTGGCAAGCCCTGGGGTTATCAATCTCCTGTCGATGAAAACCTACGAAGCCTGGCTCACCAAACTCCGCAAGCGTGCCCAGCCCAGCGGCGCCCTGAGTCAGTGGGCAGAAGTGCTTTCACAGAAACAAGGTGGCGACTCGGAAATCTGGCGCGAACACCTCCGCGCCATTCTCGAAGAAGATGAAAAAGCCTCCCTCGACCTCATCCTCGACCTCGATCTCATCACCGCCCCGGCAAAACAAAAGGACAGCCCCGACGAGCAAATCCCCCTCTGGTAATTTCTCTGGTCGGTAGATGCCAGGATCATTCACCGAGATCACTAAGGTCAAAAATACGAAGCGCTCCCGATACCCAAACTTCAAGGTTGAAGTCATTGGATCCGGCGGCGAGATACGGGTGGAATCGCAGTGCCGTGATGGCCTCACTATCCGCGGCCACTGGTCGGTGGAAAACAAGAACCTCTGGAAGCGCGAGACCAGCCTGTGGAAAGAAGACGCCTCTCGCAGGCCGCGCATGATGCCGGACTCGATGATGACCCGATGACCCGCGCTGAAATCGCCCGTATTCTCGCAACACGGCTCAAGGAAGAATTACTCAACCCCAAATTGAAAGCCGCTTCCGCTCCAGTCATGGACGAGCGTTTGCGTGAGCTCTACGAGGCCCAATCGGCTCGTTTCCAATCACCGGAAAAACGTCAGGTCGCAGTCTTGTGGTTGAATCCTGGTGCAGATCCCGGACGGGCAAAAATGTATGAGGAAAAGATGACGAAAGC
>CAWUTG010000043.1:0-41153 GCA_963925135.1 uncultured Verrucomicrobiales bacterium | reverse complement strand
CCTTACCGATGAACTACCTGAAGGCAAAGTGAACTACGGTGCTCTACATGTCACTTTTGAAGATGGCTCTGTTGGTTGGTATGAAGCGGGTTGGGGTCCGATGATGAGTGAGGTCGCTTTCTTTGTAAAAGACGTGGTCGGGCCAAAAGGCTGCGTTTCCATCGTAGCGGATAAAGCAGCGGCTGAAGGCCAGAGTGCTAATGTTGATGCACACACCCAGACACAGGCGTTACGTGTGCACCACGCTGAGCTGAATGCAGAAGGTAATTTCGTGAAGAAAGACGATACCATTCGTCTGGACGACGAGCCTGACCATGATGATTTGTGCCATCGCGAGCAGGATTTCTTCCTAAAAGCGATTCTTGAGGATCTCGACCTCTCCGATCACATGGATGATGCCGTGGCCTCAATGCGTATTGTGTCTGCGGCGGATGAAAGTTTCCGCACAGGTAAAACAGTAGACCTATAAAATTTATGAAAAAGATTGTCCAAATCATTGCCCTGACGGCTCTTGCGAGCGGGATCGCTAGTGCCGAGCAGGAATTAAAAATGCGTTCCTTATTTAACGGCAAAGATCTAACAGGTTGGAAAGGGGATGGCTACATCGTCGAAGACGGCGCCATTTCCTGCACCCCAAAAGGCCGGAATTTGATGACCGAGGAAACGTTTTCCAACTACATCCTCGAATTTGATTTCCTGCTCACACCGGGTGCGAACAATGGTTTGGGAATTCATTATCCGGGAACCGGTGATGGCGCATACACGGGGATGGAAATCCAAGTGCTCGATAACACCGCAGAGAAATACAAGGATCTCAAAGACTACCAATTTCACGGTGGAATTTACACCTTGGCCGCAGCGAAGAAGAGCGGTCTTAAACCCGTCGGCGAGTGGAACCACCAGCGAGTGACGGTCAATGGATCGACCGTGCAGGTTGTGCTCAACGGTGAGACCATCCTCGAAGCGAACCTTGAACAACTCAGCGAGAAAAATCCAAAGCACGAAGGTGTGAAACGCCGCGCCGGACACATTGCGTGGTTGGGGCATGGCGATAAAGTTTCTTACAAGAATATCAAAATCGGAGATCTGCCTCCAACGGTGAATGCGGATGATCTCAAGAACACCGGCTTCACCCAGATTTTTGATGGTGTTACGCTTAAAGGCTGGAAGCACGAGCCAGAAACTCAGAACTGGGCAGCAGTGAACGGCGTCCTCAAACACAACGGCTATTCTGGAAAAATCAGTGATCTCTGGTCCGAAAAATCCTATACAGATTTCACGATGCAGCTCGATTGGCGTTGGGCAGGTCGTGGGCCGATGAAGATGCAACCGATTGTAAAACCTGACGGTTCAGATGACGGTAAGGTTGAGATCGAAGAGCTTGATAGTGGAGTTTACATGCGTGGAAACGTTAAGAGCCAAGTGAATTTTTGGAATTGGTCAGTTGGTTCTGGTGAAGTCTATGGCTATCGCACAAACAAAAAACTACCAGCGGAAATCAGAGCCGGTGTGACGCCGAAAATGAAAGCCGACAAACCTCTGGGTGAGTGGAATCATACGATCATCACCATGAAGGGCGATCGTCTTACCGTTATCTTGAACGGTAATGTCGTGATCGAGAATGCCCAACTTCCAGATGTTCCTAAAGATGGTCCGATCGGGTTTCAACACCACGGATCAGCTATCGATTTTGCTAATATTTGGATCAAAGAACTTTAATCGACTCTCTCAACTTTATATCTAAATCACCATGTCAACGACCCCTCGATCTACAGCCGTCCGACTCTCTGTCATGATGTTTCTCCAGTTCTTTGTCTGGGGCGCATGGTTTGCTACACTGGGCCTTTGCCTCGGAAGTAACGGGCTTGGTGATTTCTCAGGTGGCGCTTATGGTTCAGCCCCGTTGGGAGCAATGATCGCGCCGCTATTCTTGGGACTCATCGCCGACCGATTTTTCCCCTCAGAGAAAGTTTTTGGTGTGCTGTTTTTGATAGGTGGGGCGCTCTTACTGATGATACCGAATGTGGCTGCGGATGGTAATGGCCAGATGATGGTCTGGTTGATGTTTGGCAACATGCTCTGCTTTATGCCTTCGCTTGGATTAGCAAACACCATTGCGTTTACCAATGTGGATCACCTGACATTTCCTAAAGTTAGAGTATGGGGAACGATTGGATGGATTATTGCAGGTCTGGTCGTTGGAATTTTAGGTTGGTCTGCGAAATTTGAGATGTTTTACATCGCTGGTGGCGCCTCATTGATCCTCGGTATCTATGCATTTTTCCTGCCCCATACACCTGCTCCGAGTAAAGGAAAGCCTGTCGATATGCGCGCCTTGTTTATGGTTGATGCGTTCTCGCTTTTAAAACGACCCGCATTCTTTGTCTTCATGCTATGCTCGATGCTGATTTGCATACCGCTGGCGTATTATTACGGAGTTACATCGAACTACCTCCAAAACACAGGATTTTTGCAACCGGCTTCGACCATGACCATCGGTCAAATGTCGGAGATTTTCTTCATGTTGCTGATCCCGTTCTTCTTCCGTAAACTCGGTGTGAAATGGATGATCTTGATCGGAATGATCGCGTGGGTGGTTCGATATGTTCTTTTCGCTTACGGCGCACCAGATCAAGTCGTGTGGATGATTTTCCTCGGGGTCGCCTTGCACGGTATTTGCTACGACTTCTTTTTCGTCACCGGCTTCATGTATACCGATAAAGAAGCGGATCCTTCGATCCGTAGTCAGGCGCAAAGCATGCTGGTGTTTTTCACCCAAGGCGTCGGGATGTATATCGGATATGCGATCGTTTTTGGTATTTTGTATCAGGTGCCGTCTTCACTATTTGGGATCAAGGTGGACTTCTCAGGCTTAGGAGATGGGGTTCTAGGATTCACGCCTCTGGAAACTGCAATCAAGGAGTCACGCGCTGGTGGCGATATCAGCTTCCTTCAACAACTCGGACAAATGTTCTCAGTATCGATGCCTGAGGGAGTTAAGAAGACGACTCTTCTAGCTGAAACAATGGGTCAGTGGAAATCCTACTGGTTGCTTCCAGCCGGCATGGCAGGTGCGATTGCGACTCTATTCTTCGTCGCGTTCCGTGATAAGAAGAAAGAAGTTAAAGATGGGGAGTGAGCCAAGGAGGGGCTGCATTCTGCTGCCCTCTTCAAAAATTCTCGGTTGTTGGGCAGCAAAATGCAGCCCCTCCTTGAATACTGTTTTGTGATTATCAAAAGATAGCCGACTGTCTACCCATGCAATCACCCACACGCGGCCGTAGTTCACTGGTTTTGATCGGATTTATCGTGGTTACGTTTATCGCGCCTTTGTTTGGTGCGATATCCCCACCTGGTGAGTGGTATGCGTCTTTGAACAAACCTTCATGGAATCCGCCGGCTTGGTTGTTCGGTCCCGTTTGGACGCTTCTTTATCTGATGATGGCGACGGCGGCTTGGTTGGTTTGGAAACGCTGTGGCTGGGGAAAGGCGTTGGGGTTTTACGGGATTCAGCTCGTTTTGAATGCAGCTTGGACGCCGATTTTTTTCGGCGCGCAACAACCCGGTTGGGCGCTGGTGGATATCATCGCGCTGTGGGTGGCGATTGGGGTGACGACCGTTGCGTTTTTTCGCGTGAGTAAAGCGGCGGGTGGTTTGATGGTGCCTTACTTGGGGTGGGTGAGTTTTGCGATGGTGTTGAATTATGCGTTGTGGCGGATGAATTAAGGGGATTTTTTAACCACGAATGAACACGAATAAGAAATAGATTAGCCATCCAGACTCTTTAAAATTCGTGTTATTCGTGAAATTCGTGGTTTGTTCCTCTTTCAGATGCGATTTGGCGATCTAAGAGAGTTCACTGGTTGCGCGGGGACGGCTGGGATTGACTACGTTTCGCTGCGCTTCACTCCGTCCCTGCGGAGTGCACTTCGTGGATGGGATAACGTTCCGCTAGCGCGGAATCTGCAGTCAAACCCGATGCTTCGCAGGGGTTCTCATCCCAGCCTGCTGCCGTTTGGTGGGCGGAGTTGGAAACAAAAACGCACCGCTCGATTGGCGGTGCGGGTGGGGAAAAAGTACGCAGGCTGGGATTCGAACCCAGGACCAATTGGTTAAAAGCCAACTGCTCTACCAACTGAGCTATCTGCGCTTTGGGTTGGATTTACACCAACCCGATGGCTGGTGCGGCGGAGCTTTAGGGTGCCTCAGGATTTTTGACAAGAGAATCTTTAAAGTTTTTTGAGATTTCACGAACACATCCTCCCACTTGCACGACTCCGAGAGCCTGATATAGCCCATCCCAATGAACGCGGGTTCTCCAAAAGAGAGGTGGCGGGGCATGTCCCTGTCCACGTGGAAAGCCATGCCCCGGACCAAAGCGACACCACAGATGCTCGGCACGTGTGATCCTGCTGCCGAAGGCTACCTGATCGCCTCACTTCTCAAGCAGGAGCGCAAAGGACGCGTATGGGTGTTCACGCCCCACGCCCGCCGCCGGGACCAATTGGCCGAGGAGTTTGCCTTCTGGAAATCCCCTACCCTCGTTCTCTCCGACCCCACCGTGATCATCGAGGATGAAATCGTTGATCCAGATCGAGAGGCGGAACGAATTTCCACCCTCCACCGTATCGCCAATTCACCAGGCACCCCTGTCGTGCTGTCACGGACATCGTGGCAATCCCCCGCTCCGGTTCTCGATGGCCTCGATCAAACCGAGCTCACCCTCGAGATCGGCCAGGAAATTTCACCTGATAAATTGGTCAAATGGCTGGAAGATCACGACTACGAAGAGACTCCTCAAATTTTTCAACGAAGCCAGTTCGCAAAACGAGGCGGCATCCTGGACTTCTTCCCGCCACAATTCACCAGCCCCGTGCGAGTGGAATTCTTTGGCGATGAAATCGAATCGATCCGTGAGTTCAGTGTCGAAACCCAGACGACGACCAAGCGGGTCGAGAAAGTCGAGGTCAACAGCCGTCCTCCCGAGCTGGGCGCGAATCTCTCGTCGTGGCTCGGCCCCGATGATCTCATCGTGGCAGTCGATGAAGATGATCGCGAAATTGCCCACGTTCTCATTAGTAACGGCCCCACTGAAGCTTGGAATGCCAACATCTATCCTTCTCCGGCGGCTGGCTTTGAAGCTGGAGATTTCGTCATCGCCGACTCAAGCCGTGGACTCTTTCTAGAACAACTGGCTGACTGGCAACGTGACGGTTGGGAGATTGGCCTCGTGGCCCCCAGCAAAGCCGAACGTCATCGCTTTTTTGAAATTCTGGAACGCGACGAGTCAGACTTCGTGTGCGTGGAGGGCCGGCTCGCGAAGGGCTTTGTCTCACCAAGTCAGAAACTTGTCGTACTTTCCACGCTGGAGATTTTTGGTCGCCAACACCTCCCCGGAACCCGTGGCCGGGAAGCGCGCACTCATCAACGAAATGCCGCCGCGATTGCCGGGGTCCATGAGCTCAACGAAGGCGAGTTTGTTGTCCACGCCGACTACGGCATTGGGGAATTCATCGGGCTGGTGGAGAGCTCCGATGGCGATGAGGAACTCGGCATCAAATACGACGGTGGTGCCACGCTCCATGTTCCCATCGATCAAAGTCATCTCGTCTCCCGCTATGTCGGCATCGGCGGGGGCAAACCCAAATCAAATAAGCTTGGCGACAAGAAGTGGAAGAAAGCGCGCTTGGTGGCCGAAGCCGCCGTTCTCGACTACGCCGCCCAGTTGCTCCGGCTGCAAGCGGAGCGGGATTCCAAGTCCGGGCACGCCCACGCACCGGACGGTCAATGGATGCAAGAGTTTGAGGCCTCCTTCCCTTTCACCGAAACGCCGGATCAACACAAGGCCATCGAAGACACCAAGATTGATATGGAGTCCCCCCGCCCCATGGATCGACTGATTTGTGGCGACGTGGGATTCGGAAAGACCGAGGTCGCCATTCGGGCCGCCTTCAAAGCTGTTACGGGCGGAAAACAAGTGGCCATCCTTGCCCCGACGACTGTCCTCGCCGAGCAGCATTGGCGGACCTTTAAGGCCCGCATGAGTGACTACCCGGTGCGGATTGACCTCCTCAGCCGATTTCAATCACCTGCTGAAGTACGAGAAACACTCGACGGACTGAAGCAAGGAAAAGTCGACATCGTTATCGGCACTCACCGCCTGCTGTCAGCCGGAATCGACTACCAAAACGTGGGCCTGTTAGTGGTCGATGAGGAACAACGCTTCGGAGTGCGTCACAAGGAAATCCTCAAAGAGCGCTTCCGCCTCATCGACGTTCTCACCCTTTCGGCCACCCCGATTCCGCGGACCCTCTATCTTTCGCTCATGGGAGCGCGGGACATGTCGACTATCGACACTCCCCCGCCCAACCGTCTCCCGGTTCAGACTTCGATTTGCGCCTACGATGAGCGACTCATTCGCAATGCCATCCGCCGGGAATTGGCACGCGGTGGCCAGGTCTTCTTCCTTCACAACCGGGTTCAGACCATCGAAGGGATGAAGGAGCGCATCGAAAAGCTCGTCCCCGAGGCCAAGGTCGTCATCGGGCACGGTCAGATGGAGCGCCACGATCTCGAGAATGTCATGCACCAGTTCGTCGAAGGGAAAGCCGACGTTCTCCTTGCTACCACCATCATTGAGAGCGGCATCGACATCCCCAACGCCAACACCATTCTTATTGATCGAGCCGACCGATTTGGCCTGGCCGACCTCTACCAACTCCGTGGCCGGGTCGGGCGGGCGGGCCGCCGCGCTTATGCCCTCCTCCTCCTGCCCAGCGAACTCATCGCCGGCGGAGATGCTAAAAAGCGCCTGAGTGCGATCAAGCAATACACCGAACTCGGCTCGGGATTCAAAATCGCAATGCGCGATCTCGAAATCCGGGGTGCGGGAAGCCTGCTCGGGACCAAGCAGTCGGGCCACATCACCGCCGTCGGATTCGAGCTCTATTGCCAACTGCTCCAACAATCGGTGGAGAAACTCCAAGGCAAGAACCCCATGCAGCGGGCCGATGCCCAGGTGAAGATCGATTTCCTCGTCTTTTCAGAAAGCCAATGGTCGGGCCAAAAAGGATACCTTCCTGCCTATTTCCCCCGCAGTTATGGCCCTGACCCCGAGATGAGGGTGGCGGCATACCGGCAACTGGCCTCGGCACGCACCGAGAAGGAAATTAACCAGATCGAAAAAGATTGGCGCGACCGTTTTGGCCGCTTCCCGAAGCCCGTTGAGAACCTTTTGGACACGAACCTACTCCGTGTGATTGCTTCTGCGAAGGGAGTGCAAGTGGTTGAAATCAAGAACGATCGATTTATGTTACAGCGAAACGGCGAATACATCATCCCGCCGGGCGGGAAGTTTCCCCGCTTGAGTTCCCGTAAACCCGCCGATAGACTTCCCGAAGCGGTTCGCCTCCTTAAGTCTCTCTAATCTCTGCTCCGACCGATGAAATTCTTCCTACCCGTCCTGGCTCTCAGCCTCACCGCCGCCCTGATGCTCCCCTCCCAAAGCCAGGAGGCTCCCGCCGCTCCGGCAAAAGCTGACGAGCCCATTCGCAAAAAATCCGGCCCCATCCGCGTCAATGGCATCGCCGCGAAAGCAAACGGGGAAATCATCACCATGAATGAGCTGATGATCAAAGTGGCTCCTCTTCAATCTGTCCTCATGGCCCGCTTTCCCCGTCGCGGGGCAGGTTACGAAGCTCAGCTTAAGGAACTCCGCGATAGCATCCTCGATGAACTCATCGACCGCGCCATTATCTTCAGCGAATTCAAGGATCGCATCAGCGCCCTCCCTGACCATGAGGTCGAAGGAGAAGTGGACCGCATCATTCAGAATGTCTATGGCGGAGACGAGAAACTCTTCCGGGACTATCTGAAGGCGACCAACCTGACGCGCGACCAGTTCAAGGAACAACAGCGCAAAGAGCTGCTGGTGCAAATTATTCGCTCTCAACACTTTGGAGATGTCCCGCCACCCAAGGAAGCGGAACTCAAAAAGGAATACCAACAATGGTCCATCGCCAACCGGGACCGCACCAAGGATGTCGCAACTTATAAGCGGATCTACCTCCCGAAAGCTGACGGTGGTGGCGCCGAAGCCCAACTCAAACTTGCGGAAGACCTGGGCGAAAAACTCAAAGCGGGTGCCGATTTCGCCACTGCCGCCAAGGAATTCTCACGCGATTCCCACGCTGAAGACGGCGGACTCTGGGAAGATGTGCCTCGCACCGACTTGATCCACGAATTCGGCTTTATTCTCTTCGAAAGCGAAGGGAATGACATCATTGGCCCCTTCGAGGACCCCTACGGATTCAATATCATTCAAGTCGTCAAACGCAAGTTTGGCCCCGCCAAGCCATTTGGCACAGTCCGTGACGAGATGAAAAAACGCGTCGAGTCTGAGAAGAAGAAAGCAAACTTCGAAGAATGGATGAAGAAGATGCGGACTCGCTCTTTCATTCAAAAACTGATCGACTAGCTGAATGCAAACAGCGGTTTACGCAGGGAGCTTCGACCCTCCAACAAATGGACACCTCTGGATGATCAGCCAGGGTCTCGAGCTTTTTGACCGCCTGGTGGTGGCCATTGGCCAGAATCCATCGAAGAACTACACCTTCACCACCGGGGAACGCCTCGACCTTCTTCGTGCTTCCATCCCGTCTTGCGAGCGCCTGACCATCACGAGCTTCGATAATCGTTATCTCGTCGATTACGCCCGCCAGGTTGGGGCTGAATTCATCCTCCGTGGGATTCGCTCCTCGCAGGATTACGAATACGAAAGAGTCATGCGCCACATCAACGGCGACATGGCACCCAAAATCAACACGGTCTTCCTCATGCCACCCCGTGACATCGCCGAGCTATCCTCGAGCATGGTCATGGGCTTGATCGGACCGGACGGCTGGCAGGACACCGTTCGCCGCTATGTTCCCACCACGGTGTTTGGAGCCCTCACGGCCAAACACGCGGAACCAGAATCATGAATACCCTTCTCATCGCAGTAGGAGCATTCGTGCTCTACCTTGTGGCCTACCACACCTACGGGAAATGGCTGGCTAAAAAGCTCTTCCGCCTTGATCCCAACGCCAAGGTTCCCTCGATTGAGCAGGAAGACGGAGTTGACTTCGTCCCGAGCGACAAAAATGTTATTTTTGGTCACCACTTCACTTCGATTGCCGGCACTGGCCCCATCGTAGGCCCCGCTCTCGCCGTGATCTGGGGGTGGGTTCCGGCGCTCATCTGGGTCCTTTTCGGCTCCATCCTGATCGGTGCGGTTCATGACTTCGGGGCTCTCGTCGTCTCGATGAGAAATCGCGGCCAGACCGTTGGCGACATCGCCGGACGCGTCATCACCAAGCGAACCCGCATTCTTTTTCTCACCATCCTATTCCTGGCCCTCACCATCGTCCTGGCCATTTTCGGGCTCGTGATCGCAGCGGTCTTCCGCATGTATCCGGAGTCCATCTTCCCCTGCCTCCTGCAAATCCCCCTCGCCGTCATCATCGGCTTCTGGATTCACCGCAAGGGGATCAATCTTCTCATTCCGTCTCTCGTCGCCCTCTCGTTAATGCTCCTTTCGGTCGCCTTCGGAAATGTGGGCTTCCTCGGGGATTTCAACTCCGCCCTCGCCAGTTGGAGCAACCTGCAATGGTGTGCCGTCCTCCTCGGTTACTGCGTCTTCGCCTCCGTTCTGCCCGTCTGGACCCTGCTTCAACCCAGGGACTACATCAACGCCCTGCAACTTCTCTTCACCCTCGGCCTCGTTGTCGTCGGACTCATCGCGGCCTCCATCTTTGGTGGAGCACCCGTCACTGGGAACGAACGACAGACCCTGGAAATCGTCGCTCCTGCCTTTAACTGGTCACCCCAAGGTGCCCCTGCCATCTTTCCGTTCCTCTTTATCACCATCGCCTGCGGAGCGATCTCAGGCTTTCACTGTTTAGTCTCGTCTGGCACTTCCTCAAAGCAGATCAAGTGTGAAACCGACGCCCAATTCATCGGCTACGGGTCCATGCTTACCGAAGGATTCCTCGCCGTTCTCGTCATCCTCGCCTGTGTTGCCGGACTGGGATTGGGCACGACCGTGAACGGAGAATTCCACACCGGCACGGAGGCCTTCCATGCCCGCTACCACAGCTGGACGGCCGCCCAAGGGCTTTCCGCTAAAATCGGGGCCTTTGTCGAAGGCAGCGCCAACTTTCTCAAAGCTCTTGGAGTCGAAGCCGGATTCGCGGTTGCTCTCATGGGCGTCTTTGTCGCCTCCTTCGCGGCCACCACGCTCGATACCGCCTGCCGCCTTCAGCGCTACGTGGTGCAAGAACTCGCCACCGCCATTTCCCCCCAAAAGAGCCCCGGCAATCCCCTCACCTGGCTGACAAACCGATATGGCGCGACCCTCTTCGCAGTCCTTGTCGCCTACCTGATCGCACGACTTCCCTCAGGACCCGACACCGCCCTCGGCACCGGAGGCATGATCCTCTGGCCCCTCTTTGGCGCCGTGAACCAACTCCTGGCCGGACTTGCCTTCCTCGTCATCACCTTTTGGCTGAGACGCCGTGGCCTCCCCTTTGCCCTCGCGCTCATCCCGGGCATCGTGATGCTCATCCTCCCCGCCATCGCGATGTCGATGAATCTGCGCCAGTTTGCCACCAGTCACAACTGGCTCCTCTTTAGCTTTGGCTTCGCCACCCTCCTGATCGAAGCCTGGATGATCATCGAAGCGATCTCGGTTTGGAACAAAACCAAGGGAGTCTTGGAGGAAGCCCCTCAAGTGAAACCGAACGACCCCGAAGGTGGTCGTTCCTGCTAGACTCCGATCTGAATCTTGATCCCCTTGCTCCGCCACTTTGCCAAAATATCATCGGAAAGCTGTTCCCAGGTTCGACCTGCGAGCAAGACCTTGAGGAGATCCTCCCCGCTCTTCCCTTCCCGCCTCGCCTTCATGAAGGCCACGATGTTTTCCCGTGAACCATCGTCTTCCAGATGAAGGAAGTCAGTGGTCACCAGCAAGCCCATGCCATCGTTGAAGTTCTCGTTCTCGGTGAACTGCGACATATTCAGCGAGACCTTCCGTAAACCATCCCCGCGAGCCATGGGCTTAGTAAACGAAGTCGGTGAGCTAATGCACCAGTTCGTGCGGAAGGGTCTTGTTCGATTTCGTGCGATCACGGGTATAGCCAGACCCCAGAGGCTTCACGCCGAGGCTGGTCAGCGGAACCATGATCACGCCTCCGGTCCTCCCACCAATAAACACTCCTGCCGACCCTGCCGGGCCACCGCTTTTGTAGTAAGCTTCCTTGGTCTCAAAAAGGAGACTGGGATGCCGCTTGGTCGGATCACTGTCGCGCGCGCTGAGGAAATCCAATGAGATACTCCTTGCTCATCCTCGTCCTTCCAAGAACCGGCGTGATCAGGATCAGGGAACAAAGCAGAGCACGCATCCTAAAGATCGAGGAAGTTCTGCAGGATCTGCTTCCCGCAATTTGTGAGAATGGACTCGGGATGAAATTGCACCCCGTGCACATTGAGATCCTTGTGCTTCAGCCCCATGATGACATCGTCGTCGGTCCATGCCGTCACCTCCAGACAGTCGGGCAAACTTTCTCTGCGTACGATCAAGGAATGATAGCGGGTTGCCTCGAAGGGATTCGGCAAATCCTTAAACACGCTCCGTCCCTCATGATGAATCATCGACGTTTTCCCGTGCATTAATTTTTGGGCCCTTACCACTTCTCCCCCGTAAACCTGCCCGATCGATTGATGACCCAGGCAGACCCCAAAGATGGGAACGCTTTCACCAAAGGCCTTGATTACCTCGCAGGAAATCCCCGCTTCGTTCGGCGTGCACGGTCCCGGCGAAATACAAATCCGGTCAGGCTGCAAATCACGAAGCTCATCCAGAGTGATGGCATCATTGCGGAAGACTTTCATCTCCACCCCCAGCTCACCAAAATATTGAACCAGATTGTAGGTGAAGGAATCGTAGTTATCGATAACAGCTAGCATGGCATCGGTGGGTTAATTGGCTCCTGACAGTTGAAGCAGACATCGAAATTCCCGGGATTGATTTCACCGCAGGAAGGACACGTCACTTCGATCTCCACGCCAGCAGCCATCTTCTCCTCGTGCTCCTTGAGCACTTGAACGGCCCTGGGAAACTCCTCGTCGTTCAGGACGCAAAGGTTGGGATAAAACTCTGGTATGGGAGCATCGGTCACACTGAGGTTTTCATTGCGAACCAGGGTTTGGATTCCAGCGCTTTCGAGAATATCCCGATAGCGCGTCACCCGGTGAATTTCACTGTGTCGAACGATCTCTCTCATGACTTCGGAGCGAGGGTTTTTGCCAGGCCCACCGCACGCATCATCGCGGCGGCTTTATTGACGGTTTCGTTATATTCGTAGGTCGGCACACTGTCGGCGACTACTCCCGCTCCCGCTTGAATGTAAACCTTGTCGTCTTTCATCAAGCAGGTCCGCAAGGCGATGCAGGAATCGTGATTCCCATTGAAACCAAAATACCCCACCGCGCCGGAATACGATCCACGCTTATTTTTCTCAAGAGAGTTAATGATCTGCATCGCCCGGATCTTGGGAGCGCCACTGACCGTCCCCGCCGGGAAGGTCGAACGAAGAACATCGTAGGACGAATGCCCGGGGGCCAACTGGCCACTCACGTTTGAGACGATGTGCATGACGTGGCTGTATCGCTCCACGATCATCTGATCATCGACCGAAACCGAACCATGTTTGGAGATCCGCCCCACATCATTGCGGGCGAGATCGATCAACATGACGTGCTCGGCGCACTCTTTTTCATCAGCCAAAAGTTCTGCCGCGAGCGCATCATCTTCCTCCTTCGTCCTCCCTCTCCACCGCGTTCCCGCGATCGGCCGTATATCGATACGCCCATCAATTGCCCGCACGTGAACCTCCGGCGAACTCCCCACCAGCGAGAAGTCAGGAGTTTCGTAAACAAACATGTAGGGCGACGGATTGATGTGGCGCAGGGCCCGATAGAGATCAATCGGCGAACCATCGAAATCAGCCTCGAAACGCTGGCTGGGCACTACCTGGAAAGCATCGCCCGCCGAAATATATTCCTTCGCTTTGAGAACCATCTCCTCGTATTCGGCTTGCGTGGTATTACTCCTCGGCTCGGGTGATTCAAATTCCGCCAAGCCATTGAGAGGCGCGACATGCAAAGGCCGGTCCAGGGCGGCAATCACCGTCCCGATTCGTCCCCGCGCAATCGCGTATGCCTCCTCGGGCGAGTCCGCTTCATCGATCATGGCATTCGCCACCACCAAAAGACGACGCAGCTTGTGATCAAAAACAACCAGGGTATCTGCGAGGAAAAAAACGGCCTCTGGAAGCCCCAG
Organism: uncultured Verrucomicrobiales bacterium; assembly: GCA_963925135.1. Classification (GTDB taxonomy): domain Bacteria; phylum Verrucomicrobiota; class Verrucomicrobiia; order Verrucomicrobiales; family Akkermansiaceae; genus SW10. Next base: position 27,775 of record CAWUTG010000043.1, on the reverse strand, counting down.
ATCATCTTCGGGAGTCTGCGAAACCGAGGGCTCGAATTGCTGCACCGCGTCGTAACCAATATACCCGACCGCTCCGCCGTAAAACGGAGGAGCATCACCATGGGTGACGGGCCGATAACCCGCCATGAGACGCTGAACTTCGTCGAGGACATCACCCTGACGTTCGCGTTTCTCGATCTGACCACCGGTTTCGATGGTGACTTCATTTCCACGCGAGGTAAAAACCCAACGAGGCTGGCTACCCACGATGGACCATCGTCCGCTCGCATCGGTGCTCTCCGCGCTCTCAAAGAGAAAGGCATTTCTGCCATCGCGGAGCTTCAAAAAAGCTGAGACCGGAGTCTCGAAGTCAGCAGCAAGCTGAGCATAGACAGGCACGACATTTCCGGCCTGCGCTAACTCAACAAACTCCTCGGCACTGGGCTTGACTGGGACCTGATTCACGCGGACGGCAGTTTGACGATCCACGCGTGTCAGGCAACCCTTGAATGCACTATCCGCCGAAGAGTTCGCCGTAAAATGCCGGGTCCACCTCTGGAACGAGACTCTGCCACTCCGTCACCTCATTCTGCGAAGCCGCACAAATCTCGATCTCATACTCGCCAATTTTTCGACGAACACATTCCACCGCCACCTTGGGACAATTACAGTCACTGCTCAAATGCCCTAAAATCACCCGCTTCAGCCCCTCCGGAGCGAGCTGGGCAATGAGGTCCGAGGCCTGGTCATTCGAAAGGTGACCATGTTGGGAGGAGATCCGCTGCTTGGTGCTAAAAGGCCGCTTGGTGTCCGCCTCCAACATCTTCCATTCGTAGTTTGCCTCCAGAACCAAGCCCTCTACCCCTTGCAGAGCCTGCAACACCTCGGGGTTCACATGCCCCAGATCCGTCACCACACCGACCCGGCGTTCACCTCTGCCAATGACGTAACCCACTGGCTCCACCGCATCGTGCGGCAGCCCGAAGGTCGTAAAGTCAAAACCCTCCCACGAAAAATTTTGCCCGCTTTCAAATGAAACCCACTTTGCCCGCTGACGCAGATTCTCCTGCACTACCCGGCCTGTCATGATCGATGCCAGAACCGGCACCTGCCACTTCCGCAGGAAGACATCGAGTCCGCGAACGTGATCGCCATGCTCGTGAGTGATCAAAATCCCGGTCAGTTCTTCCGGATCCACCCCAAGCTTCTCAAGCCGGAGAGTCAGCTGCTTGGCACTCAGTCCCGCATCCACCAGAAGGTATTTGCCATCGCATTCGACAACCGTGGAATTTCCACCGCTACCGCTGCCCAGAACCGCAAATCTCATTGGCAATGAGAGTGCCCCACGACCTCCCCCGCTGGCAATCCTAACCTACCAATACTGACGCCCCGAAGAGTCTCTCGCGTATTGATTACGAAGCACGCTCCCTGGCTCCTCTTTCATCATGGCCCGGGCCAGCAACCCAAACACCACTCCGGCGACAAAGCCGCCAATGTGGGCCCCATATGCCACCCCGCCGGATTCCCCGACATTTTGAAATGAACTCGCGCCCTGGAAGATCTGAAGAGCAATCCACATTCCTAAAACCACTACCGCGGGCACAGAAATCACCCGGAAGAAGAAAATCGCGTTCACCTTATTCCTCGGAAAAAGCACAAGGTAAGCCCCCAACACTCCCGAGATCGCTCCGGACGCCCCTAAATTAGGAATGATACTCTCCGGTCCCAGGGAAATCTGCAAAGCGGAGGCACAGAGCCCGCTTAAGAGGTAAAAGAGCAGGAAACGCACATGACCAAAGCGATGCTCCACATTATCACCGAAAATCCAGAGATAGAGAAGATTCCCTCCCAAGTGCATCCAGTCTCCGTGCATAAACATCGAACTCAACAAGGTGAGATAAATAAGCGACGGCCCCTGGGCATGCTCCATGAACTGACCACCGATGGAATGCGGACCCACCAAGTCTGATCCGGTGGCAATCTCCTTCGGAATCGTGCTCCACCCCATCGTAAATGCCTCACTCGGCAATTGCAGGAAAACAAAGACCAGCACGTTCGTGACCAGTAAAGTCCACGTTACGATGGCTGGCTTCACCAAATGACGGTCGTCATCACTGAGTGGAAAGAACATGCCGGATTCTACAACCAGAAAATCCCGTGGGCCAGCTTCCATCCCCACATCCATTTTTTAATCAGATCACCTTGCATCCTTGCCCGCTCAGCCTAACATCCTGCACGTCGCCGGGATGGTGGAATTGGTAGACACGCCAGATTTAGGATCTGGTGCCCTTTGGGCGTGCAGGTTCGACCCCTGTTCCCGGTACTCCCCAACCCCACAACATTACTAGATGGACGAACTTAAAGAAAAGCTCTTAGCCCTTGGCATTGATGACGACAAAATCGATGGCGTCATCGAAACCGTCATGGAATTTTTCAAGAGCAAGCTCCCCGAAGGAATGGACGGAATGCTCGAATCCCTCGGCGATGGAGGCGGGATGGATGATCTCCTAAAGAAGGCTAAAGGCCTCTTTGGTGGCTAAGCTTCCCGAGCATCTTACTTTCACAGGACCCGCCTAAAAAGGCGGGTCTTTTTTTGACGAAAGAACACATTCACGGATCGCTCTGGAAAAACCAAGGTATACTGTTCGTAACAATCACCGACAATGAGATTCCTCGTCGTACTTTCCTTATTTCCTTCGCTTCTGTCCGCTGCCACCGATGAAGTTGATTTCTCTCGTGATGTTCGCCCCATCCTCAACGCGAACTGCACCTCCTGCCACGGCGGCGTCAAAATGAATGGCAATGTCTCATTCATCTATCGCGAACAGGTTCTCGCCAACGGAAAATCCGGCAAGCCCACCGCCGTCCCCGGCGATCCCAAGGCCTCGGAAATGATGATCCGCATTCTCTCGTCGGATCCCGATGAAGTGATGCCACCGCCCGATCACGGCAAGCCACTCAAGCCGGAAGAAGCCGATCTTATCCGCCGCTGGATCGAACAAGGAACCGAGTGGGGTGACCATTGGTCTTTTGAAAAACCCACTCGCCACGAAGCTCCCAAAGTTTCGGACCAGAACTGGGCCAAAACCGCCATCGATCCCTTCATTCTCGCAAAGCTCGACGAACTCGCACTCAAACCCAACAAGCCCGCTGAAGCCGGCCGCCTCCTGCGCCGCATTCACGTCGACATCACCGGATTCCCGCCATCGATCGATGCGCTCGAAGCCTTCGAAATTGCTTATCAAGAAAATGCCGACACCGCCGTCGCCAAGATCATTGCTGAACTTCTCGCCAAGGACTCTTTCGGCGAAAAATGGGCCAGCCAATGGCTCGATGTCGCCCGCTATGCTGACTCCGAAGGTCTCGGCGCCGATCGTGCTTGGACCGCCTGGCCCTATCGTGACTGGGTCATCCGATCCCTCAATGCGGACATGCCTTACAATGATTTCCTGATCAAACAAATCGCGGGTGACAAACTCCCCAACCACACCCTCGACGACCTCATCGCCACCAATTTCCATCGCCTCACCCAGCAAAACCAGGAAGGCGGAACCGACAACGAAGAATTCCGCACCATGGCCGTGATGGACCGGGTCAACACGACTTGGAAAGGCATCCAAGGCATCACCTTCGAGTGTATCCAATGCCACGATCATCCTTACGATCCTATTAAGCACGAGGAATACTACCGCTTTCTCGCCTTCTTCAACAACTCGCGCGACCTGGATATGGCATCGCATTACCCCGTCCTCAAAGTCCCAGCCAAGAGTGAAGACTTCGATACGGTGAATGATCAACGCGAACGCTACATCGGGCTCCAAACCCAGCTTCAAGATCAAGCTCGTAAAATGATCGACGCTACCAACTGGCAAAAAATTGGGAAGATGGAGGTGAAATCCGAAAAAGTGGGGTCCATCGCCAAGGAAGTCGACGGCTACCTCGAATTCCTCGCCAAGGGAACCATCCCCCACAACGTTATTTTCAAGCTCGCCATCCCTCGTCCGGAAAAGCTCACTCAGCTCACCGCCTTCCGCATTCACACCCTGCCGCTCGATCTTAAGAAAGCCAAACACTCCGGAACTCCCGGGGCCGTCCTCACGCAGATTTTCTTGAAAGCCACCTTTCCCGGCGAGAAAAAGGCCATCGATATTCCCCTCCAACAGGTCATCGGAGATGATGACTTCCCCTACTGGGATCCCAACGACTCCCTCAAAAAAGGCGATTCCGGCTGGGGCGCTTATACCCACCAATATCACGCCCGTTCCTGTGTCGTCGTTCTCAAGGAACCCCTCCAACTCCCCGAGGGCGCGATCCTTCACGTCGAACTTCACCACGATGCCAACTCGCCCACCTCGCCCATGACCACAAAACGCGGGCGCATCGAGTTCACAGACAACCCTGACTTCCAGAGCTGGCTCAATGCCGACGCCACCAGGAAAATCAGAGCCGAACGAGACGCCGCTAAAAAGCAATACGACCAACTCGGCAAATACAATCTCGCCATCATGGAAGACCTTCCCGTCGACCTGAAACGCGAGACCCGCCTCTTCCTGAAAGGCAACTGGCTCGACAAGGACACCCAAGATCTCACCCCGGGAACTCCGGCCTCGCTCCATCAACTCGAAAGTAAAAACCCTGACCGGCTCGAGCTCGCAAAATGGATCGCCAGCCCTGAAAATCCCTTCACCGCCCGCGTCCTTGTCGCTCGTGTCTGGGAGCAACTCTTCGGCAATTCGCTGGTTCTCACCCTCGAAGACCTGGGCTCCGCCGGAGTGGGACCCAGCCACCCCGACCTCCTCGACGACCTTGCCGTCCGCTTCCAAACCGAGATGAACTACTCGGTGAAGACGCTCATTCGTGAAGTCCTCAGCTCCGCAACCTATCGCCAGAGCAGCGAGCAAACCTCGCTCAGCCAGGAAAAGGATCCGCAAAACACCTACCTTTCCCGCGGTCCCCGCAATCGCCTCCGTGCCGAGGTCGTTCGTGATCACCACCTCGCCGCCTCCGGCCTCCTCAACCCCGCCCTCTTCGGAGCTCCCGTTCGCCCCCCTCTTCCCGATGGCGTCTGGAAACCCTTCAGCGACGGACCGTGGAACGAAGCCCCCGTCGGCAACCCCAACCGCTACCGCCGCTCCATCTACACCTACTGGAAACGAAGCATCCCCTTCCCGGGATTCGATGCCTTCGACGCACCTACCCGCGAAGTTTGCAGCTCACGCCGTCTCTCTTCCAACACCCCGCTTGCCGCCCTCGCCACTCTCAACGACAAAGCCTTTGCGGAAATGGCGGATGGACTGGCACGCCGGATGAAATACGAAACCGAAGGTGACCTTGCCACCAAGCTCACTGCCGGTTTCCGTATGGCCACTTCTGTTCGTCCCAGCCCACGCCAACTCGAAATCATTTCCAAGCTCTTCCATGAGATCGAAAAGCGCTATCAGGCTGATCCCAAGCAATTCGAAGGCCTCGCCGGAACATCCGACGGCACCGCCTTCGTGGTTGTCGCAGGTACCCTCCTCAACATGGACGATGCCCTCACGAAGTAGTGATTACTTCAAATCTGCTTTGAGCTCCGGAGAAACCTTGCCGAGCTCTTCGACCACCAAGTTGGCAATCGCGGCTGCCCCCTTTTTACTGAAGTGCGTGGTATCGCTTTCTTCAAAGTTATAAGCGGCACTGGCCCCGCGCCCGATCTTGTTGTGGTGCCCCACGCTGAGGGCATAGAGATCAATGAAGGGCACCTTCAGCTCAGAAGCCACCTTGCGGGCCGCTCGACTAAACTCCGGGAGACTTCCTTTGAGTCCGGATGCCCTCGGTGCGATCCTGCCCGCATTGTCGAAATTCCGGCGCGTCACAGAACTGACAATGACAGCCTGCCCTCCCGAATTCGTGATCCTTTCCACATACGAACGGAGATTTTTGGAATACTCCTCAACCCCGTATCTCTTCTGATCATTGTGCCCGAATTGAATCAAGACGTAGTCGGGCTTTTCTTCCAACAGGACGTTCAGCGCTTTCGACAAGGACTCGAGGGTCGCTCCGTTTTTCGCCCGATTGAGAACCATCGTTCTGCTCGAAACGCGTTCCGCGAATGCTGGGCCCCAGCCGTAGGTATCGGCCACAGTAGAATCACCGATGAGCCCGATTTTTAAGGGCTCCGCCTCGGTGGACAATCCCTGCCCTACCGTCAAAAGAAGAAGGATCGCAAGGGGTTTGAGAATCCAGTTCATTCTCAAAGGGTCTATGCCATCGTGATTGAGAGTCAATCCTCCCTTAAGAACTGCCCACCACCCGCAAAAAGGCGGCCGCTCCCCTGTAAGCCGGATTCTGTTCCATCCACCCTGTGTGGACTTCGGCAGGCATTTATCTTTGCGACTATTACCCGGGGATCAAACGGACGAGCAGCCCTTCCCCTGTTCTGTCTTGCACTGTGAGAGGTTTACCCAGCCACCTCGGTTACCCTCAGCGCGGTGGGCTCTTACCCCACCATTTCACCCTTACCTCCCGAAGAAGGCGGTATATTTTCTGCGGCACTAATCTGTCCAGCGGTCCTCACGAACCACCGTCCCTCTTTTTCAAAAGGCACACTGCTCTGTAGTGTCCGGACTTTCCTCCAGCTTCCTTGCGGAAACCAGCGACTGCCCGGGGAGCGGACCGCGATCCTATCGATGGCCCCCAATTTTGGCGAGCCTGAAAAGCCTTTGGCGTGAAATTCTCCGAAAAACCTGACAAAGCAGTTTGACGGAGCGCGTAACAACCTTTCAGTTCTCTTCTTGTCAAAGGACTTCTGCTAATCAACCAAATGAAACGATTTTCACTCATCCCACTCCTCGTCGCCGGCCTCAACGCCGCCGAGCCCTACCACACCCTTTTCAATGATGCCTCCGACTGGAAGCAGGCCGGCCCCGGTTCCTTTGATCTCAAGGATTCTATCGCAACCGCTAAAGGAGGTATGGGCCTCTGGTGGTATGGTAAAAAGGAGTTCTCCAACGCCTGTTTTGAAGTTCAGTTCCTCCCCACCGACGCTGATGACAACGCGGGCATCTTCGTTCGATTCCCCGATCCCGGCAACGATCCCTGGGTCGCGGTTAAAGAAGGATACGAAATCCAAATCCACGGCACCGAGCCCGATAAGCTCAATATTGGCGCGATTTACGACATCCAGCCCGCCATCGAATCCGGGGTCCACATTGGAAAATGGAACAACTACAAGATCATCACCTCCGGTGATCAGATCGCAATTTTCATCAACAACCGCCTCGTCAACGTCTTCGAGTGCTTTGCCGGTCGCGGCGACTCCAAGGGCTACATCGGCCTTCAGAACCACGACGATAACTCACCCGTTCAGTTCCGTGGCATGAAAGTGCAGGAGCTCGACTCCGACACTCTCGTCGAAGCTTTCGAGGAACTTGAAATCCCTCGCTCCACCCTCACCAAGTATTTCGCCAAGGCCAATCCCGCCACTGCCGCAACGCCGGTCAAGCGTGCCAAAGGCAACGACTGGTATAGCCTCGCCGATCACGGCCCTGCCTTCTTCCAAACCTACGGTGATTGGTTCAAAGGCAAGGAGCGCAACGAATCCGCCATTAAGGGAGTCCTTCTCTCTTACTCCGCGATTCCCGACAAAGTCGCCCTCTTCAACACCGAAACCCTCGCGTTGCTTTCCGCAACAGATCAAGGCAGCCACCTTCTCAACACCCCTTGGGCAGGCAGCCACGGCCAGGTGAACAAGTTCCTCAACAAGGACTCATTCCTCTTCACTGCTGCTGAAGGTCCCGTTTGGGCAGACGCCTCCGGTTCCTACGAAGACAAGCGCACCATCAAGGGACACGGCAACTTCTCCCACCTGAAGTTCAACGGTTATAGCCGAAATGGCAGCCGTATCATCCTCGATTACGCCGTTCACGGCACCCAAATCCTCGACTCTGTCAGCGAGCAGAAGAACAGCCTCGTGCGCCACCTCGAAGTGGGCCCGCGTGAGAAAGCTCTCACCGTTCGCCTCTCCGATGCTTCCAGTGAAAAGGATTTCAACATCAAGCTGAAGGTCGCCGACGGCGCCGCCACTATTAAGAATGAGAACGGTAGCTACACCCTGACCATTGATCCTTCCTCCAAGACTTCCTTGATCACCCTTCTCTACGCCGACAATGGCGCAGAAGAGGCTCCGGATCCCGTTGCCCTCACCCCGCTGACAAAAGGCGGCAAGGGAATCTCGCCCGAGACCTTCGAAGTCGAGGCCAAGATCGACACCTCCAAGGCAGCCTGGCACGTGGACAACGTCCCGGTTCCCCCCATCCTCGGAAGCTCGCCTTACGAGAGTAAAGTCCGCATGAGCGACATCGACTTCTTTTCAGACGGCGACCGTGCCCTCCTCCCCACCTGGGACGGAGACATCTGGATGATCTCCGGCCTCAAGGACTTCAAGAAGCTCACCTGGAAGCGTTACGCCACCGGATTCTTCGAGCCCCTCGGCCTCAGGATCGTCGACGACGTTCCCCACATTGCAGGTCGCGACGGCATCTGGAAGACCCACGATCTCAACAACGACGGAGAAGCCGACAAGTTCGAGGTCTTCAACAACGATGTCATCATCACCACCAACTTCCACGAGTTCCAGTTTGGCCTCGAGACCGATAAAGAAGGCAACTTCTACTTCGCCAAAGCCTCTCCGGTCCGCCCCGGCGGTCGTGGTTTCGACAAGATCCTCGATCACAACGGTGCCTTCATGAAGGTCAGCGCAGACGGCTCACGCCTCTACGTCATCGGAACCGGACTCCGTGCCCCCGGCGGCATCGGCGTGGGACCGAATGGTGAAATCACCTCCGGTGAGAACGAAGGAACCTGGCAGCCTTGCTGCAAGATCAACTACTTCGAGCCCCAGCGCGGCACCCCCTTCTTCGGAACCGAAGCCTCCCGCAACGGCAATGAAACCCCCTTCACCGAGCCTCTTTGCTACCTCCCGATGTCAGTCGACAACTCGGGCGGCGGCCAAATCTGGGCCCCCAAAGGAAACAAGATGGGCTTCGCTGAAAACGAACTCATTCACCTCTCCTACGGCCAATCCACCGTTTACCACGTTCTGCGCCAAAAGGTCTCAGATGGCTTCTACCAGGGTGGTGTCGCCAAGGTTCCAGTCAAACTCGCCTCCTCTGCACAGCGTGCTGCCTTCCACCCGGATGGCTCCATGTATGTCGTCGGTTTCCGCGGCTGGCAGACCAATGCTCCCAACGAAGCAGGCCTCCAACGCCTCCGTCGGAACGAAGCGGTCACCAGCCCCATCCCGAACGGCATGGAAGTAACTCCTGAAGGCGTCAAGCTGACCTTCGCAGTCGAACTCGATGACGACCTCGCCTCAGACCCCACCTCCTTCACCGTTGAGCGTTGGAAGTATGTTCGCAGCGAGCAGTATGGTTCCGGTGAATTCTCCGTCGACAACCCCGATGAAGCCGCTGAGAAAACCGCCGCTCAAAAAGAGTCCAAGAGCCACCGTCAACACGACAAGGTCAAGGTCCTCAGCGCCAAGCTTCTCGACGATAAGAAGTCCGTCCTCGTGGTCCTCGAAGGTCACAAGCCCACCCAGCAACTCAAGCTCGACTACGACTTAGAGTCCGCTGACGGCGACGAACTCATCGGAGTCATCCACAGCACCATTCACAAGGTTCCCGCGAAGTAATTTCGCCTCAAACCTGACGAAGCCTCAATCACGGGGGATCAAAGCGCGAAGTTTCCTTCGCTCACTTTGATCCCCCGTTGTATGATCAGAGGCGCAATTACTGACATAAGTTCACTTGTCGCCCCGCCAAAACCCAACTACCTATCCCGCAATGAGATCGACGTTTTACCTGATTCTTCTCTCCGCCATCACCTCCGCGCATGCCACGCTGACGGCAACCTTCACCTCGTCCGGCCAAACCGTCGAAACCCAGGCCACCCTCCCCGCCCTCCAGGTCACCGCAGGAGAACCTCCCGCACCCGGCCTCGTTCCAGGCGCTTTCACCGCAACCTACAAAGGCACCCTCAACATCCCCAAGCGTTATCGCCTTGCATTCTCGGTCGAAGCCGAAGGCTCGTTCACCCTCAAAATCGATGGCGAAGACGTCCCCTTCACCGATGGCGTCGCTGAACGCCTCCGGGTCAATCCCGGCGAAATCCCCGTCGAAATCTCCTACACCTCTCCCGACTCCGGCGTCGGTTCCTTCCGCCTTTTCTGGGAAGAGCGCAGCGAATTCCCCCGCGTCGCCGTCCCCGCCGAAGCCTTCACCATGGCCGATGCCCCCATCGATGCCGCCCACCTCTTCGCCAGCCACAACTGCATTCAATGCCACACCGCTGGTGACCTTGGCAAAAATGCCATGCCCGAACTGAAGTATGCCGGCCCCAACCTCTCCACCATTGGCGACCGTAATAACGAAGCCTGGCTCACCCGCTGGATTGCCCAACCCGAAAAACTCAAGCCCACCACCACCATGCCCGGCATGGTGGACCACACCAAACCCGAAGGAGCCCAAGCCGCAGCTGACCTCGGTGCCTACCTAGCCACCATCGGAGCCAACAAGGAAGTCGGCACCGCGCCCGACCTCTCCCTCGCCCAGGACGGTGGAGCGGTCTTCCACAACCTCGGCTGCGTCGCCTGCCACACCAAGCCCGACGCCCTCGAACCCGACTACGACAACGGCCGTATTCCTCTCAACAACGTCGCCGCCAAATTCAAAGGCGGAGCCCTCATCTCCTTCCTCAAGAATCCCCAGGAGCACCATGCCGCCATCAAAATGCCCAATTTCGGATTCTCCGATGGAGAAGCTAACTCCCTCGCCGCCTACCTCACCAAAACCTCGACCGGGCGTCACACTCCCGATCCCTCCGAATTTCCTCCTGGCGACATCACCCGCGGTAAAGCTCTCGCTTCTTCTCTCAACTGCGCTGCCTGCCATGAGGGGCTTGAACCGTCGACTTCAAGTGCCCCCAAGCTCTCCGACCTCGCAAGTTGGTCAGATCAAGGCTGCCTCGGCCCCGATGAAAAACGCGGCAAGTCCCCCCGTCTCCAACTCACTGACGACGAAAAGAAGGCCCTCACCCCCGCCGTTCTCCCTTTGGTTCAACACGACACGGTCGAGGCCTACACCTCCCGCCAGATTGAAGCCCTCAACTGCACTTCCTGTCACGTTTACAACGGGCAGCCCAGCCTCCTCTCGATGACCCACGCTGAGACCAAAGGCCTCCTCGATCATATCACCGGCCACGACGAACGCCTCATTCAGTCAAAGCCGCCTCTCACCCACATGGGAGCCATGCTCCACACCACCTTCACCGAGAAAATGCTCCTTGGAGAAGTCAAACCACGCCCGCGACCTTGGCTCGACATGCGCATGCCCGCCTTCCCGCTCCACGCCCAACACATGGCTCTCGGCCTCGCTCAGCACCACGGCCTCACAACCTCCGCCCCTGACCAGACCGCCCCACCAGCCGACAAAGTCGAAATCGGTAAAACCCTCGTCACCAATTACGCCTGCAACGGTTGCCACGGTATCAACGATCAAAAGCCCGCCGCCTTCGAAGTCCAGGGAATCAACTTCGGGATGGTCCACGACCGCCTTCGCCCCGGCTACTTCCACGAATGGATGGACAACCCGCTCCGCCTCGTTCCCGAAACCAAGATGCCACAATACCCCGCCTTCCCCGGTGTCCTGGATGACGACAAGGCCAAGCAATTCGAAGCCATTCGCCAATACATCCAATCGGTCAACAAAAAGTAATGGCCTCCCTCGACGGCAAAACTCTTCTCATCACCGGTGCCTCCTCCGGCATCGGGAAAGCAATCGCAGAGCTCGCACTCCAAAACGGAGCCCATGTCATTGGTCTCTGCCGCTCCGTCGAAAAGCTCCCTGCTGGCGTCACCCCGCTTGCCTGCGACCTCTCCAATCCCGGGGCCATCACCCAAGCCTTCGCCTCGCACGCGCAACTCGACATCCTCGTCAACAACGCCGGCCTCGCCTACCTCTCTCCCATCTCCGCGGGCGATCCCGCCCAGTGGGAAAAAATGTGGCAGATCAACGTCCACGCCCTTTCCCTCTGCTCCCAACACGCCCTTAAACTCTTCCCGAAAGACGGCGGCCACATCCTCAACATTTCCTCCCTCTCCGGCCATCGTGTCCCGCCCACCGGCGGATTCTACGCCGCCACCAAATTCGCGGTCCGCGCCATCACCGAAGCGCTCCGCAGCGAGCTCTCCCTCGCCAAATCCCCCGTCCGAGTCTCCTCCATTTCCCCTGGTTACGTCGACACCCCGCTCCTCAACGACTACTTCAAAGGCCGCGAAGACCAACTCGCTGAAACCCGCGCCAAGGTCAACATGCTCACGCCGGAAAACATCGCCACCACCGCCCTTCACATCCTTACCGCCCCCGCCGGAGTCGAAATCAACGACGTCCTCCTCCGATCCTCCGATCAAGCTGTCTAGAAACACAGGCTTTCTTTGCCCTGCCACCACGACTATCCCTCCAGTATCAAGAGTCGTCTGATCATCCTCTTCCTCTCCTTCGCCTTCATGGCATGCAAGGAAGAGCCAAAAGCGCTGCATCGCGAGCCCTGGGAGGACACTCCCGCCTTCTGAATTTGGAACCAAACGACTCCGTGGACACCCGATTCCTCGTCGATCTCCGTCAGCAACTCAAAACCGGCCCTGCCGCCCTCGAAGTCCTTAAAAAGTTCGCCCTTTCCCAAACCTGCCTCGCCCGCCTCCGCCCCTTCCTCCTCCTCAAATAAGTCCTCCTGCAGCTCACTAAAAACCTTGCTTTCATCGGCATTCCCTCGTAAGTCCACTCACCTTCCCACAAGCTGCATTATCAACAACGAGAAACCGGGATAGGTCCATTGCAGTAATTTCTCACCCAAAAGCGCCTTCGTGCTTTAACGGAGGACCCAAAAATAATGATTAACGAACTCGTCAAACAAATGGTCGAAGCTGGTGTCCACTACGGTCACCAGACTAAGAAGTGGAACCCGAAAATGAAGCCTTACCTCATGAAGGATAAAGGCGGTATCTACATCATCGACCTCGAAAAAACCGTTCAGTGCCTCGATAAAGCGTCTGATTTCCTTTCAGGCCTCGCGGGCAAGAACAAGAAAATCCTTTTCGTCGGCTGCAAACGCCAAGCCCAGGAGGCCGTCCGCGAAGCTGCTGAAGCAACCGGCCAATACTACGTCAACTACCGCTGGCTCGGTGGCACCCTCACCAACCTCACCACCATTCGGAACTCCGTGAAACGCCTCAAGTATCTTGAGGAGATCGAACGCGCTCCTGAATATAAGGCCATGTCCAAAAAGGAGCTTTCCGCTCTCGGACGTGAAAAGGACAAGCTTCACCGCAACCTCAACGGAATTCGCAACATGGAGAAGCAGCCGGATGCCGTCGTCATCGTCGACACCGCCCGTGAGTCCATCGCCGTTGCTGAAGCCAAGCGCCTCAAAATCCCAATCATCGGAATCGTCGACACCAACGGAGACCCTTCCAAGCTTGAATACCCTGTTCCCGCCAACGATGACGCCATGCGCTCAATCCGCATCGTCCTCCAGAACCTCGTTGACGGAATCGTCATGGGATCAAAATCCTAATTTCCAAAACAGAAACTTAAATTTCTGACACGACTTATGATTACCGCATCACTCGTAAAAGAGCTCCGGGAAACCACCGGAGTTGGCATGATGGAATGTAAAAGCGCCCTGACCGAAACCAACGGTGACATTCAGGCTGCCATCAAACTCCTCCGCGAAAAAAGCGGTGCCAAAGCTGACAAGAAGGCTTCCCGCGAAGCTAAAGAAGGCGTCATCGCCGCTAAAATCTCATCTTGCGGCAAGTCCGGCATCATCGTTGAGATCAACTGCGAAACCGACTTCGTTGCCAAGAACGACAACTTCCAGAACTTCGTCAACGAAGTCGCCAGCACCGTTCTTGCGAGCGATGCCGCCGACCTCGCGGCTGCCCTCGCCCTGCCCAAGGACGACGTCACCCTTGACCAGTTCATCAAATCCAAGGTCCTCGAAATGGGCGAGAACGTTCAGTTCCGCCGCTTCGAGCGTCTTTCTCTTAAGAGCGAAGGTGCCGTAGCCTCATACATCCACCTTGGAGGTAAGACCGGCGTCCTCATCGAAGTTGCTTCCGGCAATGCCGCTTCCGCTGGAAACGATTCCTTTACTAACCTCGTCAAGGATCTCACCCTTCACATCGCAGCAGCCGCACCTGCCGGACTCGCTCGCGAAGATATTCCTGCTGAACTCGTCGAAGAGGAAAAGGGAATCTTCCGCAAGCAAATGGAAGGACAAAACAAGCCCGCCGACATCATCGCGAAGATCGTTGAAGGCAAGCTCGGCAAGTTCTACTCCGACCGCTGCCTCCTTGAGCAAGGATTCGTTAAAGACCCTGATACTACCATCAAGGGACTGCTCGAAGCCAAAGGCAAGGAACTCGGTGATACCTTCACCATCAACAAGTTCGTCCGCTTCGGCCTGGGCGACTAATTGATTCCAAAAACACTTCCAAATCCGGCACCCGAAAGGGCTGCCGGATTTTTTTTTGTCCGTGTCAGCGGATTTTATCCGCCAAGCCCCACCACAAACAAAGCCAGGCTCCGTTTGCATTATTTAGTCATGACAACCCGCCTTCGTCCCTGTTCAGTCTCCCTCCTTTACGTATTCTTTCTAACCTCGTCTTGGTTTGGACTCACAGCCACCTGAGGTCGCTCGAATTACCTAACCCTGTATGGGACAATTTCTGGCTTTTCAATCGCCCTCTTCATCGTCTCCCGAAACGGAAAGATTCTTTCCTTAGGTGGTTGTCGTACTCGTTTGGAGCTGCGGGACAATGTGTGCCTGCGGTCACTTCTGCTACGCAACCCTGATTGCCACCGTCCCGGGATTCCTCTTTGGGCTCACCATTTTTCTTCTAAGTGAGAAGACCCTCAAAGCGTCATCTATTATCACACTCGCTTGGCTCTGTTCCTTCGCCGGACTATGCCTTCTCACGTGGCTCTTTGTCGCCTCGGTCAGTGACGTTCTCTGGCACCGGTCACGATGCCCTACTCCCTTCTTAGCGGCGCATCGTATGAACACTCCTCTCAACCAAAGTTGAAAAGAAAGGCGCCTTTCCGGCTTAATCTTCCCCGACCGATTCCCATTCCTTTTTCCCCAGCTTAAATCCTGGCCGGCTCGTAGTGAGGATCATCGTCCGCCACTTCCACCTCCACAAGCTCGCTCGCGCTATCGATCATCTTCGCGCAGGCAGGACTAAGATGCCTCAATCGAATCCGCTTCCCGGCCGACTTATAACGCTCCGTAATCGCATTCAGAGCCTCAAGACTGGAGAAGTCCGCGACCCGCGCCTCCTTGAAATCAATGATCACCTCATCAGGATCGTTCGCAGGAACCAAACGCTCACCAAATTCACGAACTGATCCAAAGTAGAGCACCCCTTGCAGGTTGTAGATCCGCACCCCGGGTTGGCTGTCATCACGACGCATCCGCACATGCTTCGCGCTTTCCCAGGCAAAGACCAGAGCTGAAAGAATCACTCCCACAAACACGGCCAAGGCAAGATTGTGCATAAAGACCGTAATCAGCGTCACCGCAAGAATCACAAAAATATCGTGGAACGGCACCCTACCCCAAGTCTTCAAAGTCGACCATTCGAAGGTTCCGATCACCACCATAAACATCACCCCGACAAGCGCGGCCACCGGAATCTGAACAATCACCGGACCTCCAACCATTATGAAAATCGCAAGAGCGAGTGCGGCGACGATACCCGACCAACGGCCACGTCCACCCGATTTAATATTAATCAAACTTTGCCCAATCATCGCGCAACCACCCATTCCTCCGAACAAGCCCGAGAGAATGTTCGCTCCTCCCTGGGCAAGACACTCACGATTCCCGCTTCCACGAGTCTCAGTCAAATCATCAATGAGCTGCAGGGTCATCAGAGATTCAATAATCCCCACCATCGCGGCAGAGAAAGCCGTTCCAACAATCAACATGATCGTCACTTTGTCCCAAATGATATCGCCGGGCCAAACCAGTGGAGGAAAGGTTCCCTTCAACGATCCATCACCACCACCATTCTTGAGAACATCCTCGATCGTCTTCGTTTCAAAAAGCCCGAAATAGCTCGCCCCACCCACCGCTAAAATCGCGATCAAGATGGAAGGCACCGCCGTCGTCAGCTTCGGTAAAAAGTGGATAATGGCCATCGTAATAGCAGCCAGCACACCCATCGTAATCAGCGCGCTTTGCCCCATCCAAATTCTTTGCAGACTCCCGACAACCTCAGGATCAAAATCCGGATTGGGCATCTTGAAGGAGTCAAATTGCGCCATCAAAATCACAATCGCAAGACCGTTCACGAATCCCATCATCACCGGATGAGGCACCAAGCGGATAAACCTTCCCAAGCGCCCGATTCCAAAAAGAATCTGAATCACACCCGCGATCATGATGGTCGCAAAGAGATACTGGAGGCCCAGATCCTCAATGCCCCTCGCTGCGCCCGCTTCGTTACCGGCTCTCACCACGGCGCCAACAACCACCGCAATCGCGCCCGTTGCTCCCGAAATCATGCCAGGCCGACCACCAAAAGATGAAGTAATAAACCCTAGAAAAACCGCAGCCCAGAGACCCACCAGCGGATTCACCTGGGCTACAAAAGAAAAGGCAATCGCCTCCGGCACCAGGGCCAGGGCCACCGTCAGGCCGGAGAGGGTGTCATCTTTCCAATTTCCATTGCGCTTGCGGATTAGATTAAAAATCATCGTTCAGTGAGTCCGGATTGAGGCCGCGCAAACATCTGTCTGACAGCCAAAAGAGGCACTGCCCTTACCCCTGCCCCCCTCGATAAGCAACCCATTTCCCAAAAGGCCCTTGTAATCTGAACTCGACACTTGGCCTCATAATTCCGCATGATAGCAGGATGCATAGTTCTTCCCGTCGTGCTTTCCTCAGCCAATCCTCGCTCGTCGCGGGGGCCGCCCTCGCCTTTCCTCACATCGCCACCGCCAGTAAGACCGGCGGGCCCATCATTCTCGGCGAAGGAGATCATCAATACGAAGTGATTCACAACTGGGCCATCCTCCCTGACCAATTTTCCTGGCAGGTTACCCATAACGTCGCGGTCGATTCCGAGCAGAACCTCTACGTCATGCACGAAGGCGACCCTTCCCGGAAAGATCATCCGGCCATCTTCGTCTTCGATCCCAAAGGCCGTTTTATTCGCGCCTTCGGCAGCCAGTTCCAGGGCGGCGGGCACGGTATCGAAGTCCACCAAGAGGGCGACCAACAATTCCTTTACGTCACCGGCTATCAGCAAGTGAAATCCATCGCCAAGCTCACCCTTAACGGAGAAATCGTCTGGTATCAACGCGCTCCCATGGCCTCCGGCCGCTACGACAAGGGCGAGGACATCGCCACCAAAGCTGATTGGGGCCGTAAGAAATTCTTGCCCACCAACATCGCCTTCCATCCCAGCGATGGCAGCTTTTACGTCGCCGACGGCTATGGCGCTCACTGCATCCACCGCTACGATGCCGCCGGCAACTACCTCTCCACCATCGGCAAGCCCGGTAAAATGGAGGGCGAGTTCAACCTTCCCCACGGCCTCGGAATCGATAGCCGGGGCGGTAAAGCCCCCACTCTCTGCGTGGCCGACCGCGCCAACGGACGCCTCCAGTGGTTCGACCTCGATGGCAAACACCTCAAAACTCTCAACGACCCCTTCATCCTTCCAGCCAACATCGACGTCCAAGGCGACCTCATGCTCATCCCCGATCTCGCCGCCCGGATCACCCTCATGGATAAGGATGACAAAATCATCCACCTCGGCAATGACGACGAATGGCGAAGCCACGTTACCGCCAACAACAACCAACTCCGCACCGAACCACAGCGCTGGCTCGATGGAAAGTTCGTTCACCCCCACGACGCCTGTTTCGATGCGCAGGGCAACATCTTCGTCGCCGAATGGGTCGCCACCGGCCGCATCACGAAGCTTCGAAAAGTCTAACCGACTCTATTGAACGCGCCCCTCGCATACCTCGGTCACTGACAAATTCATCCCCTCCTTCTCCCACCAATCCAAATTGGTCGTCGTGATCAACTTCTGTGCTTCATCGGGCAACCGCCCCATTAAGGCGTTCCTCCGTCGTGGATCCAGCTCGCCGAAAACATCATCGATCAGATAAACCGGCTCCTGCTCAACTTTCATTCGCAGGATCTCCCCCTGCGCTAATTTCAACGAAAGGGCCAAAGTCCGCTGCTGCCCCTCGCTCGCAAAATCCTTTGCCGAGCGCCCCGAGATCGTGAGCTTGAGATCATCCCGATGCGGCCCCGCGAGCGTCACCCCACGGCGCGTTTCCGAATCTTCAACTTCCGCAAAGGCCGCCGCAAGGTCGCCCTTGGACCGATCAACATAAGTCATCGCAAGCTCTTCCTTCGTCCCGCTGATCTCCGCCTGATTCTCCATCGCCCGCGGCGTGAGAGCCTCGCACAATTCCTCGCGTAACCGAATCATCGCGCTCCCATGCTCGATCAACATTTTGGTGTAAGCCATCACCGCCCCTTCCCGGGCCGAGAGCGATTTCAAATAGCGATTCCTTGCCTTCAGTGCCTTCCCATACCGACTCCAATGATGACGATATTCAGGATCAATCTGTGTCGCGATAAAGTCCAAATACCGCCTCCGGCTCTCACCGCCTCCCCGCACCAAATCCAAATCTTCATTCCCCATCCAAACGACCAGACCGCTCTCGGAGAGATAATCCCGACGCGCCGTCACCTCACTCCCCTCCGCTTTTAAAACAAGCCCCTTACGACTCCCCCGCACCTGCAACTCCCGCCCCCAGGCCTCCCCCGCAATCCCAAACTCGCCCGCGCCTTCCCGAATCAGCTGCGAGGTCGAGCGTGCTCGTGGCGACTGCAAGCGCAGCAGCAGACACACCGCTTCTAACAACGAGGTCTTCCCCTGCGCATTCCCCCCCACAAAGACCTGCCCCGCCGGATTCAACGATAACGAAGCTTGCTCAAAGCATCGAAAATTAACCAACCGCAGGCTCTCTATCACACCCCCAACATCCGTCGCCCGGAGCCGCTTGGCAACGCGAAACCTACAAAGGACAAGCCCTCAAGGACAAGCCCCTCGTCCACCCCACCGTGAAAACGAAAATCTCCCGAAGACCCTCCAGCCCGGCCCGCGCCCCGACCAAATTCATCACCGCCGACACATGCTCTCCCGTCGCCGTCCCTATTCCCGATCTCAACTCTCCGGAGACCAGCCTCAACATCGGAAGCGACGGCGATTTCGGCGAAGGGTTTTCCGGCGACGGACCGGGCAACGGACCGGGCAACGGACCCGACTTCGGGAGAATCCCCACCGTGATGAAAAAACGCTGCTCGCAAGCCGACCGCCTCCAGCAGCTTCAGGAAAGCGAATTCGCCATCCACCACCGCACCTGCCTCGCCACCCTCATTCTTGAGGTTTACTACCGTCATCCGTGGATTCCCCCCAAAATCTAAAAAACGACAAAAAAGCGTAAATTACTCTAATTCAATTCCTCGCCCACACGTTCATCCCCTGAAACCAATGAATCTGCGCTGGTCAAATCTTCAATTGATCGGTAATTGTTGAGAAATCGAAAATCCACCACTCCTGTTACCCAATGAGTCTTCACGCACAACTCTCACCTGAGGCACAAGCCCGTCTTTCTGCCCAGCGTCGTACTTCCACCATCACCAGCTTGATCATCGCCCTTCTGATGATGGTCCTTCTTGGTGTCATTCTTCTCATCATCACCATGGCGTTGAATAGCAAGGAGATCCCCCAGATCGTCAGCTACAGCGGCACCCCTGATGCGGATGACAACATGAAGCAAAAGAAGGTTCAGACCCAGGTCGAGCGTAAGCCCGCCGCGCCTTCTTCCTCGATGTCCAAGGTCATCGCGGCCAACACTTCATCCCCAACTGCCGTTCCAGTTCCTGAAATCGACGTTCCACAGGTCAACACCGAGTTTGGCGACGGTAACGACTTTGGTGACGGATGGGGCGACGGATCCGGCACCGGCAACGGTGGTGGTTTCGGCAACATCCCCATCGCCATGAAAAAGCGCTGCTCCAAAGCCGATCGCCTTCAGCGTCTCGAAGCAAGCGGCGGCACCCCTGCATGTGAAGATGCCGTCGTGGAATCACTTCGTTGGCTCAAAAAGACTCAAAACCCCGATGGCTCATGGGTCACCGGACAAAAAGTCGGCATGACCGGCCTCGCTCTTCTTGCCTATTTGGGACACTGCGAAACCGCCCAGTCCGAGGAATTTGGCGAAACCGTCCTCGCTTCCATCACCTACCTCGTAGACATCGCCATGAAAAACAACGGCAAGATGGCTTCGGACTTTAAGAATGATCACTGGTGCTACGAGCACTCCATCGCCGTTTACGCTCTGGCTGAAGCCTACACCCTCTGTGTCAAATCTTTCGGAGAAAACATCAACCAGCTCGAAGAAGCCGTCCTGGCTTCCGGACAGTTCATGATCAACAGCCAGCACATTAAAGGCGGTTGGGACTATGGTTACAGCGAGGACAGCGGTCGTGGCGGTGACGTCTCCATCGTCGGTTGGCACCTTCAGGCCCTCAAGGCCTGCAAATACACTGGCCTCCCCTTTAAGAACGTCGATAAGTGCGCCAAGCTTGGCCTCGAGTATGTCGAGCGCATGCAGCTTTCCAGTGGTGCTATCGGATACTCCTCACCCAGTCTTCACGGTGACGGCACCACCCTCGCCGCTGTCGGTGGCCTTTGCTTCCAGATTTGGAAATCCTCCTCCACCGGTCCTGCACGCAAGGCCTGCAAATTCATCGAAGACGAAATGAAGTTTGACTGGAATACCGCTGATTGTGATATCTATGGTCACTACTACGCCGTCCAAGCCATGCTCAACCACGGTGGTGAAGCATGGAAAAAGTATAACGTTCTCTTCCGTGACCAGGTTCTCAACAACCAGAACAAGGACGGATCCTATAAGGACCTCAACGGAGGAGGCCAGATCAACGCCGTCGGGGCATCTTTTAACGGCAACAGCGCATTTGCCGTTCACTACCGCACCTGTCTTGCAACACTCATGCTTGAAGCCTACTACCGCTTCCTTCCTGCAACCGGACAGAGGAACTAGTCTTCCTGATCACTCGATTTCAAACCCCGCACTGCTCAGGCAATGCGGGGTTTTTCTTTGCCATTCCGCCTTAATAACAGCTCAAGATCTTGACACTTGACCACTATTTGGCATTTTAACCAAGTAATGAGTGCGCTCCTCAACGATCGGGTTCAAGTCATCAAAGCTCTCGCCCACCCCACCCGGCTTCAAATTGCAGAAATTCTCTCCAACGGCCCTGTTTGTGTTTCTGATCTCCAAGCCAAACTGGGCGGCGATCTCTCCACCATCTCCAAGCATCTCACCGTCATGAGGCACGCCGGTTGGCTCACCTCGGACAAACAAGGCCTCCACATCTTCTACAGTCTCTCATGTCCCTGTCTCGATGACTTTCTCCGCTGCGTCGACATCCTCGCCACCAATCCAAGCTCCTGCTGCTAAAACCCATGAATCTCCCCCATTTTCTTGAGCTTCTTAAGACCCACCCGAACAAGGGCATCACTCTAGCCCTGCCCGATGGCACCACCGCCCCCGCCCATTTCCATATTACTGAAGTCGGTCACCTCACCCGTTCCTTCCTGGACTGTGGTGGCAAAAAACACCGTCTCGAAACCTGCCTCCTCCAGGTTTGGACCGCCCACGACTACAACCACCGCATCCAGGCTGGCAAACTCGCCAGAATCGTCGAACTCGCTTCCGATCTTTTTTCCAACACCGACGTCCCCGTCGAATTCGAACACGAAGCGCCCGTCCTTACTCAAATGCCCATCGCTTCCTGTGACATCCAAACGGATACGCTCGTCTTCAATCTCACCTACAAGGCCCCCGATTGTCTCGCCAAGGACATCTGCCTTCCCAAGCCCGACTTCTCACTCCCAGACCTTCCTTCAAAAACCATCAAAACCGGCTCCTTCCAAATCTTCAAACGCCTCAAACCATGACCACCAAAATTGGAATCAACGGCTTCGGACGCATCGGTCGACTCGACCTCCGCGCCGCCTTTACCTCGCCTGAACTCGTATTCATTCATATCAACGAGGCCCACGGCCCCGCCGCCACCTCGGCCCACCTTCTCGAATTCGATACCGTCCACGGCCACTGGGACGGCCACCAAATCACCAGCGATGCCGACTCCCTCACCATCGACGGACACCGCATCACCCATTCCGAGAATGACACCATCGCCGCCACCGACTGGTCCGGCTGCGATATCGTGCTCGAATGCTCCGGCAAGTTCCGCACCCCGGAACTCCTCCAAGCCTATTTCGATCAAGGCGTCAAAAAAGTCATCGTCGCCGCCCCCGTCAAAGAAGGAGCGCTCAATGTCGTCGTCGGCTGTAACGACCACCTCTACGACCCCGCCGTCAACCACCTCCTCACCGCCGCCTCTTGCACCACCAACTGCATCGCCCCCGTTGTCAAAGTGATTCACGAAACCTTCGGCATCAAGCACGGCATGATCACCACCCTCCACGACCTCACCAACACCCAGACCATCGTGGACGCTCCGCACAAGGACCTCCGTCGGGCCCGCTCCGCCGTCAACTCCCTCATTCCCACCACCACCGGATCGGCCACCGCCATCACCATGATCTACCCTGAACTCAAGGGACTCTTGAATGGTGTCGCCGTCCGCGTCCCCATGCTCAACGCTTCCCTCACCGACTGCGTCTTCGAACTCAATACCGAAACCACTGTCGAAGAAGTCAACGCCGCCCTCAAGGCCGCCTCCGAAGGATCGCTCAAAGGAATCCTGGGCTTCGAAACCCGTCCTCTCGTCTCAGCAGACTACGTCAACGACCCCCGCTCCGGCATCGTCGATGCCCCCTCTACCATGATGGTCAACGGCACCCAGCTCAAACTCCTCGTCTGGTACGACAACGAATGGGGCTACTCTAACAGAATGATGCACCTCACCAAACAAGTCGCGGCAAAATTGTAGGGTGAACTCTACGGAGATTGGACTTCAGTCCGATTCCCCGCCCCCAACCAAGCTAAAAACCTCTGCGTAACTCCGCGTCCTCTGAGCCTCTGTGGGAAACGCGCTCCATCGAAAAAATGAACACCCGCGCCTATTCCCTGGTCACCCTCGCCTACTGGGTCTTCACCCTCACCGATGGTGCCCTCCGCATGCTCGTGCTCCTGCACTTCCACGACCGCGGACTCACCGCCATCCAACTGGCCTTCCTCTTCCTCCTCTACGAATTCTGCGGCATCATCACCAATCTCTTCGGGGGCTGGCTGGCCTCATCGAAGGGACTCAAGATCACCCTCACCTCCGGGCTCTCACTTCAGATCGCCTCTTTGATCCTCCTCTCCCTCGTGAATCTCGAGTGGGAACTCTGGCTCGCCGTCGGCTATATCATGGCGACCCAGGCCCTTTCAGGAGTCGCCAAGGACCTCACCAAGATGAGCTCGAAAAGCGCCGTCCGTGTCCTCGTTCCCAAAGACACGGCCGAAGCCCAATCAGCCCTTTTTCGCTGGGTCGCCATCCTTACCGGATCCAAGAATGCCCTCAAAGGAGTGGGCTTCCTCCTCGGAGGTGTCCTTCTCGCGGCCCTGGGATTCCAATGGAGCCTCTGGGTCATGGCCATCGCCATTGCCCTCGCCCTCCTCCTCTCCATCTTCGGTCTCCAAGGCGACCTCGGCCGATCCAAAGAGAAGGCTAAGTTCAAGGAACTCTTCTCCAAAACCCGGGAGATCAATATTCTCTCCATTGCCCGCCTCTTCCTCTTCGCCTCGCGCGATGTCTGGTTTGTCGTCGGTCTCCCCGTCTTCCTCAGTAGCGTTCTCGGATGGTCTCACGTCTCCGTGGGTTCCTTCATGGCCATCTGGGTCATCGGCTACGGCCTCGTGCAAGCTTCCGCTCCCCGCATCATTCGTAAAAACAAAGGCAGCATTCCCCACGCCGCCCAGGCCACGCTTGTCTGGGGAATCATCCTCACCATCGTCAGCGGTCTCCTCGCCTTCGGGGTTCAAAATGACTTCCACCTCGTCACCACCATCCTTGGTGGCCTCATCGTCTTTGGCTTCGTCTTCGCGATGAACTCCGCCCTCCATTCCTACCTCATCCTGGCCTACTCGGATTCGGACAAGGCCGCCCTCAACGTCGGCTTCTACTACATGGCGAATGCCGGCGGACGACTCTTTGGCACCCTCCTCTCCGGCCTCGTTTATCAATGGGCCGGGTTGGCGGCTTGTCTCTGGACCAGCACCGGCTGCGTTCTCATCGCGGTCATCTGCACCTTCGCTCTTCCACGAAAACCCGAAGCCACTAATCCAGCGTCGGCTTGATCGAAGGCGGTCTGGGCCCCGTGTCCGGCGGTGGCGGTGGTGGCTCCTGGAGACGTCTCACTTCGACATCGAGGATAGGAATCCAATAGCTCTGATTTCCGCGCACTTCCCAGCCTGCCGGAACATCGTTGTTATCAGCGAAGGGACGGGCAAGCAGGTAGGTATTGAATGAATTGGGGTGAACCCAAAACATAATGATGGCCTGACGGTTGCTGCGGATGGATCGCATTGCCCGGTAAAATGGATTGGCCGATTCTTTGAGTTCTTCCAGACTACTCCCACCGTCCTTGAGGTCCGGCTTCACCTCAATGTGCAAGCGGGTCTGGGTGAGGTTATGGACCACCTGTAATTGCTGTCCCCGGCTGTTCTTGAAATCGAATCCTTTGAAGTGCTCCACGATCTTCCGGGCATCATAAATATAACGATCCTTCCCTTTTTGAGTCACCCGCTGCAAGAGCCAGTTCCGCTTGTTCTTTCGGAATTCTTCTTCGAAAAGCTCCACCGGCGAAAAAGGATCGATGAGATGGATCCGGTCATTGAAAACCAGGGCATAATAAATATCCGCATTGTCGGGGACCGCCCGGCTACCCGGGATCGTCACCTCGGTGGGAGTGATCGTCAAAACCAGCGTCGTATCGAGCTGCGCTTCCAACTCCGCAATCTTCTCCTGTAACTTGGTGGTTTTAGTTTCCTCAGCGTCTTTCTTCTCGCGCAGTTCCTTCTCAAGCTTCTTGAGCTTTTCAAGATCGACGAGGAGCTCTTGATTGAGTTCCGCGTCTTTTTCTAACAAGGCGAGTTGACGTTTCTCTTCCTCGACTGCCTCCGGTCTCGGCGGCTCTTCACTGAGGAGCGCCTCCCTCTTTTTGACAAGGTCTGCCACCTCTTTGATCTCCTCCTGCGACCGGGCCACTTCTTCCGGAGTGGCGGGCTTGAGGTTGTCCATGAACTCCACCACCTTCTGGGTGACATCCATCTGCACCAACACGAGCACGAGAATCAGAACCGCCACCACGTTGGTGAGCGCATCCATGAGCGAGTCAAGATTGACTCCCCCGCCTGTGTCACTTCTCCGTCGTCGTGCCATGATTTACTTCTTGAAGAGTGAGAGATCGATCTCCCCGTCATTGGGGATCGGCAGTTTACCAATGTTCACCTCGTACTTTGACTGGGCCCAACCTGCCGCCCAGCGAAACGATTCATTGCCATTTTTACGAATTAAAAAGAGAACCATCGAGGTTTGGGTTTTCTTCACCTCATCGAGAAACATGTTGTAAGCGGCGTTTGTTCCGATCGCGCCACTTGCCACCGTCTGGGGCGGAGCATCATCCTTGAGGATGACGATTCCAGTGGAGGTGCACTCCACAAAGAAGATATTCTTCGCCTGCCGGAAGCCACTCCCCCCCGGACGAACGATCACCGACTCCTTCGCTTTCGGAGCCTCATCGAGAGCTTTGAGCTCCTTCATCAATTCCTCCAAACGCTGATTGAGGGGTGGTTGTTCCTTCTTGAGAGCTGCGATCTCAAGCATCAAATTCTCGGTCAACTTCTGAAGCATCGCATCGGTCATCTCCGCATCCCGGGCCTTCTCCAACTCTTCGAGTTTCATCTTCAAGGCAATACTTCGATCCTGAAGCTTGGCCATCTCGGCAACGGTTTTGCGTTCCCGCTCGATTTGCTTTTGTAATTCCTCGGCCTTCTTCGCAAGGTCCACCGCTTCCCTTTTCAAGGCCCGGTTCTCAAGCGCCCGATTCTGGGCCTCTTCAGTTTGATCGTCACGGATCGCCTCCTGGGCCTGCATCGCCACGCTGATCATGAGAGTCAGGACGCCAATCAGACAGGCCAGAATACTCATAAACGGAAAGAGAGAAACTCCCTCCGAACTGTTGGATCGACGTCTGGCCACGGCTTACGATGGGTTGTTTGAGATCTCTAGGAACGACCAAAGAAGCCCTTCTTTTTGCCATCCGTGGGGATTTTATGATCACCCAGCTTCCGGAGAGACTGGTTCATCAAATCGATTCCCGTTGCGATTTTTTCAAAGGTCTTGTTCAGCTCCACATGGGTCCGGAGAAAAATTTCACTACTTGAATCCGCGAGCTTGGTGATGGCCTCCTCGAAGGAGCCCTCAACCTTCTTTTGGTGTGCCTCCAATCGGCTCTCCAAGGTCTCGCTCGATTGCTGCAGAGATTTGGTAGAACCATTCAGATTGACAAGGAAGGTCTCATGGGCACGGGCCAGTGAAGCGACCAGTTGAGGGATGCTCTCTGCCTTTTCGATCAATCCCTGCGTGGTCGCATTCTTACTATCATCAAGCTTGGGAAGAAGCTTCTCGGTGCAGAATGCATCAATGATCGTCAAGGTCTCCTCTTCCCGCTTCTGAACGGCAGCCAGGGGGAAACTCATCAAAATACTCAAGATGAGTCCCAACAAGGTGGTATCAAAGGCCACCCCCAATCCTCCCGTCAGGCCCTCAAGGGATGCCTTCATTGCCTCGGGATCAGCAGAATTCATATCGAGACCACCGACAGCAGACGAGAGGCCCATCACGGTTCCAATAAACCCAAGAATGGGGATGGCCCAGAGAAAGACCTTGAGCAGGGCATAGGAACCGGAAGAACGGTTGGCATCCAGATCGGACTGGGTATTCAGGAAACCTGCAACCTCGCCATTATCGATCCGAAGCTCGAAGAGCTCCAGGGATTTGCGGATACGATTGACAATAATGCTGTCGCGGAGAGGCAGCGGAACCTTGTAAATATTGTCAATAAAAGGCCCCACGGTGGTGACATCGATCTGACTCCCAAGATGCTCCGGAAAAAGATTGAGCAGGGAGGCTCTTTCCTGCCTTTGATTTTGCTTCCACTTGAGGGCCAGGATCGTCAGCCCCCAAAAGAAGAGAAAGCTCTCTGCCCAATTCACCCACCCCCGATCAAGGAAGATTTCACCAAACCTCGTCCCCTTGAAGGGAACCATGAGCAGAAGAAAAAGCACGGTGATCGCAGTCCCCATCAAAAAACTTTTTCCAAAGCTCACATTGGCATGATCACTCTCCACCCATCCAGCTCTCTTGGGGCGGCCACCCGTATCAGCAGATGCCTGGTCCTCAAGTTTTGGAATCTCCAATCGACCGGAGCAAGCCGGACATTGGACGTGTTGACCCGAGTGTTCTGGAGCAACATCAAGACCGGTTTGGCAGTGTGGGCAGGAGACTAACATGATTTTGAAAGATGGACTGAGCTTGTCGGGGGAAACAATTCCTGTCGAGATCCGACCAGCAAGGGCACGTCCAAACTACTTCACCAGACGGAAGAACAGACTCGAAGCGG
>CAWUTG010000042.1:0-9444 GCA_963925135.1 uncultured Verrucomicrobiales bacterium | reverse complement strand
GGGCGTCATGCACGTCGGGGTGGGCGGTGAGGTGTTTTTTCCACGCTCCGGTGCTGTGGTTGAGCAGTCCGAGAAATTTCATGACGGGAAAGCCGCAGTGTTTCTTTTGGTTGGACGGCTGGGGGAATTCCTTTTAATTTTCCCCGGTGTCCATGAGTTGAGTGGAACTTCCAGCGACGGGTTTGACGATAAATCCGTGCCAGAGATTCTTGGTCCGAACCCGGGTATTGAGCACGCTGAGGACCTGCCTTGACACCGAGTCGATCAAGGCCAACGGGAGTCGCAGGCGGGCATTGCAAAAGGCCGTGGTTAAATTCTATTCCGGCTTGGGGAAGTTCTCCGGATTCACCTTGAATTCACGAAAGGCGATGGGGCCGTGATCACCCTGGATGAAGATGTGGTCTTTGGCGGTGAAGTCACGGCGTTGGGCCGAGCGGGTGGGGCCGTGGACGGTGATGTTTTTTTGGACGAGTTTTCCGTTGAGGTGGACGGAGAGGAAGAGGGGCTTTTCGAGGAGCTTGCCATCGGCATCGAGGCGGGGAGCTCGGAATTTGATGATGACCGATTGCCATTCTCCAGCGGGCTTGGCGGCGTTGACGAGAGGGGCGTGGCCTTCGTAGCTATGGGGAGTGCGTTTGTCATCCCAACGGTGGTAGATGGCGCCCATGTCTCCGTCGGTGACTTTGGATTTGCCATGAGAGTCGAGGATTTGAACTTCGTAACGTCCCTGGAGATAGATACCGGAGTTGGAGCCCTTGGGGATCATGAATTCGGCTTCGACGGTGCAGTCTCCGAATTGATCGACGGTGTGAAGGTAGCCGGCCTTTATGGGGTTGGCGGCGTTGGTGTAAAAGATGGGTTTGGCACCCGGCTGGATCTTGATTTGATCACCCTCGGCATCTGCCACCGTGGATTCCTGCCAACCAGGGAGGGGTTTGAAGATTTCCTGCCAGGGGGCGGCTTGGGATGCGAGGGTAAGCGCAAGGAGGAGTGGTGATTTCATTTGTCTCATACTAACGATTGTGAGGCTCCTAGCTATGCGGAAATGTCGTTCGTGACGGCCATACGGATAGTAGAATCAGTGGGCCTCGTCTGCCGGGGCCTTGCCCTCGTTGGAGCCGAACTCTCAATGAGTGCCCTCTCCTACAACCTTACCTTGGTGCCCCAACTCGCCCCAAAAGCCAGAAATCGCATCTCGTTCCAAACTTCGCATCACCTCATCGCCTTCCTAGGAAAAATCAAAAAAGCCTGAAAACAGTCACGGCCCAAAAATTTAAGAAAAAGATCTCCCAAAGTGACCTAAAATAAAATTTGAAGGCCTCAAGAAATTATTTCCCGACAGCCTCTGGCGCTTGAGTCTATCGGGGGACGGTGAAGGCTAGAAGTTTACGTGATGATGTCTTTGACGACCTTGGCGGGGTTGACGCCGGTGAGCTTTTGATCGAGGCCGAGGAAGGGGAAGGTGAGGCGGTTGTGATCGATCCCCAACTGGTGAAGAATGGTGGCGTTGAAGTCGCGCACGGGGACTTCGTTTTCGACAACGTTGTAGGAGTATTCGTCGGTCTTGCCGTAGGTGATTCCGCCTTTGATTCCGCCGCCTGCCATCCAGGTGGAGAAGCAACGGGGGTGGTGATCGCGACCGTATTGATCACGGGCGAGATTGCCCTGGCAGTAGGTGGTGCGTCCGAATTCGCCGGCGAAGACGACGAGGGTGTCATCGAGCATGCCGCGTTGTTCGAGGTCGCGCAGGAGACCGGCGCACGGTTGATCAACGTCGAAGGCCTGGCCCTTGATTTTTCCTGGAAGGCCGACGTGGTGGTCCCAGCCGCGGTGGAAGAGTTGGATGAAGCGGACGCCGCGCTCGGCCATGCGGCGGGCAAGGAGGCAGTTGCGGGCGAAGGAGCCGGACTTTAAGACTTCGGGTCCGTAGAGTTTTTCGTTGAGTTTCTCGTTCTCGGTGGAGAGGTCGGTGAGCTCGGGCACGCTGGCCTGCATGCGGAAGGCCATTTCCTGTTGGGCAATGGTGGTGTTGATTTCGGGGTCGCCCACTTTGGCGAGGTGCTCCTCGTTGAGCTTGGTGACGAGGGCGAGCATCTTTCCCCGCGTTTTACGAGTCACGCCCTTGGGATTGGAGAGGAAGAGGACGGGGTCGCCGGAGGGTTGGAAGGGGACGCCTTGATGTTTCGAGGGAAGGAAGCCGGAGCCCCAGAGTCGGGAGTAGAGCCCTTGTACGTTTTGGCGATCACCGGACCAGAAGGCGGAGTTGAGGACCATGAAGTCGGGGAGGTTTTCGTTCATGCGGCCGAGGCCATAGGAAAGCCAGGCTCCCATGGAGGCCTTACCGGGGATTTCAGTGCCGGTGCAGAAGAGGGTTTTGCCGGGATCGTGGTTGATCGCGGTAGTGGAGGTGGAGTTGATGAGGGCGAATTTATCGGATACGGAGCCGAGGTGGGGAAGAACCTCGGAGAGCCAAGTGCCACCCTGGCCATGTTGTTTGAAATTGAACATGGTGGGCGCGACGAGTTTGTCGTGCCCCTTGGTCATGGCGGTGACGCGTTGTCCGTTGGTCACCGAGTCGGGGAGGGCTGATTTGAAGCGCTTGGCAAGCTCGGGCTTGTAGTCGAAGAGATCAAGCTGGCTGGGCGCTCCGGCCATGAAGAGAAAGATGACGCGCTTGGCGGTGGCCTTCGGCAGGAGGTAGCCGTGGACGTCGTGGTTGCCTTCCGCTGAGGATTGGGCGGTGAGATTTCCGAGGACGGCTGCGCCGAGGCCCATGCCGGAGGTGTTGAGAAATTGGCGTCGGGTTTGGGGATCGAACATTTGAAGGGAGAGTGGTGAAGAGTGAGTAGTGAATGCCTTGGGTTATGCGGGGCGTGGTTGGGGGTGGGGACCGAAAGCTGGAGCTTTCGGCTATTCTTTGTTTTTGAAGGCGTCCTGGTTGAGGAGGGTGTGGACGATCATGGTCCAGGCGAAGTGTTCGTCGCCGTCTTCTCGGAAGGTGGTGAGACCTTGCTTGAGGGTGGCGAGGGTGTTCGCCGAAGGCAGTTGGGCGGTGATCGTTTCATGGAGACGGGTGAGTTTTTCATCCTCCGTTCCGGATTCGGCGAGGAGTTGTTGGGCCTTGTGGGTGGCGGCTTGGAAATACTCCGTTTCGTTCATGAGCATAAGGGCTTGCAAGGGGGTGTTAGTACGCTCGCGTCGGGCGATGCAGGCATCGCGGCTGGGGGCGTCGAAGATCGTCATTTGCGGGGGCGCAAGGCCGCGTTTCCAGAAGGTATAAATGCTCCGGCGACGGGTATCGGTGCCGGAGGCGGGGTCGAATTTATTCGGGAAGGAGCTGGGGAGGGCGACCATTTTCCAGAGTCCGTCGGGCTGGGGCGTTTTGACGCTGCGGCCGCCCATTTCGTGGTGGAGGAGTTCGGTGACGGAGAGGAGTTGGTCGCGAATCACTTCTGAATCGAGGCGGGTGCGGGAGCCGCGGGCGAGGAGTCGGTTTTCGGGGTCGGTGGAGAAGTCGACCGAGGTTCCGGAGGATGATTGTTGGTAGGTCTCGGAGAGGACGATGGCCTTCATGAGGGCTTTGACATCCCAGCCGGAGTTGATGAATTCGAGGGTAAGGTGGTCGAGGAGTTTGGGGTGGCTGGGCCAGGTTCCTTGCGCTCCGAAGTCTTCGGCGGTTTTGACAAGGCCGGTGCCGAAGAGTTGTTGCCAGAAGCGGTTCACGGCAACGCGGGCGGTGAGGGGATTCTTTTGGTCAACGAGCCAGTTGGCGAGATCCATGCGGGAAGCGACGGTGTCTTTTTTCTGAAGAGGAGGGAGGAAGTGAGGAGTGTCACGGCTGACTTCGTCGCCAAGTTGATCGTAGTTTCCACGCAAGCGAATGTGGGCAGGGTTAATGTCCTTGCGTTCACGCATCACCATGGCGGCGCGGACGGTGTGGAGGTAGTTGTCCTTTTCCTTCTGAAGCTGTTTGACCTCTTCGGATTTGGTGGGGTCAGTCTGGGCGATTTGGATCTTGTCATCGAAGGCTTTGAGGGCGTTTGCTTCGTCCGGGGTGGGGAGGTCAATGTAGGGAGGTTGGAGGCCGCGAATGAAATCGGGACCGCCGCGGCCGCCGGTTTCGGGGGTGCCGTCGAAGTTGTTGAAGAAGGCATACATTTGGAAGAAGTCCTTCTGGGTGATGGGGTCGTATTTGTGGTCGTGGCAGACGGCACACTGGAGAGTGAGGCCCATGAAGGCGGTGCCGACGGACGAGACGCGGTCGACGACGTTTTTAAAATGCGATTCTTCCGGGAGAGCGGTGCCGGCGTCGATGATGAGGTGGAGGCGGTTGAAGCCGGAGGCGATGAGCTGTTCCTGGGTGGGGTTTTCGTAGAGGTCGCCTGCGATTTGAAACTTGGTGAAGTCGTTGTAGGGGAGGTTATTGTTAAAGGCCTCGATGACCCAGTCTCGGTAGGGCGAGTGGTCGCGGAAGTGGTCATGATGGTTTCCGTTGGTGTCGGCGAGGCGGACGAGGTCGAGCCAATATTTGGCCATGTGCTCGCCGTATGCGGGCTTGGACATGAAGTGATCTGCAAGCTTGGCGCAGGCCTCGGGAGAAGAGTCATTCACGAAGTTGTGGATCTCCTCGAGCGTGGGCGGGAGGCCGGTGAGGTCGAGCGCGAGGCGACGCACGAGAGTTCGCTTGTCAGCTTTCTCTTTGGGCACCTTTTCAGCCTTCTCCATTTTAGCGAGGGTGAATTTGTCGATGTCAGTTTTAGGCCAATTGGCATTCTTGACGGCGGGTGGGGTCTGTGCTTTGGCGGGGACAAAGGCCCAGAAAGTTTCGTATTTTCCGCCTTCTTTGATCCACTGTTTGATGAGCTCTTTTTCGCCTGCAGTGAGGGGCTTGGCGTGGCCGTCCTCGGGAGGCATGGGGTCATCTTGAGCGGTGATGCGAAGCCAGGCTTCGGAGTCTTCGAGGGAGTGTGGGGTGATGGCTTGAATGCCCTCTTTGACAGCATAGGCACCTTCCGGAATGTCAAGACGGAGCCCGGCTTTCCGGTTGGGCTTCCCTTTGGCGTCGACGCCATCATCAGGGCCGTGGCACATGATGCATTTCGCAGAAAGGATGGGGCGGATATCTTGGTTAAATGAGATTTCAGCCTTCGCCAGAAGGGTGAATGTGAAGCAGAAAATTGCGATGCGAGTGAGCATGATGAAAAAGGAGGTCGGGGGATGGTTGCCGATGGCGTGGTTTTAGTCAGTTTTACTCGAATTTTCGAGCGATCTTACTTGGAATATCTGGTCGATTCCAAGGTAACCCAGCTTGGACTAGAGCGACAGGAGTGATTTGTCCTGTCGGGCCAGGTTTTCAACTCCTTGTGAGCGCACGATGATCGTGTCTTCGAGGCGAATTCCAAATTCGTTTTCGAGATAAATTCCCGGCTCGATGGTGAGGGTCATTCCTTCCTTGAGTTCTACTTCAGGAGCTTTTCCCGAGAGTGTGAGCCCGGGGTCGTGGGTTTCGAGACCGATGCTATGGCCAAGTCCGTGAGTGTATCCAGGTGCGTGGCCAGCCTGTGTGATGACGTCTCTGGCGGCCCGGTCGACTTCGTGGTTGGTGACGCCCGGCTTGATGTTATTGAAGGCCTGTTGTTGGGCTTGAGCCACGATCTCGTGAATCTCCCGCATGCGAGCGGTCGGTTCGCCAAGACAAACGGAGCGGGTCATGTCGGAAGCGTATCCTTGGAAGGTGACACCGAGATCAATGAGGAGAAGGTCACCTTTCTGAAGGGGCGTCGCGTCAGGAAGATGATGGATCTCCCAGGCATTGGAACCAGCGGCGACGATGGGGAGAAAGGAGAAGCCATCGAGCTCGTCCCGATGGGCAATCTCGGAGAGAATGAGACCCTGAACGGTTCGTTCGGTCATGCCGATTTTGATGAGTGGAAGGACGGCGGAGAACACCTCTTCGTTGAGTTCCTGGGACCGGCGGAGTCGTTTGATTTCAGATTCAGATTTGATTTGGCGCACCTGATCGATTGCAGAGGAGGCGATGAGTGAATGTCCGTAGAGTTGTCCTCTTGAGAGCTTGAAAATCTGAGGGGTTGAGAGAGGATTGACAAAAGAGTGTAGCTTCTGAATTCACTCACATTCCCAATCGTTCCAATGATCAAGTTTCTTAAAAATGCGGCGGTAGTTTCTCTCATCTTGAATAGCGTGTCAGCTGCCGATTGGCCTCAGTTTATGGGGCCAAATGGGAACAACAGTCTGCCCGCTGAGAAGATTGCGAAGGCGTTCCCGGAAGGGGGCCCCAAGGTTATGTGGGAGGTTGATGTGAATCCTGGATATGGTGGTGCGGCGATCGTGGGAGATGAACTCTTTCATATTGACCGGGTCGATCAAACTTTCGACGTCGTTTCCTGTCGTGATTTACAGACGGGGAAAGAGAAGTGGAGTTGGGAAAATGAAGTGCCGGGGCGGATTTCGCATCCGGGTTCACGCGGGGTTCCGACGGTGACGGTCGAGAGCGTTTATGCGACGAGTGGATTTGGGCATGTTTATTGCCTTGATCGGAAGACGCATGAGGCGCGATGGGTGGTGGATGTGGTGAAGCGTTTTGACTCTCAACCTCCGAAGTTTGGTTATGCGGTGCACCCGGTGATCAAGGGTGACCTTTGTTTCATCGCTCCCACGTCTGATAAGATCGGGATGGCGGCGCTGAATATCAAAACGGGAGAGACCGTGTGGACGAGTGAGGCCTTGGGCGATTCGCATTCGTCGCCGGTGTTGCTGACGATTTTAGGGAAGGAGATTCTGGTGATGCCGGGAGATTTTGATCGGAAGGAACTGGTGCTGCTGGGAGTGGATCCGGCAGATGGAAAGACCTTGTTCAAGTTTACCGATGAGATTGGATCGGGTATCTATAATGCCATTCCCAGCCTCTTGATGTTGGCTGAGAACAAAGGTGTTTTTACGGGAGGCTACGGGAAGGGGTCGCGCTTGATTGAGTTTGCGGAGGTGAATGGAAAGATCGTGGCGACGAAGACAGCGCAGCTGGCTTTTGGTGATAAGTTTCAGGTCCCCTTGTTCATTGATGGCCGTCTTTACATGACGGCGGATGCCGATGGTCGCCGCGCACCGAAGGGTTTTACGACAGGGCTTGTTTCGTCTTCACCAAGGGGTGAGATTCTCTGGTCAACGGAGAAAAAGCCCTACTTGAATGGTGGGTCGATTTTGAATCTCGGCGGCGTCATCGTCAGTCAAGACGGCGATAGCGGGGAGCTTCGCCTGATCCAACCGGGAGTGAAGTATGTGGAACTGGCGAAAGCGAAGGTCTTCAGCAAAAGAACGGGCGATCAGCTCTGGGCCCCGATGGCGTATTCGAAGAATCGCTTGGTGATGCGGAGTCAAAATCAGCTGATCTGCGTGGAGTTGAAATGAGTCCTTGTGTGAGTGGGCTTCGGGAATAGGGTGATTGACAAAGTGTTTGCGATGTGGGATATTGTAAACATGTCTACCGTAACTGTTTCTGCTCGTGTCGATGAGGGGGATGCTCGTCTGATTGAAGAGTTGGCGCAGGATGAAGGCTGCGACCGCTCAACACTCATCAAGAGCCTGCTTCGCCGTGGACTCTCAAATTTGCGACTGGAGTCGGCAGTTCGATCTTATGCCAGAGGAGAGATCACGCTTTCGCGGGCTGCCGAGAAGGCAGGGCTTTCGATCTGGGATTTTATTTCCCTGATGCCTGACCACAACCTGACTCTCAATTATGATCTTGGGGAATTCGAGGATGACCTCCGGGCAGTCGATTTGAATCCAGCTTCGAAATGATCGTAGTCTCCGATGCGAGCCCGCTCATCTTCCTCGCGAAGCTTGATCGGTTGCACCTTCTTCCCGGGCTTTTTGGGACAAAAATTACGGTTCTGCAATGTGTCTCTGATGAGGTTCTTAATGACCGTGCAGGCTTGTTGGAGAAAGTGCGACTCCGGGATTTTTTGAAGGAAAGTGCGGAAGTTGTGAGCTTTGAGGAATCAGACATCGAATCGAATTCTTTGAGTGCCAGTGATCAGTATTCCCTCACTTACTGCGAACGTCACCACGCTGATTGGCTCATTGCCGATGAGCGGCTACTTCGGCGTGTCGCACGGGCGAAGGGGATTTCGACAATGGGTTTTCTCGGGATTCTGATTCAGGCTGTCAAAGCTGGTCTGCTCACCAAGAGGCAGGCAAAACGTGATTTCGAGAGCGTCATCGGAGAGCACGATCTTAGGATTTCGATTGTTCTCTATCAACGAATTCTGAGAGAGCAGCAGTGATGTCATTCACTGCTGCTGGCGTGATTTTACTTTGGATGGTGACAGTCGTTCAAAGAGGCTGCGGAATGAAAATCGCTAAGGTGTCTGCGGTGGGCCTGCTGTTGTTGGTCGTGGGCATTGTGGGCTCTCAGTCAGCGAAGGATTCTGTTGGCGGGAGTTCTTCGGGAGAAGAGGAGATGGGAGAGGATTTGCGGTTTTCTATCGAAATGAATAGGCAATTGAGCGGAAGGGCTGAATGGAATGAGGAATTGGTGAGGAAGTTTTTGGACGAGAGAAAGGAGGTTATGGATCTTCTCTTGAAGGTGTGCGAACTCTCGACCAAGGAGGCGACTTTCCGGTATTCGATTTTTGGAGCTTCGGCGTATTCGGGGGAGAGTTTGAGGGTTCCCTGGTAGTGGATGGCGGCTTCTTCGAAGCGTGGACTTTCTTCGAGGGTGGCGGCGAGGCGGAAACGGATGAGGGTTTCGGTTCGGCGTCGGGCGAGGTTGATTTTTGGGTGGTTGATGATGCGACATGGGAAGGCGGAGGTGTTGAGGAAGCGCTGGTTGATGCCCCCTTTGAGGAGATTGAGGTCTGCGAGGAGGGTGTCGACCTCGCCGGGGCCTTTATAGAGGGCGATGAGTTGGCCGTCTTTGAGGTCTTGACTGCGGTCAGTGAATTACTGGAGTTCGGTGAGGCAGGTGAGGCACTAGCTGGCCCAGAGGTTGAGGAGGATGGGTTTGCCTTCGTTGAAGCGGGCCCATTTTGTTAACCCTTCGGGTGTTTCGTAGGGGACGCGCAACACGATTAGTGATGATGATTAATTTTCATGCGGATTCGTTCGGATGCCTCGATCTCGTTGGTTTTTGAGGGGGCGTGAGGTCGTGCATGCGAAGCCTTGAACGGAGCAGAGAGGGGGGCGGGCGTTGGGGGTTCTTGGACTTGGTTGGGGGGACACAGAGACACAGGCCAAAGTCTATGCTCCGGAGGGCTGTGCCCCGCAGGGGTGCTGGGTATTCAAGCCAGGAGGTCTTTGACGACGTGGCCGTGGACGTCGGTGAGGCGGAAGTCGCGGCCGGCGTGGTGATAGGTGAGGTGTTCGTGGTCGAAGCCGAGGAGGTGAAGGATGGTGGCCTGGAGGTCGTGGACGTGGACCTTTTTGTCA
>CAWUTG010000041.1:0-69146 GCA_963925135.1 uncultured Verrucomicrobiales bacterium | reverse complement strand
ATATCGTTGCATTGTTAAAAGATAATAATAATTAAGAGAATGGTATGTGCTAGTTTGAAAAAATAAAAGTATTGGAAAAATTAACAATTCTAATTGCCAGACGATTTGCAAAGAATCCCCTGGGCGTTTCGGATAGGGGTGGGTAAGGTTCTTGTGTGATTACGAAACCACGGCGCTTTTTGGTCCCGGCTGACTCCTCTGGTGAGAGTCCGCTGGTGGCAATCTATCATGTGGTGACTCGGGTGGTTGATCGACGGTTCGTTTTGGAGGCCGAGGAGAAGGAACAACTTCGAATATTGCTGCGGATGTATGAGCGGTTTTCGGGGTGTCGTATATTATCGTATTGCCTGATGAGTAATCACTTGCACGTCCTTTTGGAGGTTCCTCCCGGTTGTGAAAAGGGGGAGTCACTGGGACTTTCCGATGAGGAGCTTTTGCGGAGGCTGGGTGGATTGTATTCGCGAAATGCGACGAATTTGGTTCGGCGGGAGATGGAGTCGGCGAAGGCGTTGATCTCCGGGGATTATCCAGGGGTGGCGGATTTGACGAAGGCGGAGCGGGAGCGGAATATTCGGCTGGGGGAGGAGGCTTTGGAGGCGATCCATGTGCGGTATTCTTACCGGATGCATTCGCTTTCGGAGTTTTTCAAGGGGATGCTGCAGCGGTTCACGTGCTGGTTTAATCGGCAGCACGGGCGACGGGGTGTGCTTTGGGAATCGCGCTTTCGGAGTGTGATTGTGCAGGACGGTTTGGCGGCGAAGACGATGGCGGCGTACATTGATTTGAATCCGGTGCGGGCGGGGATGGTGGAGGATCCAGCAGACTATCGGTGGAGTTCCTATGGGGAGGCGGTCGGTGGGGGTCGCGGGGCGAAGAAGGCTCAGGAAGGGCTGGTGCGGGCGATGTATTCGTTTGGGACCCGGGAGGTCTCGGGGCGGAGTTGGTCGCAAGGAGGGGTTGGGAAGGAGTATCGAAAGATTTTGATTTCGGCTGGCATGGAGCAAGGCGAAGAGCGCGGGAACGTGCAGTCGAAGCGGCGGGTGGTGGTGCGGAAGGGGATGAGTCGGGAGGCGGCGGAGGCTGAGCTGGAGAGGCTTTCGGAGGAGGGGGCGCGGGATTTGAAGATTTCGAAGGTGGTGCGTTGCCGGGTTCGGTATTTTACGGACGGTGCGGTGATTGGGTCGAAAGCCTTTGTGGATGGTGTATTCCGGGCCAGTCGGGAGCGATTTGGTCCGAAGCGGAAGGATGGGGCGCGGAAGCCGCGCGGTGCCTTGGGAGAACTGGCGGGCGAAATTTGGTCGTTGCGGGATTTGAAGCCAGATGTTCCCTGAGGGAGTTGATAGGTCGGGTCGAATGATTCCTGATATTCCCGATCAACCTCCGATCTCGAGCCGGCATCCCGGAGCCATTTTTGCATGACGAATCACTCCCAAAATCTCCCGATTGTTTCGTTGACCAAGGTCTGGCTGTTTACGTGAGGAGGCAGATTGAGCTGGCGAGTTTTTGTGAATCTACTTCAGCGACTTGATCCAGTCGACGAGGGCTTTTTGTCCTTCGGGTGGGAGGCTGAGGGCGGGCATGGCGGGAGGATATCCGATGGGGGCTTCGGCGAGGGGATCGTTGATGGCGCGCATGAGGTATTCGTCGTCGATGGTGACGGTGATGGCTTTGCCATCGCGGACGATTTCCTGTTTTTTGCCGAAGAGGCCTTTGAGTGAGGGGCCGGCGATGCGGGTGCCATCGGTGGAATGGCAGGCGGCGCAGATGGTGGCGTAGTTGGCTTTAGCGTAGGCGATGGGATCGTCGGTGGGGCTGATTTCGGCGGCAAGCGCGCTGTGGCTGCCTCCGCCTTGATGACGGAGCATGGTGTACCAGCCGGTGTCTTTGAAGAGGGAGAGGTTGGTTGCTTTGAGTTCGACGACCCAGCCGACGTTTTCGTTGCTGTATTCTTTTTGAGTGACGAAGGGGGGGGAGTTATCGCGGATGCCGGGGATGTTGAGGCGGAGGCGTTTTCCGTCGGGGCTGAGCGTTTGCGATGTGGATTTGAGGGATTCATTGCCGAATTCTTTTCCGCCGTATCCGTTGGTGGGGATGTAGGTCCACTGGTTGATGTTGAAGTTGGCTTTCTTGAGTTGAGCGGGAGTGATGGGGTGGAAGAATTCGATTTCGAGTCCGCCGGGTACGTCGCGGATGGCGACCATTTCGTTGAAGTCGGCGGGGATCTCGTCGGGCGTGACGAAGGAGAGTCGTTGGAGGCCGTAGGGTGGTTTGGGTTCTTCGCCGGGTTGGGGGAGAAACTGCCAGAGTCCGCCGTCACCAATGTGGCCTATGTAGATTTTTTGATCCGGGCCTTCGATGAGACGGTTGGCTCCAGCGGTGAAGCCGGTTTTTCCTTCGGGGTCGTGACCGCCGGAGTGGAGGAAGACGGCGCCTTGCCAAACGCCTTCGACGTTTTCGAGGAAGATGCGGTTGAGGCGGCCGAGGGTGACATCACCGACGAGCCATTGTCCGTTGTAGGCAGCGAGCGAGCCTTCGAGGTTTTTAAGGATGACGGGTTGGCTGGGCGAGCGGTTGACCTTGCCTTGGGGGAGATGGACGGTGGGTGGGGTTTGGTAGCGGGAGCCGCCGATTTTGGAATCGACGTCGGCCGGTTGGAAGGCGGCGATGTTGGTGTCTTTTTCTTTGAGGAGGTAGTGTCCGTAGAAGGCTCCCTGGGTGAGGCGGATGAATTCGTTGGAGGGGTTGAAGACGCCTTGGTTATCAAGGACGATCATTTCCTGGTCGGGGCCGACGGCGAAGCCATTGGGGGTGCGGTAGCCGCCGGAGAAATACGAAATGTCAACTTTGTCGGGAGTTTCGGTGCCGGTGATGGGGCCGAGGAGGAAGGTAGAGCCACGTTGCGTCTTGGGGTTGACGGTGGTATTGAGATCACGCGAGCCGCCGAGGCGGATGGAGGTAGTGAGGTTTCCGGCGAGGTAGGTGCCGCCGTCTTTTTTAATGAGTCCGAAGCCTACGGTGTAGGTGTGGAAATTGGGCTGGGAGAGTCCGGCGATGAGGACGATTTTTTCATCGGCGGAGAAGAGTCCGTCGCCATTATGGTCGTCGAGTCGGGAGATTTTGTCCTTTTCACCAATGTAAATGTTACCGTTGTGAACGGCGATGGCGGTGGGTTCGTAGAGGCCGTCCATGAGGCGGTGGGCTTTAATTTTGGAGCGGTCGGCATTTCCGATGAGCCCGGTGACTTTAAAAACTTCGCCTTCTTTGAAAGGGGCCTGGTTTTGGCGATCGGGGGTGAAAACGGTCACGAAGAGGTCGTTACCGCTGAAAGCCATGGCGGAGATTTTCAGTTCAACGTCGTCGAGTGGATAGACGTTTTCGAGTTTCACGAGGGGGTGAAGTTGGTCTTCGGCGGCGGAGGCATCGAGACTGGGGGCGAACTTCTTTTTCTTTTTGGGAGCGTCCTCGGCGAGGGAGGTCGCGGAGAGGGCGAGCAGGAGCAAAAGGATGGATTTCATAAGTCGTTGGGGGATGTTGTCAAGAATCGGCGCTCGTGGCACGCGCGATTTCTGGATTGGAATTTGGGGAATACGGGTCAGGCTGACCAAGATGATAAAGAAAGTTCTTTTTGCGCTGCTGGCCGTGGGGCCCGGTCTTTTATCCGGGGCACCCTTGAAGGTGTTCATTCTTTCCGGTCAATCGAACATGGAGGGACATGCCAAGATCTCTTCGTTCGACCACATTGGGATGGATCCTAAGACGGCACCTATTCTCAAAGAGATGCGGAACGAGGACGGGACGTCAAAGATCTTGGACCGGGTGTGGATTTCCTACCGGACAGGGGCGGAAGAGATGCCGGCGGGAGTGGGCAAGCTCACTTCAGGTTTTGGTTCTCGAAAGGATCCGACGATGGATGGCGGAAAGATCGGGCCGGAGTTCACCTTTGGGATTTATATGGAGAAGTTTTTAGACGAGCCGATTTTGATCATCAAGACCGCGTGGGGCGGCAAGTCGATCCATACGGATTTTCGTTCGCCATCGGCCGGGCCTTTTGTTTTTGGAGATGACCAGTTAGAGAAGTTTAAATCCCAGGGGAAGGATCTTGATGAAATCAAGGCGGCCAAGGCTGCGGAGACGGGAAAGTATTACCGCTTGATGATGAATCACGTGAAGGAGGTCCTCAAGGATCCCAAGAAAGTGCATCCGGGGTATGATGCGAAGGAGGGATTTGAATTGGCGGGCTTTGTGTGGTTCCAGGGTTGGAACGACATGGTGGCGGGCGATGTTTATCCGGAACGAGGGAAGCCGGGTGGCTATGATGAATATTCAAAAGTTCTCGCTCACTTTATCCGCGATGTGCGGAAGGATCTGAATGCTCCGGAATTGCCGTTTGTGATTGGAGTGATGGGCGCTGGTGGTCCGACCGATCAATATGGTCCGAGCCAGCGACGTTACCAGGGGGTGCACGAGAGTTTCCGTCAGGCCATGGCGGCACCGGCCAAGATGCCGGAATTCAAGGGGACGGTCTCCGCGGTGTTTACGGAGAAGTATTGGGATCCGGAGCTCGATGAAGTGGCGGAGAAGAAGAACAAGGTGAATGCGAAAGCTAAGGAGCTGAAAGCAAGCGGGCTTTCACCGGCGGAGCAGAAGGAGGCGCTCGAGAAGTTGAGTGACGAGACTTTGACGGCCCGGGATCAGGAGCTCTTGAAGGGGATTACCAATGCCGACTATCACTACAAGGGGTCGGCAAAAGTAATGGCGCAGATCGGCAAGGGGTTCGCCGAAGCGATCGATGCCATTCTGCGCCAGAAAAAGTAGAGGGGCGGTTTACTTCAGCTCCTTGATGCGAAGATTGCGGAACTTGTAAGTCGCGCCTTTTTCGCCGTGGTGTTGGATGCCGATGATGCCGCTGGCGTCAGTGGTGTCCTTGATGTCGGTGGTGACGACGCCGTTCACTTCGATTTTGAGGTGATCGCCGTCGCAGGTGATGCGGTAGGTGTTCCAACCGTTGCGCTTGAAGGCGTCGCCAGAGCGTTTTTTGAAGGCGGCTTCGCTTTCCTTGTCACCGTGCTTGGGGCTGATGAACCACTGGCGGCGGCCTTCGTCGTAGAGTCCGCCGGACCAGCCACGCTTGGGGTCTCCATCGACCTCGGCCTGGTAGCCAAAGACTTGTCCGGGCTTGGTCTGGCCGCGGAACATGAAGCCGCTATTGGCCTGGCCTTCGGGAAGGTGGACATCTCCTTCGAAGATGAAGTTTTTGTAGGTCTTGTCGGTGATGACGAAGAATTTCTTTTCACCGGTGAGGTGGATTTCGTCGTCGACGACTGCCACCTTTCCCCAAGTGTAGTGGTTGTGCCAGCCTTCGGTGGATTTGCCATCGAAGAGGGAAACGAAGCCGGCGTCCTTTGATTTTTCCTGGGCAAGGAGGGTGCCGGAGAGGGCGAGGCAGGAGAGTAAAAGTGCATTGAGTGGCATTGGGGGCGCGATCATGTGGGCATGATTTCCCGCTGACAAATCTTTTTAGGGGCCTGATTGTGTTTGATGGCAGGGCGTTGGGGGAACAGGCATTGTTTCAAGACCAGTTTTATCGTTTCGCAAATAGCGGCAGAGGAAGGCTGATTGTGTTTGTCCATCGGACTTCAATTATGACTCAAAAAACAATTCAAGCGGCTCTGTTTGCAGGTCTGCTCATGACATCGCCCGCTGAAGTAATTTTCGGCGGGAGTCAGACCACCGACGTCAACAACTGGACGTCCAGCTCGGTGGCCTTCGATGACACGGTGCAATCCGGTCACAGTATGAACTGGGAGAATGTCATCACCAATACGGCGACGATCGATGGAGTCGGAGGGGAATTCGACTTGATTTGGGAAGCAGGTGCCGATCATACCATCGGCCATCTTTTCATCTATAACGAGACGCTCGATCTAGCGACTCTCGCCAATGGAATCGAGCGACTTTACTGGGTCGCAGATTTTGAATCGCCGGTTTTTACAAACTGGTCGCCGGTGCTTTCCGTGACCGATGGAGGGGTGACCCGATACTACCGCTGGAATCACTCCAACAATGATTGGTCGGGCAATGGTCCGCTCAACTTTTCGGCCCCCTTCAATGGCGATGATCCATATCGCTTTGACCTTTCTCAACTTGGGAGCGGGACGAATACGGCGAGGGGAATCTGGGGAGAGTTGAACTCGACCTCCGTAAACTTCGCTGGAACGCGCGACAATCCGACGGGACCGAATCTGCAGGCCGTGACGGGCGAAGTGCGCTTTGGGTTTATCCAATGGGCGACATCCAACACAGAGGCTCTTGCGTCACAGAGTTTTTCAACGGCCATTGAGTGCTTCGAGGTGATCATCAACTCAGATCCCAGGGTGGCTCCGGTGGTGGAAGTTGATCCTGATACGACTGTCACGGCGGTGACGGCTGAGGTATCGGGCGAGCTTACGACCTTCGGGACTGATTTTTCCAACGTCACCGTTTACTACGGAGCGGTCGATGGTGGAACGGATCCCGGTGCCTGGGATGCATCGCACCTTGTGGGTTACAGATTCTGTGATTTCACCGCGGAGATCACGGGCTTGGCCCGAGGCACCACCTATGTTTTCCGCCTTTTTGCGGAGAATGGCGAAGGTTCGGGCTGGTCTGATATGGCGGGGACTTTTACGACTCTCCTGGCGAG
This sequence comes from uncultured Verrucomicrobiales bacterium, assembly GCA_963925135.1. Lineage (GTDB taxonomy): Bacteria > Verrucomicrobiota > Verrucomicrobiia > Verrucomicrobiales > Akkermansiaceae > SW10. The sequence continues at coordinate 62,464 of CAWUTG010000041.1, read as the reverse complement.
TGAACCGGCGGTGATCGTTACTCCGGGAAGCTCGAGCTTGCCCACGCTGGCGAATTTTTCTGGGGAGGTGACCGACGCCGGAAACGAGAATCCGATTATTACGTTGTTTTATGGGACCAGTGATGGAGGGACGAATCCGGGGGGCTGGGATGCGAATGTGGATCTTGGCGTGCAGGGGGGGCCCTTTACGCAAGAGGTCGGAAGCCTTCAGAGTGAAACGGTCTATTTTTATCGCGCGTTCGCGGAGAACAGTGCCGGGGGAGCATGGTCTCCTGCGACTGCGACTGTAACGACAGCTGCTTTTGAAGGGGTGACGGGCAGTCTCGCTTCAGGGGATTTCAACTTCCTGTATGAGATGAACGAGAATCCAGGGTTGCAGGATCTGGATGGGGCCGGGAGTGCCAATGATTGGTTTGCAAACGCGGCCCAAGCAACGGGAGTGGATCAGCAGATGATTATTCCGCAAAGCTATGCGAACGGGATTGCTTCTTCGAATCAAGCGGCGGTTGTGCCGGAAGCTCTTTTTCGCACGGACTTTGGTGGAAGCATTAGCCGGACATCGCTTTCGGGGAACTTTACGGTGGAGGTCGCGCTGCGTCTCAAGGCGGGGACGATCGCCTCACCCGGAACTGATCTGGGTGGGTTCGGGATGTTTCTGAATCCTCCGGGACAGGGGGTTCTCCGTCTCAATCTTCAGGAAGACGGCCTGAGTATCGGCGGCGGTGATCTGCCGACGGTGACTGGAAGTAATACTGATGCGTTTCATCTTTTCCGTGTCGCGTATGTCGCTGCTGATCAGCGCTTCTGGGTTTGGCGGGATGGCTTCCTGATTTTTGGTGGTGAGGAAGCGCTCGCAGCGACGAATGATTCGGTGTTTGTGGACGGAGGATTTTTCCTTGGCGACTTCGCGGCGGACTTGAGTGGTGATTGGGAAGTTGACTACATCGGGTTGCACAACGAGGCGGTTGCGCCCACCGGGGTCATCGAAAATCTTGCGGTGGTTGATTCCGGGTTTGGGAGTGCGACTACTTTCTTCATTGATTTCAAAGGGCGTCCGAATGCGTCCTACAATGTCATAAGTTCGACCGATTTGAATGGCGTTGAGACGATGGAAGCTCCCCTGAACGGAGTGAATGGCACCACCGATGCGAATGGCATTGGTCGGGCTGAGATCAACGTCTCGAACCGTGTTCCAGGTAAGTTGTTCTTCAGACTGGAGGCGGCTCAATAGAACGATTTATAGAGTCACTTAAATAAGAAACCGTCGGCCGGGAGGCTGGCGGTTTTTTTGCGTCGAGGGATATTGGGATGAACCGGAATCAGTTCGAGACCCTCAACCTGAAGAACTGATGGGCTGCAGTGCTGGGAAGGGTGGCGCGCCAGACGAGGGTTGCGGTTCCGTTGCCGTTCAGGGTTTCGCTTACTTGGACGACCTTGGCGGGAAGTGAAGACCATATTTGGAGGTCGCTGGACCATTCCGCGCTTGGGGTGACGTCGTCCGCGCCGATCATGTAGGTGACTTGAAGAGTGGGGTAAGTCATGGTGTCGGCGGCGATGGTGGAGCTGATTTGAACGAGGCCCGCTGTGTCACTCGAAACCGTGTCGGAGGTGCCAAGGAAGTGCTCGAGGAGTTGTTCGAAACCATCGCTGTCGTTGTCGGAGTGGGGTTCGCCTGCAAAGAGAGGCTGGGAATCCGAGGTGCCAGGATTGCCGCCGGGGAGGCGGCTGCAGCGCCAGTTCGAGGCCAGGGAATGGTCGGGATTGAGGGCGGGATTTTTTAAGATGAGCGAGTAGCCGGTGCCATCGGCGCAGAGTGGCCAGGGGGCATCGTCTGAGTAGGGGAAATCTTGAAGAGTGATCTCGAGGATACGGTCCTCGAGGATGAGGGTGTCGCCTGCGTTGTTGAGGGACCCGGAAAACTGCCCGGTGATGCGGAGGCCGTTGCCATAGCGGGCTTCGAAGGCGGCTTGGTTTTTGACGAGGAGAACGCGGTCACCGGCTGGGAGTTCGGTGACGGATCCAGTGGAGAAATCGAAGTCAATTCCGCCACGGAGGATGATCAAGGTAAGATCCAAAGTGGAGCTGCTGATATTGGTGAGTTCCAGGAATTCGAAGTCATCAGAGTTGGTATAGCCGAGTGCGATCTCAGCAGGGGTGGGGTCACCAGGGTGATAGTTAATTTCGCTGACGACGAGTTGAGGAATGTCGGCGGGACGGTAGAAATTGCGGGTGACGGGACCACTCCAGCGGGAGCCGTCCTTGGTGCGGGCGATGATGGTGGTCCGTGAGGTGAGGTTGAGTGGAGGGGTGTAGGTCAGGGCGGAGGCTGAAACGGAGCCACCGCTTGCGCGGGGATCACTGCCGTCCGTGGTGTAGTAAACGGTGCCGCCTGAGCTTGGAGAGATGTTGACGGGAAGACTGTTGACGAAGAGATCGGTCGAGGGAGAGATGTCGGGGAGAGGTTCGTATTGGCTGTCGAGGTAGTTGGCCCGGTTGACGACCCAGGTGCGCATTTCTGAGACGCGGCTTTGCCAGGTGGAGAAGTTGAGTCCGCTGGCTGAGACCTGATCCGAGCGAAGTCCGAGGGCGGCATCATCGACGAGTTCTTGGAGTGCGATGTTGGTGGCGGTGGTGCCTCGGGCTTCCTGCCAGACGTCCTGATGACTTTGTTTGAAGTCGGTGTTCTGAAAAAGGCCTTGATACCAATCGCGGTCGGAAGCCCAGAGCGGAGTGTCACTGGGTCCGCCCTTCCAGGTGTAGGCGCGGTCGAAATCCCAGACGGGGCCCATCTTAATTTTTGAGGTGGGGGTCTCCTGATAGATGTAGGTTGAGAGAACGTGGGCGTCCTGGTTTTTGGCGAAGTTGTGGACGGCGAAGTTCCGGGCCCAGCTTTCGGAATCGAGTTGGCTGGTGAAGTTTCCCGCCCAGACGGCGGCGTCCATGGCGCGGGTGTTGCCTTGAATGATGCTTCGCTGGGCGGGGAGGATTTCGTATCCGCCGGGGCTGCTGAAGTTCAGGTATGAATGGTAGAATTCCGAGATGTCATCGACTGACTGGGAGCCGCCGGAGTTTTGTTCGTCGTCCGGGATTTGCAGGATGCCGTTAGGGCCGGCGGCGTGGAAGTTGGGTTGGATGGTGTTTGCGGGGAGTCCTTCGGGGATGGCTTCCATGCGATCGATGTTGAGCATCCAGCCGCCGGTGGTTCCGTCGTCGGAGAGTTTGTCAAAATCGACGCCCATGCGGTTACGTTCGACCTTTTCGGAGAAAATATAAACGCCGGCGAGGTCCGCTGCGGTGATCTTTCCTCCATCGGTATTTTGAAAGACGACGACGACTTTGCTCCCGGGTGCATGTGCGCCCATCATTTCGGCAAAACCGAAGGAGACGGGGTTGTGGATGAGGGCGCGATCAAAGGCGGGATTGGGGGCGTTGAGGACCCAGTCGGATTCGGGATCGAAACCGAAGGGCGAGAGATCGCGGTCGGTGTTCTGTTGATCCCAAAATTCGACGGAGAGGGGTTTACGGGTGAATTGGCTGGAGCTGGAACCACGAACGCGGCAGCCGGTCAGGCTTTCGAGTGTTGGAGGATTGGTGAAGGGCTGCCCATTTGCGGCGGGTGGGAAGATGCTCATCACGTTCAGCTGGCGGGGGACTTGCATGACGTCATGGCCATCGTTCGAGCGACCTTTGTTGGGGTAGTCTCCGCTGCCGAAGTTATCCATGACGATGATGGGAACGTCAGAGAGGTAGCTTTGGAGTGAAGGATCGAGGAAACTGTAATCGGCGAGGGCGAGGGGGCCGGGGAGTTTGTCGGGCAGGAAGGTACGTGCGCGGAGGCGGGCAGGCTCGGTGAGGGTGAGGGGGGTGGAGTAGAGGGCGTCGACGGAGGTGGGGTCGGAGCCGTCGAGAGTGTAGCGGATTTCGGCGGTCGGAATTTTGGGAGTGAGGGCAACGGTGATCGAGGATGCTTTGACCCCGCTGGGTTCGGAGATGACGAGATCACCGGCATTTGGGGGGACGGGAGTTTGGGTATTCGTCGAGGGGTTGGGACTACCGGGAGTGGGGAGTGAAAAGTAGCCTGAGACGGGTGAAGCGGGATTGAGAAGGGTGGCAATGAGTTCGGGGCGGATCAGAAAATCGCCGCTGTTAGAGAATTGGTTGAGGCCGTGGATGGCGAGGATATTGCCGGATGTTTGAAGTTCAGCGATATGGGTTGAGATATCGAAGTCCTGAAATTGGAGAGCTTGTGAATCGCTGACTCCGGCGGTGGAATCGGAATTCCAGGCGAGAGTGGTGGGGGCATTGGCCGCGGCGACAAGGGTGCCGTTGAGGAAGGCGGCGAAGCCATCGTCGTATTTCATGCGCAGGGTGAGAGAGGCAACGTTGGCGGGGTCGATAGTGCCGGAAATTGGGACGCGGATGTATACGGAAGAATTGATGCTCCAGGCATGGGCTTCAATATCGATACCGATTTCGTTTCCGAATCCGGTGGAGCGTTCGAAGCCGACACCGAGAGGGCCTTGTTGCCAGGGGGCGTCATCGAAGTTGGCGGTGCCACCCCGCCAGGTGGTGCCGAAGAGCTGGTCGTCAGCGAGAGTTGGGACGAGGGCTTTGGCAGGGGAGTCCTGCGAAATCAGGGTGATTTCGCCTGAGGTTGCGGTCAGCCCGTAGGAGATGTCATCGACTTGAGGTGGAAAATTGAATTGCGAGGTGATGGTGAGGTCCGGCGAGACGAGGGCAAGATATTCTCCCCCTGCCGAGAGCTTAAAATTGGTGTGGAGTTCGGCGCCGGAGGTCGTGCGATTTTTGTCGGAGGCGAAGATGATGAGGTGTTGGCCGGGGGCGAGGAGGGTGGCGGGAAAGATCCACTTGGCGAGGTCCAGGGAATCGTCGGTGAGGTGCCAAGCAGTCAGGTCAATGGGGGAAGCAGTGGGATTGTGGATCTCGATCCAGTCGGAGGCCTTTCCGTCCTCATCGAGAAGCCCTGTTGAGTTGGAAGCGAGGAACTCGGTGATCACAGGCGAGCCGAAAAGCGGAACTGTGAGGCAGAGAAGGGCGAGGGAGCGGCGAGGCATTGCTGAGGCTCTGTTGAGAGAGGGGGAATACAAAGCTCTACAAAGTGGTATGGGATTAAAACCACTGGTTGATTCTGTGAGATGTGGAAGGAAGGCGTGATTTTGAATTCGAATTCCAAAAACTACCATGAAACTAAAATCCACTTTCGCAGCCCTTGCTGCAACCGTTCTTACTGCAAATGCCGCAGTCGTCGTCAGCACATCTTCATCCGGCGGTGGTGCGCAAGCCAACTTGGTTGTTACCCAGACTTTCACGACCACGACTCTCGGGGCTGATACGCAATTGTCCACGATTGGGATTTTTGGACCAAGCGCGACAAACCCAGGGGATGCTCTTGGGCCATTTACCGTTGAGCTTTACCTTGATGCAGACGCTGATCCGCTGACACAGGGACTTGGTACGCTTGTCGCGACATCGACGAATACGGTCACCTTTTCCGCAGGGAACCCTGAACTCGTGGCGAATTTTGCCGGGGGAACTCTTGCTGACAATACGGTCTATGCTCTGATTTTCACAAATGGAACTGCAGGAACTCCGGTAAATGTGAGAGTGGGTCTGAACGGGCCCACCGCAGGAGGTGTGCTCGGTTCCGCTGGACGTTTGTTTGGGGGGACTACTGCTCCATTCACCGATCAGTATGAGCTGGCCTTCAACGTCAACTCAGTCGCTGTTCCCGAGCCATCAGCTGCAATTCTTTTGGGGCTTGGTGGACTGGCCTTGTTTGGCCGCCGCCGCAAGTGATTGTATTTTGTTCGATTTAGAACATCCTCCAAAGCCGTTTCCTTTATTGGGAGCGGTTTTTTTTGTCCAGAGTTGATCCTCTGTGGTTACCGCTTGGCGACGGTTTCCCCGGGGATGTATTCGGGGATGAGGAGTTTTTTGGTCGAGGATGAGAGTTTTCCCTGCGCGATGGGGAGGATGCTTCTGACGACGGTGCGTGCGAGGTGGGCGGGATCGGAAAAATAGTGGCTGGGCTTGGGGAGGAGGTGCTCGAACCAAGGCTCGGAGGTGATGGTGATGAGGGAAAGGTCCTGTGGGATGGAGAGTTTTTGTTGGGCCATCCAGGAGATGATGGAGAGAGTATGCCGGGAGCGGGTGGCGATGATCGCGGTGGGGGGGGCTTCAAGTCGAAGAGTGCGGGCGAGGGCGAGGGCGACGTTTTCGGCACTTCCTTTTTCGATGATGGGGATGATGGCGTCGGTATCAGGGAAGGACTTTCGGAGGCCTTTTTCGGTGGCGGCAAGTCCGGCAAGTTTTGAGTCCGGCATGAGGAGGCCGATGCGCTCGTGGCCCTGGCGCTTGAGGAGTGTTCCGGCATGATAGGCGGCGGCTTCCCAGTCTTCATCGATGAAAGGAATGGTGATGCCGGAGTAGGGGTAGCCACGGATGAGGGCGGGGATTTTTTGTTGATTGAACCATTGTTGGATGATGCCGGGACATTGATAGAGGATCCACGCGTCGGCATCGGTGTCGCTGAGGAGGGTTTCGAGTTTACGAGCAGGATTCTTGAGGTGGAACAGGCCGGGGGTAAGGAGTTGGAGGCGGTAGCCGCGTTGGTGGAGGAGGTCGCGGAGGGAGTCGAATTCGACGAGCATCCAGGGCGGAAGTTGGGTGAGGTTTTTGGGTGAGAGGAAGGCGATGCATTTGGTGGCGGTTCGACATTTCCTGGCGGTGGAGAGAATGCGGCGACGTTTTCCATGTTCGTTGGCGGAGATGATGCCGCTGGCCTCGAGGATGATGAGGGCCGCGCGAAGAGTATCGCGCCCAATTTGGAGTTGGGAGGCAAGGGTACGTTCTCCGGGGAGGAGGCCGTGCAAGTCACCTGAGGAGATCATCTCCTGGATGACCTGGGCCGCCTGGGAGGGGAGGGATTGGCGATTTGGAATCCGGGGCATGGTGAGAGCCTAACTGGTAGGGAGATTAGACCAAGGAATTTTAAGCTCGAACCTTGCCCCTCTGAAGATACTTCGGGAAGATACATTTGTGATGAAGCCTTTAGAAATGAGCGGACTGGTAGCGGCGGTGGTAACACCGATGGATGCGAGGGGAGAATTGAATCTGGGGGTCGTGCTGCAGGTGGTAGATCATCTGGAGAAGGATGGGATTACCGGGATTTATATTGCGGGAAGCACGGGTGAGGGGATGTCGCTTACTGATGAAGAGCGGAGGGCGGTGGCTGAAGCTTATGTGGGTGCGGCGAAGGGTCGTATGAAAACGTTTGTGCAGGTAGGCCACAATAGCTTGAAGGCTTCGGCCGAGCTGGCGGGGCATGCGGAGTCGATCGGAGCAGATGCGGTTTCGGCGACGCCGACGGGTTATTTTAAAGTGAGCGGAGAAGTGGAACTGGTGGAAGGATTGCTGCCGATTGTGGAGGCGGCGCCCAAGACTCCTTTCTACTATTACCACATTCCATTCTTGTCTGGGGTGAACCTGGATCCGATGAAGTTGACGGATGTCGCGATGGATCGCTTGCCGACGTTTTGCGGGATCAAGTATTCGGACGGGGGGAGTTTGTATAACCTGCCTCTGTTAGAAAAAGTGGGACCCGGATTGGAGTTTTTGGCAGGGTCGGACGAGGCTTATCTGATGTCGGTGGCGCAGGGATTTCGCTCGGCGGTGGGGAGCACTTATAACTACGCGGCTCCGATCTATGACCGGGTCCGATTGGCGGTGGAAGCCGGTCAATTGGAAGAAGCGAGGTTGTGGCAGGGGCGCGCTTTGGAGATGTTGGGCGCGATGTTTGGGACCTGCGGTCGGGCTTCGCTGAAGGTGATGATGTCGATGGTGGGGATTGATTGCGGCCCGGTGCGTCGTCCGATAGATCCGGCGAGCCCTCAGCAGGTGGCTGCTTTGCAGAAGAGGCTGGAGGAGATGGGTTGGTTTGAGTGGGTTGGAAAAAAAGTGGCAATGAAATGATGAGCTGGAAAGCGTTGCTCATTTGGTTGCTGGTAAGTCCGGTGGTGTGGGCGGCCCTTGAGTGGGACCGCCTTCCTGATCTGCCTGACCGGGAGGGATTTGCCGGTGTTTATTCGGGTGTTGTCAAAGAGGGCGACGAGGAGTTTTTGGTGGTTGCCGGTGGAGCAAATTTTCCGGAAGGGCGACCGTGGGAGGATGGGAAGAAGGTCTATTACGATGACATTTATGTGCTGCCGCTGAAGGATGGGGGAGAGTGGCGGAAGGCGGAGGTGAAGCTGCCGGTGAAGGCGGGCTATGGAATGTCGGTAAATTTCAGGAAGGGGGTAATTCTCTTCATGGGCGGAAAAAATGCGAACGGAGAAAGAGATGATTTGATTCAGGTTTCCATGAAAAGCGGAAAGCTTGTCCTCGAGAGGGCATTCACACTTCCTAATAAGATGGCTGAAGGGGCTGCGGTAATGGTGGGCCAACGGATGGTTCTGATAGCTGGAATGGAGGGGGAGAAAACTCTCAAAAAGGCATACATACTGAGTGCGGAACGGCATGGGTGGGAGTGGACACAGTTGCCTTGGCCCGAGGGAGCACGGGGGAGAATATATCCGGTGACTGGAGAGCGTGACGGGAAGTTCTATCTGTTTGGAGGAAGGGATTTCGCGGATTCGGAAGAGGAAAAGGAGGGGCGGATTGTTGGGTTGGATTGGTTGGCGGATTGTTGGGAGTTGGATGTTGCGGCGGGTGGTTGGAGGCGCCTGGCTGATTTGCCGGAGGGGCGTTCGGCGGCTCCGTCGATGGCGGTGCCGGTGGGGGCGAGTTCGTTTTTGATGTTGGGTGGGGTGACAGTGGATTTTTTAAAGGCGCAAGTGGCGGCGCGGCCGGAATTGGACGGTCAGGGGATGGCGCATCCGGGGTTCTCCCGGTCGGTTCTTTCCTATAATACGGTGACGGACCGGTGGGCGGAGGCCGGGAGTTTTCCGATGGAGGGAGCTTTTGCTCCGGTGACGACGCCGGTGGTCTTTTGGAATGGAAAGGTCATCATTCCAACAGGTGAGATTAAGCCGGGGGTGCGATCACCCCAGGTGTTGGTGGCTGAGGTGGGCGGAACGAAGTTGAATTTCGGATTCGTGAATTGGGTCGTGGTGGTGGTCTATCTGCTGGGGATGGTGGCGATTGGATATTGGTTCATGAAGCGTGAGGCGGCGTCTTCGACGGAGGCCTATTTTAGGGGTGGTCAGAAGATTCCCTTTTGGGTGGCGGGTTTGTCGATCTTTGCGACGATGTTGTCGGCGATTACGTTTATGGCGGTGCCGGGAACATCTTATGCGACGAATTGGAACGGGTATATTGGGCAGTGGCCGATTTTGATGATCATTCCTTTGGTGGTGATGTGTTACCTGCCGTTTTACCGGCGTCTCAATATCACGACCGCTTATGAATACCTGGAGAAGAGATTCAATGTCGCGACTCGGGTGATCGGGAGTGTGACCTTCATGTTGTTTCACGTTGGTCGGGTGGCGATCGTTCTCTATCTGCCAGCGCTGGCTCTTTCGAGTGTGACCAACATTAATATCTTCGTGGCGATTTCAGTGATCGGGGTCCTGTGCGTGATCTATACCGTGATGGGAGGAATCGAGGCCGTGGTTTGGACAGATGCGATTCAGGCTCTCGTTTTGATTGGCGGGGCTTTGTTGTGCTTTGGGTTGGTGGTGTCAGAAGTGGACGGAGGGTTGGGGGCGATTGGGGCGGCGATGAGCGAGCAGGGGAAGGGGATCACCGCCAGTTGGGATTTTGGAGATCTCTCGATCAAGAAAGGATCGACCTCGGGCTTTGTCCTGTTCGTGGCCTTTATGATGGCGAATTTGCCGTCTTATACCTCGGGCCAGGATGTGGTGCAGCGGTATGTGACAACGTCATCGGAGAAGGAGGCTGCGAAGTCTTTGTGGATGAATATTGGGATGGTGTTGGTGGGGACGGCGATTTTCTTTGGCTTGGGGACGGCGCTCTTTGTGTTCTATCAAGAGAAGCCTGAGTTGATGGACCCGGGGCTACCGGCGAAGGATGCCGTGTTGCCATTCTTCATCATGCAGAACCTTCCGGTGGGAGTAGCGGGCTTGATTATCGCAGGAGTTTTTGCGGCAGCTCAGTCGACGATTTCGAGTTCCTTGAATTCGGTGGCGACGGCTTTTGTGACTGATGTTTATGGGAGGTTGCTGAAGCCTGAGAGTTCCGATCAGCAGAGACTTGGGGTGGCAAAGTGGGTGGTGATTATTCTTGGAGCGATGGGAATCGGGGTGTCGAGTTATCTCGCCATGATCAAAACTGATGAAGTCTTTATGTTGTTTAACCGCTTTATTGGATTTGCGCTTGGACCCTTGGGTGGACTGTTTGCGCTGGGAATTTTCTCGAGACGTGCCAATGGCAAGGCAGGATTAATCGCGCTGATTGCCGGGGTGGTGACAGTGATTTCGGTCTACCTCATGAACGAAGCAGGGGTGATCGATTTGATGCCTTTGCTCTATGGCGCGGTGGGTTTCTTTTCGACTTTGATCGCTGGGATTGTTCTCGGATTCGTGATGCGTGCCACTGATGACGAAGTTTCTGATTTGACGATTTGGACACAAAGGAAGTGATGAGCGGATATTCGAAAGAGGAGCTGGATGGACTGCGGGATTTTTATCGCTCGAGTCTCTTGGATGATACTTTGGCGTTTTGGATGCCGGAAATTGTTGATGAAGAATTTGGCGGGTATTTGTCGATGCGTGATCGGGATGGAAGTCTCGTTGATGACGATAAGTCTGTTTGGTTGCAGGGAAGATTTGCGTGGATGTTATCGACGCTCTACAACACGCTGGAGCGAAGGGACGAGTGGTTGGCGGCGGCAAAGAGCGGGGTGGAGTTTTTAAAAACTCATTGTTTCGATGAGGATGGGCGGATGTTTTTTCTGGTGACACGTGAGGGGAGGCCGTTGCGGAAACGGCGGTATTATTTTTCGGAAGCTTTTGCGATTATGGCGTTTGCTTCCTATGGCAAGGCTTCCGGTGAAGAGGTCTGGATTGAGGAAGCGAGAAGGCTTTTTGCGAAATGCATGGACTACGCGGAGGGTCGGGTGTCGACGGGGGAGGCTAAGTGGAGTGGTGAGCGGCAATTGAAAGGAATCGGGGTGCCGATGATCTTTTTACAAGTGGCGCAAGTGCTTGTGGCGAACGGAGGATGTGAATTGGCGGAGCGGAAGATTGATGAGTTTATCGAGGAGATCCGGGAGTTTGTGAAGGATGACATCGAGTGTGTCATGGAACAGATTGGGATGGACGGGGAGGTGGTGGATCACATCGATGCACGGACTCTGAATCCGGGACATGCGATTGAAGGGGCCTGGTTTATTTTAGAGGAAGCAAAGCAGCGGGGCGGAGATGCGGAGCTGATCGATCTGGGATGTCGGATGCTTGATTATATGTGGAAGCGGGGATGGGATGAGGAGCATGGTGGCATCCTGTATTTCAAGGATGTCTATAATAGGCCGGTGCAGGAGTATTGGCACGACATGAAGTTTTGGTGGCCGCAGTGCGAGGCGATCATTGCGACCTTGCTGGCTTATCAACTGACGGGTGATGAGAAGTATGCGGAGTGGCATCGTCTGATTCACAAGTATGCCCACGGGGCATTTTGGGATCGGGAATATGGTGAGTGGTTTGGCTATCTGCATCGGGATGGGCGGGTGTCATCATCGTTGAAAGGGAATCAGTTCAAGGGCCCGTTTCATTTGCCGAGGATGCAGTGGTATTGCTGGCAGCTACTCGAGTAGATGGTCGGGGAATAAGACCAGGTGAAGTGAAATGCGGAGGGCAAAAATTACGTCACCCTAGGTAGTGATGAAACGTTTGATTTGTGCGGTGATGTTGATGGGGAGCCTTTCCGGTCTTGGGGAGGGTTTTGAGGACGTGCAGCCGGGAGGTTTTGAAGTGTTGGAGAACGGGGTCGGCGAGTGGTCGGCGAAGGTTGGGAATGTGGAAGTTCATCGAGGACATGCGAAGAGCGGGAGGCAGTCGCTACGGATTTTTGGGGGGGAGAAACGGGAGCTTGAGGTGGTGTTGGGGGGCGATGCTCAAGAGGAGAGATTATTGTCGTTTTGGGCGGAGCGGTGGACCAGTCGTGGGCCGTTTGAGTTTCGGATCGAGGCGGAGCGGGATGGGAAGTGGGAGGAGGTTTATGCGGGGGACAAGGTGATCCGGGTGGGTGGTTTTTTGACGCTGGTGGAGGTGGTTGTGCCGAAGGGGACGGGGAGGTTGAAATTTCGAGCGACGACGCCGGAGACGAGCGGGGTGATGTTGGATGATCTCGTGGTTGAGAAAGTGGAGGCGATGGTGTTGGAGAAGGTGACGACGGTGCAGCCGGTGATTCCGGTCTTGATTCGGAAGAAGGATAATCCGGTGGTGGGGGTGCAGGTGGTGACGAAAGGTCGGACGGATGCGAAGACGGTGACGGCCTTGAAGTTTGACTTGGAGGGGACGAGTGATTTGGAGTCGGTGAAAGCGGTGCGGGTGTTGTTTGGGGGCGAGATGAAGTTGCCGGGTAAGGGAATTGTTTTTGGTGAGGCAAAGAAAGTGGGGAGCGAGTGGATTTGTGAGGGTAAGGCTGTTCTTGGTCGGGGGGAGCAGTTCTTTTGGGTGTCGGTGGAGTTGAAAGAAGGGGCGGGTCTGGACGGGGTGGTGGACGCCCGGGTGTTGGGGGTGAGGTTTTCAGATGGTGAGGTGGTAACTCCGGAGGTGACATCGCCCGAAGGGAGTCAGCGGGTGGGGTATGCTTTACGATTACATGGTGATGATGGCTCGAAAGCGTACCGGATTCCGGGGTTGGCGACGACGAACAAGGGGACTCTCATTGGGGTGTATGACGTGCGTTACCGGGGTGGAGGCGATTTGCCAGGAGATGTTGACGTGGGGATGAGCCGGAGCATCGATGGCGGGCAGCGCTGGGAGCCGATGAAGATCATTATGGATATGGGAAATGATCCGGAGTGGCGTTATGACGGGGTGGGTGATCCGGCGGTTTTGGTGGATCGCAAGAGCGGGCGGATTTGGGTGGTGGGAGTTTGGAGCCACGGAAATCGTGGGTGGCATGGATCGGGTCAAGGGGTGTCCCCGGAGGAGACGGGGCAGCTGATGATGGTGTGGAGTGATAACGATGGGGTGAGTTGGTCGAAGGCGAGGAATCTCACGAAGGAAGTGAAGAAGCCGGACTGGCATTTTTTGCTCCAGGGTCCGGGTGCGGGGATCACGATGAAGGACGGGACTTTGGTGTTCGCGGCCCAGTATCAGGATGGTGATAAGCATCCGGATGGGCGGAAGAAAGGGACGCCGTTTTCGACGATTCTTTATAGTCGGGATCAGGGGAAGAGCTGGGAGGTTGGAACGGGGATTAAGTCGAATACGACCGAGGCCCAGGTGGTGGAATTGAAGGATGGTTCGCTGATGCTGAATTGCCGTGACGATCGAGGGGGAGCGCGGACGGTGGGGGTGACGAAGGATCTGGGGAAGACGTGGGAGATGCATGCGACGGATCGCAAGGTGTTGATTGAGCCCGTGTGTATGGCGAGTCTGCTGCGGATGGGTGATCGTTTGGTCTTCTCAAATCCGAATACCAAAAGAGGCCGCTCGGATTTGACGATCAAGATTTCGGACGATGAGGGAATGACGTGGCCGGAGAAATGGAACCAAGTATATGATTCACGATTGGGGAATGGATACTCTTGTCTGGCCCCGATTGGAAAGAATCACGTAGGGGTCTTGTATGAGGGGGTGACGGAATTGTATTTCCTAAAGCTGCCTCTCGATCATCCGTTGAAATGATTTTACGATGGTGAATCTGTGGTGGCGGTGGTCATATCCCTGCTGAACCAGCCATCTCTATGAAATTCTTCAACCGATCCCTCTTTCTTTTCTGTGCTCTCGTTGCTGGTCCGTTTTGTCAGGGACGAGAGAAGCCCAATGTTGTCGTCTTTCTCATCGATGATCTGGGTTGGGCGGATTTGAGCTGCCAGGGTTCGCAATTTTACGAGACGCCGAATATCGACAAGCTGGCGGCTTCCGGGGTGCGGTTTACCGATTCGTATTCTGCGAATCCGGTTTGCTCTCCCACGAGGGCAGCGTTGTTGACGGGGAAGGCTCCACAGCGGGTTGGGATTACCCAGTGGATTCATCAGCCATCGGATCTCCATTTACCCGCGAAGGAGACGACCTTGGCGGAGGCTTTTCAAGAGGCGGGGTATGAGACCGGCTACATTGGGAAATGGCATTTGGGTGAGAAGGACGCTCAGCTTCCGACTTCGAATGGTTTTTCCTGGATGAAGGCGGTGAATCGTGCAGGGCAGCCGGCGTCCTACTTTTTTCCGTATTCGAAACAATCAAAGCGGGGGAGTTATTGGGATGTGCCTGATCTTGCGAACGGGAAGGACGGTGACTATCTCACCGATGCCCTGACGGACCATGCCCTCGGGTTCATCGATGCCAGCAAAGAGAAGCCCTTCCTTCTCTATTTTGCCCACTATGCCGTTCACACGCCGATTCAGGCTCCGGCGAATCTTGTCAAAAAGTATGAAGCAAAACGGGAGAAGCTCTATGGAAAGTCCAAGGTGGAGGCGATCCCGGAACGATTCAACACCGTTTCCCGGCCAAGGCAGGATCATGCGACTTACGCCGCCATGATGGAGAATCTCGACATGAACGTGGGCCGGGTGGTTCAGCAGTTGGAGAAGCTGGGATTGCTGAAGAAGACCATCATCGTGTTTACCTCCGACAATGGTGGGCATTGTCATTTGGTGAAGTCGCCGGGGGTCACGTGCAACCTTCCTCTACGATCGGGCAAGGGGTGGACCTATGAAGGTGGGACTCGCATTCCGACCATCATCAGTTGGGAGAAGAAGGTGAATCCGCGGGTGAGTCAGACGCCGATGATTTCAATGGATCTCTATCCGACGCTTCTTGAACTGACGGGGCAGACATTACGACCTGATCAGCATCTGGATGGAGTCTCGCTGGCACCTGCTGTTTTGGGTGGGGATACCACGAAACTTGATGGTCGGGCGCTGTACTGGACCTATCCACACGAACATGGCTCGGGTCACCGGCCTTCCCACGCGCTCCGGAAGGGCGACTGGAAGCTCATTTATTTCGAATCTGACAAAACCAACGAACTCTACAATCTTTCCGATGACCTTGGTGAGAGGACGAATCTGGCTTTGGCGAAACCCGAACTCGTGGAGTCACTCCATCAGGAACTCATGGCTTGGGTCAAGGCAACCACTCCTTAATGAGACACGATGAAAATCTCTCTTTTTACTCTCTTAGTTCTGACGCTAACTTCGTTCCTTGCCTGCGCAGCTGAGTCTGTTCGTTGGGCGCCGGTGGCTCCGGGTTCGATTGATCATCCTTACCATTGCGCCCGGGGCTTTGGAGAGGGAGCCTTTGAATTGCAAATCACGCTCACCCTCAAAACGATGGATGGCACTGCCGCATCGGTCATGTTTGGTGAGGGTTTCAATCTGGGATTTGATGGTCGGTCCGGTGGTCCTTTTGTGGAGGGCGGGAATGCAACGGCTGCGGACAAGAAGGGTCTCAAGCCCTTCAAGATTCTTGCCGGAAAGGAGTTTCAGTTTTCAGCCATTCGCGATGAAGCAGGAAAAACCGAATTTAAGGTCGACGATGAGTTGGTTTTAAAAACGGCGTCGTTGAAGGGCTTGCCGGTGGCGATCACATTTCGTCCTCATCGCAACAAGATGAAAGTGTCGTCGCTCGTTTTGCAGGGCGATCTCACGGAAGCTCCGGCCGAAGGAGTCCGGGTCGTGAGAGTGCCTCTCCTGCAAGGTGGCGAAAATCCGCTTCTTACACTGAGCTTGAATTTGGATAGATCACGAAAGGTTACGAAGATCCTCGCGTCTTCATTGCAATTGAAGAATCTGAAGGTCAAGGGTGATCAGATTGTGGGAACCCTCGATTCTCAGGTGGGTTTGGCGACGAAGGTGGAACTCGATTTTCAGGGCTTGGAATTTGATGACGGGAGCGTTTTTGAGTATCCAGTCAAGGCAAGCTATCGGGCGGCCTATCCCCTGCATCGTCAAGGTGAGTTCGATTGCCATACGACGAGAATTCCGGGCGTTGCATGCACTCCGAAGGGGACGCTGCTTGCGGTCTATGATCTTCGCTACAACAGTACCCGTGATTTACAGGAGCACATCGACATCGGTCTTTCGCGCTCCACGGACGGCGGGGAGAGCTGGGAGGATCCCCGGCCGATCATGGATATGGGGGAGTTTGGTGGGAAGTCCCAGAAGGAGAACGGATGCTCGGATCCTAACATTTTGGTGGATCCCAAAACGGGACGGATTTTTGTGGCAGCGGTTTGGACGCACGGAAAGCCCAACACGCATCAATGGGTGGGAAAAGGATCAGAGCCCGGATTCGGAATTCATGAAAGTAGCCAGTTCATGGTGGTGACGTCCGATGACGACGGGTTGACGTGGAGCGAGCCGGAGAATTGGACGAAGAATTTAAAGAAGGAGGAATGGCATCTTTTTGCGCCGGCCCCGGGGAATGGCATCGCGATGAAGGATGGAGCCTTGGTGATGCCCACTCAGGGAAGGGATTCCGCAGGGCTTCCCTTTTCCAACATTACGTTTAGCAAGGACGGCGGGCAGACTTGGAAGGTGAGCGAACCGGCGCGGCAAAATACCACCGAGTGCGCGGTGGTGGAGCTGGTCGATGGGTCGTTGATGTTGAACATGCGCGACAATCGGAATCGTTCGGATCAGTCGGAGACGAATGGTCGGGCCGTGGCGGTGACTTCGGATTTGGGGAAGACCTGGGTGAAGCATTCGAGCGATCACGGGGCGCTCCCCGAGCCGACCTGCATGGCCTCGCTCATTGCGCATCATGGTCTGCTCCTCTTCTCTAATCCCAACAATAAGAATCAGCGCAGCGACATTACCCTGCAAGCGAGTTTGGATCAGGGGGTGACATGGCAGCCCGAGAACAGTCTGCTTCTGGATGAGGGGAAGGGCCGGGGATATTCCAGTTTGGTGATGATCGATGATGAGACGGTGGGGATTCTCTACGAATCGAGCCAGGCAAACCTTGTTTTTCAGAAGGTTCCGCTCGTTGAGTTGTTGAAACGCAAACCGTAATTGTTCCGCGTCTCTGCACTTGGGACGGATAGTGAAATGATTAAACTGCCGTTGTGATAAGAGCATTTTCGCTGCCTGTTTTCTGATTTTAGCCGGTCCAGTCCACGCGGACGTTTCGATCGTGTGGCAAAGCGACCTGAATGCCACGAATCGTCAGAGCGACGGTGCGATGCCGATCGATGGGAGCTTCGTGTTTGAGTTGGGATCTTTTGTGGGAATCACTCCGACTGCCGGGAATTTGGATCAATGGCAAGATGCCTGGCGGCCTTTCGGTGCCGCGAGATACAACGCGGCCCAGAAGCGATTTTCGAATTCCAAAACGCTTAGCTCCAACGTTGCCCCATTCACGACGACAACCCGGGCGTACATTTGGGGGCGGAATGGAACGGCTTCCGGAAGCGAGTAGATCCTGATCGGGAAAGCCGCATGGAAGTGGCCGAATGCCAATCCGGGAGGTCCTCCGCCTTTTCCGGTGAATTGGCTGGTGGCGGGTGGCGGGTGCGGCAGGTGGTGATGCCATTCTTGGCTCGGTGAATGAAGGCGGGTTTCACATGCAGACTGAGGTGGTGAGCTTCACGATGACCTATGAGGCGTGGATCTCGACTTACTTTGAAGCGGGTGATGTAAGTGCTCCGAGTGAGGACTTTGACAACGATGGGTGCTCTAACTTTTTGGAGTATGCCCTGGGCTCCGATCCCAAGGTGGGCGACGGTCCATTTTATGTGGGGATCAATGCGAGTCGGGAAATTGAGCTCGCGCGGGGCGAGCGCCGGGTGCTCAACTGGGTCTTGAAGTCCAGTAGCGATCTCACCGGTTTTACGGTGATGACGGAAGGTTTCGAAACCGTGGTCGATGAGCCGACGCGGCTTGTTTATCGACTGACGGGTCCCCTGTAGGGGCAGCAGTTCTTCCAGGTGGAAGCGGTCAAACCTTAGTTCCTACTTCTTTGGCGAGACGATGGTCAGCTCGCTGAAGGTGACGGGGATGTCGACTACGCGGAGGCCGAGGGTTCCGGACGGATAGTCGGAATCGCGGTGGCTGAGGACGAGGGTGTTATTGAGTTCGGCGAAGATTTGATCGCCTACGGCGGTGATGCCAAGATGCTGGGGTTTTGAGACATCGATGGGCGAGTTCGCGCGGGCGAGTTCCTGCCAGTTGGTGCCATCCATCTTGCCAAGGAGGATGGCGTTTTCGCTGGGCTTCACTCCGATGAAGTATCCCCGATGGGCATCGTAGCCGACGGAGGGGGCGGTGATTCGGAAGAGGATTCCGGCCCCACGCCCTTTGCGGTTGTTGTGGAAGTCCAGGATGACCGAGGCGGTGAGATCGTTGGGAGCTTGCTGCGTGAGAACAATCTTTTCGCCGCTGCGGAAGGTGTTGACGGGATCGATTGGAGGTTTTCCAAGGAGGAGTCCCTCGGCGGTGACTTGGTAGTATTGGGGGTGGCCGTAGAATGAGTGATCGGCGTGGAGATCGGATTTGTAGGGGAGGGAGAGTGAGGTGGTTTTTTCCCCGGCAGGTCGGGGAAGGGGGACGTTGGGGGCGATGGGCTTTCCGAAGAGGGGCTGGCCGTCTTTGGACCACTTGAAGGGTTGGGCGAAGATGGCGCGTTGCCAGCCGGCTTCGCGGCTTTGTTTGGCATGGAAGAGGTGCCACCACTCGGAGCCGTCGGGTGATTTGACGAAGCAGGAGTGGCCGACACCGTAGGTTTCCTTGGTAGATTGAAAGGCGGGTTTTTGGAACTTCTTCCAGGATTTCGGATCAAGCGGGTTCTCGCCGGTGAGTTCAAGGAGGCCGAGTTTGTAGGTGGGGAGCCAGGAGGCGCCGCAGGAGTAGGTTAGGAAGGTTCGGTTACCGTTTTTGAGAACCTGGGGGCCTTCGTTGAGGCCGCGGCCTTTGCCCTCGTCCTCGGTAAATTCCCAGGGATGGTCGTTGTTTTGGCAGAGGAGAATTCGTTTGGAGGCGAGCTTCGTGGGGCTCTCCATTTCGGCGATGTAGAGGAATTGGCGGTCGGTTTCGGGGCCGTCCCAACCGGACCAAATGGCGTAGAGTTTTCCGTCGTGTTCGAGTGGGGTCATGTCGATGGCCCAGAGGTTTTGTGCGTCGGTATCGCCGGTTTTGAGCGGGCCGTGGAGGGTGTATTCGCCGAGCGGATCGGTGGTTTTAGACTGGAGAACGTAGGCTTGGTGGTTTTTGTTGTCGCCATCGGAGGCGGCGAAGTAGATGTGCCATTTGCCCTGGAGAAAATGGAGTTCGGGAGCCCAGACTTGTTTGGAGTAGGGGCCGGATTTGGGAGCAGTCCAGACGGTGTGTTTCTGGCCGAAGGAGGTGAGGTTTTTGGTGGTGTAAATGTCGATGCCTCGATCGGCGTCGGAGACGCACCAGAGGTAGCGATCGGCGTTGGGGTCGCGGGTGATCCAGGGATCGGCGCCGCCGCCGATGGGGTTGACGAATTGATCGGGTGAAAGGGATCCTGTTTTCTTGAAGGCGGGGTCGGCGGCGTCGACGGGCATTTCGTCGTTCCAGGCTCGAAGGGCATGGTCGAGGCGGGCGACGATCTCAGGGTTCTCTGTGGCGAGGTTTTTTGACTCCGAGGGATCGTTGGGGAGATCGTAGAGTTGCGGAGTGGATCCGTCGATATTGACGAGGTATTTCCACTTTCCATCGCGGACGGCGAGGTCGGGATTGTCTTCATCGAAGCCGGGGCGATCGGGTGGGCGTCGCCAGAAGATGGGGGCTTGGCGGGAGGCGGTGGATTTTCCCAGCAGGGTTTGGGAGAGATCTTCGCCGTCGAGCTTTTCGGAAGGTTGGGTTCCGGCGATCTGATAGAGTGAGCGATTGAGGTCGAGGGCGCAGAAGACAGAGGTGTCGTTGGTAGTGCCCTTCTTGTCTTGGGGGATGAGTCCGGGGGCCCAGACGATGAGGGGGGAGCGAATCCCGCCTTCATACATCCAGGTTTTGGCGCCGCGGAACGGATCGGAAGTTCCGGCGCCGGGTTCGTGACCATTGTCGGAACAAACGGTGATGATGGTGTTGTTCCGGAGTTTGGGGTCGTTGCGGACGCGATCGAAGAGACGGGCGAGTTGTTCGTCCATGGAGTCGAGGACGCCTTGATAGAGGGCACGTTTGTCGCCCCCCCATTTGTCGAGGGGCGGCCACCAGGGGCCGTGGACGTCATCGGGCCAGAGGTTGATGATGAAGGGTTTTTCGTTGGCCTCGGCTTTGTCGATGAAAGCGAGTCCGGCATCGACGAAGCCAGTGGTGATTTGGGAGCGCTGCATCCATTGGAAGCCTTCGCCGAGGCGTTCGGCGTCGGCCCAGATTCGACCGGGTTCTTTGCCGGGAGCCTGTGTGAGGGGAAGAAGCTTTGGTCCCATGCCTTCGAAATTGGTGAGGCTTTGATCGAAGCCGTAGTCGGTGATGGAAGGGGCGTCATCGACGTCACGTTGCCCTCCCATGTGCCATTTCCCAAAATGACCGGTGGCGTATCCGGATTTTTGGAGTTGGCGGGCGAGAGTGGGGGCTTTGGGGTCAAGCCACTGAGCCATCCCGCGCTTGATGTTATCGCGCCGGTTGTTGAGGTAAGAGGAGATGCGCCAGCGGTGCGGATATTGTCCGGTGGTGAGAGCGACGCGGGAAGGGGAGCAGATGGGGGAGTTGACGTAGAAGTTGGTGAACTTGATCCCTTCCGAGGCGAGTCGGTCGATGTGCTGGGTGTTCACCTTTCCTCCGAAGCAGGAGAAGTCGGAGTAGCCCATGTCATCGATGAAGACGATAATGATGTTGGGTTTGGTGGCTGAAAATCCGAAGTTGGCGAAGAGGAGGAATACAAAGGTGAGGAGGGTTTTCATGGATGATGGATGGGGAGATTTTATCCGCAGATTTCGCAGATTGGTTGAGGGGGGCTTTTGATTGGGTGGAGATTCTAGGGCTTTGCGGAGAACTTTTGAAACGATAGGGCGGAAGATTTCGCGCAGGAGGTTACCGGGGGGCTCAAATCTCGATGTTTTAATCTTGGCTCATTTTTAGTCCGAGGAAGGTTTTTGCGAATTGTTGGCCGACCTGAAGGGTTCCTTGGGTGTTGAAGTGGGCCGGGTTGGCGGTGGGGGCGGAAGATATCATAAAGAATGGCGGGTGTGGCTCTGAAAGTTTTGACGCAGGCTTGAGGGAATGGGAAGTGGGTTTATGTTACGTCATGAAAGAGACGAGTCAGTCGGAAGTTCAGGGGAAGCCCCGGTGGAAGTTGTTCATTTGGGTTCAAGTGACGTTGGTCGTTTTGTGGGTGATTTTGAAGAAGATCCCACGTCTTGAGCAGGCTGGAGCCGGGGGGGCGGTTGATTTGTTGTTGATTGTGCTGGTGTTGGTGACGTCTTTGATCTGGTTGCTTTTTCTGAGCCGGATGAAGTGGAAGTTTCGGTGGATGGGTTTGGGTCTGGCTTTGGTGATGGTTGGGCTGGTGAAGATGGACGGGCATACCGGGAGCTTTTTTCCGCAGTTTACTTGGCGTTGGTCGAAGGAGGCAGCGAGGGAGATGCCGAAACTGACCGGGAAGATGGCGGCAGAGGGCACGGAGATCGCGACAGAAGGCTTGGAGTATTTTCCGCGATTTCTGGGAATAGAAATGAAGAACTGGGTTTCGGGTGAACTCCTGCCTAACGGTTGGGCTTCTTCCAAACCCAAGGAGCTTTGGCGGAAGAAGATCGGTGAGGGATGGTCGGCTTTTTCGGTGGCGGGAAGTTATGCCTTCACGATGGAACAGCGAGGCTCGGTAGAGACGACGATTTGTTATGAGTTGATGACCGGCGAGGCGGTATGGGTGCACGAAGAGAAGGTGCGTTTTGAGGAATCGATGGGTTCGGATGGGCCGCGGTCCACGCCAACGGTCATCGACGGGCGGGTGTTTTCGATGGGGGCGACCGGGATTTTGAATTGTCTCGATGCCCGCACGGGAGCGGTGATTTGGGGGAAGGATGTGTTGGAGGAAGCGGGGCAGAGTGTCCCGATGTGGGCCAAGAGTTGCAGTCCTTTGGTGGTAGACGGAAAGGTGATCGTGACTTTGGGAAGTGAGGCGAAGGAGAATCTCGCGGCCTATGAAGTAGCGACGGGGAAGCTCGTTTGGCGATCGGGAGATTACAGTTCTTCTTATACCTCGCCGGTGGTCGCGACTTTAGCGGGGAAGCGTCAGGTGGTGGCGTTCCAGCAGAAGTCGGTGGATGGATATGATCTCGAGAGCGGGGAGGTTTTGTGGTCTTTTGAGGTTAAGAATGGGCAGGGGAATTGTGCGTCACCCTTGATCGTGGGTGACACCGTGATCACGAGTAGCGGTTATGGATATGGGACGCATCGGATTCAGATCAGCCGAACGGATGAGGGTTTTGAGGCGAAGGGGCTGTGGTTCAGCAAAAAGTTGAAGGCCAAGTTTGCCGATATGGTGGTGAGCGGTGATTACCTGTACGGATTGAATGACGGGCGGATGGTTTGTCTGGATTTGGAGGGCGGCGATTTAAAGTGGCGCGGGAGTAACTTCGGGCACGGGCAGTTGCTGGGGGTGGGAGAGCACATGATTGTGCAAGGGGAGCAGGGGGAGATTTCGATTCTGGAGATGAGCCCGGAGGGCGAGGAGGTGGTGCTTGAATTTGAAGCGCTGGAGCATCGGACCTGGAATCACCCGGTGTTGGCAGGACGAATTTTGTTGGTGCGGAATGACCGGGAGGCGGTCGCTTTCCAGTATTAGAAACTTTTCTAGACGAGGCCGTCGAGGGGGCCGGTGGCGTCCTGGAAGGTGTCGGATTCGACGTCCATTTTTTGGATCATCGTGGTGAGGACGTTGGAGAGAGGCGGGTGGTCCTCCTGGTCGTGGGCAAGGTGTTGACCGTGTTTGAGGCCGAGGCTTTTGCCGCCGGCGAGGAGGAGGGGGAGGTTTTTGGGGGAATGGGCACCGCCTTCTCCGCTGTTCATGCCGGAGCCGAACATGACCATGGTGCTGTCTAACATTTGGGAGTCGGCCTCTTCGGTTTCCTTGAGGAAGGAGAGGAAGCGGCCGAGGCGTTCGAGGTGGAATCGGTCGATTTTGGCGAGGGAATTGAGCATGCCGGGATCGCCGCCGTGGTGGGAGAGTTCGTGGTGGTTTTCTCCGCCGCCGCCGAAGCCGCCTGCTTCGCGAGACCACTCGAAGGTGATGACGCGGGTGGTATCGGTGACAAAGGAAAGGTAGCTGAGTTCGAGCATGACATCGATCCACATGGGGCGGTCGTGGCCGTTGCCGGGTTGGCTATTGAGTTGGAGGTGTTGGGATTCGACAGCGGGTTTGGGGACATCGATCCAGGACTCCATGCGTGCGACGCGGCGTTCGGTTTCACGGACGGAGGTGAAGTATTCCTCGAGTTTCGCTTTGTCGGCGGTGCCGAGTTTGGAATCGAGGGCTTTGGCGTCGGAGGCGATGCTATCGAGGATGGATTTTTTCTCGGCGTAGCGACGGAGGGTCGCGGCTTTGGAGTCATCGCCATCGGGAACAAAGAGCCGTTCGAAGAGCCGTTGTGGACTGTTCTCGGCGGGGAGGGGCGTGCCTTTTCGGTCAAAGGACAGGGTGTGGGAATGTCCGGCGCTGCCGGTGCCGGAGCCGTCGGAAAGTTGGAGGGAGGGGAAGCGGGTTTGTGCGCCGTGTTTTTCGGCGATGATTTGGTCGGCGGAAATGGTGTTGGCGTATTGCTTGCCGGGAACGGCGGTGAGGTTGGCTCCGGTGAGCCAGGTGTCGGCTCCGGAATGCCCGCCACGGGAGTTCGGGTGACCGAGTCCGGTGACGATGCTGAGGTCCTGACGATGGGCCGCGAGGACTTCGAGAGTGGGAGAGAGTTCGAAGTCCGAGCCGGTACCTTTGGGCATCCAGTCGAGGATGTTGACGCCATTCGGGACATAGCAAAAAATGGCGCGGGGGTGGCGGGCGAGTGATTGGGCGAGGGGGCGGTATTGTGAGGGGGCGGCGCGGAGGGAGGAGGGGAACATGGCCTCGAGGAGGGGGAGGCTGAGGCAGGCTCCGAGTCCGCGCAGGACGGTGCGGCGCTCGAGGGGAGTACGGTTAAAGGAGGTCATGGGAATTATTTGGTGAGGAAGGGTTCCGAGGTGACGATGAAGTGGATGAGGGAGCGGAGGGTGTATTTGTTTTCCTTGAGGTGGGCGACGGCGGAGTCGAGGAGGGCTTTGTCAGAGTAACCCATTTCCCGGCCAAGGGCGTAGGTGAAAAGCTTGGAGGCGAGGCAGCGGAGGAAGAGGTCTTCCTTGACGAGGAGTTGGTTTTGAAGGCCGGTGACGCCGCTGAATTCGGTGCCGTCGGGCATTTGGGCGGAGGCGTCGATGATGGGATCATTTTCTCCGATGCGTCCTTGGTAACCGAAGCCTTCCTGGGTGCGCCATTCGCCGCCGGCGTTGTAGTTTTCGAGCGAGAGGCCGAGGGGGTCGATCTTATCGTGACAGCGGGCGCATTGGGGGAGTTCACGGTGGATGGCGAGACGTTGTCGGACGGTGGCTTTGTCGATGCCGGGAACTTTTGGGGCGATCTCGCCAACGTTGGCGACGGGGAGGCCGGGATCGGAGCCGAGGAGGTTTTTGAGAATCCAGGTTCCCCGGGCGACGGGGGAAGTCCGAGTTCCATTGGAGGTCACGCTGAGGACGGAAGCCTGAGTGACGATACCGCCGCGCGGGTGGCCTTTTGGGACCGTGACTTTTCGGATGTCGTCGCCTCGGACGCCGGGGATGTCGTAGAAGCGGGCGAGGCGTTCGTTGATGGTGACGAAGTCGGAGCGGAGGAAGTTGAGGATGCTGAGGTCTTCGTGAAGAATTTCGTGGAAGAAGGCGATGGACTCGGCTGCGATGGAGGTTTCGAGGTGGCGGTCGTAGCGAGGGTAGAGTTCTGAGGCAGGCGGGTTGGCGCCGATCTTGCGGAGGTCCAGCCATTGGCCGGCGAAGTTGTCGGAGAGGGCCTGGCTTTTGGACGAGGCGAGGAGGCGGTCGATTTGTTTCTTGAGAACGGCGGGATCATTGAGATCTCTGATGGCGGCGTGGTCAGCGAGTTCGTGATCGGGCTTGGATGACCAGAGGAAGTAGGAGAGACGGGTGGCGAACTCGTGAGGGGTGAGGGGTCGGGTGCCGGTGGAGGGTTCTGTGAGAAAGAGGAAGTGAGGTGAGGTGAGGGTGGCGACGAGGGGAGCTTTGATCGCTTCGATGAAGGAGGATCCTTGGGAGGTAAGCCCGACGAAGAGGCGGAGCTTGGCATCAATCTCGGTGGGGGTCACGGGGCGACGCCAGGCGGCGGGCATGAAGGCTTCGAGAACGTGGCGGGCTTCCTTTTCGCCCCAGGTTTCGAGGTCGGCAGGGAGTCCGGCAAAGAGTTTTGTGTGGGAGGCGGGTGGCCAGACGGGGTGGATGGGGCCCTCGAGTTCGAGCCAATCGATCATGGCTTCAGGGCGGGGGAATTCGTCGCGCCGTTGGATCCAATTGTTTTCGAGAGCGTTGGGGATGTTGTAGGCGGGAGGAAAGCGGAGGTCGGCGTTTTGGGTGGTGAAGTGTGCCCGGACTTCGAAGCTTTTGGCCTTGGGGAAGGATGACTCGAGATCGATTTCGTGATTGAACGCGGGTTGGCCGTCGAGTTGGCCTTCGATGGTGAGGCGGGCGGGACCGTATTGATACATGCGATCGTTCTCGAAGTGATCGAGCTGTTCCTGGAGGTGTTCTTGATTGATGGGGCGATTACGTTTGGCAGCGTCTTCTTCGGCTCTCTCTTTAAGAAGGGGCGTCATGAAGTTGCGCACGTCGGTGCGGGACGGGGTGCGGCTGGCCGCTCGAATGCGGATGATGTATTCGCCGGGGTGCTCAAGTTTGAAGTCGCGGAAGCCAACGATGCGGTCCCAGTCCAGGGAGCGGGAAACGGTGAAGCCATCGATGATCGTGTTTTTAGATCCGCCGTTAAGGAGGATTTTGTTTTTGCCCCGTTCGACGCGGGTGCGATCGGCACCGGCGGTGGATTCCTCGGGTTCGAAGCGCCATTTAATGACGGGAGGTTTTTCCCCGGTAAAGATGGCGTCATCGATGACTTGGCGGGCAGCGTCGTAATAGAGTTCGAGCTGAAGGGGTGAGAGGGTGAGGGCGCTGCCGATGTTGTCGAAGCCGCCGGAGGGTGGGTCCTCGGGGAAGGCCTCGGGGTTAAATTCGACACCGACGAGGTCGCGGATGGTATTGGCGTATTCGTTGCGATTGAGTCGGCGGAGAATGACGCGGGTGGACTTTTGAGAGATCTCGGCGCGGGCGAGCTCTCCGGCGACCCAGTCGGCGAACTCTCCGGCAACTTTGGGGTCGGGTTGAGGTTCTTCCTCGGGTGGCATTTCGTGGGAATTCACCGCGTCGAGGATCTCGCCCCATTTGGCGGACTCGGTGAGGTTGAGGAAGTTGTTTTGAAGCTGGGTCTCGAGGTTAAGTTCGCCTTTGGCTTTCTTTTCGCCGTGGCAGGTGATGCAGTGCTCGGCGAAGTAGGGGAGGGCGAGGGTTTTGAACCCGTTATGGTCAGGGTCGGAAGTTGAGGATTCGTCGGCGTTGACGGTAGTCGGAACCAGAAGAGTGAGGAAGAGGTAGGCAGACTTCATAAGTTCGAGAGACTCGGGGGAGCAAAAGGGGTTTTTAGTAATTCGGGGAGTGGTTGGGAATGTCGGAGTTTACGATGGGGAGAGGGGAGGGCGAGCCTTCTTCGACCGTTCCCCAATATAGTCCCTGCTCAGGACCAAAGTGTTCTTCCATCACGAACAACGGCTGTGTGAAACGCATAGGGCAATTTGAACAAAGTTTGATCAATATCCATCGCGGGGACCAGCGGGTCGAGAGACTTGTCATGGATCTGTAGAGGTCGCGATCGGTCGCACACTTTCTCAATCCGTGATTGCAATCTTGGTTTGTGACTGCAATTTTGTGCAATGAAATTCACCCGGGCGATTCTCATCCCTCTCTGCACTGTGATTCCGGGCGCTGACCTCGCTGGTGATGAAATTGGTGAACGCGTCACTGCGAGTATGGTCGATGGCGTTGCCGTGACCGAGGGCGTCATCCGGGTCCGGCGTCGCCATGAGAACGATATGGATTTTTCGAAATACAATCCGTTTTACTGGGAGGGCCGCCGCGCTTGGTTCAAGGTTGAGGATTACACTCCGAGGGGCGAGAATCGGATGGTGTTCAGTCTGCATACCGAGTGGCCGCAGGATTACATCCCGACGCGCGGATCTGATTTTTCGGCGATTTATAAAGGGGATCCGCTCGGTGATGAGACGGGGCGGAGCAAGTTCGCGATCAACACCCGCATGGAACACGTAGGCGGATTTACCCACTTTACCCAGGAGCTGAACGAACTCTCCTTTCACCAAAACCCGGAGGATCTCAAAGTTGGGAAGCAATTGACCTTTGAGTTTCGGTTTTTCAACAGCGAGTCCCACCCGGGTTGGGCGAAGCAGAAGAAGCATAACGCTCACAACCTCTTCGCCTACTACTCGGAGTTTTTCCGCCTCAAAATTGGTGAGCCGGGGCTCCTGATTGACAACTTCGAATCGCCTGATGAGGAAGCCTCTTCAAAGCGCTACACCGGAGGCCGGACGACCATTCCAACGGTCCGGGTGGAGCCCTGGTCTGCTCTCCAACAGCATGCCCTCAATTTGAGGCCGGAGAATGCGCAAGCGTTTCTCGACGGACGCACGTGGTTCCATACGGACATGGTGAGCGGCAAACACTTGAGTGATCCTTCCGACGACAAACCGTCGATCTTCTTCGATGAGATGCAGGCGGCGCGGCGCGGTCTTGCGGGCAGCGCTTACAACACACACTCTTGCAACAGTTGCCACGTCCACAATGGCGGCGCTCTTATGCCAGCCCTGGGAGATCCGATTCATACCACTCTCCTTCGACTGACCGACCCCAAATCGACGCACGGTATCCAGTTGCAAACTGATGGCGATGACAGTGAAGGGACTCTCACGATGGCAGGCTACGAGACGCACGAGGTGAAGCTCGATGACGGGACAGTGGTGGAGCTCTCGAAGCCCGTCTTTCACATCGATGGGAAAGCGGAGACGGAGATTTCTCCCCGCACTCCGCCCGCCATTATTGGTGCGGGATTACTTGAAGCTGTGCCAGACGAGACGATCCTTGAGCTGGCCAAAAAATCGTCAGGTGAGGCCCGACGTGTTGGAGAAGCGATCGGTCGCTTCGGTTGGAAAGCCGACCAACCGACAGTTGATTCCCAGAACCAGAGTGCCCTGCGCGAGGATATGGGTGTTGAGAAGCTCGAGCCAAAGGCGTTGAAGGAGCTCGAAGCCTACGTCTCTTTGTTGGGTGTGCCGCCTCGCACCAATCCCGAGCAACCCGATGTTGTCCTTGGCGAGAAGGTCTTCAATGCTCTCAACTGTCAAGAATGCCACACACCAACTTTACGCACCGGAACTTCGATGTTTCCGGAGCTCAGCAAGCAAACGATTCACCCCTTTACTGATTTGCTGCTGCATGACATGGGGGAAGGGTTGCGTGACAGCGGATCTTCCGACCTCGCGAGCAAGTGGCGGACGGCTCCGCTTTGGGCGCTGAAGAACAAGCGTCATGCGGTGGACGACCAGGATGACAAGTTCCGCTCCGGCGACATTTATGTGACCTATCGTGATGCGCAAGATGTCGCCAACAAGAATCCCATTCAGCTTCTCCATGACGGGCGTGCCCGCAGTCTCATGGAGGCAATTCTATGGCACGGAGGAGAGGCTGAAGATTCGATCAAGGCCTACAAAGCCTTGTCGAAAAAAGACCGTGCTGCTCTGGAAGCTTATCTCTGGGATCTTTAATCAACAAAGACTGCAAATGATTCAGGCTCCTGGGGGGCGGTGATGATCAATGTCTTTTAACCCGGGGGCGCTTCGAGTATTCCAATGGAGTGAGACCTATCATTGCCCTCCTCCTGTTTACATTCTCTGTGATTCAGCCCGCCTGAGCGGAGGGCTTTGCGGCCGGGATGTTGGAAGCGACCTATAAGCTCTATCATGCGAAGTCTGCCGGGACTTGTTTTCTGGTGACGCGTGAGGCGCCGGATCAGAGTGTCTACCTCGTCACTGCTGCTCATGTTCTGGAGCGAACAGAGGGCGAGACCGCCATTCTCGTCCTACGTGAACGTTTGGCGGACGGGACTTTTGTTCGTCGCGACTTTCCAGTCTCGATCCGTCGTGATGAGAAGCCGCTGTGGGTTCAGGACGCGACCGAGGACCTCGCGATTCTGCGGCTCAATGAACTTCCCTCGTTTTCGATAGGCTCGATCCCATTTTTAGCCGTTGGTGGTGGGGGTCGTGCTTGCACAGTCCCGGCATGATGAACGTGTCACGACGGAGTATGAAGAGCGCGTCATTCATCACCCGCTGGGACTGGGCACCGTGCTCCACGCCCAGTTCGTCCGGGACCTCATTGAGAAAGCTGCCAAGGCAAAGGAGAAGGCCGATCTTTGATTGTGACCTTTCGCCTGCGAAGCCCTCCGGCAATGTCGATGCAGACGAGGGGTAGACCGGAGTGTCTCAATTTGGAGGGGGATGATTCACTCTTCGGGCTTGAGCTCGACCCGGAAGAAGACCCGCCGGGCACCCCCGAGTTCGGTGTCAGAGAAGTCGAAGATTCTGGTCGTGGAGTTCCCTTCATCGGCAGCAATGTCGCTATCGAGTTCCGAAGTCCAGTTCTGAAAATCGGTTGAATAAGTGACAAGGTAGCGTTCCCCTTCGACGGAATTCCAGATCAGGGTAAGGGAATCGGTTTCGCTTGAATAGGAAATGAAGGTGATCTCCAGCGGCAGGCCCGTAATGACGGTGCCATTGATAAAAAGGTTATCGATGGCGGTGTGGTTTCCGGTCTCGTCATTCCCGGCGAAATCCCCACCCTTGATGACGATCTTGTAGGTGCCGACGGCATCGAGGGCGATGGGTGTGGTGAAAGGGATGGTTTCAGTAGGGACTCCCGCCGCAGTTCCGGAGAGCGAGTCGAGGAGATCGACCGTATCGAGGACTGTGCCCGAGGGGTCGAAGAGAGTGATGGTGAAATCGGATCTCCGGTTCACGTTTTGATCCTGGCCAGCGTTGATTGACCAGTTATCGAAGGTCACCTCGGTGAGGGTAACGGTGCTCCCCGGGGCGACGGTGAGGTTGATGGAGGTGGTCCAGAAAGTGTTGCCGTTTCCGGTATTGATCGCGGGTGCGAACATGTCTTCGGTGACTTTACCGGCGGTGTTGAAGAGGGCGAGGGGCCCATCGGTCGCATTGAGGGAGGTCATGTTCCCGGGATCGAGGACACCATTGACGACCCAGTTTAGGCCCGTGGCGGTATCGTTGGCAGTATTCACTTCCGTGAGTGTCCGCCCGTCGAAGGAGGTCGAGGCGATGACATCTCCCGTTGCCGGGCTTGTCAGCAGGGTCAGCAGGGTGAGGAGGCGTAATTTTTGGTGGGTCATCGACTGATGTTTGGCTTGGTATAAAAAAGACCACCTCTTTCTACGACTTGGTCAGGCGAAAAGGGGTGATCTGGAAATTGATCCCTTGAAGAGAGACGTCGACTCGGATGGTGGGATCCCGGGTTTGATGTCTCTAGCTACGACGTCGACGGATAATGGCAAGAAGTCCGAAGCCCGCGAGGAGGGCTGAGGAGGGCTCGGGGACAGCGCTCACGTCTCCGTTGATCGAGAGGTTGTCGATCGCGGTATGGTTACCCGTCTCGTCGTTTCCGGTAAAGTCACCTCCTTTGATGACCAGGGTGTAAGTTCCGGGGGCGGTGAGAGCGATGGGAGCGGAAAATGTAGCCGTCACAGTGGGCACCCCGGCAGCAGTACCCGAAAGTGAATCGACAATATCCACTGAACCCGCGACCGCTGCTGATGGATCAAGGAGGGTGATCGTAAAGTCCGACTGGCGGTCGACGTTTTGGGCCTGCCCCCCGTTAATTGACCAGTAGTCGAAAGTGACATCGGTGAGGCTTACAGTGCTGCCCAGGGCCACGGTGAGGTCGACCGAGGTGGTCCAGAAAGTGTTTCCGTTTCCGGTGTTGAGTGCCGGCGCGAACATGTTCGCCACCAAGGGGTTGCCATTAAAAAGAGCGAGACCAGCGGGGATGGCATTCAGGGAGGTCATGTTTCCAGGATTCTGAAGGCCATTCAGAGTCCAGTTGAGGGTGGTGGCGGTATCGTTGGCAGCATTCACGGTGCCAAGATCCCGTCCCTCAAAGCTCGTTGACGCCAAGGTAACTGCGGCGGCTGAACCCACCAAGAGAGTTTGAACAAGACTGGCTACGATAAGGTTTTTCTGTTTTGTCATCATTGCAAGATTTTATTCCATTTATCAGGGATCACCGGGGGATCCAGTTAGAATATTAAAAAGCTATCGAGATGACTTGTCTCCAAAGGTTCAGGTTGGGGAGAGGGGGTCATTAGGCCGAAGGGGAGTGATGGTCACCCTTGAGCCAGATTTCAATTTTATCCCACGAGCTCGGTGAGTTCTCCGGTGCTGTCGACAAAGTTTGAAGTTTGGAGGCCGAGTCGGTTCATCATGGTGACGAAGAGGTTGGCGAGCGGGACATTGGAGTCGAAGCGGTGGTGGGCTCCGTGTTTGAGACCGAGTTGATTTCCTCCGGCAAAGACGAGGGGGTAGTTCGTGTTGTTGTGAGTGGTGCTGTTGCTGCTGCCGTAGAGGACCATGGTGTGATCGAGGAGGTTGCCATCCTGCTCCGGGGTATCCTGAAGTCGCTGGAGGAAGTAGGCGAGTTGGGTGGCGCGGAATTGATCCCTTTTCCCGAGGGCTTCGGCTCCGCCTGGCTTGTTCCAACCGTGGGTGAGGCTGTGTTAATTCTTACCGAAACCGAGGAGGGCCGGGAACTTGCCGGCGATGGAGGTCGCGCCGTTCATGTTGCCGAGTTGGTAGGTGAGGAAGCGGGTGGCGTCGGTCTGAATGGCGAGGAACATGAGGTCGAACATCGTCTTTATGAGCTCGCCGGGAGTTTTGTCATCGGCATCAAGGTGAAGTCCGGTGGCATCCACTTCTGGTTTGGGGACATCGAGCCACTTCTCCGAGCGCTCGACCCGTTGTTCGATCTGGCGAACGGACTGGAGGTATTCGTCGAACTTTTCCTGATCCTGTTTTCCAAGGCTGCCGCGAACGGATTTTGAATGCTCCAGGACGAGGTCGAGCATGCTGTCGGAGTTTTTCAATTCCTGTCTCCGGGCTTTGATGGTGGCGTCGGCGACTCCGAAGAGTCGATTGAAGATGAGACGGGGATTGTGAAGGGCGGGGACGGGTTGTCCGCTGCGGGAGAAGGAGAGAGTGCTGGCTCGGGTGGCCTCGCCGACTCCACCATCGACCGAGAGACTGAGGGATCGGAAGCGGGTGTCTTCTCCGAGTTCAGCGGCCATGAGCTGATCGATGGAGACAGAGTTCTTAAGGTGTCAGCCCTTTTAACTCGGCAGCGGTAAGGAAGATGTCGGCGTAATCATGCCCGCCGAGTTTCCGTCCGTTGGGGTGGGAGAGTCCGCCTAGGATGGAGAGGTGATTGCGCAGAGGTTCCAGGCATTTGAGACTCTCGTTAAAGGTGAAATCACGGCCTTCAGAATTGGGAAACCAATTCCAGGCGGTTTCTTCACTTTGCTTCTTAGGCAGACTGACACCGTATGGAAAATAGATGGAGCAGAAGCGTTTGGGCCGGGGCGTTGAATTGACGCTGGCAGCCATGCATTCCAGAAAGGGGAGGGCGAGGGTTGCGCCGAGGCCGTGCAGGAAGGTTCTCCGACGGAGTTACCACGATTTCCGTTTCATGAGTTATTTAGTTTGGAAGGTTTTGTCCGCCACGACGAGCTGAATTAAGGCTTCGATGCGGTAGTCGCTTGCGATGAATTTTTCGGTGAGCTTATCGACCGTCTTTTCGTCGACCAGTTCGAGACGTCGCCCGAGGGCGTAGGTGAGAAGACGGGAGGTGAAGGCTCTGGCGAACTGCCCGTGTCTTTTCTCAACGAGGTAGGTCTTTAAGTCCGTGAATCCATTGACCGATGTTCCGTCGGGCAGGGTCGACTCCGCCATAACGGGGAGCTTGTTCATACCCTTGCCTCTTAATTTCGCGCGGAGGACCTGCGTGCGCCAAAGGCCGTCACCGCCGAAGTTCTCCAAGGTGATTCCCCAGGGATCAATTCCGCGATGGCAATCGTTGCAGGATTCCTCTTTGCGGTGGGCCGCGAGTTGTTCCCGCACGGTGAGGTTGGCGAAATCAGGCTTGTTTGAATCAAGAGCGGGAGTGTTGGGCGGGGGATCATTGGGGCGGTCATCAAGGAGGCGGTCGCGGATCCAGACGGCGCGTTTGACCGGGTGAGAATCTCCGCCGGTGGAGTTACCGAGAAGGATACTGCCGTGAGCGAGAATTCCTCCGCGCTTGTCATCGGATCTTAAGGTCACTCGTTCAAAACTGCTGCCGCGTGGTCCGGTGAGGCCATAATGTTTCGCCAGTGGCTCGTCCAACATGGTGAATTTAGAGTCGAGAATGTTGAGGGCACTGAGGTTTTTGTAGAGGAGTTCGCCGAAGAAGTGGAGGGTCTCGCCGCGCATCGAGGCTTTGAGGGAGTCATCAAACTTGGGATAGTAGTCGGGGGTTACGGCGACCCGCTGAAGTGCTCCGACGTCGAGCCATTGATCGGTGAACTGGTCGACAAATTGCCATGAGCGCTTGTCGGCGATCATTCGTTGAACTTCTTGCTGAAGAGTTATGGGTTTTGTCAATTCGCCCTGCTCTCGATTCACTCTGATCCTACTTTCTCCCCCCTCCGCTCCGGTCCAAAGGCGGCTTCAAAGCCCTCCCACCAAAAGCAAATTCCTAGCAGTCAGTGAGAATTCCCACTCCTGAGTGGCTATCTCGCAAAAGTCAGCCTACTCTTCCTCATGAAAACTCTCCGTATCTTCGGGATCCTTAGCCTCCCCCTGTTCGCGCAACTTGCTGTCGCCGACGGATGGATCGCCTACAATGACTGCGTCGATACCGAGCCCGAATCGACTCCGGCAAATGCCACAAATTTCGGACTCGGGCGCTCCTACCTAGGCGACGGAAGCTCGGGGAATCTCATCGATTTTGAATCAGGTGCCGACACGGGCGTGACCGTGACCTTCATCGAGAACTTTTCCTCCGGAAATACCATTAACTGGGCGCAGGATTTCGCCGACTTCACGCCGGGAACTGACGCGGCCGAGATTTTTGGGGGGAAATTGAATCTCACTGGTAACATGTCTTACAACGACGCACCCGGCTGGTCGCTGGATCTCACCATTCACAATCTCGATCCGAATGTTTGCTACACCTTTGCAGCCACTGTTCATCGCAGCGGCGGTTCGGAATATGCCGCCCGCGTCACCAACTGGACCCTCAACGACGCGGATTCGGCAACCTATGCCAGCTCGACCGGAGCGCTCAAGGTCAGCGAAACCAGCGCCGAGTTCAGCACGGGAAACAACGTCGATGGACTGGTGGCCCGATGGACGGACATCCGCGCGGGGGCCGACGGCACCTTTTCACTTCGCACGACCCACGGCATCGGCAACGCGGCTGGCGGGATCGAAGGAGCCGACGACTATCGGGGCTATGGTGGCGGACTCTTCATGCTCATGGCGCAACCACGAGAGACGCCCTTCATCATCACTTCGATCACGTATGACGACAATCTCAAATCGGCGATCATCACCTGGGCGAACCGT
The DNA here is from genome assembly GCA_963925135.1 of uncultured Verrucomicrobiales bacterium. Lineage (GTDB taxonomy): Bacteria > Verrucomicrobiota > Verrucomicrobiia > Verrucomicrobiales > Akkermansiaceae > SW10. The sequence continues at coordinate 27,538 of CAWUTG010000041.1, read as the reverse complement.
TCCGGCCAGGCCTACGCGATCGAGGCCTCGGACGACCTCCTCACTTGGGACGTCCTCGAAGGCAATCCGGTGATCACAGGCGACACCGCCAGCTTCACGGAAACTGATATCGAGGCCCCCGGCGGTCGGCGCTTCTACCGCCTCCGCGAACTCTAGTCGAAACGCTGGCGTTATCGCATGCCCAGCCTAAAGCTGGCATCTTGTCGGGCAGACTGGCTTGAGGTCATCTCAATGCCGCCAGTGAGGGCGGCCCGCCCCGTTACCGCGGCTTCGGGATGACCGGAATCCTGTTTGGTCGAAATCCATCGAGGCCCTCCCACTCAAGATTTTGCTTCTTAAGTTCCTCGCGCGCCTCGGCAAAGTTCCAGAAGAAGAGCTACCCCTGCGCGGATTCAGTCGTCAGGAGACGCCCGTCCGAACTGATGGTGAACGGCCACTGTTCCTCGAAGCCAGGCGGCATCATGATTTCAAGCGATTGGGGGGTCACAATCTGAAGATACTTTCGTTCGATAGCGACCACCAAGGCCGTGGCGCAACACGACTCGAGGCGATATGAGTCATGGACTGCACGTTCCCCTCCCTATGACTGGGCACACTTTTCTTCATCTCGAGCTCTCCGCTTGTGAGGTTAAGCTCCCACTGGGTTTAGCGGTTCACATCTTCCGTCAACAAGTCATTAACGATCTAGCCGATGAGCCGATTTTCTCAATTTCATTTCCCGCTAATTGGGTCCTTGAAATTGGAGACGAGTCGGTTTCAGCAAGCTCCAAGGACGAATTGGCAAACATGGCGCTCGTGGTTTTGGAAGCGGGGGCCCTCGCCGAAATCCAAAATTCGGTGACGGGTAAATAAATCCCCACCACAGACCGGGTTTAGCTTCCTCAGGCGACCCGACATCCCGCCCCCAGGGAAGTTGAAGCGAGCACCTTGCGCGATACCCCCCCTGGGAGCATGCCGGGCGAAAATCCCACCCTCTTTGGAAGACTTACGCCGCCCTTTAAACCGTGTCACCTTTCCGTCCTTGATATTTAGGCAATTTATCTCTAAACGGGAGAATGTACAACTCCCTGCGCGCTTCCCCCAAATCCCCATTCCCGTCGATGAAGTGGCGCCCGGTCCTCATCGTATCCGTTTTATCGTGGGGTGTTGCTCAAGCAGCCAATTACCAAAACACCGTAATTAGGCTGGCTCCGACCTATTACTATGAACTCAACGAGACCTCAACCGAAAGTGGTGCGATCGATACAATGGGCAACGCGGCCGCTCCCGGGGTCTTCAACGGTGATTACGTCGGTGGTGGCCCGATGGTCGGAACCCCCGGGCCTTTGGTCGTTTATGGCGACGTCTCTCTAGCGGGCCTTGGAGGAGCAGAAAACCTCGCACACTCCAGTAATAATGCAGGGCACATCACACTCGGAGATGGCAATCTTTACGCCTCTCCGGCGATCACGGTATCTCTCTTTCTTAAGGCAGGCACCGCACAAGGTGGTGATCGTATTTTCACAAACAATGTCGTGGATGCGACCAAGAGCTTCCAAATTGTCACCGCAAACAATGGCTTGGTCTTAGCCGTGGATCCCGGGAATTCAGGCGAAATTGCGGAGAGAACACTCTACCTGGAGGACAACAGCGAGCCAGATCGCCGCTTCATTGATCCCGAAGCCGGTTGGTTCCACATCGTCGCCTCAACAGAAGGTGCCACAGGTCCAGAGCGGGCCGCTAATTTCAAATTGTGGGTCAACGGGATCGACCGCACCGAAAATCTTCAGCCTGACTCCACGGGATGGGGCACTGACACGGGAATGGCCAAAATTGGCGGTCGCCGCGCCACTGCTACTGACTCGACAACTCACTCAGGCGCTCAAGACGAGGTCGCCATCTGGCTCGATCGAGTTCTGACCGACGACGAGGTTGCCGAACTATGGCAATCAGCGATCAGCGAAAAAATAGTGCCTCTGAAATTCACCCATATTGAGAATCTTGAAATTGAAGGGGTCCCCTCAGTGACGGTGACCTGGCAATCGAAACCCGGGAAAAATTACCAAGTCTACTCTTCGACGGATCTGGAGATTTGGAATGAAATCACGGACAATCACCCCAGCGGCGGAGACTCGACCTCCTTCACCGACTCTCCGATCTCAGAAGACTCAACCCGGGTCTTCTATCGAGTTCAAGAAGTTCGGTAATTGGACCTCGCTAAGAATAGGATTCGCTCATAACGGCTTGCTTGGCACGGATTGATGTCCCTTTCGAGGAGGTTTCGAGAGACCAGCCGCGCGCGCCTTGAATCAACGGGAAGAAACCCAATCCGGGGTCCTGGCCTGTCCCAGCGTGTTGCGCCAATGAATGATGACACCGAAGGGGGGCGGTCGTTGTGCCAAGATTCATGACACTTTGAACTTGGTTGATTTCTCCTCTTTTCCCTTTGATTTGGCAAGCTTTTGACTCGATTTGAGGGGCGCCCTTTACCACGATTCGTTTCAGGATTCCTTCGGTGTCATCAACCCTCTTTCTCCCCCCTCCGCTCCGGTCCAAAGGCGGTTTCAAAGCCCTCCCGCCAAAAGCAAATTCCTAGCAGCGGGATACTAGGTCTCGGAGCCACTTCAGAGTAAAACCTCGTATTCTCATTTGGGGATTTGGTTCAAGGTGTAGAAGGCATCCGGATGATCGAGGGCCCGTCCGCTGGCCGATCGAATTCCCTTCGTTCTTAATTCATGGACGTAGAGCGGGCGCAACGCCTTCACCCGAAATCGCACCTGGAAGCCATCTTCGGAGACTTCGATGTCGCTGAGTTCGTGGGGCTTGGTTTGGATTTCCTCTCCACCATACCGCTTTGAGTATTCGTAGGTGTAACTACTCATCTCGAGAGCTCCGGCCTTGGTGATTGAATTCGGATCGACCGGCTCAGTGAAGCGCAATTCGAATCCGTCCGGCTTTGCCCGCATCTCCTGGATCGCAAATGGCGTCACGCCCGAAGGTACGACCCGGTGAAGTCCGTAGGATCGGTTTCCCAGCGACGACCAACCGCGGTTCGTCATCCCGACAAAGAGCGATCCATCCGGAGCAAAGCTCAGCCGAATGACGGCTGCAGGAAAATCTTTGAGAAAGGGGAAGCAAGCGCCCTGGTATTCGCCATCGACTTTTTCAAGGAAGACCCGGTTTACGGAGGAATTGGTGAACTCCCCGACCAGGAGTTGCCCCTCGAAGGGGCCGAATTTTCCATCCTGGTCGATCACCTGAATGTCCGTCGCGCTGCGACCCATCTTGTTATAGGGCAGCCACACCGCCGGGGGCACGAATTCCGGGCAGCTTTGGAGTGCCTTCGGATAGGGCTGATTCGGTTTCGGAAACGAGCTCATCTGGAAAGGGGCGCCGGGCGATTTCAAGGTTCCCAGCGATTCCTGATTTCCATAAAATACGCCCGGTCGTAGATGGTAGATGGGTGTGGTGGGAATCCAGGTTCCCTGCTGGTCTGAGAAAAACATGTCTCCCTCCCGGTTCGCACCCATGCCGCAGGGAGAGCGCATGCCAAAAGACTGGGGAACAAATTGCCCGTCCTCGCCGATCGTCCCGCCCCAGCCTCGCCAACCGATCGAGTTGTTTGTCAGGGGGCCCATTCCAAGATTCAGGCTCACCCAGAGATTTCCCTTTCCGTCGCGCTCCGGACCATAGGCGTAGGCGTGATAGTTTCCTGAGACATTCCAGCCATCGCACTCGGTAAGATAGGCATCCGCGACTCCGTCTCCATCGTTGTCCTGAAGGCGCGTAATCTCCGCCCGCTGTGAAACCAGTAAATCCTTTCCGTCCAAGCTTAGTCCGAGCGGCTCATGCAGACCGGAGGCAAACAAGCGGTAGCCGATCTTGTCACGGTCTTCGGAGAGAGGGTTGTCGATCATCCAGATATCTCCTTTTCGAATCGCGACGGCAAGGGTGTCTCCGATCCATGCCATCCCGCTGATCTCCATGGGGATGCCGTCGCCTGGCTTCCATTCCTTTGATCGCGAATCGCTTGGCGAGCTGGTTGAGATCAACTCAACGATGCGATAGGGGGGAGTCTCCCCGGCACTCGCTGATGAGAAAACGGCGACGGCCAGTAACAATCGTTTCACTTCCATGAGTAGATAAAGGTGAGGGTGTTCTTCTTCGCTTCTTCTGCGACATCGGCACCCTTGGGATGCGTCACGATAGGAGCAGTGCCTTCTGTCCAGGAAATCGTTCGATGCAGTTTCCCGCCTGTCACCGAAAAGCGTTCCTCGAGTTTTCTGCCATCGGATTGAAGTAGAAAAATGGGATTGCCCGAGGCATCAAGTCGATAACCGCGAAAACGACCCTTGACCTTCGGCTTGGGAAACTCAAAGACCTCTTCGCTCAGAGGGTTTTCAAACGGGGCGGCCCGCGTAAACCAGGTATTGTAGGCGTCAAAGAAGCGTCCTTTCCAAACCAGTGACGGATGCGCATTCAGTCCGTCGTAGGCGAAATGAATCTCGCCCGGAAACCCCACGAGGATCGCCTTGGAGCCTGTCCCCTTAAAAAATGTTCGCTGAATGATCGGACGATCCTTCGGAACCAGTTCGAATTTACCTCCAGTGCGGTCAGGGAACCCTTCGGGCGGCCCTTGGCCTTTTTCGATGAATGCCCAAATCGCAGCGATCTGTTGATCGGTCTTTCCATCGAGCACTCCGGGCACCGTCGACTTCCCTCCGGGCCAAAGCGGCGGCATCAAGGTCCCGGGTCGGTAGGAAGCCGGATTCAGCAAGTATTGGTGAAACCATTCGGGCCGGAGACGTTGATCAAGCGAGCTGATATCGAGCGCCTGAATCCCAAGCGACGGCTGGTCTCCCCATGAGTGGCAGGTAATGCAATTCACGCCACCTTGCGTGCCGAGCAACTTCCTGCCGGCCTGCAAAACAGCGGGCGAATGAGACACCAGAAACTCAGCCTCCTCAGCATCGGCTTTTTCCAATAATTCCGCAAGTGTCGCGGCCTGCCCATGATAGGCTGGCATCTGTGTTTTCATGTAAGGTCGGACCCGATTCTCCGCCTTGCCGCTTAAAATTCCCTCGAGCCATTTCCGCTGAAGTTTGAAACCAATTCCCGTGAGCGGGGGAGGGAGTCGACCCGAATCGGCCAGTCCTTCATCACCAAGAAACCAAGGATCGGTTGTGTTTGTCGGGCCGCCGATCCCGTCGCGTTCGTGACAGGCATAGCAGTTCATCGCGGCCAGAGTGGTAGAGACCTTTTTGACTCCATCCGAGTCACGGGTCTTCAGATGCAGCTTCAGAGAATCCCGCTGGGCATTCGTAAGATCGTAGAAGGGTAATTGATCGACCGGTTTGTTCGAAAGGCAATGTTGATCGTCTGAAACAAGCTTGCCGGAAAGCTTCACGACGTCTTTCGCCTTCTCGCCGGGAATTTCATGGCAGGCTGCACAATTCATTTTCTGGACGAGTGCCTTACCCTTTCCAATCACAACCGCATCAGCATTTGTCCAGGCTTTCACCGTATTCGCACCTCTCGGATCCGAAGCCTGAAAGCCCATCAGGTGCGCCGCGATATCCACAGTCTGTTGTCGATCCAAAGCGATGTGCGGCATGCGACCATCGGGACGGTAGCGGCCCGGAATTGAGAGAAAATAGTTCAAGGCCTCGAGACTGGTTTTCTTTTTCAAATCGGGATGAGCAATCGCGAGATCGTAGTCAGAAATCTTTGGGGCACCATGCGGGGAGTAAAAATCATCCGTGGGAGCATGACAGGCGACACAGCCCTTCTCGTGATACAGCGCACTTCCACGCTCGGCATTGGCATGTCTCCCATTGTTAAATTTGATCCCTTTCCCTTTCGATCCCAGAAAGGCGATGATCGATTCCACCTCTTCATTGGACAGACCATGCACCATCTTCGGCATCGTCGAACCGGAACGCCCAGCCTCTGGATTCTTGAGAAAAGAGGTGATCCAGCCGTGATCGACCCGTTGCTTCAAATCGACAAGATTTGGCCCTTTTCGGGGAGTCGCGACGGGGGATTCTCCGTGGCAATTGGCGCAGCCCAATTCGGAATAAAGAATCGCACCACCATCTGCCGACGGTTGATCGGAATGAAAGCGCTCGTATCCGACCACGTGTGGACTTGCGAAGATGTTCAAGGATACGAGAGCGTAAACTCCCAAAGCCAGGGCAAGCCCTACTCCTTTTGAAGCTCGATATCTCATACTTTCGTCAAACAGCCCTCCAGGTAGGCTCGCGACTTGTTGATCACGCTGGAAATTTCTTTCGTCGTGGGAAGCATGGGGATGCCACGCGGCACGGGGTGCATGAAGATCTCCGACAAGCCATCGAACTTGATCTCCTTCAAGGCGGCGAGAATCGGAAGGTAGTCAAGGGATCCGAACCCAGGTATTTGCTTGAGTTCTTCCTCTTTCGTCATCTTCTTTTTCGAGGACAAGTGGTGCTCCTGAAAATAGAAAAACGGCAACTGGTCTTTTCCAATATCCCGAATCAACTTTGGGATGTCGTTTGCCGCGTCATAAAGATGGTGGGGAGCAAATGCGATTCCGACATTCTTCGATGGATTGAACTCGGCGAAGTAGCGAATCGAATCCGGGGATGAGAGCATGGCATTCTTATGATTCTCAATCGCCATTGTCACCCCGAGTTCCTCGGCCAATTCGTAGTGTGGCTTGAGTTTTTCAAAAAAGGATTTCACCTGCTTCTTGGCTTCAGCTCCAACAGGGTCTCTCTTGCCCATGCCCCCCGATCCGCAGACCGTCAGGTGTCCGCCGTTGTTCTTCACCCACTTCAATTCGTCGTTCTGCTTAAACGGCCCGAGTGGATAGCAGGTCGATACTGACATCTTCGTTTTGTGTTTTATCAGGAGTTCTTGGAAAGCGTCATCGCCCATTGCGATAATCTGCTCACGATGCGTTGCGTGGACTTTTCTCCAAATATCGACAGACCCCGAACCGGTCACCGTCGCCTCGGAGAGAACGCTATCGAGAGGTAAGTCGCCAAACATTGCAGAGGAGAGAACATAGCGGAGAGCGTAGGCGTCCTTCTCTTGGGCCATCGCAGGGAGGATGGCTCCGGCTCCCATCAGTTGAATTGCGTTTCGTCGGTTCATGATAGAGTTGTGTTTATGGGCTAGGAAGTGGCGGCCTCTTCCAACATCTTGATCCATGGGCCGACGTAGTGACCGTTGTCGTGAAAGGTTCGGCCGGAGACGAGGTTTCCGTCGATGACGCAGGGTTCGTTCACATAGATTCCTCCACAGATCTCGAGGTCAAATTGACACTTCGGAACTGTGGCCATTCGCCGACCCTTGACCCGATCCGCCCGAGCCGGAATTTCCACGCCATGGCAAACACTCGCAATGGGCTTATTGTTGTCGAAAAACCACTGCGTCATCTTGATGAGATCCTTGTCCTCACGGATGTACTCCGGAGCTCGACCACCGGAATAAAGAATCCCCAGATAGTCTTCCGGATTGACCTCGGAGAAGGCGAGATCGGCTTGGATTTGATAGCCCTCCCACTCTTTGGTGATGGTCCAGCCCGGACGAACTTCGTGCATCACCATTTGGTAGAGTCGCTTCTCCGGCGCAATTACGACCGGTTGAATTTTCGCCTCCTGTAGGCGATAGAAAGGATAGAGCGTATCGACGGTCTCGGTGGCATCACCAATGACGATCAGGGCCTTTCCAATGGAGTCTGACATGCTGCGAGAGTATCGAGGTTGATCTCTTTGTCTGTACAGATACAGTTCCGGAAAGATCAGGTTTTTCGTCATTCTGAAATCATCTCAATCCAATTCTGTCCGCCGTGTCGCGATCCTTGTGGAAACGACCCGCTCCTACACCCGGGATCTTCTTTCCGGAGTGAGTCGTTATATGCAGACTTATCGTCCCTGGTCCACTTTCCTCGAACTTCGGGCCTTCGAGTCATCACTTCCTCCTTGGTTGGGTGATTGGGATGGAGATGGTATCTTATCGAGGACTCATAGTGCTGAGATGGCGGAAGCAATCGCGGCAACCGGGGTTCCAACAGTGGAGCTGCGGTCTACGAACTACCGGCAAGGTATTCCCTTCGTAGGCATGGATAATGCCCTCATTGGTGAAACCGTAGCAGGGCATTTTCTTAATCGAGGCTACCGTAGATTTGCCGCGTATACACTCGATACGGAAAGGTATTTCGAGGAGCGGGTCCAAAATTTTGTCACCTGTGTTGAAGCGTCGGGAGCGGAATGCCGTATCCTTCCGGCACAGGGAGAAGCGAGTCCCGACGATTGGGAGAAACACCAAGAGGAGTTGATCGAGTGGTTGGAATCTCTCGTTAAGCCGGTGGCAATTTTCGCCGCCAATGATCAACTCGCAGTGCGACTCCTCGATGCCTGCCGCCGGGCCGATATTTCAGTTCCTGAGGACGTTGCCGTCGTCGGATGTGAGAACGAGGTGACGCTCTGCGAGTTTGCATCACCCACACTGACAAGCGTGAGGTTTGACGGCGAAACAGTCGGTTTTCGAGCCGCCGAATTGCTCGATCAACTGATGTCAGGAATGACACCCGAGACCACCAAGATTTTGATTCCTCCCAAAGGGATCGAGGTGAGATCTTCCTCGGATGAATTTGTCATCGAAGATCCTATTGTTCTGCGGGCGGCCCGTTTGATTCGGGAGCAGGCGTTTGCAGGCCTGACTGTCGCTGAGATTTGTCAATCTGTCGGAGTCTCGCGCAGCACCCTCGAACGCAGGATGAAGGCGGCTTTGCAACGCAGCCCCAAGGAGGAGCTTCTTAGGGTGCGCTTCCGTGAGGTCAATCGACTGCTGCGAAATACAGATTTCACCATCGATACGATTTCCGAAATGACCGGGTTTTCATACACCCACTATCTCCAGACCGCCTACCGGGATCGCTATGGAAAGACGCCGGGAGCATTTCGAAAAGAAAGCCGGGGTACATGAGAACAAGAAATATGAGGTGAGGGGAGTCGTGCGAACTCCCGAATCCCGCAATGCCAAGCTGCTCGCTGATAGTGCTCAGTCGATCGGGTGGCTTGATCGTACTGTGATCAAGCGTGCATCGCTACCCCTTATTCCTCGCCCTCGATGGAAAGGTCTCGGCGACAACCTCGGAGCCATCGTGACCCTCTGCAAACACGAAGATGGGAGACCCGTCGCGATGGCCAGCTACCGCGGAGAAACTGCTCGACGACCGCCCCCTTGATCTGGTGGGCGAGCTCGAGCGTGGCCCTGGGAGATTTGAAGTCCGGGACCCTCACCATCGTGGCTGTGGAGACCGAGGTCAGCCCATTTCCGCACATCGCGCAGGTCGTCAAAGGTACGCGCCTATCCCGCTCCACCAAACAAGGCGAAGAAGCGAAGAGGGCAGTCCGAATCTTTGGCACCTCCCATGAATAGGGCCGCAAAACTGCGGCTCAACTTGGGGAGATGATCCGCGAACACTGGCGCGTGGAAAACCGCAACCACTGGAGGCGCGAGGCCAGCCTCTGACGGTCCTTCAGGACATACTTGTCGATCGATTTGTGGCTGACAGCCATTCCTAACAAGGCCAATTTTTTGCTGACCTGGTCAGGGCTGTCTTGAGGGTACCTGCGGCAACCTCATTTCTGAAAAATCGCCAAAATTTCCCCATCTCAGCGTTGGTCACAAACCTTATGAATTCATTCAAAAGGCTCGGTGTCCGCCTTGATCTGAGAAAATATCGACAATTTTCTTTTCGAAAGCAGGTTACCGGAGGGGCCCTTTATTCTCCAGGAAAGATAAAGTTGGCGCTGGGGTGCCTCCAAAAAAACGGGCACCTGCGTTGGAATCGCAGATGCCCGTTGGGGAGTTGAATGAGCGGAATTTCAGTTCCGCAGGATCCTTAGTTCTGTTCGATGCGATAGAAGCGCTGAGGCATCAAGGGATCGTAGGTGAACCCGGGAAGGTTCTCGACGACGGTCGGAGACTCGATTGCGATGATGTTGTCATCGATTTCAGACCAGTTTTCCAGATCGTCCGACACGGAGAGCGTGTAGCTCAGGCCGGGAATAGAATCGAAGGCGAGGCTCAGGTTTCCGTTGCCTTGAATGGTGATACCACCATTGATCTTCAATGGAGTTAAACCAGGATCAGGAATCAGGGTGAGCCCCTGGGTGCTTGGAATACTTGCCCATCCTCCTTTGCGGAGCGACTTCAGTGCGACGCAACCGTTGTCAGCATCGTATGAGCCAAAGATCTCGAAGTAGGACCCGCCGCCGGCTTCCCAGTAGGTAGCGCTGATTGGATAGTCTCCGGCAGCAAGGAAGATGCGACCGACTGAACTGCTGTCCCCGGTGGGAACGTCAGCGACGAGGGTGTTGAGATCAGCAAGAGGCTGTGTTTCCTCGTTGAATCTCCAGTATCCCAGCGGTGAGCTTTCAGCAACCAGGTCCGGGTAAGCCTTGGCGCGGCTTGCATCGAGTCCATTGTTGTAGTGAGCCAGGATGGTCTCGGCATCAAGTGCGGTGGGGTAGAGTGCCAACTCGTCGGCACTTCCAGACCAGCTAAATGCATTGTCTGAGCGTGAACCAACTCGCAATCCACCATCCGAGAGTGATTCCGTGGCGTTGACATAATCGGTGATTCCGGAAACCTGGGCAGCTTCATCAAGAACTCCATTGACATAGATCTTGGCGGAATCGCCGTCCCAGGTCGCTACGATGTGATACCACTGGTTAAGCTCCGGAATGCCTCCACCAGTCACTGACCAGGCACTTTCGAAGCCAACGTTTCGGTAACCCCGGAAGTTCCAACCGGCATTGGTATCCATATAGATCAACCAGCCGGAGCGAGGATCTGCGAAGTTTCCGCTAGCAAGTGCCGAGTAGAAATTCCGATCAGCTAAGACTTCGGTAGGGAAAAGCCAAATCTCTGCGGTGAAAGCATCAGCGGAGTTCAAGGCTGGCACGAGTGGAATACTTGGGCGTTTGGGCTCATTGAGTCCAACTGCCAAGGCGGTATCATCACTCCCAGCGAGGGCACCCGCTTGCTCGAAGAGCGCAGAGGTTTCGCGGCTGAAGTTCGCTTGTGCTCCCAGGCTGCCGGAGTTCGCGGCAATGGTGTTGCCTTTTCCGAAGCTCGTCGACCCAGTGGCATTCTCAACAATCGCTGAGAAGGCTTCCGTTTCTCCGCCGATGGTCAGTTCGGAACCGTCGTCACCCTGGAACCCGAACAAGTAGTTTCCATCTTCGGGGATTCTCAGGGTTGCGGTCATGCGCATGGCGTAGTTGTTATCATCGACTCCCGAAGTATCCCGCGGCCATGGCGAGTCTCCTGCGATCCGTCCAGTCCCTCCAAATCCGGGGTCGGTGAAGTTGATCACCGGCCAGGTTGAGGTGGCAGCAGCAGCGTCCGTCGCTACGGCAGCATCGATTGAACTCTTTGCGGAGGCGATTGATCCTACGGTCGCACCGGGGAGGGTACTTTCCACGGTCCAATCTCCGACAATCGATGGGTAGGGAATGGGGGTGTCACGGGTCGTGGTGTTACCGATCGCCGACCAGGTATTGGTGTCCGCGTCCTTTAGGAAGAAGCCCTTCGCCGCGGAAGCTTGGTAGAAGAATCCACCCCCACCTTCCCACTGCACAAACTCAAGGTTGTAGATGCCCGGGACAAGGTGAACGACGGCCCTTGTGTTGCTGTCGCCTGTTCCCGAGGGGAAGTAGACGGTATTGCGGGAGTCCTGATCAACAAATCCATTGCCGTCACTGGCCACGAATTCCGGATTCGCACCGCTGGGTGAGAGAATCCGGAACATGTATCCGTCATCGCTGCGGAGGTTGAAGGTGTAGTCCGATTCTTCCTCAATGAGAATGGTGCCTTTGGCAGAAGTGACTACATGATCGTCGCCCCTTGTGGTGCCGCCATTGGTGGTCGTGGATAGTTCATTTCCGGGGAAAGGACGCGAGCAGGGAATGACTCCCCAGAGTGTGGTCAGCGCGTTACTTTCGGGATCAACGAAGTTGAGGGTCGGCTCCTGAGAATCAACGACACTCAGGGGAGTGAGCTCCGGAGTACGGCCATCCGACCGCCCCAGGAATTCCAAAGTCGCCTCCAGGGTTTCGCCGAATTCAATGCCTTCATTAAGATAAGTGCGCACTCCCCACGTTCCGGCACGGCCCAAAGGTCCGGGAATGGTTGCCGGCCAGGTCAAGGGAGCAGCAAGCGAGGGAGAGGGGCCGAAGATTGCAGCCTCGTAGGTAAGATCCCCGCCGGCGTTGTCTTTGCCGTTGATGGCAAAGCTGTAGCTGAGACCACCTTGCCAATCGATGGGCAGGCAGAGAGTCAAAACGCCATCCGTCTTGGTCGCGACGAGTTCACCGGTGATAGGATCGGCTGCTTCGACATACGACCAGGTTGCTCCGGGCCCCGTCGAATCAGCAGAAAATCCGCCGTCACCTGTCGAGAAATCTTCGTCCAGAAGAACGGTGGCATCCACTTTGATGGCGACGCCATTGATGACCCAGTCGATACCATCGGGGGTGAATCCCTCATCCCATGCTCCGAGGAAACGTAGACGCAAGGAATCTCCGGACGAGGCACCCGGAATAGTTGCGATGGTTTCCACAGTGTCTCCGTCATTGAAGCCGGTCGTGGCGCCGTTGAATCCGAACACTCCGTTGAGGACACCGGATCCGATGAGCGGAGAGGTAAAATAGCCGTTCTGGGAGAAGTTTTCTGCTTCCAAAGTCACGAACTCACCGCCGTTGAGATTGTATTGGACGACTCCTCCGTCGTAGGCATTTGCGGGAGTGCCGTCACCTTCGAAGTTGTAGCGATGGGTGAGGGTCATTTCCACTGTTCCTGCTTGTGAGACGGTCACCGACGGCGTCGTGATGGAGCCATCAATCACTCCTTCTCCACCGACGACCTGCCAGCCGGGGATGACTGAATCCAAAGTGACCGTAAAGCTGTCAGGGTCAGTCACGCTTGTAGGGATGTCGGTGATTTCGAAGACGAACTTCGAGGTCGAAAAGACGCCGGACTTGGAAACAAAAGCCTGCGGAAAGAACTGAGGCCTTTCGGCTTCGTATTGGGTGGTGATTTCAGCGGGTGACAGGACGGTGTCGTGAATGCGCACCTTGCTGATGCTCAGGCCGGAATTGAACCCGGCGGGGGTTCCGGCATCGTTGTTCTGAGCTCCAATCAGAAAACTGAAGTCGGGGTATGTGTCGAGGTTCCCAAGGCTTTCTGAATTCTGCAGGACGCCGTCGGAGTAGACGCGGACCGTGCCGGAAGCAGCAGCGCCGCCTCCGTCGGTGGTGTAAACGAGGTGGTGCCAAATTCCCTCTTGGGGAGCGCCACCGGCGTCCACCCAACCGAGATCGGGGCCGCCCCAGTGGCCGACCGCTCCGAAGGCTCCGTGGTTGCCGTAGTTAAAGGCGAGGTTGGAACCGTTCGGGCCTCCGCGCCGACCCCATGCTACAAGTGTTTCCTCCGCACTGACCGTCGGATTGAAAGCCCATACCTCGATGGTCCGGTTCGGGTTCACTCCGGTGACGGAAGCGGGTGCAGCCGGTCCGACATAGAAGTCAGCATTGCCGACCAAGGTCACGGCATTCACGCCTGCAACGGTCTCGACTATTGGTGATCCGGAGGCGACAAAATTGCCGGCCAGGGTCCCGGTATTGGTCCACGTGGCGAGGGCCCCGGGCGTGGCTGAGGTGGCATCTAGATTGACGAGAACTTCCCCTACCGCAGGCAGGGAAAGAAAGGGCAGGATGAGGAGCAGCCTGGAGAGGGTGCCCTTCATTGATATTGGCTTCATATTTTTAAAATATTTGTTGTTTTAAGTCGATAAGGTCGCGTGCTTAAGAAATGCAGCTTAATTGATTGCTAGAATGCGATATGATAGGATTTTTTTTTCACTAAGCCAGATAAATCTTCAACACGGGGCTCCCTTGTGTAGGGGTATCTTGGTCCATTTGATTTGGCGGTCCATGCGGGCGCCGAATTTTCTGATGTCGCTGTATCGGGTTCCCATCGTCCAGACATCGCCCCGGCCCTGAATGCCATGGCTAACGAGTCCGAGGACGGTGGTCGTGCTGACTCTCACAATGGAACCGCCGGTTGAATCGCAAGACGTTAAAATGATCGAGGTGAAGATGGCCCAGGCTCCGAAAACACGCATGAATCGAGAGTGGTGAATCAGTGAGGGCAGACAAGGGGGAATTCGCAAATCACTCCAATGAGGGACGCTCAATCAGGAGGCGGAGGAAGATCTGCGTCGCGTCGGTGGGGTAATGCCAGCGTTGTGGTGAGCTTCCCAGAAACTGAAACCCGGAGCTCTGCCAGTTGTTGAGATCGGTGCTCCATTGTGGAGTGAGCGTGGCATCGTCAGCACCGGGACGTTTCTCGGCGCTTAAAGTTCCGGTTGCCGGATCAAAGGTGGTGGAACTCGAGAGGGCGTAGTCGATGAGTTCGCCTCCGGTAAACGGGACGGAGTCGCTTGTCCCGGGGTTTCCTCCGGGAGTAATGCTGGCACGCCAGTTGGAGGGATTGGCCGGATCTCCGGAAATGTAAACGAGGCTGAAGAAATCCGTGTCCGGGGCGGTGGGCCAGGGTTCCTGGTCATCGTAGCTGAAGTCGAAGATGGTGGAGCCGTTGGCTGCCGCGAGCGCAATGCGCTCTCCGTCGTTGGCAAGGGCGGTGCCGGATAGGAATTGAGACCTCGAGAGGACGAGGCGTTCGCCTGGAGCAAGGAGGGTGCTTTGCGTAAAGGTGTAGTTGATGCCGACGGTGAAGGTCGCGTTGAGGAGTTCGATGGTCCCGGACGAGACGTTCAAGAGTTCGATGAATTCCTCGTTCTCGAGACCTGTCGGCGGGTGGTAGTAGATTTCAGAAACGACGAGGTTGGTGGCGTTGGCGAGGGTGCCGACAAGGAAATCGGCTTCGGCAAGGGCCGACCATTCGCCACCGTCAAGCTTACGGGCTTTGACGGTGAGGGATTGGGTGAGATTGAGTGGGGTGAGGTAAGGCGAGCCAAGGGCATTGCCAGTCCATGCTTCACGCGGATCACGGCCATCAGTGGTGTAGTAAATCGAGCCGGTGTTGGTGGAGAGGCTGAGATCGAATCCCACTGGAGCCTCGCCGCCGTGCTGGCTGAAGACGGGGGGATCGATGGCGGGATAGAGGCCGGCGATTCGGAGTTGGCCGACGACATGATCGGGGCGTGCCGGGAAGAACTCGTTGTTGATGCGGTCGCGTTCGGTGGTCCATTCTCCGTCGCGGGTGTAGGGCTCGGTGCGGCGTTGGTCGCCCCAGCGGGCCGATTCACCAATGATGGCGCTTTCGATTTCGAGCGCGCGGGATTCGAAGCGCGCAATGGCACTGGCGGGGGTGAGAGCACCTCCATTGAAGAGATGTTTGTAGGCGCGATCGGCGTAGCGAAGTTGGAATTCCGGGTTGTTGTCTTTGAGCCGAAGGTAAACCGAGGCGATGCTGTCGGTGATGTCGTTGTTGTTATTCCGTGGGCTGGAGTAGATGGGGAAGGGGTAGGAGTAGTCGCGGCTGCCGGTGGTATCGATCATGGAGTATTCCATGTCCCAGGCATAGGCCTGCCAGAGGCCGGCGGGATTGTTGCGGCGAACGAGGCGCATGTTGTTGTGACCAAAGTCGTCCGGACCGTCGCGGGTCTGCATGAATTGGTGGACGAGCATGTAGTCGATGAGGTTGTCGACATCCATGTAGTCTTGCTGGAGGGTTTCGTATTCGGCCTGGGTATTGAGAAGGTTGTTAGAGTAGGCGATCATTTCGTCCCAGTGGGTCTTGGTGCCGGATTGCACTTCGACATCGAAGCGGCGGCTGACGGCGTCGTAGTCGGTGTCGTCTCCGCCGAAGTGGTCTTCGCCGAAGGAGCCGTCGGGACGTTCAGTGGGATTGTAGAGTCCCCAGTAGCTGCCATTCAGAAAGAGGTGGACGAAGGTTGATCCGGCGGTGGGTTGATCCATCGCGCCCTGGGTGTCTTTGGCAAAGGAGTCCTGAAGGAAGGTGGTGGCGGTGCGGTCTTCGGCGCGGGTGCTGGTCCAGCTGTTGGCGTTTTGAGCGCGGAGAACGACGGTGTTAAATTTCTGGGCGATGAAGTCTTCGCCGAACAGGGGGTAGTTGAGTTTCTTGGGGCCGTAGTCGGCGCGGAAGAGGAGGCGTAGGGAGTTCTTGGGATTCCCCCGGGAGCCGTTGCCGTGCATTCTCAAGCCGGCGTTGGTTTGGAGGGAGGCGGTGGGATCGTTGGGGTCGAGGAACTCGATGGAAATGGGGCGCTCCCATGAGAGTCCGCGGCCTCCGGTGTTGGCGAGAATGCCGGTGGCATTACTGAAGAGGTTGTCGGGATCGGTGACGATGGAAAGGGTGCGGACGGATTGGAGTGCGGAGGAGATCTCGCCACTGTAAGCGGGGTCGTTAACGACATCGGGATCCATGTTCGATTGCTGGACGATGTCGGTGGTGAAGAGATAGGTCTGGGTGTCGACGTTGGTGGGGGTGAGCCCGTCTTTGAAGGCGGCAGCGCGCAGGACGGTGGTGCTGTTGATGGGGACGCTGGCGGTGTCGAGAGAAGTAGTGCCGTTGGCGAGGGTGGGTTCGGTGCCGTCGGTGGTGTAGGAGATGGTGGCTCCGGGCGTGGTGGTGGCAATGTTGGCGGTGAAGGGATTCTCGAAGAATCCGCGGTCGACGTCGAATGAGGTGTCGGCGACAAAGCCTCCGGTTGCGACCCCGTTTGCGGCTCCGGGAGTGGGCGGGGAGAGGTATCCCGCGGGACCGTATGAAATGTCGGTGCGCTGAGTGGGATAGTTGGGAAACTCGTTGATCACGGTGGTGCCGTCCGGGGCGATCAAAGCGAGGTATCCGCCGCTCGCGGAGATTTTGAAGTCAGTGTGAAGCTCGGGGAGGCCACGACTGGTCCCGGTGGCGAAGACGATGAGGTAGGAATTCCCGTTGAGGGTGGTGCCCACGGGGAAACTCCATTGAGTGGGACTAGCGGGGTCGTTGGTGAGATGGTAGTCGGCAAGATCAATGGCGAAGGCATTGGGATTGTAGATCTCGATCCAGTCGGAAAAGTTGCCGTCTTCATCGGCGAAGTCGCTGCCGTTGCTCGCGAGGAATTCGCTGAGGACGGGTGGGAGAACGGGAACATCGACGCCGACGGTGAGTTCGGAAGTGATCGGGCCGCCGCCGTTGGTGGCGGTGAGGGTGTAGGTGGTCGTGGTGGTGGGGCTGACGACGAGGCTTCCTGAAGTGGCATCGATGGAGCCAATTCCGTTGTCGATTTCAGCGCTGTCTGCGCCAGTGATTTGCCAATCCAAGGTGGTGGTTTCACCGCTGGCGATCAAGGAAGGTCTGGCGGTGAAGGTGTCGATTTCCGGCAGGGGAAAGGCGCTGCGAATTTGGTAACCATTGATGTGAACATTACCAAATCCGTTGGAGACCAGACTGATGGTTTGGGTGGTGCCGTCGGCCACAAAGGTCCCGGTGGCATTCTGTCCAAAGGTTCCCGGAGCTCCGGAGGCGATGACATTGACACCGTTGCCGAGTCCATCGCCATAGGTCATGACGCGGCTGCTGCAACAGCTGCGGAGATCAGTGAAGAAGATCTGGATGAGGTAACTCTGACCGACCACGAGTGATCCGCCGCCCACGGTGATGGAGGTGGAGGTGCCTCCGCCGTAATCGACATTGTTCAGGAGTTCGTCCAAGCCGGGGTCGATACTCTCGAACGCGCCGAGCGCAGTGTCGGCGGCGGTGAGCGGAAGAAGGGTGTCGCTTTGTGAAAAGGTGACATCGTTCACCGTGACGGCCCCGGGCGTGGCACTGGCATTGATGGCTTCAACGAGGGCACCTGTCGTAATGACAACGGTGGGATTTGAAGTGTCGATGGCGGCCTCCCAGGTGATCGGTGCCGCGGTGACCGAGGTGATGATGGCAGAGCCGACAATGGGGGCTATGGCCCGGCAGACGTTGTTCATGAGAAAATGAGGAGCTTCGCAGACTTCTAGTTCGGTTCGACTTTTAAAAAGAGTTTGTCGATTCCGATGAGTCCGGCGGGAAGGGTGAAAGTTGCCGTGGTGGAATCCCCGGCGGATGCCTGGACTGGATCATCGATGTCGAATTCGAAGCTGGTGAGATCGAGCGAATATTTGATGGCGTAGGTGCTGCCGGTAGTCGAATCCCAGGTAAGGGTAACCTCGTTCGTTGCAGGCGTGAAGGTGATGTCTGTCACGCGTCCGTCTCCGGCGCTGTTCACGGCTTCGGAGACCAGAATGGCGTTGAAGTGGGAGTTTCCAAATCCTCCGCCACTGGGTGCGAGTTTCAGGATTTGCGAAGTTCCCGAGGCTACAAATTCACCGATGGCAAACTGACCGTAGTCGTCTGCTTCGCCGGTTCCCAGGGTAGCACCGGCTCCGACATCGACGCTGTTTCCGTTTCCGTCCGCGAAGGCCATGATACGACTACTTTGCGCAGCGCGTTGGTCGCTGAAAAAGACCTGAATGGAATAGCGTTTCCCGGGGGTGAGCCCGGTGATGTGTCCGGGCAGGTCCACGCTGCCTGACCCACCGCCGTAGGAGAAGGTGGAGATCAAGGTGTCGAAATCGACATCTCCGGTGGAGATGATTCCTCCTCCGCCGTAGGCTCCGGAAGAGCCAAGGCCAAGGCTGAGGATTTCGAAATTAATTCCTGCAACGGTGACCGTGGTGTCTCCGCCATTACGGGCGAAAACGGGCGTGCCGGAGAGGAGATCTGTCACCGAGGAGGTGTTTTGAACAGGACCCCAGACGATGTCGCTCATGCCAACGGGTATGATGACGGAGATATCGGTGGCGGCAGTGGTGGTTGCGGTGCCGTCACTGACTTCGACGGTGAGGTTGTAGAGGGCACCGTCGTTAATGTTGATCACGTTCGTCGTTTTCAGCTCACCGGTGGCGGAGTTCAGAGTGAACACTCCGGCGGGATCGCCAGCAGTGATGGTGTAGGCCAGAGTGTCATCCATGTTGCCGTCAGTGGCGACGAGGGTGGTGATCAAAGTGTCGGCCGGGGTGCCATCGAGAATCTCGAAGGCGGCATCCGCAAGTTGTGGGGCGACGTTGAGTTCTTCCGGGCCGGTGAGGAGGATGGCGTTGTAGTGGACGTTTCCAAATCCTTCGGTGAGGGAGGAATCCATGGTGAGTTCCTGGGTCGTGGCGTCTGCGGTGAAGCTGCCGATCACGAATTGCCCGTAGTGGTCGGTTTGCACGCCAGCTGCCGGGTCGCCTCCGGCGACGGTGGTGGTGTTGCCCGCTCCATCCCCAAAGATCATGACCCGGAGGTCCGGAGAGGTGGAAAGTCCGGTGTGACGTTGCTCATTGAAGAAGAGCTGGACTTGGTAGGCGGTGCCCACCGTGAGTCCCTCGAGAGTCATGGTCCCGGTCACAATGCCACTGGGTGTTCCAAATGAGAATGAAGCGGTGGAAATCAGGGCGTCAAAGTCTGTGTCACCTGTGGTCAGCATGACTTCCGGGGCATATTGAGTGAGCCCAAATCCGGCGCGTGCGGTGTCCCCGGCATCGGCACCCGTCGCGGCGAAGTTGATCGTGGTGTAGTTGGAAGTCGCAAAGAAGTAGTTGCTGGTGCCGCTGGCTCCGCCGTTGCTAATGGTGCTGTCGACATTGCTACCATTGAGGGCGGTAATGATGGCGCCCTCGATGAGATCAGCTTTTCCGCTCGTGTTGGCGGCGGCTTGCCAGGTGATGGGCGCGGCGGGACTGCTGGTGATGGCGGTGAGCCAAAGGAGGAAAGAGATTTGTTTCATGATCTAAAATTGGGCAATAGAAATAAAAACACCCCGCCGTGGCGGGATGTGAATTGAGGAGTCATTTGTCGGTGCGAGAGGTCGCACCGAACTCAACTAGCTCCGGCGCCGGCGGGCAAGTCCTGCAAGGCCGAGGAGCGCGAGAAGAGTGCGGCTTGGCTCAGGAACGGCGGGTCCGAGATCGCGGACCTGGATCGCGGAAAAGTGGGCGTTGCCGAATTCTTGTGCGTCCAAAGTAAGGTCGGGGTCGCTTCCGTCTGCCACGAAAGTGCCGGTGGCAAAGCTTCCGAAGGGAGATCCGGTTGTGTTGTCGGGATTGGCTTCGAGATTGACGGTGCCGCCTCCTGTTGAGGACCCATATTGCATGACCCGGTCTTGTTGGCCTGTCCGTTGGTCCGTGAAGAAGACTTGGACCTCGATGGTGTTGCCAGAGGTAAATGAGCCCAAGTCGATGGATACAAGGCCACCACCACCGCCGAAGTCGACTTCATCGAGCAGGGTGTTGAGTCCTGCGTCACCGGTCGTTCCGCCTGCCAGCTGGCCGACGGATACTCCGGAACCGGCCAGGAGGTCTGCTGCCGTGAATGGGACGGTGTTGACCGTGACATTCGAGGCGCCGCCGTTGTGAGCGACGAGCGAGGTTCCACTCGTGCTGATGTCAGTGGTAGAGGTGATGTTGGTAGCGGCGCCCCATGAGATGACGGCGGCGTGGGAGGTTGCCAAGAATGCGAAGCTGGCAAGGGTTGTGAGCGTGTGTTTCATTCAGTTTGATCTAATTTTAAGTGGAGCAGTCATCTGGTTCGCCTTGGTTGGAGGCGATCCGTTAAGTATAGGTGTTCCACACCTAAATACCCAAAATGTGTTTTTGGTTACGAAAGGCGCATCATTTTTTTTATGGGCGGCTAGATTGATAGAGTTCTACGATCTCAGAACGGGTCAGCGGGGTCGAAAATACCATGACTTCGTCGATTCGTCCGACAAAGTTTCGAGGGCGATCGATTGTCGGGTCGCCCCATGCTCCAATCTGGCACTGTCCAAAGTTTGGTATGGGATTGGGATGAACCTCCATCTTGTTGTCTCGATAAACCGCAAGTTTTTTGCCGTTGTGGTAGAGTTGAGCTCGGTTTGTTTCCAGATCCCAAGACAGGGTCACAAATTGCCAACTCGCGGGGTAAACCGCATTGGGTTCTGAACGATAACTGGAAATTCCAAAAATCCCCGCCTTGATGCTGCCGTCGGCATACATTTGAAAGTGAATGTCTCCAGAGTCGTAGCCGTTGGAGTTGAAGAGGGTGGAGATGGATTTATCCAGGATATCCGGCTTGATCCACATCGCCACGGTGAACCCCCTTTTGCTGGGCTGTAGGTCGAGGGTCAGGGCGATGGCATTTTTGGGATTTTCGAAAAGGAGGGCGGATTTCCCCGGCATCCGTCCGTTGACAGGAAGGGTGCCAATGATTCGTCCATGGGCGTCCGAGCTTGCGCGATTACGGATGATTTTTTGGCGCGGTTGGAGTGAGTCGAAGTCGTAGTAGAGCAACAAGTCATCGCGCGCCAAGATCGCCTGGTGGTGAGTGTTCCAACGTTCTCTCTGAAGTTCCGAGGCATCGGTAAAGCGTTCGAAGTCGGCACTCATGGGAAGAGGTTTTTTTCTGGGATCCAGTTGCACGGCTTGGCCAGCTTCCAGGGCGCGTTTTTTCTGGCCGTCCTGAAAGAGTTCCACTTCACCATCGAAGACGTGCACGTCCACCGATCCCGAGGAGGCGACGCCGACGCCGAACTCGGTTCCGAGATCAATGATGCGATTCCCTCCGGGTGTCAGGACTTCGAATCCTTGGGCCGCGGGTGGGCAATGTCCCCAGAGTTTTCCGCTGATGAGTTCGATGGAGTCACGGTCGATGAGCTCCAGGGTGCAGGGCCCTTCAATGACGAAGCTGGCACCATTGGCAAATTCCAGTTTCGCAATTCCTGACCGGAGAATGATGATCCCTTCTTCAAGAGCGTCGGGGTTGGTGAGAGGCGTGCCCCATCGCGCTTTGTGAGAGGAGACGATGGTGGCGAGCCAACTGGATTGAGGCGATTCGGTGGGTGATGAATCGGATGGTCCCTGATTGAGAAACCAAATAAGGGAGAGTATAAGGGCTGCTGCAATTCCGCTGCTCCACCAAATCTTCTTAGCTCCGGGCTGCTTTTTTTTGCTGCGGACGGAGGTGTCCGCGTTTTCCAGGAGGATGGTGAGTTGATTGGCTTCGAAATAAAGTCGGCGGGCTTCCGGGTCCTCGAGAAGCAGATCGCGGAATTCGGAAATTTCTTCCGGGGTCGCCGAGCCTTCGCGGAAGTCATTGATGACCTGCTCGATCCGAAAGGCTTTTTGTTGCTCGTCGTTGTTCATTGACTGGTGACGGATGATTCGATGCATTGTTGCAAGCTACGGCGAGTTCGGAAAAGGGCTTGCTTCACGGCGTTGGCACTCATTGAAAGTCGTTTGCTGATTTTTAAAAGGGAAAGCTGTTCCTTGTAGTGCCATTGAACGAGTTTGGTGGCCGTCGGAGCGAGGTTTTGGAGGCAGGCACTGAGCGCGTTGAGTCGCTTGTCGTAGTGTTCAAATTCCGACGGAATTTCGGCTTCCATTTTTTCGAGAATTTCCGGGGTGAGGAGACTCAGACGTTCCCGGGATTTATCACGAAGGAAGGCCATCACTTGAAAGCGGGCGAAAGAGTGTGACCAGGCTCGGAAATTGGTGCCGATTTGAAATTCATCCCGCTTGGCCCAGAGGATGAGATTGGTTTCCTGCAGGACATCCCAGGCGGCATTGGAATCCCCGATCAATGAGAAGATATGCGCGTGCAACCGCTGCTGGTGCAGGGTGATGAGTTGCGCAAATTCTTCGCCGTCGGTCATGGGTTGTTCGTATAAAAAAGAGGGGTCCTCCTGAAGGTTAATACCAATTCTAGAGCGGAAGTTACGATAAATTTCAAATTAGGGTGCCTCTTGATTGCTGATGATCGTGGGAATGTTCTGCTTTTCCAGGGAGGGGAGTTTCGATAGTGTTGCAGGATGCCAAAGATGTCTGTTTCACGTTCGATTCAAATCAAGGCTCCGGTGGACCGGGTTTTTGCAGAGGTGCGTCTTTTTGAGAGCTGGCCCAAGTGGTCGCCCTGGTTGATTGCCGATCCAGATTGCTCGCTGGAGGTTCACAAGGACAGGTATTCCTGGGCGGGGAAGGTTTGTGGAGTGGGCGGGATGGCCATTCATGGTGAGAGGTGCAATGAGTCCATCGACTACGATCTTGTTTTTGGGAAACCCTTCAGATCTCAAGCGTAAGTGCGGATGACCTTTGTCGGAATGGACGGAGGAACCGAGGTAACGTGGACGATGAATTCGAGCCTGCCCTTTTTCCTCTTTTGGATGAGAAAAATCCCGCGGTAAAGATTTGCCTGCCGATGAAGTAGCTGGGCATTCTTCCGCCATGAAAGTCCTCGAGCTCACTGCTCCTTCCCAGTTCGCTGTTACCGAAAAGCCCAAACCCGAGCCCAAGGCCGATGAGGTTCTCATCAAGGTCGCGTGCTGCGGGATCTGTGGAAGTGATGTTCACGGGATGGACAACAGCAGTGGTCGTCGTATTCCGCCCATGATTATGGGACATGAGGCGAGTGGGGTCATCGAGGAAGTCGGCGGGGAAGTTTCGGGTTGGAGTGTGGGTGATCAGGTGTCCTTCGACTCCATGGTGTTTTGCGGCGAGTGTGATCATTGCGAGCGCGGTGAAACCAATCTGTGTCGCGAGCGTCAGGTCATGGGGGTTTCGTGCGATGAATTTAAGCGCGATGGTGCTTTTGCGGAATGGGTCGTGGTGCCTGCGCGGATTTTGGAACGGATGCCGGAAGGATTGTCCTTTGAGGAAGCGGCCTTTACCGAGCCTCTTGCGGTCGCCCTGCACGCGGTGAATTTGGTGAAAGTGAAGCCCGGTGAGCGGGCTCTCGTGGTGGGCTCCGGACTGATTGGTCTGCTCGTGATTCAAGCGCTGAAGCGCGCCGGGTGCTCGGAGGTGGTCGCGATCGATACCGATCAGCGTCGCCTGGACCTCGCGCTGACCCTGGGAGCGACCGGGGCCTTCCTGCCGGATCAGGAATGCGGAGCGGAGTTTGATCTTTCGATGGAAGTGGTGGGCGCGGCCCCGACCTTGGAGAAGGCCGTGAAGTCTGTTCGCAAAGGCGGACGGGTAGGACTCGTTGGAAACGTCGTCGCGGTCGTCCCGCTGGCGCTTCAATGGGTGGTGACCCGCGAGATTTCCCTGATCGGATCCTGCGCAGCAGCGGGTGAGTGCACCGAAGCGCTCGAAGCCATCGCGAGCGGCGAGATCCAGGTCAAACCGCTCATTTCGGCGATTGTTCCCTTGGAAGAGGGCGCGGATTACTTTCGTCGTTCCCGCGAAGGGAAAGAAGGACTTTTGAAAGTGATCCTCAAGCCGTCCTTGGGCTAATTCGCCATGACTTCCGTCGGGACATCGGCGAGGAGCCGGTGGTAGGGCGAAATGTTACTCATCAGCTTTTTCCAAAGGGTGATGTCGTGGACCTTGGTGAGGAGTTGGGGATCGGGGGTGAAAATGGTCCATGATTCGCGATCCATTTCGCCTTCGAGTTGTTCCTTGGCCCATCCGGAATAGCCCACAAAGGCCCGGACAACGGTTCCAGGAAGCCGAACGTAAGCGGCAGCTTCTTCCGCTGAGATTCTAATCGCAAAGTCGAAGGTGCCGTCCTTTTCCCAAAAAGCGGCGAAGGTCAGGTGTTCCCGTGAAACCGGTCCGCCGTGATGAACTGCAACTTCAGCAAGGGTTTCAAAATCTTTGTTTTGCAGGAGATCGCCCACCGTTTGGCCGGTTGGTTGGTTGAGAATGAGGCCAAAGGCTCCTTCCCCGGCGCTGTGTTCGCCCACAAGAATGACGGCTTTGTGAAAAGTGCCGTCCCGCAGGGAGGGGTCGGCCAGCAGGAGCTTTCCAACGAGTTCGGGGATCGGGGGATGGGAGTTCACAAGGTTACCTTCGCGATTGAGGCATGATTGGTCAAGAATGCTTAAAGGTTGATGACAGTTAGTCGCCTTACCCATCGGAAAATCCAAGGAAAGGGTAGTTCCTTTTGTATTACGGCTTGATTGAAGTCCCTGAGTTTAGTGAGGTTCGCGCCACATGAATAAAGAAGCACTCACTCGGGCCGCTGCAGAAGCCCGCGGACTCGCCATCGATGCCGTTCACGCCTGTTCCTCCGGTCACCTCGGACTTCCTCTTGGATGTGCCGATCTGGGCGCCGTTCTTTTTGGTGAAGGTCTCCGTTTTAATCCAGCCGCGCCGAAGTGGCTCAACCGCGATCGCTTCATCCTTTCTGCCGGTCATGGCTCCATGTTCATCTACAGTTGGCTTCATCTGGCTGGATACAATGTGAGCAGCAACGCCGTTGCTTCCTTCCGCAAGCTTCACTCCATCACTCCGGGTCACCCCGAGTTCGATGAGACCGAAGGTGTCGAAGCAACCACCGGACCTCTCGGCCAGGGCGTGGGCAACGCTGTGGGCTATGCTCTCTCCGGAAAGCGCGCCGCCGCCCGTTTTAATACTGCCGAGCATACCATTTTCGACCACCACATCGTTGCTCTCGCTGGTGACGGTTGCCTTCAAGAAGGAGTCGCACAGGAAGCGATCGCATTCGCTGGTCACAGTGAACTCGATAACCTCATCCTCATTTACGATTCCAATGACGTCACCCTCGACGCCATGGCCGAAGTTTCCCAGAGATGGGACCCCGAGAAATATTTTCAGAGTCTCAATTGGGACGCCGTGACTGTTGACGGTCACGACCAGGCCGCATTCTTTGCTGCCTTCACTGCGGCCAAAGCAAATGACAATGGCAAGCCCACCGTCATCATTGCCAAGACCACCATCGGAAAAGGAATCCCTGAAGTCGCCGGAACCGCTGCCGGACACGGCGAAGGGGGCGCCAAGTTCGCCGAAGCCGCCCGCAAAGGACTCGGCCTTCCTGAAGAGCTCTTCTTCGTATCTGACGAAACGAAAGCCTACTTCGCCGCACAGGGTGAGCAAAAGGCTGCTGACTTCGCTGCCTGGGAAGAAACTTACGCAGCCTGGTCTGCTGCCAATCCCGAGCTCGCTACCGAGTTGGAGGATGGCGTTGCCAAGGCTGTCCCGACTGATCTTTCCGAGCAGATTCCTGCCTTTACTGACGATTACGCCGACGCCACCCGTGGTGCAGGTGGAGTGGTTATCAATGCCGTGGCCAAGGCCATGCCGCAGGTCATCACCGGATCCGCTGACCTTTACGGTTCGACCAAGAACTACCTCAAGGACGGAGGCGACTATTCCGCGTCTAATCCTTCCGGCCGCAACATTTGGTTCGGAATTCGCGAGCATGGAATGGGCGCAATCTGCAACGGTGTGGCTTACGATGGTCTCTTCCGCATCAGCGGCGCAACCTTCTGTGTCTTCGCTGACTACCTTCGCCCTGCCATCCGTATCGCGGGACTCGCCAAGCTTCCTGTCACTTACATCTTCACCCACGACTCCGTGGGTGTTGGTGAGGACGGCCCTACCCACCAGCCTGTTGAGACGGTTTCCGGACTCCGCGTCATCCCGAACGTCGACGTCATTCGTCCGGCCGACCAGGAAGAGACTGCCGGATCATGGATCGCTGCCATGGAGCGCACTGACGGACCGACTGCTCTCATTCTGAGCCGCCAGAAGGTTCTCTCACTGAACGCCTACGCGTCGGTTGAAGCCCGCCGTGATGGCGTTTCCAAAGGTGCTTACATCCTCAAGAAGGAAGAAGGCGACCTTTGCTGCATCATCCTTGCGACTGGTTCCGAAGTTGAGCACGCGCTCAATGCCGCCAAAGAACTGGGTGCCGGATGCCGCGTCGTTTCCGCTCCTTGTCTTGAGCGCTTCGACCGTCAGTCCGCTGCATACAAAGAGTCTGTCCTTCCTGCTTCCTGCACCAAGCGTGCCGCTATCGAAGCCGGTGTCACCGGACTCTGGTATAAGTATGTTGGTCTTGAAGGCACCGTCATCGGAATCGACCGTTTCGGTATTTCCGCCCCTGGCAACGTGGTCATGGACGAGCTCGGCATCAATGCTGCAAGCCTCGTGAGTGCTCTCAGCTGCTAAGCGATCCTCAAATTTTCAAAGCGGTCTTCGGTTTTCCGAAGGCCGCTTTCTTGGGTCTAGAGTCCCAAAGGTTAATTCACCGATCGCGCTATGATCTCGATGGGAACTTGGCTTTTGATGCCCACTGGGACTACGTTTGGGATGGTGAAAATCGCCTCGTTTCCATGACCAAAAATATCGGGGGCTATCAAAAATTGGAGTTCTCCTATGACTGGCAGGGACGTCCTATTTCCAAGGAGGAAACGAATGAACGACACGACCGAAGCGTAGACAGCGCATCCCATGGGCCGCAAGGGAGAGGCACCTCCCTTAAGCGATTCAGCCTCGTAAGTAAGCCATCCGGAGGGCGACATTCTAGTAGCAATGGAAGCCAGCAACAAAGGTGCGTTAAGATGGATCAGGTCGGAGTTTAAAACCGACAAACTCCTCAGGCAAGCACCCGGTGACTCCGGCGGGGTCTCTAGCGCGTGGCACGTGGGAAGAGAGATGACCGAGAACTTGGGAGATCCATCCATCTCCCGGACGCCACCAAGAAACCGTGGGCGGGTATCGGGGACCAACTGCAC
>CAWUTG010000040.1:0-77196 GCA_963925135.1 uncultured Verrucomicrobiales bacterium | reverse complement strand
ACCTGCTGGTTTAACCGGGAGCACGGGCGGAGGGGAGTGCTTTGGGAGTCGAGGTTCCGGAGTGTGATTGTGGAGGATGGTTTGGCGGCAAGGACGATGGCGGCATATATTGATTTGAATCCAGTCCGTGCCGGAATGGTGAATGATCCAGCGGATTATCGCTGGAGTTCCTATGGGGAAGCGGTTGGTGGTGGTCGTGGGGCGAAGAAGGCCCAGGAGGGTTTGGTGCGGGCGATGTATTCGTATGGGAGCCGGGAGGTTTCGGAGCGGAGTTGGTCGCAAGGCGGGGTTGGGAGGGAGTATCTCGAACTCAAATTACGTCACCACTCAGTAACGCGATCCTGACGATCAGAGAGAAAATCCGTCATGCACAACTGTTGAAGATCCATTTTATTCCTGTGAGGTCGCTCGTTTTTCAGCGGAATGAGTTTTGAGAGATCTTCCGGATCCGAGAGAAGCCAACGGGGTTCAAGTTCGGCGAGAGATCGTCGGGTATTAAATCCCCACGTCACTCCCGCGATGTTGACTCCGGCTTTGTGGGCGGCCTTGACGTCCCGCACTTCATCGCCAACGTAGATCATTTCCCGGGGATCAAGTGAGTCAGCGATTGTACCGTCAAAGTCGAAGATGATCATGACGTGATGATCAATCCTGGGTCGCCGACGTCGGAAGTGCATGTCGTTGTTGTTTTTGTCACTTTCTCCAGATCCAACGAAGGGTGTCGGGGAGAAGAACGCCTCCGTGTTTGCCATTGTGGCCTTCGGTGCCGCCCACGAATTTGTAATCGTAGTCGCGGAATTTAAGAGCCTTTTCCATCTGAAGGTTCGCGAGCCACCAGTTGCCATGTTCGTTGTCGAGGTCCTGGTCTCCGTCTTGCAGGAAGACGCGGATGTCGCGTTTCTCGCTCTTGCGAATGAGGGCGGGATAAACGTGTCCGCCACGAATGTTGGTGAAGCTGCCGATGTGGCTGATGACGTTTTTGAAAAGATCAGGACGCTCCCAGGCCACGGTGAAGGCGCAGATGCCTCCGGAGCTCATACCGCAGATGGCGCGGCGGGCGGGGTCGTTGGTGAGTTTGACGGTTTTGCCAACCTCGGGGAGGATCTCTTTCTCAAGGAACTCGGCGTATTTGGGTGAAAGGGTGTCGTATTCGACGGCGCGGTTGCTGCCTTTTTTACTGCTCCAATCCTGCTTGCCTTCGATTTTGTCGGTGAAGAGTCCAGGATTGATAAAGATACCGATGGTGAGGGGTGATTTGCCCTGGGCGTGCAGGTTGTCGAGCACGGTGGTGGCGCGGATCTGGCCCTTTTCGTCGACATAAGCGTGCCCGTCTTGAAAGACGATGACGTTGGCGTCCTTCGAGCCGTCATACTGGGCGGGCACATAAACGTAATATTGGCGGAGGGTTCCTTCGAAGACCTGGCTCTTCCATTCGTGGCGGGTGACTTTGCCCTTGGGGACATCGGGCTTGGACCGTGAGTCGGCGGTGAGCTCGTATTCTTCTGCCGTAAGTGGTGCGACGAGGAGGAGGGAGGCGAAGAGGGCTTTCAACATGGGAGGATTCATAGCAAAATTCCGGCGAATGTAAAAGTCATGTAAAAATACCGCTGGTTTTCCAACATTTTAGAATCTTTGGCCTCGAGAAGCCGTTATATCTGATGACCATGAAGAGCATCTTGATTTTTTTCGCCCTTGTAGCGTCGCTCGTCGCGGCGCCCCGCCTTGTCCCCAGTGACTTACCACTCCGCCCAACCTCGACGCTGGAGCTGATTTTCGATGAGGCGATGGTTCCGCAAGCCACCGTGGGGCAGAAGCTGGAGAATGATCTCGTGACGATTGAACCCGCCTGGGAGATGGATATCATTTGGCGATCCCGCAATCTTGCCCGACTGGTCCCTAAAGCGGCTCCGGGGATTGGCGCGTCCTATCAGTTTACCCTGAATCTCGGGCTCAAGACGGAGACCGGTGCTGAGGTCAAAGCGCCGGTTTTTCAGAAATTGCTCGCGGGAAGTTTCACGGTCACTCGCACGATCAGGAAGTCGTCGGTCCGAACCGGAGGAATGGTCTTAATTTTCAATGATCGCGTCGCGGCCCAGGCGGTTGGTCCTTTCTTTCAGTTCATTTCGCCGGAGACCAAGGAACAGAAAGCTCAAATGATCGCAGCCCGCACCCGCCAGGCCACCTGGGGAGACATCACGAGCCGTTCCTATTATAGTGCTCCATGGGACGAGCAATTCGCCGGAGTGAAGTCGAACAATGAACGCCCGGATTCTGACATCCTGAGCAATGCCATCGTGGTCGAGCCAGTAAGCCCGCTTCCGATTGGGACAGGGTGGTCGCTCAATCGTCTCGCCGGATTGCCAAATTTGGTCAACTCAGTCTCGATCAATTCCGCGAATGCCTACCAGATTGGTAACGTCATTCCATTCGAGATTCGGTCGGTGTCTGCCCGCGCCGTGGTCGACGGAGAACGCGAGATCTCGATGTCCTTCAACCAATCATTACCGATCGACCTCAAGGAAGAGCAGGTGCTTTCACTCATTCGCGTCGTGCCAGCGCCCAAGGATCTCAAGGCCAGCTTCGACTATCGTCGTCAAACGATCACCCTGAGCGGAGGGCTTGCTGAAAAGGATGCCTACACCGTCACCATTCCCAGGGTTCTCTCGAGCGCGGATGGCCTCGCCCTCGGCAAGGATTACCAAAAGCAGCTCAAGTTCGTCCGCGTCCAACCGAAGGTCGTGCTTCCGAGCTTCGACCAAAGCCAGCTCGCTTCAGGAACACGAACTTACGAAATTTCTTCACTCAACAACCAATCCATTCATCTCAGTATCAAGCGGCTTGCCCCCGATGATCTCATCCGCGCTTCCCAGGGATATCGTCACTACACTGGAGATGGAGCAGAAGGGAAGCGCCTCAAAACGACCGGCCCGCTCCCCTTTGTCCTCATTGGTGGCGAGACTGTTTTCGACGGTGAGATTAAGCTCGAGGCCGCACTCGATACCACTGCCAAGCATGTCATTCATTGGGACAAGTTTCTTCCCGAAGGCCAGCGATTCGGAGCCTTCTTCGTGGCGGTGACCGGTGAGCCGGCGAAGCATCCGGATTTACCTCGGAGTCCATCCGTGTTGTCACAGTCGCTGGTGCAGCTCACCGATCTCGGACTCGCGTGGAAGCTCACCAACGACAAGGCCTTTATTTACGCCTATTCCTGCCAGACCGGTTTGCCGCTTCCAAACGTCGAGCTTTCACTCTTCGGCGAAGATGCCCAATCGCTCGCCAAGGTCATCACGAATGCCTCCGGCGTCGCGACCCTCCCACGTGGCGAACAATTCCGCCATCTCCGCGCCAGCCTCAAGGGCGATGCCATCGTTTTGCCTTACGACGACTCCCTTCCCGAAGTCTCGATGTGGCGTTTTCCGGTGAACTTTTCGTGGCAGGAGTCATCGGCACAACTGCGCGACGCCTTCATGTTCACTGATCGCAACCTCTACCGCCCCGGTGAAACTTTGCGCCTCAAGGGCTTGGTTCGCGGGAGGGATGGCGATGAACTGAAAGTCCCCCTGAAAGAAACTCCGAGGCTCACATTGTCAGATCCCAGTGGGCGCGAAATCTTCACCGATGAAATCACCTTGTCTGAGCGGGGGGCTTTCGACTTCGAATATCAACTTCCCGCCGTCACGGTCGGCCGCTATCGCATTGCCCTGACCTGGCCCAAAGAGCTCGAAGCGCTCGCGGAGTTGGACAACTGGTGGGATCGCTCCGCGGGCGAACAGTCGGCGTCTTTCCAGCACTCCTTCAACGTTCAGGAATTCAAGCGCAACACCTTCGAAGAAGAGGCGACGCTCGTAGAGACTCCCGAACACGATCTCGCCTACAACCTCGGCGTGCAGTATTTCCAGGGCACTCCGGTGGCCCTCGCCAAGGCCGATTGGTATCTCTCAGCCCGGTCCACCGGGATCTATCCCGACAAGTTCCGCGACTTCCTTTTCGGCAACCATCGTCAATACGACTCCCGTTATTGGTCGCACTACTTTGGCTATACCGCTGAAGAAGAAGATTCGTCCAATTCAGGCAATCACAACCAATCCGGTGAGGCCTCCCTGGATGACTCCGGCAAGCTTGCTCTGAATTTTAAGATTCCGCCTATCGAATATCCCATGCCCCGCACCGTGTCGGTGCTGACCGAGATCACTGATGCCAACAGCCAGACGCTGAGTTCTAACAGTTCGGTCACGGTGCATTCGTCCGATTTCTATCTCGGCATCTCCCGCCAGGACAGCCTCACCAGGGTCGGCGAGGAAGTGCCTTTTAAGCTCGTGGCTGTGAATCAAGACGGTGAAACGTTTGCCCAAGATGTCGAGGTCAAGGTGCAGATTACGCGTGAGGACAACACGCAGGTGAAGTCCAAAGCTGCCAACGGAGCAGTTGTCGTGAAAAACGAAAAGAGCGAAGTTCCCGTTCGTGAAGTGGTCGTCACCATCCCCGCCGGCTCCAAGGGATTTGATCTGCCCTTCAAGGCTGCTGATTCAGGGGCACATACTTTCACGCTGACGTCCTCTGACGCCGCCGCTCGTGCTGTGAAGACGGTCTCGACGATTCAAGTTTACGGCAGCAAGGATTACCCTTGGGCCTACGAATCCGGGATGCGGATCAAGTTGGTGCCCGAGCAACGTCGCTATCAACCGGGTGACACCGCTCGCATTCTCGTGCTTTCGCCGATCGAAGGGGAAGCGCTCGTTTCCCTCGAGCGACGGGGTGTTCTGCGTCACTTCAGAACCCGCCTCACCCTCGATAATCCGGTGATTGAGATTCCTCTTACCAACGAAGACGCGCCCAATGCCTTCGTCTCCGTTCTCATCATCAAAGGTGCTGCTGATTCGAAAAGGAAGAACCCCGAGCCGCAGCTTCGACTGGGATACTGTGAGTTGAAGGTGGATCCCGCTGCTGACCGTCTCACGATTGAAATGGGAGCGACAAAAAGCGAAACCCGTCCCGGAGAAGCGGTGCAGGTGAATGGGCGTGTGATTGGCTTCGACGGAAAGCCCGTCCCCAACGCCGAGTTGGTGTTCTATGCCGAGGACGAAGGAACGCTCAGCGTTACCGGATATGAGAATCCCGATCCACTCTCGCACTTCCATGCTCCGAGAATGCTAGAAACCCGAAACGGAACCTCACTCGAAAATTTCATTCCCGAGACGCCCGGTGAGAATTACTACGCCAACAAAGGGTTTATCATCGGAGATGGTGATAGCAAAGGGGGAGACGCTGAGGACGCGATCGCCTTGCGCAAAAACTTTGATCCCTGCGCCGCCTGGATGCCGACTCTTAAGACGGGAGCCGATGGCCAGTTCACCGCCAGCTTCATTGCGCCGGACACCTTGACCCGCTATCGCCTCATTGCGGTCGCCCACGAAGGTGCGTCACGATTTGGAGTGGGAACCGGCGAGGCCATTGTGAACAAACCCCTCATGTTGGAGCCCTCGCCACCCTTGTTTGCTCACGAGGGTGACCGTCTTCAGCCCATGGCGATTGTTCAGAACAACAGCGATCATGCCGGAACCTGGAAAGTGACTCTAACGCTCGATTCCATGACGGGAGCCGGTGCGCCTGATTCCCCGAACCAGCCTGGTCAGCTCGAAACTTTCGTGACTCTCGAGCCCCGTTCGCAAGGAGCGATCTCTTTTGATGTGCATTTCCGCAACACCGGAACGGCTCGCTGGGTTTGGACTGCCACTCCTGAAAATGTCGGAGACGCTGTCCTTCGGCGTTCACTTTCAGATGCGGTTGAGTCGACCTTTGAAGTTCGTTACCCCATGCCGCTCCTGACGGAGGTGAACTTCGTGAGCTTTAATGATTCCGCTCGGAAGAATAATCTCCTCGATGGATTCTCGCCCAACCTCCTCGATGGTGTCGGCGACTTCGAAGTTGAGTTCGCCCGCTCCCGCCTCAGCGAAGCGGGCGCCGCGATCGATTACCTCCTTCACTATCCATACGGCTGCGTGGAGCAGACGACTTCCTCCACCATTCCTTGGATCGCCGCCAAGAATCTCCGCCACCTCGCTCCGGGCTTCCAGAAGAAGTCGGAAGAGCAGATCACGAAGGCCATTCAACGCGGTGCCGATCGTCTCATCTCCATGCAGACCCGTGATGGCGGGTTGGGCTATTGGCCGGGTGCTGATAGCTCGCTTCCTTGGGCCAGTTCCTACGGTGGTCTTGGTCTCATCCTCTGTCGCGACGCCGGGGCGAACGTGCCCCAGCAGACCCTCGATGATCTTGCCGGGTATCTCTCGAAGCAGCTGCGTGATCTCACCAAGGTCAAGTCGAGCTATGACCTGCAAGGTCTTACCCGTTCGATGTATGTCCTCGCGCGTCTTGGGAAAACGGAGGCGGCTTATCATTCCAAGCTTCTGGAACGTGTCGATGAACTCTCGACGACCGCCCGGAGTTTCCTCGCCCTTGCAATGCATGCTGCTGGTGAGCCTGGCGCGATCGACTTGATGAATCTTGCACCCATGAAGCAAAAGGCCACGGGATACTGGATGGCTTACCGCCCGGATGATGCCGTGAAGCTCTTGGCGTGGGCCACCATTTCGCCGACCGCGGATGAATGTGAGACGACTCTCGCGAGCCTCTTGAAGACCCGCTCCAAGCGTGGTCACTGGCGGACCACCTGGTGCAATGCCTGGTCGCTCCTCGCGATGGGCGCCTATGCCGAAGCTGTTGAAAAGGACGTCAAAGACATCACGATCAAGTTGGTGACGGCGGAAGGGGAACAGACCATTGTCATTCCGGCGGACACCGCATCGAAGACGGTGAAGATGCCAATCCATGGGGGCTTTGTGGCCACCGCGTCTTCGTCTGACCGTGTTTTTGCCCACACCTCCTTGTCAGCCAAGCCCCGCATTCAACCGATCACGCCGGTCTCACGTTCCGGTGTCACCGTGAACCGGATCTACGAACGGGTGAAGTCCGATGGCTCCACCGAGCCGCTCACCAATCCTCAAATCGGGGATCTCGTCAAAGTCTCCCTCGAGGTAAATCTTCCCCGTGATGACTTCCGCTACCTTGCTATCGACGATCCGCTCCCGTCGTCCTTCCAGGCCATCAATACCGAGTTCCGCAGCCAGGCTGGCCGGGTCAAGAAAGAGAACTCATGGCGGATCTCGAATCGTGAGATTCGCAGTGACCGCGTTCTCACCTTTGTGGATTATCCGGGTCGCTCCGGCAGCTACGTCACGAGCTATCATGCCCGCGTCACGCACGCTGGTGAGATCTACGTGCCACCGACCAAGGTCGAGGAAATGTATGATCCTGAAAACTACGCCCTCGGTGCTTCCGAACACCTCAGTGTGAAATGATTCCCGGCCCCTCCATTCCGAAATTCGCACCCTGGGCACTCTTGTTGCCCGTGATGGCTCTTCTGGTCCCGCTTCCCGGGACTCTGGAGGAACCACCGGCGGCGCACCCGGTTTTGTTGGATCGGAATGGAGAAGAGCTGACTCATTTACCCCGCGAGGATTACTTTCGACACCAACCGGCGTCGCTCGATGAGATTCCAGATCATTTGATCAAAGCCACTCTCGCTGCCGAAGATAAGCGCTTCTTCGATCACGGGGGAGTGGACTACGCTGCGACCTTGCGGGCGATGTATGACAATACCCGTACCAAGAGAATCACCTCGGGTGCCTCCACGATTACCCAGCAGTTGATTAAGATCACCACGCCGCCGGAGAAGCGCAATTGGCGTAAGAAACTGGAGGAGGTTTACAGCGCACGACGATTGGAATCCCGTTGGAGCAAGGATGAGATTCTCACCGCCTACTTGAACCGGCTCGACTACGGCTCGCATCGCCAGGGCTGTGTCGAAGCGGCGCGCTACTTCTTTGGAAAGCCCTTGGGGGATCTTTCGCTCGCCGAATCGGCACTCTTAGCCGGACTTCCGCAGGCCCCATCGCGTCTCAATCCCCACCGGAATCCGCAGGCGGCCCTGGTCCGTAGAAATTGGGTTCTCGACCGATTGGCGACGGAGTTTGATTACGCTGATGACGAGATTGCCCGCGCGAAGGCGGAGCCCTTGCTTCTGCGTCAGCAGGTTCCAGGCAATCCCATCCCTCACCTCACGCACGACTTCCGTGAGGGTGGTCGGTTGACGATTGACGGAAAGCTTCAGGCGCGCACCTTTGAGATTTTGCAGGAGGAGTTGGCGGGGATCGAAGATTCCAATGTCCAGCAGGGGGCGCTTGTGGTCATTCATAATTCCACCGGCGAAGTCCTCGCTTTTCATGGCTCCTCGGACTTCCTCGGTGCTCACGGAGGACAGATTAACGGGGCTCTCGCTCCTCGCTCGGCGGGCTCGAGTTTGAAGCCTTTTACCTACGCCCTGGCTTTTCAGAATCAGGCTCTCTTCCCAGGTTCCATCATCGCGGATATCCCGACGAATTACCAAACCGAGGAGGGACTCGATGCGCCCAAGAATTTCGACCGTCGTCATCACGGGCCGGTTTCGATCCGGCAGGCTCTGGGGGAATCTCTGAACGTCGCAGCGATGCGCATGCTCAATCAAGTCGGCGGACCGGAGCCGCTTCATCGCTTGTTGGGAGAACTTGGACTCACAACTTTGACCCGGGAGGCCGCGGAATACGGCCTCGGACTCACGATTGGAAATGCCGAGGTCAGTTTGTTAGAACTCACCAATGCCTACGCGACTCTGGCTCGATTGGGGAAGTCATGGCCCCCTCGTTTCACGATGGATGGAGAGACCGGGGTGGGGGAATCCTTGCTCACACCGGAAGCCTGTTACCTCATCGCGAACGTCCTCGCCGACAATGCCGCCCGCTCCAGTGCCTTTGGGGTTGATTCGGTACTGCGCCTGCCCTTTCCCTGCGCGGTGAAGACGGGAACGTCGTCGGACTTTAGGGACAACTGGTGCCTCGGATTCACGGGAGAATTTACGGTCGGTGTTTGGGTGGGGAATTTTGACAATTCGCCCATGGCCGGGATTTCCGGCGTGACTGGAGCGGGGCCGATCTTTCGACGCACCATGCTTGCGCTTCACGAAGGGCGGGAAGCCGTTTTCGTGACGCGTCCGGATTCGATCGAAACGATCCAGGTCGATCGACGCACCGGACATCGTTTTCTCACCCAGATCGCGGACAACACGCCTTATCGTAAAACCGAGGTCTGTGTCGTCGGCCATCTCCCGCTCCCTGTTTCCTCATCGGACTACGACGCTGAAGGGCGCGCGCTTGTTTCCCTGGAGTATGGCGAATGGTTCAATTCGGAGGACAATGTGCAGGGGCATGCTTTTGCTCTCACCGATTCAGCTCCTCCAGTGCAGGAAAACATCCAGATTATTACACCCTTGGCAGGAGCGACCTATTACCTCGATCCAGAACTGCCCGGGCAAAGCGCCACTCTCAAGCTGGTTTCCAACCTCACCTCGGGCGAGTGGTTCAGCGACACTCTTGAGGTGAAAAATCAAGCCATCAAACTGTCTCCCGGGCACCACCTCATTCGCCTCAAACACCCCGAAACCGGACAGGTGATCGAAGCGGGATTCAGTGTTGAATCACTCTGATTTTGATTGAATGGGCGTGAAAGTGCTCAGAAAAGTGATTTTTGGGTCAATGTGAGCGTAAAAGCGCTCGCCGACATCCTTCGCGTCGGAACCTCGGCCGGGGGAGCCCGTGCCAAAGCGGTCGTGGCTTGGAATGCCAAGACCCGCGAAATCCGTTCCGGCCAAGTCCCGCTTCCACGAGGCTTCGAAGCCTGGCTCATCAAGTTCGATGGTGTCGATGGCAATGCCGACAAAGAACTCGCCGATCCCCTCGGCAACGGTCGCATTGAATATGCCTACCACCTCATGGCCCGTGCCGCTGGCATCACGATGAGCGACTGCCGCCTTCTCGAAGAAAATGGCCGCGTCCATTTCATGACCCGTCGCTTTGACCGCACCGCCGATGGCGACAAATTCCACCAACAAACCCTCTGCGCCCTCGGCCATTACGACTTCAATTCCGCGGGCGGATATTCCTACGAACACGCCTTACAAGCATGGCCTGACTTTGCCGCAAAAGCCGGGGTTTCGGAGGAGCTGGGGAATAAATTTAAACTCCCATGCTACACGGATCTGAACGATCCTTGCTGCGCTGGGGGGATATGGACAGTAAGGTCAGGAGTGAAAGTAACAGTAGATCTCACGGGGGCTGGGTTTGAAAGCTCCACAGGAATTTCCTTCTACGATAGTAAAACGGTGTATCTGGATTGAGGTTCTCCCTAATGTTTTGGAATTCAAGGTGTGGGGAGTGGATATACTCAAAGGGTTTCCCTGGGAGCAGTTTGTCGACTCGGCAACATTGAAGACTCTTCATCATTTGATGGAGAAATCGGATGGGAGGTTGTCTGTGAAAGGGTTCGGAATGCTGAAGTTTAAAGATGTGCTTGGTGGTTACTGCAAGGTTTGGCCGAGAGATCCTTCGAGCGATAACGGTGATTTTTTAAGGAAAGCGAGCGGAGAGGAATATTCGCTGAAGCGTGTTTGGCCGGTCAACGATGTCGCAGAAGACCACAATCGGTATCTTTTCTTCGGGGCTGAACTTGCTTTCCCTAAAGATAGTATGGAGCTCGAGCTTGTCAGCAAAGGAACTGTTTCGTTTGAATTCGATACCGATGACTGCATGTCATTTGGTGAATTTTGGAGAAAAGGTGGATACCTTCCTCCGGCAGATCTTAAACTTGGATAGTGGTTCATCGTCGGAGTGATCGTGCTTGATTTGAATCTTTCGCACCGGGTGATTGCCCGGAGGACTTCGTAGCTCTCGACATTTCCCCGCAGGCTGATTACTGCCTCCCAGCTCATGACCCTTCTTTCTGCCAACGAACTCCGCCTTGCCTACGGGCACCAAACGCTTCTCGACGGCGTGACCCTTGCCGTGGCCGCCGGAGAAAAGGTGGGACTGGTTGGGCGGAACGGCTGCGGAAAGACTTCGCTTCTGAAAATCATTGCCGGTGAAAATCATGCTGACACCGGCGGAATTTCGGCACGCCGGGAGCTGCGCATCGGCTATCTTCCCCAGGAATTTGAACTCGATCCCACGGTTTCCGTTTATGACAACATCGCGGCGGGTGCGTCTGACATCGTGGAGGCCATCCGCAAATACGAGTATGGCGAAGGATCGGAAGCCGAGCTCGGATCTCTCTTGACCTTCATCGATCACACCGATGGTTGGAACCTCGACTCCCGCATTCAGGCTCTTTCGAATGCCCTCGGGACCCCTCCACTCGAGACCGAAACCGGCCCGCTTTCAGGAGGTGAAAAACGGCGCGTCGCGCTCTGCCGGGCCCTCGCTTCCCAGCCTGACCTTCTCCTTCTCGATGAGCCCACGAACCACCTCGACTCCGAGTCGATCCGTTGGTTGGAGGATTTCCTCAAGACCTATGGTGGTGCGGTCATCTTCGTGACGCACGACCGCTACTTCCTCAACGTGATCGCCACCCGCATCATCGAGATCTCGGATGGCAAAGCTTATTCCCACCCCGGTAACTACACCGCCTTCCTCGAGTCCAAGGCAATTCGCCAGGGCATCGCGGAGCAGACCGAGAAGAAGCGGCAGAAGTTTATTAAAGACGAGCTCGAGTGGGTTCGCGCCGGCGTTAAAGCCCGCACCACGAAATCTCGTTCACGTCTCGACGCCTTCTACGAAGTCGCCAACAAAGATGCTCCGGTCAGAGAGGGCGAAATGGAACTCCTCATCCCGCCACCCCCACGCTTGGGCAACACCATCGTGGAGTTCGAAAAAGTCGGGATCAATGTCGGCACCGAAACGAGCCCGCGTTGGCTGTTTCGCAATCTCGATCTCTCGCTTGAAGAAGGTCAATGCACCGGCATCGTGGGCAAAAACGGCGTGGGTAAAACGACTCTCCTGAAGCTCGCCCTTGATCAACTCGCCCCTACCGAAGGCACTGCCGTCCTCGGAAAGCAGGTGCGGATTAACTACATCGACCAAACCCGCATGCAACTCGATGGCACCGGTTCCTTACTCGATGAGATTTCAAACGGGAGCGAGAAAGTGAGCTTTGGTGAGGAGGAGATCGGCGCCCGTGCCTACCTTCGCCGCTTCCTCTTTTCCGACGAACGAATCAACGAACGCGTCGATCTTCTTTCAGGAGGAGAGCGGGCCCGCTTGATGCTCGCCAAGGTTCTTAAAACCGGCGGTAACCTCATCGTTCTCGACGAGCCCACCAACGACCTCGACCTCCCATCGCTTCGTATGCTGGAAGAAGCTCTCGCGGCCTTCGGTGGTACGACCCTCGTGGTCTCGCACGATCGTTACTTCCTCGATCGTATTTGTGATCAGATCATCGCCTTCGAAGACGACGGAGTGAAGGTCACTCCCGGCAACTTTTCCTACTATCTCGAGAAACGGCAAGCCTGCGAAAACGCCGCCCGTGCGCAAGCGACAGCTGCCGCCCGCGATGCCGCCGCTCGTAAAAAGGCCACGGTCAAAGGTGCCAAACCCCGCAAGCTCACCCTCGCCGAAGCGAAGGAACTCGAGACCATCGAAGACCGCGTCATGGAAGCCGACGAAATCGTGACCGCCCTCCAAACAAAGCTCGCCAGCCCCGAAGTCCAAACCGACTACGAACAAATCCCCATCGTGATGGCTGAAGTCGAAGCCGCCAAAAAGGAGGCCGACGAGCTTCTTTTACGTTGGGAGTTTCTTGAGGAGACCAAGGTTCAGTCACCTGAGAGATAGTGGGGGGATTGTAAAACTCGCGGGAGGAATTGTGCGATGAATGACAGGATCAGTGTTGAAGATTCCGGCCGCGGAATGCTGATTTTTGGAGAGGATGAAACGATTCAAAAACGCTTCGTCTATACGAATGCCACCTTCCTTCAATGTCTCTTCCATTATCCAGCTTTTCTTCTCTCTTCAAATCTTTTGGAAGGGGGCGAGAGATGCTCCGGCGAATGGTAAGGCGCACTTCAGGTGCCTGGAATTTCGGGAATTCTTCATGCAATCTATGGGCGTGATGACGGGTTTTCTTCCTC
This sequence comes from uncultured Verrucomicrobiales bacterium, assembly GCA_963925135.1. Classification (GTDB taxonomy): domain Bacteria; phylum Verrucomicrobiota; class Verrucomicrobiia; order Verrucomicrobiales; family Akkermansiaceae; genus SW10. The sequence goes on along the minus strand of CAWUTG010000040.1, from coordinate 64,145 downwards.
AGCGGTCGAAAGCGAAAATGGAGTGTATTCATCGAAGGTGTCTATGTGGAGCAAGTGTTTGGATCTCGGAACGGTGAGTCGGATCGTCCTCAACCTGCTCAATAAAAACGCCTCAGCAGACGCTGAGCCTGGTTGCAAAGATAGAGTGGAAGGGAAACCAGGCGGAAGGAGATCGCTTCACCGCCCACCCCATGACTGACGTTCTGGCTGGAGGGCATGTTGAGATCAAAACGACACCCAAGCTCGACATTGTTCGCTCTGACAAATTGGAGGAGTGATTTAAGTGAGCCACTTTTTCCGGATTTCACCTCCACCGGAACAACGTTCCGTCCGACTTGGATAAGGAAATCGACCTCCGCATTTCCTGCGCTTCCATCTCTGAGCCAGTAGTTCAGAGATGGGCTTAAGAGAGGCGTCTCCGAGAAAGCGAACTGTTGCGCGATGAACTGCTCGGCAAGCCCCCCTTCATTCACGAAGCGATCTTCCCGCAAGTCTCGATCAGAGAGATAGTCCAGTCGGCAAATCCGGTTGTAGAGACCAAGGTCGAGACAATAGAGCTTGAAAACCTTAAGGTCGATTTGCGCATTTAAGGGAATGCCGTCTCCTTGGGAATGGACCGCTTTGAGCACAACGCCGGCCTTGATCATGAGATCGAGCACTTGTTTGACATCCCGGGAGTTCGAATCGCGGTCAATATTGGCATACTTCACCTTGGCTCCCAGACCGCGAGCCAGATAACTCACCTTTGGCCGCCAGGAATTCCTCCCACGAAACAGGGCCGACATGAAAATATTCGATCCGTCCGACAGGCATCGGAAACGAGTGATCCGAAAGGGTAAACTCCAGCAGCGACCCTGCCGCAACTACCTCGAGATCCGGCATTTCCTCGTAGAAGTAGCGCATGGCCTGGAGCATCTTTGGAACGCCTTGGATCTCGTCCACGAAGAGAAGGGCCTTCTTGGGATCAACTTTTCCTTTCCGGCAAATGAACTCAATTTCGGTGAGAATCTTCACCGGATCCAAAGTCTCAATCACCGACATCAACTGAGGATTCCGCTCTAGGTTGACTTCAAAGAGAGTCAACTTTTGACTCTCCGCAAACTGACGAATCAGAGTCGATTTTCCAACCTGTCTCGCTCCCCTCACGACGAGAGGTTTGCGATTCTTTTTCCGCAGCCACTTCGCTAAATCTTGCTCATACCGCCGCTTCATGTGGAGAAAACACCCCCCTATTTTTGACAAATAAGGCGAAAATAGGGGGGTATTCTGTCGATATCCAATGAGCTTCATGCTTTCTCAGTGTCGCCAGATCGTTTTCTACGGTCAGGGATCCGAAGGCTGGAAGGGAAGCGGCGGAGTCGGCCCCCACTTTGAAAATGGCCAAAGTCGGCTTCTGAGCCCTCTACTGCTCCGATGATCCCGACAGTTCAAATCTCGACGAAAATCCCAAAGCTTTCTGATTCGGATCGCTTTTAATGCAGGGTAATACACTCCATGGTAACTGGTTAGGTTTGTGATCATCTAAATCATGTCTGGTGTATTAGTTCGACCCCGGTCGGCAGAGTTCCATAAAATGAGGGATGGAGAGAAATTTCTCTAGCAATAGTCAAAACCCGAGGGATATTAGTAGAAGTTGTTCGGGCAAGTGCTTGAGAAACCCACTATTACTATCATGTTCAAGAAGACAGATTCTTATTTTCTAAGTGCGGCCATGGTGAGTTTACTCGCCAGTGTCGCTTTATGGTTTCTCTACGACAGGGAGTCCGGACTCTTCGTGGGTCTCTGGGTTCCCTCGATTCTAGCCCTCTGGGTGGGCGTTAAAGTGTCGTTGCTTGCGCCTTCAACCGGGCGCGGAGGGTCATCTCGGAAATGACTTCGGAATTCTTAGTCGAGTCTGGAATGCTGCTCTTCTTCTTTGGAGTGGGCATCACGCTCGTGGTCTTGAAGGGGATCTTGGTGGCGCAGAGCGAAATCCACGACGGTGAATCTGAAGACTCCGATTTAGGGGAGCTAGACGAGTTAGAGGAGACCGAGGAGACGCCCAAGTAGCGATCGGATTGTCGGCCTTTGGATGGGCCGATTGACGAGATCTGAGAGGGAGGAAGGGGAGCTAAACTGAACGGCCATAAAAGGGGTTCTGCGGGGAATTTAGTGCGATTTTGGGGCTGAGGGCCAGCTTGCCAAAGCAAAAGAGGATGAGATAAGGGTAGTTTCCAAAGCTCCGAAATCCTTAGGCTGATGCTTTGATTGATTGAAGCTCCCTGTTGTTCCCCTCACTGACGGCATTGGTGATTCGATGTTTAAAATAATTCATGAGCACGTCGAGATGACGTTTGAGGATCTTAGCCACTTTCACCATTGGTGCGAGCTGAGATCTCAACGCCCAGCGATACCAGTCCGGAAAGATCCCCTCGGCAAACCCCTCGTTGCGGGCATTTCTAAACTCTTGAAAACTCTCGTTAAGAGCCCACGCCCTGGTGGTCTTGGGATTGCGACCACAGAGCCCATCCAAGATGTCTTGATACTTCTCAGGGGCATCCCTGGGGGATCATTTTCCTGTTATATTGGTCTTGAAATCGCAATCCTGACGTCCGAGGTTGAAATCGAACGTGGTGTTCTTATCGGGAGACCCTCGCCACCAAAGGGCAGTTCATTCGCCCAATGACAATCCGTGAAAAATCACGCCTCTGATACTCAACCGGTCAATTCCACCTCATGAAACAGCTCTTTGTGAGATCTATTTTGCTAGTCGCCTTGGGAGCACCTCTCATGGCGATTTATCTGACGATCAATCATCGGACTGGAGTTGAACATGGCGCCGTCGAAATGCCTGACTGGGTTCCGTTCTGGCCGATCATGACCATCCCCTATTTCTTGATGCTTTTCGTGCCCTGGCTCGGTGCCTGCGCCCTCCGGGAGCAGCAGAATTTTTACCAGTATCTGATTTCAGTCCTGTTGGCTTTTTTTGTGATTGGAAGCATCTGGTATTTTTTCCCGACTGAGATGATCCGTCCCCAGACACCCGATGGACCGCTGTATCAAGTTCACCGTCATCTCGTTGCCGTGGATAATCCGGTCTGCATTGCTCCTTGTGGGCACGTCATGGGACCCATTGTTATCATCTACCTTCTCGCGTGCGAAAAACGAACCCGGCTATTCTGGATGCTACCCCTCCTCGGATTGGGCATCCTTTCCATTGCGACGACGTGGCAACATCGTCCTCTCGATATCCTGATCGGATCGATCATCACTCTTGTTTCGGTGAAGGTGACCCGGGAGTTCTTCAAGCGATGTTTACAAGGGGAGGGGACTTCCGCAATTCAAGGAAAGGACGGGAGTGCTTTCAAGTGATGCCACCGATTCCACATTGCCTTGCCTGAAAGGCGCGAAGACACCCGGTGGTATGGAAGGGTAGAGTCCTTATTGCCTTCACGTTCCAATTTCCCATGATGCGTTTCATTCAGACTACTTGCAGTGGTGCCCTCTTCGTTTTCATGCTCGTTGTTCCGGGTGTGTCCTTGGGTCAGGCGGGAGATTACGAGCCCAAGCCGCTGAAGGTAGAAATTAAAAACGCACCTTTCGTGTCCTATCGCGATTTCGGGGCCGTGGGAGATGGCAAGGTGGACGATTTTGCGGCCTTGGTGAAAGCGCATGATCATGCCAACGAGAAAGGGCTTCCGGTCAAAGCTGATGAGGGCGCGACTTACTAAAGCGGTGGAGGCAACCGGACCGTTGTCATCCAGACCAATACCGATTTTGGCACCGCGAAGTTCATCATCGATGACACGAAGCTCGAGAACATGAGAGCGCATGTCTTTGCGGTGAAATCCGAGTTCAAGCCGATCAAGCTGGAGGGGATCACGTCGCTGAAGCAGGGCCAGAGCAAAATCGAGGTAAAACTTTCAGGCGCTTGCGTCATCACGGTCACCAATGCCAAGGTCAAACGCTTCATCAGACGCGGTCTCAACCAGAACAATGGTGCGTCGCAGATGGACACCTTCCTCGTGGATGAGAAGGGCAATGTTGATCCTAAAACTCCCATCATCTGGGATTTTGATGAGCTCACGGGGATCACGGTGCAGCCGGTTGACAAGGAGCCCTTGACCATCACCGGAGGTCGATTCACCACCATAGCCAATACTCGGGAAAGCGGGACTTATCATGCCAGAGGAATTCTGATTCAGCGGTCCAATGTGATCGTTGAGGGTGTTCAACATGACATTCGTGGCGAAGGTGAACATGGTTCGCCGTATCATGGTTTTATCAGCATCTCATCCACTTTCGGGAGGATTACGGGGGCACCTGGCGTGGCGGATATTATCATCCGCAACTGCCGATTCTCTCCTCACCGAGGCGGATCCAGCCCCAGTGTTTTTGGTGGCTTCAACGATGGTCAGCACGATTTCGGATATACCAGTTCCATGCCCGCTCGCATTCTCATCGACAAACTTCACATTGAGGATGCCGGGAAAAACGGCGGACCTACCCTGTTCGCGAATTTCAACCCAAAGCTGACCAGTGATTCTTACAAGCAGAAGCACCCCTATGTCGTCACCCGGGAGGTGATTCTCAAGAACGTAACGACTGCCAGTAGCAAGTCGCTGCGGCTCAGCGATAATCCCTACATGTTCAGGGATGTTCAGGTTGAGGGCCTGGGCCAATAGCGGAGGTCGGTTTCCTCATCCAAGCTGCCCTCACTTTGGCGGCTGGATGGGAGCGTTCTCTTGTTTGAAGACTCTTACTACTTCTCTTGATAACCGTGCCAAACCCATTCGATGGCGTGGGGAAGGAACTGGGTCTTGGCGTTGCCGATTCCGTGTCCTGAGTTCTGGCAAAAGAGATATTGGTATTCATAGCCTTTGGCCTTGAGAACCTTGGCCATGCGATGGTTGGCCTCGACCCAGTCGTGCATCTCGTCACGCATCACGTTCGGGTTGAGGAGGTCATAATCGCCCACCGCGAGGAAGAGGCGGATGGGTTTCTTTTCGCTTTGGGGAATGAGCTGATCGTGAAAATCCCAGGCTCCACCCGGAGTCTTCGCGTCGAAGGGCCATTGCTGGTTCACAAAAGTTCCGGAGGTGGTGAGGACCCGGTGATAAAGATCAGTCCGATACCAGGCCATGATGAGGGCCGCTGATCCACCGGAGCTACTTCCCATGACGGCGCGGGCGTCGGGATCTTTGGTGAGTTTGACGGCACAGTTTTTTTCAACCAAGGGAAGAACTTCGGTCTCGATATACTCGGCAAAGAGACCGGACATGGTGTCGTATTCTTTGCCCCGTTGATGTCCCTGGGCGTCACCGCCGCCGTTGGCGATCTCAATGAAAATCATGGGCGGAATGCGCTCCTCGGCGATGAGGTTATCGAGGATGTTTGGGGTGACTTGGTCGGGTTTTCCTTGCGGTCCATCATGATTGATCATGAAGGGCGCGATGCTGCCTGCTTGGTATTGCGCGGGCACATAGACCGTGATCTTGCGGGTGTAGTCGATTTCGTGGGTCTCCACGATCAAGGTCTTGGGGTTCTTGGGATCGACGGTGCCGAAAACCTTCCGGGCGATCCCCGGATTGAGGAGTTTAGTGGTTTTGGAGTCGATGGTGAATTGGGTGACCTTTCCTTTTGGAACGTCGTTGGCTTTGCGCTCGGGGGCCGGTTTGTAATCGGGGCCGATGACATAATTACCCACGGCATCAACCGGTGGGTTGACCCCGGGTTTGTCATCGAGACGGATGAAATCGGGCGCGCCCGGGGCATCGAAGGTGCGGACCGGTGGTTTTGGGCGCTGGGCATAGGCACTATTGAGGACGAGCAAAGTTCCCAAGGCAGGGAGTAGAATTGATTTGAGTGAGTTCATTTTTTGGAGAGAGATTTTGAGCGGAGAGTTTCCGGATCATCATATACGGAGCTTAAGCCACTCATTTACCATCTGAATGGGTCTCATTTTTTGGATCGATTTCGCGCGCGATCGCATCTTGGTCCGGGTGTTATTCCATTTGGCGCAAGGCCCTGCCGTGCCGGAATTTACTTTTGCTTTGTCAGGTTCGGGGAAACTGGCTATTGATCGACGAACTTTTAAAGAATACACCCATGTCAGACCAACCATCCGCTCACGATTCCATTTTTTCCCGCCGAAATTTCGTCAAGAAGGGGGCCCTTGGAGGGGCCGCTGTCAGCCTTTCAGGGCTTGGCTTTCCGATGCTCAGTGCTGCTGAGACCGCATCCAAAGGGAAGCTCAAAGTCGGCGTCGTGGGCCTTGGCGGTCGGGGCGCTGGTGCCGTGACCGATATCCTGAGTGCCGATCCGGATACCATCCTCTGGGCTGCCGGTGACATTTACGCCGATCGCATGAAGAAGATCGAGGGCTTCGACAAGAGCTTCTCAGGACGTGTTGATACTGCCGGAGGAAAGCGCGAGTTTGTGGGCTTCGATGCCTATCAGAAGGTGATCGATAGCGGGGCGGATATCATTCTCCTCACCTCGACTCCAGCCTTCCGCCCGGTTCATTTCGAAGCGGCCGTGGCGGCAGGGAAGCACGTGTTCATTGAGAAGCCATTCGCTCTCGATGTTCCGGGTCTCCACCACATTATCGAAACGGCAAAAAAGGCCCAGTCCGCTGGTCAGTCCGTGCTGACAGGCCTTGTATGGCGATACACTCCGCACCTTGTGGAGATGAACAAGCGCCTGCAAGACGGTGCGATCGGCGACATTCTGAATGTCTCCTCATCCTACTGTGGTGGTGGACGTCCCAACCCAATGCCTGATCCCAAATTTAAGCCTGCCGACATGTCCGAGATGGAGTGGGCACTTCGTTTCTGGCAGAATTTCCTCGAACTCAGTGGTGACGGAGTCCTTGAATACCACATTCATGGCATCGACAGAATGGCGTGGTGGATGGGCGACAAGTTGCCAGCCCGCTGCTATGCCAACGGAGCAAATATCGATCCGGTCTTGGGCGCCAACAACTGGGATAGCTGTAATTACAGTTACGAGTATGACGATGGTCGCACCTCGAGTTTCTTTGGTCGTCAAATCCGCGGGACATACTCTCCCGCCGGTGACAATATCGTCGGAACAAAGGGACGTGCCGTGGCCCAGGGAAACTCAGCGTCCATCATTGTGGACGGTAAGACCATTTGGGAAGGGAGTAGCAATCTGGGCTACCGTGAAGAGCACGAGCTTTTCATGAAGCACATCCGTGAGGGTAAGGTTTACAACGACGTCATCGGTCAGTCGGCAAACAGCCACGCAGTCGCAATGATGGGTCGCAACGCAGCCTACAGCGGCCAGCTCATTACCGGCGAGCAGATCATGGCTTCCAAGGACGTCCTGCTTGAGAACGTCAAGGACCTGAACTTCGATACCGCCTTTAAACCGCGGGAGGCAGCTGTTCCCGGTAAAACAAAGTTCCTCTAATTCGATGATTCGGTCCCTTTGTGACGCTCCCAAATTACCCGTTCTTACCTCTGTCCTGACCCTGCTTTGTGCGGGGGCGCTGGCGCAGGCTGAGCCAGCGGCTGACATCAAGCCCGCCCTTGCAAAGGACGGGTTTGATGAAGAGCAACTGCGTCTCGCCACCGTCATTCACAAGCGCATTGTGGATTATGAGCAGATCAAGAAAAAGACCAACGATGGTGAAGCTGAGAAGCTGGTAGCCTTTCAAGAGCCTCTCGCTTCGGGCGCGAAGATTGAGATGCTTCCAGTTGAAGGCGGTGAGTTTACTTGGCGTGGTGAAAAAGAAGGCGACGTTCTGAAGGTGACTCTTTCGCCGTTCTGGATGTCTCAGGGTGAAGTGACATGGGAGGCCTATGAGCCCTTCATGTTGTCTGAGATTCCTCGTCAGAAAGATGGCCTGCCTCTGGATTTCATGCGGGCGCAAATCGAGAATGATATCGATTTCATCGCACGTCCTACTCCTCCCTATCACCCGATGACTTTCGGGATGCAGCGTGACGGTCATCCGGCGCTGAGTATGACGCAGCACGCTGCGAACAAATATTGTCAGTGGGTGAGTTTCCAAACAGGTCATTTCTATCGTCTGCCCACCGAGGCTGAGTGGGAATTTGCCTGCCGTGCCGGGAGTGAGAGTGATTATTCCTGGGGGAAGGACGCTCAATTGGCGGATCAGTATGCCTGGTTTGGCGGTGATGCCGCATCGCATTATCATACGCCCGGTGAGAAAAAGCCCAACGCCCTGGGCTTCCACGATATGCACGGAAATGTCTTGGAATGGACGCTCGATCAGTATGTCCCAAACCGTAAGGAATACTTCGGTAAGGAGGAGGTTTACAATCCATGGGTCAAGGCGACGAAGCCCTACCCGCACGTGACCAAAGGCGGACATTGGAAGCAGCCACTCGCTGACCTTTCCGCGGCGGCCCGCCACCAGTCATCGCCTATGTGGAAAAAATCAGATCCGCAAATCCCCAAGAGTCAGTGGTATCACACAGATACTCCCTGGCTCGGATTGAGAATCGTGCGACCTGCGAAAATTCCAACGGTCGAAGAAATGTATCACTATTGGAATTCCGGTGTGGAGGCAGATGACTAAGCCCTCAGTGATCAAGAAATCCCTCCATTCATTGGTCGTGCTCGTGAAGAGCACGGCTTATTGGGGTGTGGGACTGTGCTTCATTTTTCAGAGCGTGACTTCTCTGGTGGCCCAGCACGGGGAGGCGGTCGAGCCAGCCTTGGATCGACAATATTTCTCACAGCCTCACCTGGGCACGATCGTTCAGATTGCCTTTTACGCGAACGACAAGGAACGCTCTCAACTGCTGGCAGGGCAATGTTTTGAGCGGGTTGAAACGCTCAATAAAACCTTTTCCGATTACCTTCCTGACAGCGAGGTCTCTCAACTCTGTGCGAAGCCTGCCAAGGTGGCCTACACGGTGAGCGATGATCTCTTTTGTGTCATGGCGCAAGCGCAGGAGATTTCGAAGGCAACCGAGGGAGCTTTCGATATCACCTTGGGGCGCGCGACCCAGAAGTGGCGTGAAAGCGCACGACAGAATAAGCTGCTCCCGGAAACCGGTGAAAATCAGGCGACCTTCCAAGATGTCATTCTCAACCCAAAGAAAAAGACCGTCTTACTTCGCCAGCCGTTAAAGATCGATCTCGGGGGAATCGCGAAAGGATACATTGCGGACCAGTTGATGGTGATCCTCAAGCAAGCCGGGATCAGGCAAGCCGCCGTGATTATCGGAGGAGAGATGGTGTTCACGGAGGCTCCGCCCGGCAAAGAGGGCTGGAGAGTGGGAGTAGAGCGGCCATCGCATGAGACGCTCGGCGTTCTGACGTTGAGCAATACCGCGCTCTCGACTTCGGGGGACAGCTATCAGTTTTTTGAGCTGGACGGTGTGCGCCACGCCCACTTGATCGATCCCGCCAGCGGGAAGGCTAAGAGCAACCGTCTCAATGTCACCACCCTCGCTCCATCAGCGATCTTAGCCGATGCCTGGGCAACGGCCCTGCGGGTCTCGACTCCGGAAAATGCCCTGAAACTCGCCAGCGAGAGGAAAGAGATCGAGGCCGCCTACATCCCATTCGGAATACCTGCCACATTTACCGCTGGCTTTCCGAAGTTGCAGAAGCCGGAGCAGAGGCCTGGTTAGAAAGAGAATTCCCTGTAGTCGTTGGTTCATGCCAGGATGTCATGAACGACACGCCCGTGGACGTCGGTGAGACGGAAGTCCCGGCCGGAGTATCGATAGGTCAGGTTTTCGTGATCAAGGCCCATGAGGTGAAGAATGGTGGCGTGGAGGTCGTGGACGTGCACTTTGTTTTCCACCGCCGCGAAGCCAAATTCGTCGGTGGACCCATAAGTCATGCCGCCTTTGATTCCCCCTCCGGCGAGCCAGACTGAAAACCCGTGATGATTGTGATCCCGTCCATTTCCGCCTTCGGAAACCGGGGTGCGGCCAAATTCGCCTCCCCACAGGACCAGGGTGTCATCGAGGAGGCCGCGTGACTTGAGATCGCGAAGTAAGCCTGCGATCGCCTGGTCACTTTTCTGGCCCTTGTCGCGGTGACCATTTTCAATATTGCCGTGGTCGTCCCATGGTTGACCTCCTCCGTAATAAACCTGCACCATGCGAACTCCGCGTTCCACGAGACGGCGGGCGGTGAGGCAGGAATCGGCAAATTGCCCCTCGCCATAGAGTTTCCGGGTGGCCTCGGTTTCCTTGGTGATATCGAAGGCCTCCGGGGCTTTGGTCTGCATTTTGAAGGCGACTTCAAGCGATTGGATCCGGGATTCGAGTTGGTCATCTCCGGAGCGTTGATCCGAATGAAGGTCATTGAGCCGGTTGATCAAATCCAGCTGCTGGCGCTGGGTTCCCGGAGTGAGATGCTTGTTGTTGATGTGATCAACGATTTTCTTGGGGTCGAGTTTTTCAATATGACATCCCTGATAAATCCCGGGAAGAAATCCGTTACTCCAAAGTTGTGGACCCACCACCGGTTTTCCTGGGCAAAGAACAACGAAGCCCGGGAGGTCCTGATTTTCGACACCCAGGCCGTAGCACAGCCACGACCCCATACTGGGCCGGATCGGCTGGGTAATGCCGGAGTTCATCATGAGAAGCGAAGGCTCATGATTGGGCACATCGGTGTGCATGGATCGAATCACACAGATTTCGTCGATACACTTGGCGACCTCCGGAAAAATCTCGCTGACGGGAATCCCGGATTGTCCTGAACGTTTAAACTCGAAGGGCGATTTGAAAAGTCCGCCGGTGTTTCTCTCGGTTTTACGATCGGCTCCTGGGGGCCGCTGGCCATGGTATTTTTCCAGAGCAGGTTTGGGGTCAAAAGTGTCCACCTGGGAGGGCCCACCGTTCATGAATAGGTGAATGATACGTTTTGCCTTCGGGCGGAAATGCGGGGCCTTGGGATTGAGCGGGCTCTCTGCAGCCAAGAGGCCTTGGTCAGCGAGAACTCCGGCAAGTCCGAGCGACGCAAACCCTCCGCCTGTGCGGCTGAGCATTTCTCTGCGGTTCATGATTGGTTGATAGAATTCTCTGGGTGGCATGTCCGGGTCCGGTTTTAATCGAGATACATCAGTTCGTTGCTCGCAAGGAGTGCCTGACAATACTGTTCCCAACAGGAGAGCTTATCGTCCTTTTCCTGCTCAGTGCCGAGGTAGGCTTCCGCCAATTTCAATTCCCCTTCAGAAGGGAGACGTCCGAAGGCGAGGCGATAAGCGAAATTCACCTGCCCGGGTAAATCGTCGTGTTCCGCTGTGACTTGCTTTGCAAAGGATTTGGCCTGTTCGATGATAAAGTCACTGTTTAAAACGAAGAGTTGTTGTTGGGGAACGGTTGTTTCCGTTCGGGATGCGGCGGAGACATTGGCATCGGGGAAATCAAAGATCCTCAACATACCATCGAGTTGATGGCGGCTAATGCTGGCGTAAACAGTTCGGCGGGTGTTGTTGGTCTTGAGATCAAAGGTGGGGCCGCCCATCGCCGGATCAAGTTTCCCGGAGATCGCGAGTAAGGCATCCCGCCAGGCTTCGACGTCAAGGCGACGCCGGTCGAATCTCCAACGGGAGAGATTATCAGCATCCACTTTTTCATTCCCGGCATGTCTTTCGCTTGAAAGTTGATAGGTTGCTGAGTTCAGAATCTCACGATGAAGCCATTTGATGGACCATCCGTTTTCCATGAAATTGACGGTCAGCCAATCGAGTAATTCCGGATGAGTTGGAGAGTCACCTAGGAGCCCGAAGTTGCTCGACGTCGCCACCAAGCCTTTCCCGAAGTGCCACTGCCAAACCCGGTTCACAATGACCCGGGCGGTGAGAGGATTCTTAGGGGAAGCGATGTCTTCAGCCAGATCAAGACGAGTATAGGAAAGCTTTTTGGCAAGCTCTGGATCAGTGGGCCTCGGTTGATCATCCAGAAGTTCGAGGGTGCCCCGGGCGACCCATTCTCCTTTGTTTGCGGGATTGCCTCGGATGTAAACTTGCATCGCTTCTCCTCCTCCTTGGATGGCATGAGCCGCCGGATACCTGGGCGTCGCTTTTTTGCGAAGCTCCTCAAATTCAGCCTTCTTAAGATCGGCCTCCTTCTTCTGTTCCTGATTCAGGAAGCTATTGTGAACATCATTCTCGGAAGCATAAAACGGAGCGTGCCCATCATACCAAATATTTTTGAGAAGGCGCTGCTGGTCCTTCTCCATTTTACCCATGACTTTATTGAGTCGGTCTTCTTCATTTTGGGCCTTGGCCATCTCTTCTGCCTTCTCGACTTCAATTTGAGAAAATGCTTCTTCCGCATGATTCACTAGGAGTTGAAGTTGATCGGCTAACGCGATGATTTCTTCGGGAACTTTGAGAGTTTCAAGAGTCGGGTTCTCGTGAAAGTTCACTTCGACTTGATGCCATCCCTCGAGCTCGGGCAATCGCTTGAGAAGATCACCTTGACGGCTCTTCTCAAGGACGTCCTGGAAACGTCGGGCGAAGTGAGGGTGGAGGCCCATTTTTTCGGCGAAATCTTCGTGCGAAATTTGCACTCCCTGGGACTTTAGGGCGTTCATCCGCCAGCCTTCCTGAAGGTATCGGCTGACTTGACTGAGTTGTTGTCTGCCAAGTTCTTTCCCCATCACCTTCAGAGCGCTCTGGTGGGAGGATTCGAGCTCGTTGATGACTTGTTGTTCGCCATCGTAGGCTTTGACCACGTCCTCAGCAACCAGCGGAATTTCCGTATAGCGCCGGCCGTTGAAAATTCCAGCCAAGGCATAGTAGTCCGTGGTCGGGATGGGATCGAATTTATGATCGTGGCATCGCGCACACGACACGGTCAGCCCCATGAATCCCCGGGTCAGGGTATCGATGGTGTCGTCAAGTTCGTCCGCTTCGGCCTGGGCTTTGTCCGAGTTTTTATAGTATTGCGCTCCCAGTCCCAAAAACCCGAGTCCTGAAAATTGGCGGAAACGATCTTCCGATTGCCCCTCCATCAGGTCGCCCGCCAATTGGAATTTGATGAACTCATCGAATGGGAGGTCTTCGTTGAACATTCGAATGACCCAGTCGCGATATTGATGGGCATTTTCCCGTTTTTTTACGCCAAAAGTGTGCGCCTGATCTTCGGCATACCGTGCGACATCAAGCCAGTGCCGCCCCCAACGTTCGCCATAATGGGGAGAGTCCAGAAGTGAATCCACCAGCTTTGCGACCGCGGAATCGTGATTCTCAGCAGCGGCCTTCAGGAACCCGTCAACCTGCTCGGGAGTCGGAGGGAGACCAAGTAAATTGAAGTAAATCCGCCGAACCAATGCTCGTGGTGAGGCCGGGGAGACAGGGCTGAGTTTTTGCGTTTCCAATTGATGCAAAATGAATCGATCAATCCCGGACCTCCCCCATTCTGAATTATTCACGGTGGGGAGATGCCGCTTTTCCGGGGCCTTAAATGCCCAGTGATCCGAAGCGTCGATGATCGTGTTCTTGAGCTCGGTCGCCGTATGTTCCCGTGGATCAATTGCACCTGTCTCAATCCATTGGGTAAAGTCAGCGATGATGTCATCTGAGAGCTTGCCCTTGGGGGGCATTTCCAAGTCTTCCTGGCGCAACGCTTTCAGCAAGAGGCTCTCGGAAACATGACCCGGGACGACTGCTGGCCCGGTGTTGCCGCCGGTGCGGATCCCGTCCCTGGTATCTAGAAGCAGCCCCCCTTTGAGTTTGCCAAGGTTGGATGCATCAACGGAGTGGCATTCATAGCAGTTTGCGACGAGGACCGGGCGAATTTTGGACTCAAAAAAGTCGAGCTCAGCTGCCGACGCCAATATTCCGCTCGTTAGAAAAGAAGCGAGGATCTGAATGTGAAACTTCGATGGCGACACGTGACTCATGATTCAAGAGAAACAAGTGATACGTCCGAGTGACTCAGGGTATTACAAGTGACTCTGGATTATCCTCAGCTACGGTTGCTTTGAACGGAACGAGGTGTATTTTCGTTAAAGGTTATAAGGGATCACCGGGTATAGAGCTGTTCCTATTCCTGGTTCGATGTCGTCTTGCGGGTGGCTCCTAGCTTCATCTTCTGGACCGGATACTCTTTGGAGAGAGTGGTGATGTAGGCGATGATGTCCTTGAGTTGTTCGTTACTTTCGGGGCGCAGGGCCATGGCCCGCATTTTGGCCCCGGTTTCACCGTCGGGATGGTAGCAGCGGATGCCTTTGAGATACTTTTCCATCTGGGCTTCCAGATGCCAGTCCGGCCAGGGAGGCGCTTTTGAAGACCATTTCGCCGTGTCCGTTGTAGCGATGGCATTCCATGCAATGTTCACGGTAAGCTTCCACGTGATGTTCTCTCCGGCGGAGCTTCACGCAAGGCTCCCGGCGCCAGAACTCTGAGGAGGCTGACGACTGCGAGGGCCTGAAAAATGGTTAGTCCGCGATCTGGAGGCGTTCTTTGAACAGTTTTTGATACGAACGGCGACTCCGGACAATTTCGCTGATGTTAGAATTGGGTCGTGGAGTCTGCTGGGATCAGGCTTGCGGGATGGCGGGGCTTGGGCTAAATCGCCTCCGTCATGGCTCGCATTAACGAAAACTTTCAAAAGCTCAAAGCTGGTTATCTTTTCCCTGAAATCGCCCGTCGGGTAAACGCTTACACGGAGGCAGAGCCGGAAATGGCGAAGCGTCTCATTCGTTGCGGCATTGGTGATGTCACCGAGCCTGTTCCCGTCGCGGCCCGCGAGGCCATGAAGAAGGCGGTCGATGAACTTGGCGATCGCGGAACGTTCCGGGGCTACGGTCCTGAGCAGGGCTATCCTTTTCTTCGCGAATCCATTGTGGCGAACGCGTATGCCGGTCTCGGAATCGATGCGGGCGACGTCTATGTCTCGGACGGTTCGAAGTGCGACTCGGGCAACATTCTCGATATCTTCGGAGCGGGGAACAAAATTGCAGTCACTGACCCGGTTTATCCCGTGTATGTGGATACTAATGTCATGGCCGGGAACACCGGTGAGGCCAATGAAAAGGGCGAATACGAGGGGCTTGTTTACCTCAAGTGCACTCCTGAAAACGGGTTCGTTCCTGCCATTCCCGAGGAGAGAGTGGACCTGATTTATCTTTGCTACCCCAACAACCCCACCGGCACCACGGCGACCCGAGAGCAGCTTGAGGCCTGGGTGGCCTACGCGCTCAAGAACGATGCCGTCATTCTCTATGATGCCGCCTACGAGGCCTTCATCCAGGACGACTCAATCCCGAGATCGATCTACGAAATCGAAGGAGCGAAAGATTGCGCGATTGAGTTCCGCTCCTTCTCCAAAAACGGCGGATTTACGGGAGTGCGTTGCGCCTACACCGTCATTCCCGGAACCGTGACTGGAAGCACCGCTTCGGGTGAGCGGGTTCCTTTAAAGCAACTCTGGGGACGTCGTCACTCGACGAAGTTTAACGGAGCATCCTACCCCGTTCAGCGCGGTGCCGAGGCGATCTACTCCGAGGCTGGTAAGGCCGAGGTGGCGGAACTCGTTGAGCACTACATGACCAACGCCAAGCTTCTTCGTGAAGCCTGCGTGAATCTCGGCTTGAAAGTCTGGGGCGGCGAGAATGCTCCTTACGTTTGGGTGGGCTGTCCTGAAGGAGTGGATAGCTGGGGGATGTTCCAGAAGATGCTCGAAGGAGCACAAGTCGTGGTCACTCCGGGTGCCGGATTTGGAGCGGCTGGTGAAGGGTTCTTCCGAATTTCTGCGTTCAACTCACGCGCGAACGTTGAGGAGGTTTGCCGTCGACTCGTGTCGATGGTTTAAGTTCCTTGATTGTTTTCGCGAAAATCAAAGATCGCGAGTCATCGGTTTTTTGACAACATCCTGAATGCGGATTGGATTAAGTTGATCTATAATCCTGCTGTTCCGGATGAATTCTCAGATTGATAGTGCTGATTGGTGTCGCCGTGTTCCTTGTTGGATCGCAGCCTGCCTCTGCCTGTTTGTTTCATCCTGCCAATCCGAGCTCCGGGAGGCGGATCAGGTCATCTCCGATCGGGGTGCGGTCGTCTCGGAGCGTTCTTTGTTTGAAGCGCTGGACGGGAATGATCCGGCACTCGCGGAAGTATTGCTGACGCGTCAAGTTCCGCCCGATTGCCGTGATGCTCTTGTTGCTCGAACGTGGGGCCTATCCGGGCGTTTCGGGTGGAGCTGGTGGAAATCTTGTGACGGATGCTCTGCGGCAAGGGAAAGTAGCAGCGGCGTTTCTGCTCCTCGCTCGATGCAGGTGCGAGTCCGCGATCCCGCGGTGCCGATTCGGAGACCTTGGCTCGTATCGTAGTTGAGAAGGGAAATTTACAAGTGCTGAGGGAATTAGTGCGGAGAGGGATCGACCTGAAGGAGGAGAGGGGGACGAGCGAGGGACTTCTGCATCTGGCAATGGTGAAGGAGCACGACGAGATTTTGGCCTACTTGCTCGAATGTGGAGTAGATTCGGCTGAGCAAAATAAGGCCTGAGAATCATTGCTGCATGCTGCGATTGGCGCTTCGCGGAGCGATCTGGTGCCACTGTTGGTCCGCCATGGAGTTTCGATTGATGAGCATGACCCGCTGGGCTGGCCGCCGCTTCAATTGGCGATTCTGGCCCGGAATTACGAACTCCTACGGATGCTGCTCGATCATGGCGCGGGTCTTGAAAAGCTTTCGGTCCGGGAGGGTAAGGAGCGAACTCTGGATCCGCGTGGACCTCTCGGAACAGCGGGCCTACGTTTTTAAGGGAGAGGAAGAGATTTTGAACACGGGCGTTTCCACGGGTAAGTCGGGCTACCACACCCGCACTGGAAAGTTTGTCATCACCAACAAAGACCGCGACTGGAAGTCGACCATTTACGAATCTTCGGTGCCGTATTTTCAGCGCCTGAGTGCGAGTGATTTTGGATTTCATGTCGGCCACGTTGCTGATGCCGGCGGAGTCGACTTCGATGCCCGGGTAGTCCGCAAAAACAAACTCCGCAGTCGGGCTACGGAGTTTGTTTTTTGAACAGAGAAAGAGAAGGTGCTTCATTCTGACCGGGTCATCCGAACGCAGAACATTTTGTCTTGGCCGCGTAAGATGAGTCTGCCGTCGGAGAGGGCAAGCGGGCTCCAGAATTGGAGGTCTTTTTTGCTGGTGAGGTCGGAGCCAAAGAGGTTGGCGCTGGCGAGTTCCTTGTAGCCTTTGGAGGAAGGTTCGACGAGGCGAAGAACTCCATTTTCACCATCCTGAATGATGAGCATGCCGTCCGCGAAGAGGCTGCCACCGCGACCCATGAAAGGAGCTTCGCCGGTGCTCCAAAGTTCCTTGCCATCGAGGTCGAAGCAGACGAGGCCGCCTTTTCTACGCCGGGTGCTGGTCTTATGGTTATCGTTCTCGTTGGCAAGCAGGTAGAGGTGCTTGTCGATGAGGAGTGGCGGGTGAACCTGGGAACCTTTTTTGGAACTCCAGAGTTCACCGATCTCGTAGTGATCCCCTGATTTTTTAATGGAGAGCATCTTGGAACCTCCGCCATATCCGCCGGTGGCGAAGATGCGGTTTTCATCAATCTGGGTGGGGATGGTGATGGGAATGCGGTTGGCATAGAGATCCGAGTGCCAGAGTTCTTTGCCGGTTTTAGGGTCGTAACTGTGGAGGCCTCCGTTGTCGCCGGTGGTGAGGAGGACGACTTGTTCCTGACCCCCGAAGTTCATCACGGTGGGGGACGAGTGGGTGTTACCGATCCCCTTGCTTTTCCAGAGTTCCTTGCCGGTTTTTTTATCCCATCCGGCGATGCCGGTTTCCTCGCCGAAGGGCATGACGATGAGAACATCGCCCATGATCAGGGTGCACTGGGCGTACCCCCAGTGAGGAGGCTTGGCATCGGGATAGCGGTCACCAAGCTTGGCTTTCCAGTCCGGCTTTCCGGTCTTGCGGTTAATGCGGAAGATCTCCCCAAAGGTGCCGAGAAAGTAGGCGGCATCGTCCTCCACCGTGGGGACGCTGCGTGAGCCGGGGAAGGAAGGTTCGCCCTCCGACGGGCTCTCGAAGCGCCACTTTTCTTTGCCAGTGGCAAAATCGAGACAGAGGAGCATGTCCTTCTCTTTCTCGATCCGGTCAACGAGGTAAACTTCATCGCCCACGATGGCAGCGCCGCCGAAGCCGGATTCAAGCTTGGCGGACCAAAGGATTTCCGGGCCGGATTTCGGGAAGGATTTGATCAGTCCCGTTTCGGGAGAGGTGGTATTGCCATTGATTCCGAGAAATTTCGGCCAGTCTTCCGCGAGTGCGGGCATGAGGGTGAGGGTGGCGAGTAGTAGGGAGGTTTTCATGGATTTTGGGGAAACTATCGTTCAGCTTGTGACATTGGCGAGAAGGAAATGGGCGGCGGCCGACGTAGTCGATGGCGAGATGATTGGCCGGTCGAGATGCAGGCTGGCAAAGTGATCCAGACAGATTGGAAGCTCAGCGAGGTTCTGCCAGGTGAGCCTGTCGAGTGGAGTCTTCCTTTGAAGGGGGGCTGAAAAAGTGGCGATCCGTGTACCCAATCCTATGAAAGGCGGGAAAGCCCTGCGTTTTGCCAATTCAGGATACGAAGGTGAATGGCTCCTCCTCGCTCCCTAGAGCGACAAGCGTTTAGTCCTCGGTCTCTCTTTCTGCCTCTGGCTCCCCTTCTCCGTCACCCTCAGCGGTTGCTCGGATATCGATCAGTGCGTCAATGAAGTCACTGAGGATTTCGGCTGGCACCATAATGGTGTCGCGATTACCGCCAACGTCTTCCGTGATTTTGACGACCCGCCCGCGTCGGTTCTCCTTGAGATCGAGAAAGAAGATCTTGCGATCTGCGAGGATTTTTTCGGTGTGTAGTACTTCCTGGTCCATTTTTATCGCTTCCAAGGTCAGTCTTGGCCCCTTTGAAGTCAATGTGAATCTTGTCTAGAGAAACTGGGAGAACCCGCAGAAGAGTTTTGAGCTTTCGGAAGGGAGGTCTGGAGCGGGTTCATCGTGGTCGAGATGTCGTCGACAGGTCGCAAAAAATTCCTCCGAAGTTTTGACTCGCCGGATTTCGTGTTCGAATTCCGGGGGGTGTCCTTGCACGATATAGACGAGGTATTTCTTCATCTTTTGAACGTGTTTGCTTTCGACGAAGCCCGGTGCTTCGCGGGCGGTTTCGTCGTAGAGGAGAGAAATGTATTCGAGCAACATCCTGCCGCTCACTGCCGGGACGGGCTTTCCTTCCAACGAAGCCCGAAGTTGGGCAAAGATCCAGGGCTGCCGAATGGCACCGCGTCCGATCATGAGACCGGCGGCATTGGTTTCACGAAGGTAGGCAAGACCGGAGGTGACGTTGACGACATTTCCGTTCGCAATGACGGGGCAGGAGAGTTGCTCGACGGCGTGGCGGATCATCTCTGGGTGGACCGGGCTCTGGTAACGTTCTTTGACAGTGCGTCCGTGAATGGTGAGGAGGTCGATGGCGTGCTTTTTAAAAATACCGAGGAGTCCGTCGAATTCATCGGGAGCATGAAAACCAATCCGAGTTTTTACGGTGAAGGGAAGATCGCCGCAGGCCTCGCGCAGAACGCCGAGGAGGTGGTCGATGTGGTCGGGATCCCGGAGGAGTCCGCCACCGGCGTCCTTGCGGTAAACGACGGGAGCGGGGCAGCCGAGATTGAGATCGATCCCGGCGACGGGGTGTTTTTTGAGCTCGTGCACGGTGCGGACGAGTTCGTCGGCGTCCTTGCCAATCATCTGCGCGATGAGGGGGCGACCGGTGGGGTTCTCGGTGATGGAGCGGAGGATGTAGGGATCGAGATGGGAGTGGATGTGGACGCGGAAGTACTCGGTGACGTAAACATCGGGTCCTCCAAGGGCTGCGATGACCCGGAGAAAGGGGAGGTCCGTCACGTCCTGCATGGGCGCGAGAAGAAGAGCAGGACGGTGGTCGGGCAGCACGGGGTGATTAAAGGGAAGGCGGGCGGATGCGAAAGCGCGAAATATCTAGGCAATGCGGGTCAGCTCATCTTCTTAGGGCTGAACTTCATGCCTCGCTTTTTGTAGGTGTGCTGGTGGATGTCCACGATGAGGGCCTTGCGGTTGGGAATGATGTGGCGCCAGGCAGCGGGAGGCATGTCGGAGATGATGACGAGCGCTTCCTGGTTGGGGACGGCTTCGATTCCCGCGATGAGGTCGTGGGCTTCGGTTCCGTCGGCTCGGTCGGCGCGGGCGAGGATGGCGAGGGTTTCGCTCCAGGCGGCGGATTGGAATGTTTGGCGGGGTTTCCACGAGAGGAAGTCGGCGCGCAGGGTGGCGGGGACGCCGATGCCACGAAGGTGTCTGAGAGTTCCGCAAGCGAGAGAAAGGGCGCGCTCGAAGAGGTCGGTACGGATGAGGGTGTTGTCAGTTCCGAAGCTGTGGAAGATAACGGTGGCCTGGCGGGGGCGGAGGCCGGGCGGGTCGTATTCCCGAACACGGGGTCCGCGGCCCCGGGCGAGGGAGCGGATAGTGGCGGGCCAGTGGAGGTTCTTGGCTTGGTCGCCGGGACGGAAGGGGCGGAGCCCTCTTGGTTCGCCCGGGGCATCACCGGATTGGAATCCTTCGCCATTCCAGGCGTCATCGAATTCACCGGAGGCGAAAAATTCGAGGGGGACGAGGGGTTTTGGGAAGACGAGAATTTCTTGATGGATGAGGGTCGAGGCCTGGTGTTGGAAGACACCGAGTGGGAAGGTGGAGCGGAAGGATGCGGAGTGTTTGGAAACAGCACCACGTTTCGGGATGGAGCCGCGAAGTTTTGCGGTGGCAGATGAGCGGGCAGCGGTCCATCCGGCGTGGCTACGGATTTTGGCAACATGCGAGAGTTGAACTTCGAGGTCGATACCGTAGGCGTCGAAGAGGCTCCGGTGGTTGATTTGGGTCAGCTGGAGGTCAAAGGCGGTATCCGCAAAGACGCGGGCGGGGGCATGGAGTTGGAGCTTGAGTTTGGCGAGGTTCCACCGGCCGAAGATCAGAACCATGACGAGGAGAATTAGTCCCGCAGCCCCCAAGGCGATGAGGGGGCCATCAATCTTGAGCAGGCCGGCGACCAGAAGGGCCACGGTTGCTCCAAGAAAGGCGGCGCCTCGCGGGGTGATCGTCATGCAGGGCTATGGGGCAGGTTCGCTGGTCACACTGCCGGTGGCCATGGCGTGGGCTTTGGAGGGAGACGAATCAGGGTGCCAGGGGCCGATGTGTTCGTTGAGTTGAAGGTCGATGATCGCTCCTTCTCCCGCGTTGAGTGGGCCTGATTCGGGGCCGGAATAGAGGGCGGAGGGAGTGAGGCGAACCCAGTCGATCTGGCCGTTGAAGTGGGACATGGCTTGGCCGGTATTGCTAACGTCTGCCCCGATGATGAGCGGGAAGTTGTTGTCTTTAAAGGCGCCTTTTTTCGAGGCCGAGGCGACGAGTTTGCCATCAATGTAGAGGCGGGCTTCTTGGCCATCGTAAACGCCGGCGATCTCGTGCCAGGTGTCGGCTTTTAAGAGCGGTGAGGGAGCCGCGACGTTGAGGTAACTGCCACCGATGTGGATGGAAAAATCGGGACGACCATCGGTGATGAAGATGCCGTAGCCCGAGCTTTCGGTCTTGGCCACGAGTCCGGTGCGGCCCTCGAATGAGGATGGCTTAAAGCGGCATTCGAGGGTGACCTCTTTTTGAACCTTGAAGCGGTTGGAGGGGATGGCGAGGGACTGGTTGGTGCCATTGAAGGTGGCGACGCCGTTGGGCAGGTTTTCCGTCGCTGCGAGCTGGAGGTCGAGGGGAACAGAGATGGTTTTGCGCGGGAGGGAGTAGGCGAAGCCTTTGGCGAGGTATTCGCGATCGATATTGAATGACGGAGTGGTGTGACTTTGCTCGATGAGGTTGGCATCCCAAGTGAGGCGGAATTGAAACTCCTTGGATTCGCCTGGTTGAAGAGTGACGTGTTGGTGGTCAGGGACGCAGGTCCAACGTGGATCGGTGGTGCCGTTTGAGACCACGGTCGCGGCGGGGCGATCGGAAGGATTCCCGACGGTCAGGGTGATTTCCTGATCACCGGGCTTGTTGTTTGCGAGCTTGAGAGCAGGCGCGATCTTCAGGGAGGAGGAATTGAGTTTGTTGACCTGGGCAACCATTTCGCCGGAAATCTCGCGAACGTCCATCACTTCTCCGACTGGCACGGCGGCGAGGGCGATACGGTCTTTACGGACGGTGACGATGTCGAAGTGATGGAGGTATCCAGCTTCAGGAATGACGCCGGGTTGGTGTCCGCCGGTGGTGGCGAGGGTGACGTATTCAATGCCATCGCGGGGTCCGTCGTAGCGCATGGTGTGGATGTGTCCGGCGAAGACGGCGGAAACGTTGCCGTTTTCCTTGAGGCGTTGATGGACTTTCTCCCAATCGTCGCCGTAGTTTTTGCCCAGCCAGCGCGGGTGATGCAGAAAGATGAAGACGTGGTCGGCTCCCTTCGCTTTGGTGAGGGTGGCATCGAGCCAAGAGAATTGCTCGGGGCTCATTTTTTGGGCGGCTGGTTTGCTAAAGGTGTGCTCGCCGGTAGCGGGATCGCCTTCATCGGAATAGAGGACGATGAACCAGGAGTTCTTGTGTTGGAAGGCATACCAAAGCGGGCCGAAGTGCATTTCGTAGGCCGTTTCCATTTCGCCCTCGGGCTTGGTGGCGGGATCTTTTCCGCGCCAGTAAATGTCGTGGTTTCCGGCGACGGGGAACCAAGGTGCGTTGAGTTGGCCCATGATGTCTTTGAACTCTTTCATTTCGCGCATCCAGACATCTTCGGTGCTATAACCGTTGATGAGGTCGCCGACGGTCATGACGAGATCGGGTTCAATGAGATTGGTGTCGCGGACGGCATCGGCGAGGATGGAGACGCCATCGACAGGTCCGCCGGTGCGGTCGCCATAGACGACGAAGGAGAAGGCGTCCAACTCCTCGGGAAGGGGAAGTTTGACCTCGCTCTTGCGGGAGGTGTCGAAGCGCTCGGGCGTGGCCTCCACGGTGGGGAGTTTTTCACCGTGATGATGGTGATGGTGGGTGTGCCCGACATTCGGGTTCACTTCCGGCGGGTCGGCGCGGAGAGAGGAAAGGCAAAGGGAGAGGGTGAGAAGGTGCGGGAGTCTCATAGGAGGTGAGTTTGCACAATCTGAAGAGAATCGCCCTTTAATTCTTCAAGGCAGGTGCAGGAAAGTTGTCGTGAGAATCGCGGAGCGGGAGGTCCAGGCGAGGGTTCGGATCCAGTTGGATTTGACGAGGGCTGGGACGGATTCCGGGGTGAGGCTTTTGTGTTGGGGAACTTGAATGAATGCGGTGGAGAGCCAGATGACTGCCAGGAGCGCGGTCGGGACGAGGAAGTCGTGAAGATCTCCAAACCAGAGGCAGGCGGCGCAGGCAATTGCCTCCACAAACATGAGCGGTGCGATGACGAAGGTGACGCGACTCATGTAGCGGTCGTGGTATTCGTGGAAGACCGCTCCTGAAAGTTGGGCGAGGAGCGGGTAGATCGCGATTTGGACCATCCAAATGATGCCCGTCATGGCGAGGCAGGCCAGGAGTTGGCTGAAGAGGCTGATGCGGAGCAGGCCGCGGTCTCGGAGGAGTGTTTC
Source organism: uncultured Verrucomicrobiales bacterium (assembly GCA_963925135.1). Lineage (GTDB taxonomy): Bacteria > Verrucomicrobiota > Verrucomicrobiia > Verrucomicrobiales > Akkermansiaceae > SW10. The sequence goes on along the minus strand of CAWUTG010000040.1, from coordinate 40,566 downwards.
GTAGGTTGTGACGTGGCCCGGATAGGAGTAGATGTTGTCCAGGTTGGTTTCTGGAGTGCCATATTTTCCGTCGGGTCCGGCTGACCACATGAGGAAAGGTTGGCCGCTGAATGTGAGCGTTCCCAGGTTCGCGGGTTCCGTGAGTTGACCATCGCCGTCGAAATCGATGAGGAGGTTGTAGGGTGTTCCCCAAGGATCGTGGAGAGTCAGGCCATCAGGCGTTTTGACCAAGCTCCGTGAGTCGAAGCCCAGGGAGCCATCAACTCCCATTTTTTCCTCTCCGAAGAGCTCAACCATCCATTCCCCGTGTGGGTCGTCTGCGACAGCGAGTTTCTTGAGAAGGGCGGTGCCGGTGGTGGTGATGGTATCACTCGAGTAAACTGTGCCAAGGGGTGGCCGCTTGTAATTGAGGAGAAACTCCTCGAATCGGAGTTCCAGGATCTCCATGTCCATTTGGACCTGCCCGAGGAAACTCCGACCCGAGGCCTGGAGTGAGTTCGCGCTCAGAAGCACCACGATGAATGCGAGGAGAGGGAGCATTCTCTGGTGGATCATTGCCGGGCAGGTTAACGGGAGACTGGCGTTGACGCAAAAAAATCCGGTCACTGGAAATTGCTGGGGATTGAATATTCGATCCAACCAGAAGAATCAACTACCGTGGGCCTCGGTCAGGCTCTCGCTCGAAAGTATTTTTCAAAACCTTCTCAGGATACACCACATTATTATCGGTAAGAGTGTCCCGAAAAGCTCTGATCTTAGTAGGATAATGCCCCAATTGGGTGAGTTCTTTGCCGTGACCTTGTTTCCCTTGATGTCGTAAATCAGTCGAGTCTTGATCCCATCGCCGCTCTTAGTTGCATTACTTCCCCGCAAAACAATCTCAACCGTGTCGCAGTCCTTCGCCCACGCAATGTCACCGACTCCCGTATGATAAAGCTTCCTCTTCTTCAATCCCGACATCGCGTCCGAAATCCTCCACAGAAGATCGTCGAACCCGAGAACTTCTGCTACGCGCCCGTTCTTCTCGATCCGATATAGCACAGCCCTCGATTCTCCGGATCCGATCTTTTGGATCCTCAACAGCGATTGCTCGTCTAGGGATAAATGATAGACTCCAGACCATGAAAATCCGGAAAATCCGACGGTGGAAATCTTCGGATCGCGAAACCGAACAGTCTCGATGAACTCCCCCTGATATTCCTGAGCGATCTCGAATAGACCGCTCTCGGCTTTTAGTGCGATCTTCTCACCGGCGAATGCGGCAGAGGCGAGGGTGAACCATGCGATGATCGTGGCGGCCTTCATTTCTTCAGCGAACAGTATTTATTCGTAGCACGATAGAGTGTGATATCAGCGACGGTGATTCGTGGGGACTCTCTCAATTTTTCTTTTGAATTCAGGGCGTTTCGTGACTGGAGCGTTGAGATCAGGTTTTTTGTGTTCTGGTTTCCGGGATTTTTAGATGGGCGTGATTTCACCACGTTGAGGGAGCCTGCGAGAATCAGATTGTGGAATTTGAGACGGTTTTTCGGGGACAAAAAATCCGGGCACCGCGCTAGGCGGTGACCGGATTTGAAGTGTTTTTAGAGGGCTTACTTGTAGCCCTTGAGGAAGGCGACGAGGTCGGCGACGTCCTGGGGGGTGAGGGCCATTTGGTCGGCTGAGAGCATGAGGGAGTGCTGCAGGTTGTATTGATTTTTGATCAATTTCTTGGGGACGAGCTGGGTGATGCCGCCGGTGGAGGTGATGACGGTGGGGTCACCATCGGTGATGACGATTCCGTGCACCTCCTTGCCGTCATTGAGCTTGAGGCCGTTTCCTGAGAAGCCGTGGGAGATGTCGGCGGAAGGCTCGACGATGGCGCGGGCGATGACGTCATTGCCCTGGCTGCTTCCCCATCCTTTGAGGTCAGGTCCGAAGCTGGCTCCGACGCCATTGAACTGGTGGCACATGATGCAACGGTTCGCGGTGGCTTTCCCTTTCTCGGCGTCGCCGGTGAGCTTGAGAACATCCTCAACGGAGAACTTGGGCGGATCGGCCTTGGGGGCGGTGACAGGGGTGACGACGATTTTATCGGGATCGTAGATGCCACGCTTTTTGAGCTCGTCGCGAAGGCCGAAGTCTTTCCAGTCGTCGTTGGAGTTCTTAAAGAGCCAGAAGGTGGCGTCCTGTTTGGTGAGCGGGTTGTCGCAAAGAACAAGCATCGCTTCGGCGGCCTTGCGGTCGTTGATGAAGGCGATGGACTCCACGGCGAGGGCCCGTTCAGCACCACTCAGGCCGGGGTAAACGGCGCGGGTCTGAAGGTCGGAGATCGCGGCCACCGGCCAGAGCCGCCAGGTGAGGCGGGCGAATTGATTACTCCACTCGTGAGGGGCGCCGGGCTTGATGGCGTCCTTGATGGCGAGCCAGATTTCGCTCTCCTGATTGGCGGCACCGAGTCCGATCGCTTCGACGGCGTTCTTGTCATTCACGTCCACTTTGGGAGCGAGCTTGGCGAAGATGGCCTTAGTCTTGGCGGCCGGGAGGTCGCGAAGGGAGAGGGCGAGATCGCGCAGGACGGCGGGATCGGAGTGGTTCGCGAGGGCCTCCGCGTACGGGAGGATATCGACACCGGCGCGGCGAAGGGCCCGATAGGCGGCGACGGCGATTTGGGGATCGGGATTGTTGAGCTGGGTTTCGCACTTCGAGAGACCCTGGCCACCGAGGTGGGGAAGAACCCAAATCGCGCGCGCGGCGACGAACTTGTTAGAATTCGTCATGAGTTTTTCGAGCGCGGGGATAGCGGCTTCGCCATGTTCCTTGAGCGCGGCAAAACCGAGGTAACGGGTATTGACTGCCGGGGAACTGAGCGCGGCGATGGCTCCATCGATGCTCTTGAGGTCGAACTTGGGAACGACGGATTTGAATCCTTTCGGCGCGATGCGGTAGATCGTGCCGGAGCAGGCATCGTCGAGGTCGGCGTGACCTCCGACGCGTCCGTCCACCCAGTCGGTGATATAGACTGCTCCGTCAGGTCCCACGGTGACGTCGGACGGGCGGAACTGGTAGTGGATCTCGTTGTTGACTTTGCCTCCGACAAAGTCGGAGCCGAAGAATTCGTCGGTGTGGTTCGTGGTGGCGAAGGTGCCGCGGTTGAGTTCGAAGGCCGCGCCCTTGGGCTTGGGCTTGTAGTGGAAGACGGTGTTACGGCCGGGTTCGCAGGAGAGGAAGGAGCCCACGAAGTCATCACCAAGGGCTCCGTTTTCATACATCGTGACTCCGGTGGGGGAGCCGCCGCCGTAGATGTCGCCGGCGTCCATGGTGCCGGGATCAAGCTGACGCCAGTGGGCGCTGCCGTGTTCCTGGTTGGGGCGGCGGGCGGATTGGTATCCTTGTTGGGCGGAACGGGTGAAGTAGCCGGCATTGCCGTATTCCAAAATGTAGGAAACGCGGCAGGCAGGTGGATCGTCGTTGTCGTTTTGGAAAGTATCGCCGAAGGAGTTCAACGATTGCTCATAGGAGTTGCGGTATCCGTGGCCGGTGATTTCACAGTTGGTGCCATCGGGATTCATGCGGACCGTGAAGCCGGCGGACCAGACGTGGCCATCGTCGGACTTTTGACCGGCGTATTTGAGGTGGTCGACGAGGAAGTCGCCGCCGCCGCCTTTGTAGTTGCCGCCCATGTAAAAGGTCTTGCCGGAGTTGTCGGTGAAGACGGCGCCGCAGTTTCCGTTGTTGAAGTAGAATTTCCCGTCGGGGCCGGCGGTGAGGGAATGGAGCGAGTGATCGTGGTTGCGGGCGTTGAATCCGGTGAGGACGATCTCGCGTTTGTCCACGGCGGGGTCGAACTTGAGGTCGCGGTCGACGTCGGTGTATTTGATGAGTTCGGGTGGCTGGGAGACGAAGATGACGTTGTCAAAAACGGCCACGCCGAGAGGGGCCACGAGTCCCTTCTCCTGCACGAAGGTGTGGGAGGAGTCGCATTTACCATCGCCATTGGTGTCCTGAAGGACGGCGATGCGGTCTCCTCCGGGGCGGCGGCCGTTGTGACGACGGTAGTTGACTCCTTCCGCAACCCAGATGCGACCGGCGTGGTCGATGTCCATGTTGGTAGGGTTGTAGAGATTCGGAGTCGAGGCCCAGATGGTGACTTCGAGGTCTCCCATCACTTTGAAGGCGTCAGCGCCCACGGTTTGAGGGGCTTTTTCGGGTTTCCAGTCGGTCTCAGCGAGGACCGGTGTCATGAGGAGGAGAGATAAGGCGTATCGCATAGAGGATTCTGTTACGAGTGGGGAGTGTGGACGCTTTCAAATGGAGAGACATGTTTTTTTATCCCCGAAAAGCGGGTCTTGAGTTTTGGCGGGTTGTGGGAGAAAGAGAGGGGTGATCGATGAGTTACGCAGTTTGCTGGGTGAGGGAAAAGTGAGCGCGATGTCCGAGGTGCTGGAAGAGCACGGGACGGATCGTTGGAATTTTTCCAGACTGCCGGAGGTGGTGGTGTTTGCTGAGTCGCGCGACGATGTCGTGGCGGTGATGAAGTTCGCGTATGAGCGTGACATTCCGGTGACGACGCGGGGTGCCGGGGTGGGATATGTCGGGGGCTGTGTGCCGATGGAGGGCGGGATTGCTTTGTCGGTGGCCCGTATGAACAAGATTCAGGAAATCGCAACGCAGGACGGAGTAATTGTCACCCAGCCCGGGGTCATCTTACATGAGCTTCAGGAAGCGGTGCGGGAACTCGGTTGGTATTATCCTCCGGATCCGGCCTCACTGAAGGAGTGTTCGATCGGTGGAAACCTTGCGACGAATGCGGGCGGGCCGCGTTGTCTGAAGTACGGGGTGACTAAGCATTACGTGCTGGGTCTCGAGGTTGTCCTTGCGAATGGAGAGGTTTTTAAAGTGGGTGGGCGTTGTCATAAAAACAAAACGGGTTTCGATTTACTGCACCTCTTTGTGGGGAGTGAAGGAATGCTGGGAGTGATCACCGAAACAACCCTACGAATCATTCCGCATCCCCAGGATCGGGCAATGCTCACCGCGACTTTTGCGGAGTTCAGCGATGCGGCCGAGGCGGTGCAGGCGATTTTGAATGCGGGGCATTTGCCATCGGCTCTTGAGATTGCGGATTCGTTTACGCTGAAGGCGGCGCGGGATTATCTCGGGCAGGATTGCTTTCCGGCGGGCGATGCTCACTTGATCGTGGAGATCGATGGTCGGTCGAAGGCGATCGCGAGTGAGTTAGATGAGCTGGCGGAGGTTCTCGATGGAGCGGGGGCGCTTTCGCGTGAGATTCATGGCGATGAAGCGGCGTGTGAGGCTGTTTGGCAGCTGCGCCGCGACTTCTCCTATTCCCTCCGTGCGACCGGATTGACGAAACTCAATGAGGACATTGTGGTGCCTCGCTCCAAGTTGGTGGAGCTCGCGAATTTCGCGGCGGGCTTGCAGGAGCAGACCGGAATTCCGGTGGCGTGCTTTGGTCATGCCGGTGATGGCAACATTCACACCAATCTTATGGTGGAGGACTACGACGACCCCGTCATCCGCGAGAAAGCCGATGCCGCGCTCGATCTTCTCTTTACCTGGGTCCTCAAGAACGGCGGTGTCATTACCGGCGAGCACGGAGTGGGTCTGGCAAAGAAACGCTGGATCAAAGACGCGCTGGGCGAGGCTGGTTTCCAGGCTCATCTCGACATCAAGAACGCACTCGATCCGAAGGGGATTCTGAATCCCGGCAAGTTTCTCAGCGAATAGGGAAAGCTCCAAGGTTTACGACGATGGCTTTTAGCGATTAGCCTCTTGGATTTCGAAAAGCTAAGAGCTAAAGGCCAACCGCTAATCGCCAAGGTGATCCGACCGAACCGCGAATCCTTTTGAAGAATTGAGGTGCATCCGAGAGTGGTGAAATTTACTAGACATTCCAATAATGGAATATTAGCATGCAAACATGAAGAAGATCACGCCTCAAGATGTCCGGAAGCTTCAGCATTCCGCAGATGCCCTTTTACTGGATGTGCGCACTCCGGCTGAGATTCGGCAGAGTGAACTCGATGCCTGTATCTGTGTCCCTCACGAGAAGGTGGGGGGATGTCCGAATCTGGATCAACTTCCCCGGGATCGCGAGATTGTCATTATTTGTGCTTCGGGTAAGCGGGCCACGATGGCTGCGGAGGCGCTTGAGGGGAAGGGGTTCACCAATCTTTCGGTGATGGAAGGTGGTGTGAATCAGTGGAAGAGCGAGGGACTCCCGGTAAAGGAAGGAAAGGGCGTGATGTCGCTGGAGCGGCAGGTGAGAATCGCAGCGGGCGCATTGGTCGCGATCGGAGCGGCGTTGGCCTGGTCCGTGAGTCCCGCGTGGGTCATCCTGCCCGGTTTTGTGGGCTGCGGATTAGTCTTCGCAGGAATCACCGATACCTGCGGGATGGGCATGATGATGGCGAAGATGCCTTGGAACAAGTGATCGCTTCTGATTCGAGTAAGTGTTCCGTGGGCGGAGATTTTGTTAAACACAGAGGCTCGGAGAACGCGGAGGGTCGCAGAGTTTTTTTGAGCTTTGGGTTGGGGGAGGGCGTTGAGTGGGGGGGAATCGCAAAGATGGAACGGCGTGGAGTTTTTTTTACCGTTTTCGGTTTGTGAGGGTGACGGCGAGCAGGAGGGTGGAAGCAGGTTCGGGGATGGCTCCGGCGAGGATGGCGGTGTCGGGTTCGGATTCCCAAGCGTAGGCGGTGATGATGGCACTGGAGGAGGTCACGTCCTGGAGGAGGGCGTAGCCGAAGTGCGAGCCAGTGGCGGCTTCAAAGCGGAAGCCGAGGTAGGCAGTTTTTCTGTTGAAAGGCCCGTCTCGTGTTCAGATCCAGTATTGACAACACTTGTTGCGAGCGCCCCGTCTTGAGTAGTGTAGATATCCAGTAGGATGTATGTTGGGTTTCCAAGCATTGCGCCAACCGATTCTCCTACTACCAATGGCTTCAATTCATATTGAGCCCCCCCGGCAGCTCCTCCAATAGGTTCATGATGAAGAAAAAGAGTCGATGCAGGTGTGCCACCGATCGGAATCGAGAGCCCCAGTCCCGAAAACGATTGCGAGTTTTGGAGTTGGGGGATTGAGGTGGTGACGGAAAGTTTTTACAGTTTCGGAAGGGCGGCTTTGATCTCTTCGGGGAACTCGGTGAGGGGTCGGATCTTGACGTCGCGGTAGTAGATTTCGGCGGCTTCGGATTGGATCTGAATTTGTCCTTTGGTGAGCGGAGCGGGGCCGTGTTCGGTTCTCTGGCGGGTGTTGAGGAGGATCATGTTGATGGTTCCATTGACAACGTGGACCATGCGGTCACCGATGGTGTAAATCTCGACGGTGTTCCATTCGCCGTGGGGCTTTTCTTCCGACGGGCCGTGTTGCGCGGAGCCGGAGACTTCGCGAAGTTCGCCGCCAGGTTGGTAGGTGGGCTTTTTAGAATCTTTTTGAAGGACGGAGGGGACGTCGGCCATGGTGCCGGCGAGGGCGTAGAAGTCGCCGACGTCGCGCTCCTGAACTTGGCATTCAAGGGAGCGTTTCCAGACGTTCCAAAAGGCGCCGTGTTTGCCAACGCAGTGGAGGAGGACTCCGGAATCACGCACTTTGAGGGGGCGGGGTTCCCAAACTTTCTCGCCCCATTTGAATTGCAGGGTGAGGTGGTAGTTTTCGAATTCCTCTTTGGTGGTGAGGCCGCCGTAGATTTGGCCGGTGATTTTGAGGACGTCCTGGTCGCCCTCTTTGATCATCGAGAAGACCTTAAGGGGATCGTTGTTGAGGCCGAGAGGGGTGCCTGATCGGCTGTCCTCGCTGGTGAAGGCGGGCATGCCGGGGATCTCGACAGTTTTGAGCGGAACGCCGATCCAGGTTTCCCAGGCGGTGAGTTTGGGGTCGAGGAGGTTGCGGAATTTGGGGGGCGCGGCCGCAGTTTCTATCGCCTTCATTTCGGCGCCCTTTTTGGCCTTTTCAGCGTCGTCCTTCTTTTGGCGTTCCACACGTTCACGAAGGATTTCCGCGTGATATTCCGTTCCGCTTTTCAGGGGGAACTTGATGTGGGTCATGGACTGTTTCTTGTCCAGGTTGGCGTTGATCTCTTCTTCAGTCGGAGTTTTGGAAGGGATTCCGCCTTCGGGGACATTCAAGCCGGCGACCCAGACGATGGTGTTGAGGACAACCTTGCGGAGGTCATCGATGGCCCAGTTGCGGTGAAAGTGGCCGCCGGTGTAACCGCCGCCGCGTGATCCGTCGGGACGCTCAAATCCCCACATGACGGTTTGTGGTTTACCGAGTCCATCGATGCCGTTTTGGTTCCAGAGATTGGTGGTGATGAGAGTCTCTTTGGTGGGAACACCGGTGAGGAGGGGCGTGGCTTTTTCATCGAACTGAAGGTGGTAATACCATTCGTCAAAGACGGAGATGGGCTTTTCGATACCGCGACGGACGGGGTGTTCGGAGGCGACGGAAAAGTCGGCGACCCAGAGGGGATTTACCGAGTGGTCGTTTTTAAAATATCCGCCGACGGTGGGGAGGTAGTAGTTCTGACCACTCTCGTCTTTCTTGGGATGGACGCCGTAGTGCATGAAGAAAAGACCGGTGCCGGCCTTGGTGATTTCCATGAGGCGTTTGTAGTGTTCGCGCTGCACGGAGTCGGAGTCGGCAAAAATGATGATGGCATCGGCGCCGTCGAGAATGGTGTCGTCTTCGGGCCATTGCGAAATGACCTGGGCGTCGATGGGGAGATCGGTTTGGGCATTGAGGGCCTTGGCGAGGAGGAGGGAGCCGGCGCGGAATTCGTGATCGCCCGAGTTGTGGGAAGGACCTCCGGCGAGAAAGATGATGCGTTTGGAGTCGGCCTTGACGGTGTGAAGGTCGGTCACTTTGGCCGAAGGGGTGGCGTCGGCGGGGAGATCGCCGAGGGCGTATTGGATGCCATCGAGGAAGTGTCGCAGGACAACGGGGTTCCAGTAGGTGAAGTTGTTGTGGCCGAGGTTGGAGTAAAAGACGCGGCCTTTGCCGTATTCGTGAAGCCAGGAAATGGGGTGGTCGCCGTCTTTCGTGACGAGGTTGCGGAGTTTTTCGGTAAAGCCTTCGCCTTCAAAGTTTCGCGGTTGGTCCATATCCAGGCTGAGCAGGACGCGCGAACGTTCGCGGGAGAAGGAGCCTTCCTGGTAGAGGTAGATCTCATCGCGGAGATAGAGCGACTGGCTATTGAAAGCCTGGTTCAGCGGGTGAAGTGGGGATTCGATTCTGGCGACCCATTCGCCTTTTGAGGTCCACGGGTGGGATTGGAAAATACCGCCAATGAGTTCCGCTCCTTCGGGCCAGGTTTTGTTGGCATCAGCGGCGGCGTGGATGCCGATGAGGCCTTTGCCGTTTTTGACGAAGTCGAGTAAGGCGGTGCGTTGATCAGCGGAGAGGAAGTTCTCGAAGCCGACGGTGTTGTTGAGAAGGATGGCGTCGTATTTGGCGAGATTTTCAGCCGAGAATTGGGCGGGGTCGTCAGTGGTGTCGACTGAGAAGGCTCCGGTGGTTTTCGCCATTTTTTCGAAAGCCGCTACGCCGGTGGCGATGGAGGTGTGCGGGTAGTCGCACTTATAGAAGAGAAGGATACGGCGTTCTTTGGCGGGCTTGGCGGTGACCTCTTGGGGCAGGGCTTGATCGATGAGCGCGAGTTCTTCCTGGGTGGGCGCGTAGTGGCCGAAGAGGAGTTCGTTTTTCTGGGGCCATTCGAACTTGGTCCACCCCTCGGGTGCCTTGTCGCGAGGGGCCCCGAATTTGGAGAGATTCCCCAGGAGGGGAAAAGAGGCGGCAATCAGAGTGATCGAGGCCGCGAGAAGGATGGGAAGCTTTCTGAAAGCTCGGTGGGTCTTGACCAAAGATCGTTGGGACATGGGCCAAGTGATATGAGATCACTTGCAGAGTTGCAACGAGAATGGCTAAAGAAGGAAAGGTAGTCTCCCCTGCGTGGAAGCTCGGAGATCTTTACCGTTTTCTGGGCAGGCGAAATTTGAGATACCCAAAAATCCCGATGTTAGGGGATGTGTTCGATGAAATAAAAATGCTTTTCTTCGGTGACTTCGACCTGGAAGGAGGCGTGACCACTGGAGTCGAGGCTGATGATCTCAGGGGCAGTTTGAACGATGATATCGTGATGGAGGTCGGGAGATTCCAGGCACTGGTTTGACGCGTTTTGAGCGCCGGTGATTTCGATCGTGAGAACCGTTCCGTTTAAGGAAAGGGATGCAATGGTTGCGACGAGGTGCCAGCGGCAGCGCTCCTTTTGTGCGACGGTGAGGGTGTCGCCCCGTTTCCGGGCTTTTTCGCCCGCTTCACGGAGGTTTTTTCCGGCCCCTTCGGTCTTGGCTCGAATCGCCACGAGGGGTGCGGGCTTGGCTTCGTGGCCGAGGGTGACCGGTAGGTCGATGAGGCTGAATTTGGCGGGGATGAAGTATCCCATGTCGCGCAGGGCGAGGTCGTTTTCGGTGATGAGATCAACGAGGTCCTTACCGAGATCCTTGTCTTGGGCGCTCGCGCGCGTTTTGATCGTTGCGTGAAGAGTGATTGCGAGCGTCCGGCAGGCTTGGGATCAAGCAAGTTGTTGACCATGCCGAGCCTGCGCGAAAGCGGGGCAAGTCAAGGGGAAAGAGGGCTTTTATCCCGGTAAACAACTCCTCTTGAGAGAGTTAAGCCTTAAGTTGACGCGAATAGCACTCTGCCCTATTGAGTTAACGCTTTCGCCGATGGAAACTTCCTTGAAACAAAATAAGAACCCTTTGTCGGCGATCCCAGTGATAGAGAACCCATCAATCATTGAGGGGATGTCGAGGGAACCAACGATTGATTCATCTGCTGCTGAAACGGTCACTTCGCCATTCGAGACGGTCCATGTCAGGTCATTGAGGTCGGCACCCAAAAGCCGGGGAGATAGGCTGAATGTGAGGATGAAAATCAGGCCTATTTTAAAATAGCGGCATGGCTAATCTTGGCGGGGCCTGGCAAGTGCCATGAGCCCCTCCTACTCGTCCTTTTCGTCGGGGAAGGTGATGCGCATTTGCCCTTCTTCGAAGAGGATGCGACCACCGCCTTTGGTGGTGATCTCTTCTTCCATCCACTTGAGTTCTTGTTCGAAGAGGTTGGAGAGTGATTTGAAGGCGCTCTGTGTGAAGAAGAGGAAACCTTGGGGGACGCGGATTTTCCCAAATTTTCCGCCAACGGCGAGGATGCCCCAGAGGCGTCCACCGTCTTTATGAATGTAGGTGGTGAAGGAGTCGTCTTCCTTCTTCTTGCGCTCGACACGGACGAACATGGACGTGGTGTGAGGGCGGCCTTTTAGTTCACGCTCGATGATGATTTCGGCGCGCCCTCCTTCTTCTTTGTCAAAGCGGACCCAGACGCCTTTGAGGGCGACGTGACCGGCAAGTTGGCCTTCCTGGCGGACTTTGAGAGTGTTGGCGAGCCAGGTGTTGAGCTCCTTTTCGGAGATGGTGATGGGCTGCCGGTTCTTGGCAGCCATTTCCACCATGATGGGAACGCTGGATGGGTTGAGGACCCGGTCGTCTTCGGCATGGCCCTCGATGTCACTGAGATCCTGGCCTTCGAAACTTAAGTAAACCCCGTAGCCGAGGGCACCCACGAAGGCGAAGGTGAAGATGAGGAAAAACCGCTTCATTGGGTTAAGGTTGCGGATTCCTTCCTCGCTGACAAGCCCCCATCGTGCGCCGCGGGCATGGCCGGCTTATTCGGACTTGGATTCCTTCTTCGGTTTACTCTCTTCTTTGGCTTTCTTTTCGCCTGCTTTGTAGGAAGCCGAACGGTAGTCGGTTTCGTAAAATCCGGATCCTTTAAAGATCACGGCGGCGCCTGTGCCGAGGAGTCGCTTGATTTTTCCGTCGCACCCTTCCTGCGGGCAGTCGGTGAGTTTGGCGTCGTTCATGCTTTGAAACACCTCGAAGATGTGTTCGCATTTTTCGCACTTGTAGTCGTAGTTCGGCATTGTGATGAGGGGTTACGCTTCTTCGTTGGGGAAGTTTTCGAGTTCCCAGCCGGAAATGCCAACTTCATCGGCAAGTTCTTTGAATTCGGCGATTTCGGCAGGGGAGAAGAGGAGTCCGCCGGCGGCCTCGGTGCGCTTGCGGAAGCCGGCTTCGATCTGGCCGGGGAGGAGGCAGTTTTCGTTGCCGTGCCCGAGGACGTCGTCGATGACGGCTTTGACATTGGCAGATTGGTTGGGGTGGACGAAGGATCCGCTGGACCAGGCCTCGGGGTGGATGACCTGGAAGTAGAAGCAGGTGGTGGTTTTGGCTCCCGCGCGACCGCGCTCGGTCGGGAGGTTGCCGCCGATGAATCCGCCTACAAGTTCGTTGATGAGGGCCATGCCGTAGCCTTTATGGGCTCCAAAGGGGAGGAGGGCCGCGACTTCGTTGGGGTCGAGGGTTTCCTTGCCGTCCTTATCGACAGCAGCTCCGGGAGGGAGTGGTTTGCCTTCGCGTTTCAGTTGCTGGACGCGGCCCATGGCCACGGTGGAGGTGGCCCAATCGATGACGATGGGGAAGCCGTTGGCGTCTTGAGTGGGGAATCCCCAGGAATGGGGGTTGGTGCCCAGAGTGGGGTGTTTTCCAAAAAATGGCACCACTTCGGCGAGGGTCGATGTGCAGTTCGTGTAAGCAATATAGCCTCTTTCGGCTGCTTTCATGACGTAGCCACCGCCCCAGAGATAGTGGAATGCGTTGTCGATGGCGACCTGACCGACTCCATATTCATCGGCCATTTCGATGCAGCGATCGATGGCTGCGATGGCGACGGCCTGGCCGAGTTTTTTGTGAGCGTTCCAGACTTCGCTTGCTTTGAAGCGGTCATTAACGACTTCGATTTGTGCGCCGGGCACACAACCACCGGTGGCTGAGCCGAAGAGGTGGTCGAGATGGAGTGCTTTTAGGGCATTGTGGGTCCGGATGCCGTGGCGGGTCGCGTCCTGGCAAACCTGAGCTGCGATTGCTGATTCGTCGGCGTCGTATCCGCGAGACTGGTAGGCTGCTTTGACCAGTTCATCGTGTTTTTCAGCGGGGACAATGTGGAATTCGCTCATAAGTTGTGTGACGGGTTTTTCGGAGGCGGAGACTGCCCGCTTTGTAAGCAATGGCAAGTCTCAATAAACCTCAATCAATGCCTGTAGGATGCGGGCATTTTTTAGAATAAGACTCCGAGAAGATTATTCCAGTGCCTGAATTACCAAGCGTTGTTTTAGTGCTTCGTATACTCCCCCTAATCACTTGCCGACGGAAGGTTTTACACTGAATGTGGCAGTTTCAAGGAAAGTCCCTCTCGGCCCTGCCAGGCTCTTGGGGGGCTTTCTTTGTACCCCCCCCCATATCAAGGTTAAGGAGGCTTCAACGGGGCCGGGAGCTTGGTCCTGCCGGGTCTGAGCGCGAGAGGCCGAGTTTGGAGATGACTTCGTTGACGAGGTCTTCGGGAGATTTTTGAATGTCGAGAACGAGGGCGTTGGCGGGTGGCTCGAGGGTTTCGAGCTGGGATTTGAGGAGGCCGGGGGGCATGTAGTGGTTCTCGCGGGCGGCGAGGCGCCCGGCGAGGAGGGCTTCGGGGCCGGATAGGAAAATGAATTTGGCTCCACTGAGGATTTCGCGGTAGCTCGCTTTTAAGGCGGAGCAGGCGATGATGGTGAGCTTTTCGGCTGAGTGGATTTCGTGGGCGAGAGCTTGGAGCCAACCCTGGCGGTCTCGGTCTGTCAGAGGGATACCGGATTTCATCTTGGCAACGTTTTCCGTGGGATGAAAATCGTCGCCGTCGAGGAAGATTCCTCCGGTCTTTTCTGCAAGGAGTTGTCCGATGGTGGATTTCCCGGAGCCGCTGACTCCCATTACGACGATGGCGTTCATGAAATCACGAGCCAAACAACGGAGGCGAAAGCGATGCCCACGAGGCCTACTGCGGTGGAGACGAGGCCCCAGGTTTTAAAGGTTTCCTTTTCAGTCATGCGGAAATACCGGCTCACCATCCAAAACCCACTGTCATTGACATGGGAAAACCCGGCAGCTCCGCAGGCGATGGCAACAACGATGAGGGAGAGTTTGGCATCAGAGAGGTCAAGCTCTCCGACAATGGGAGCGATGAGGGTGGCGGCCATGACCATGGCGACAGTTGCAGATCCCTGCGCGATTCGGGAGATAGCGGAGAAAAGGAAAGCTAAAAGGAGTACGGGCATGCCGCCATTTAGGGCCGCGGCGAGGGCGTCGCCGACACCTGTTTTGTCGAGCATACCTTTGAAGACTCCGCCAGCTCCAGTGACGAGGATGATGATTCCGGCGGGCCCGAGAGCGCGGGTGGAAATGTCCATGAGGACATCCCGCGAGGTGCCGCGTTTTGTGCCGAGAAACCAGATGCTGAGGCAGGTGCAGAGGAGAAGGGAGAGAACGGGATGTCCGAGGAATGAGATGATTTGCTTCCAAATGGGAGCATTTGCCATGAGTGTTTCGATCTGAGCTTCTCGAATCTTTTTTGCCAATCCTTCTGGAAGAGTGCTGGCCACAGATTGTTCGACCATCGACCCGGCGATCATCAGGGCGATGGGTAGAAGAAGGATGGCGACGATCATGCCGAAGGCAGGAGGATTTTTCTCTTCTGCAACCTCCAGTGGTGGAGGATCGACGTGGACGGATTTGGCGATTTTCCCTCCGAGGAAAATTCCTGCAATGATGGCAGTCGGGAGGCCAACGAGGACACTATAAACGATCACGGTGCCGATGGGGATGCCCAGTTGGTAGGCGACCCAGGTTGGCCCCGGTGTTGGTGGGACGAATGAATGGGTGACAATCATGCCTGCAAGCAGAGGCATTCCGTAAACGGTGAGTGATTTACCCGTGCGGCGGGCGAGGGCGTAAATAATTGGAGCGAGGATGACGAGGGCGACATCGAGAAAGACCGGGATGGAAATCAGGAATCCAGTGAGGAGCATGGCCCAGGTGGCGCGCTTTTCACCTGAGATGCGTAACATGCCATTAGCCAAAGATTGGGCCCCGCCGCTATGCTCAATGAGAGCTCCGAAGATCGCGCCGATTCCCACGATGGTTGCAATGAAGCCGAGGCTTTTGCCCATGCCATCGACGATGGTTCCTCCGACCTCGGTCATACCAATGGTGCCGGAGACGATACCTACGAAAACGCTGGCGATGAGGAGGGCCAGGAAGGCCTGCACCCGCAGCTTGAGAATGAGGAAAAGAATGAGGGCGATCGCGGCGATAAGGGTGCCGATGAGGCGTCCGGAGCCGACTTCGACAAGAGCTAAATACAAGGTCATCTTATTGAGAGGTCATCTTGATACAGAAGACGCGATGGGGGAAGTCTGCAATCTCCAAAGAGAAACTAAGGTCCTTCTCTTCGATGATGAAGGCGGGGTGCGGCAGTGCCGCCTGGGCTAAGTCGATGGAAGGGCGACTCTTGCCTTCGAGGGTGAGCGCACGGTCATCGTTTGCGTGGCGATGATGAAGAGCGCACTAAAGGCGCTTTGGGAAATGAGTGAGTTCCGGAAAAATATCCAAGTCGGGGTGGCAAACTGCGGGAGGCCCACGGTGAGCGCTTGCACGAGTCCGGCGAAGGACTTGGTGTAGAGCGGATCCATGGCCCAGCTCAAGGTGTTGGTGACCAGGTAGAACACGAGGGCACTGGCGAGGGAGCCGAGGAAGACTTTCCTGGGACTGGCTTTTTGGAATGAGCGGGCGAGAAGGATCATCGCGGCAAATCCCAGAAGAGGGACAAGTATTTGGGCGCTCCATCCGTAGCCTTGCTGGAGGCTGGTCATGGGGTAGGTGATGAACCAAACGAGGGTGGGTAAAATAATGCCGCGAAGGCCAAAGAGGGCCATGCCGCAGAAGAAGAGCGCGCCGAGAGGTTGAAGATTCCCGAGGCTTTCGGGGGTGTAGGATCCGAGAATTCGCGCCACGCCAAGAACGATGGCGAAGACGAGGAATGGCAGGAGGCGCTTCATGTCGGGACCTTACCGGGATTTGCAGGAAGCTCAAGTTCTATGGGGACGCTTGGAGGCACAAAAAAACGCGCTTCCGGGGAAGCGCATTGATCAGTGAAGCGGAGGCAAAGTCTTCAGCGGACAACCTGAACAGGAGTGCCCTTCTTAACCTTGGCAAAGATCTGGGGGCTCACCGATGGCGGTGTGCGGACACAACCACTGCTGGCGGGATGGCGATGAACGCTATTCGAGCCGTGCATTCCAATACCACCGCCGGTCATGCACATCCAGCAGGGGAGAGGTGCTCCGACGGATTTGTCACGCCGTCCACGGTAGTTTCGGCGATCACCACCGTGAACCCGGCGACCTTTGTAGTGGGTCGTGCCGAAGATGGTGGAGCAGCTGGTGAAAGAGCGTGAGGCGATGGCAAGAGCGAGGCCGGCCAAGATTTAGTTCTTCATGGCTTCGGTGTGTTTGGGGGATTGCTTTAAGGAATAATCGAGACAGGAGTGCCGATACGGGTCTTGGAAAAGACAATGGGAACGGCGGTGTAGTGGCTGCGGATGCAACCGTGCGAAGCGTAACGGCTGTTCACGTCACCCCTGTGCATTCCAATGCCGGTGTTGGTGAGTCGCATCCAATAGGCCATGCTGGTGCCAAGAAATTTACCGCCTTCAGGGACCTCGTCCTTGCGGGAGTCAGCGTTGCTTTTGACGACTCCGCCCGAGGAATTGAGAACCTTTCCATAGAGGTTGGAGCGCTTGTCTTTGATCTTTTCGACGATCTTATAGCTCCCTGATGGTGTTTTGTGGGAGGAGCTTCCAGAAGAGACGCGGTAGTCCATGGCAACCTGGTCGCCCACCATGAGAAAACCGCGCTGCATGCTGAGGTCAATTGTGACACTGGTGTTGGAAGGGCTGGCTTGCGCGAGAAGTCCGCGATCCTTCCAAGTACGGGTCGTGTAGGGATAACTCTTAAACTTGAAATGCTCGTAGGAGCCTGCGGCGTAGGGGTTTACCTTCTGTGCCGTTTTGATTTCCTTTTGGTCAGGATTGGGCGTTGGGGCCTTCTTTGGTGAGCTGCAACTCGATAGGGTGAGGGCCGCAAATGCGGTAAGCATGTTGGAGAGTGAAAAGATCGATTTCATCTGTTGCGAATTTCTATTGGACTATGAAAGGATAGAGGTCAAGTGAACAGACCGCTACATTTTGTGACCTGTTTTATGTTGAAAAAACAGCATTTTGAGTGGGCGATCGACTCAATTACAGTTTTTCCAGCATTTATATAAGGATCACGACGGAAAATTTGGTAGAAAAGACTTCCAGGGTATGGACCTGGACAGCCCTTGCTGCAGGGGCTTGGTTGATGGCGAGTTGTGCGGGAGGGCCCGCGGGAGCCCCTCCCGTTCCTATGAATACTTCCGAGTCTGTGCCAGAAATTGTGACTGCCGGGAACAGGACTGGAGATGACCCACACGGATTTTGTGTGGGCAACGGCCGCGCCGTCGCACCTTTCAACGATTCGTTATAACGACAAGGATGGAGCCCGTGCGATGGGCGTGGATGGCCTCGATGTGGTCGATGGTCAGGCGGCGTCGACGAAGAAGCGGGGCTACATTGTCAATCCCCGCCAGACCCTTGTGGTGAAGGGTTTCCGGACCAGTCACGAAGCAGTGGCAAGTTTCAAGTTTTCCTCGGTGAGTCGCGCGTATGCCAATCTGCGTCATGGCGAGACTCGCTCTTGTCGCGACCATCCTCGGACTCGCCAGTTGCTGTGGATCTAATGCGCCAGATCCTGTTCAAAGCCAAGGCTCCGGCTAGGTGAACCCAGGATTCAAGTAGTCAAACGCGCTTTGGCCAAAACATCCGTCCGGTCTGGAAACAGGCCGGACGTTTTTTGTAGCGATATCGGGCATTGCGCATGGAGCGGGGAAGGAGTAGGTAAGCGACATGAGCGGTTGCGGCAGCGGAAAAAACTTCGGCCCACGGATGAAGATGGATTCCTCCCTTCACCTGGATAAGAAGCCATCGTGGATTAAGGTTCGTCTTCCGAACAATCCGGTCTTTTGGGACACCAAGTCGATGATCAAGGACTTGAGCCTGGTGACGGTGTGCGAGGAAGCCCAGTGTCCCAACCGTTGGGAATGCTGGGGGCAGGGAACTGCGACCTTCATGATCGCCGGCGAAAAGTGCACCCGCGCCTGCGGATTCTGTGCTGTGAAGACGGCCAAGCCCGACGCCCTGGAAGCCGATGAACCCGCCCGGGTGGCCGAGGCCACGAAGCGCATGAATCTCAACCACGTCGTGATTACGGCCGTGGCTCGCGACGATCTTCAAGACGGGGGAGCGGAGCATTTCCAACAAACGATTGAGAAAATCCGCGAGGTGAACCCGGGAATTATCATCGAGGTTCTCGTCCCCGATTTTAACGACAAGGACTGGGCGCTCGAGTTGGTGATGAAAGCCCGCCCGCACATCTTTAACCATAATTTGGAAACGGTGGAGCGTCTGACTCCGCTCGTTCGCAGTCGTGCGCAATATTCGCGTTCCCTGGCGGTTCTTAAAAAGGCGAAAGTCATGGCCGGCGGAAAGGTTGCGACGAAGAGCGGGATCATGCTGGGCCTCGGAGAGCGTCCGGAGGAAATCGAGCAGGCCTTTGACGATCTGATTGCCGCCGATGTCACTGTGCTCACACTGGGTCAGTATCTGCGTCCGACTCCGATGCACCTTCCCGTCGTGGAGTATGTCACGCCTGAGAAATTTGATGAGTGGAAGGGAATTGCGCTCGCCAAAGGCTTCCGCCACGTTGCGAGTGGTCCGTTGGTGCGGAGTTCCTATCACGCTGCTGACTTCAAGCCCGAGGAGGATGTTCTCGAAGCGATCGAGGCCGACCTCGCTGCAATGAAAGGATAGCGTTAGGGCGCTGCGACCCGGGCGATGCGATAATATCGGGCTCCGGTGCCTGTTCCGAATCCGGCCACGATATCGTTTTCGAGATCGACACCTTCGTTGATCAAGCTACTGCCGCTCACCATTTCTTCGTCGGGGACCCGGGTCCAGGTTTCCATATCTGCGGACCATTGGATCTCGAGTTCACCCCGGGAAAGTCCCTCACCACCGGTGCTGACGATCATGCCGAAGGGGCGATAATAGATGAGCTGTTCAGGTGGAGTGGTTGTGGCTTCGAAGCCCAAGGCGTAGAGGTGGAAGTTGGGGGTATTTGAACTGAGGCTCAACTCGTTCTGACTATCGATGGCGAGGCTCTGCTCGGCAGCCCAGGTTTCATAGGTATAGGGAAGTTCGACAAAGGTCGTGCCGACGGCTTTGAGAGTGCTGGTGATAAGAGTGTTTGCGCTTTGGCCGGTCCCTCCGATGTCCTCGATCGTCTGCTCGATCGCAATCGGCATAATTGCGATGACATCGTAGAATTGCTTTCCATCCGAGATCTGGGTGGGGGTCAGGGTAACGGTCCCGGTCCCGGTTCCAGCTCCATCAAAAGGTTCTTCCGAGAAGTCAAAATTCACATCCGTGGGAGGAGGCGCGATGTAGATGGTCGCGGTTCCGGCGAGAGTCCCTTCCTTGACGGTAAAACGATATTGCGAGGAATCGAATTCCCCGGTCGCCGGAGCCACTTCACCCGGAGGGTCAAAGGTGCTGGCGTCCAGCTTTAGTCCGCTGGAATTAATGGAGTATCGTCCCAGGAAACTTCTCGCCGCCAGCGTGATATTGGTCCCGGAGACATCGGCCGAGAGAATGGTCAATTCATCAGTCAGCGCAGTGGCGAGATCGATGTTGAGGCGGACGTCGATGGTTCCGGTTAGGGTGGAGGTGGCAGTGGAATCCCCTATGATGACCTCCAGATCGATCTTCATCTTATTGAAGGTCCCTTCGTCCACCAAAGTGAGGACGGCAGTGTTGGCTTCTTGCGAAAAGGCCGCGAGAGGACAAAGCAGAATGAGGGCGGTCAAGAGGGGGCGCATGGTGAGAGTCATATCAGTAAATCTGTCGCTTGCGAATGAAAACCCTTCAGCGACAATCTTCCTGCGTGACCGCTTCCCCCAATCCCCAACTCGCCCAAATTTCCCCATCTCAGCGTTGGTCACAAACCTTATGAATTCATTCAAAAGGCTCGCTGTCCGCCTTGATCTGAGAAATTATCGACAATTTTCTTTTCGAAAGCAGGTTGCCGGAGGTGCCCTGAAGAACATCCCGATGGCCCGGCTGGTGACGATCTTTCTGCAGGGGTTTCTCAAAAGCCCGGGACGACGCAGTCTCATCGCGCCCAAATTTCACCGTAAAAATAGGATGGTTTCAGTGGTTTAACACTCAGAAATGAATGGGCTTTGGTCCTCCCCAGGGGTGGAATTGACCAAAAACCAGCGGGTCATCTCCCGCCAGCCCCTTCGTAATCAAGGTGCGCTCGCTCTCTTTGATCTTCTGAGCCTTCGTCACGTCATATTTTGCCCCAAAGAGACGGGTTTTGTGTAATTCGTCACGGACCTCGATCCTCACAATTTCAACGGGAAGGCAGCTTGCCCACTCTCTCATTTTCAGAAGGTTTGAAATATCGGGGCGTTCCGCAAAATTTGGTTGAATGAGAATTCCAAAGATGACGGCTAGGAAGCATCGCATCGCAACATGATATTGGGCAAATTCTAGGAAGGAGGGGTCAATTTCGCAAGGAGCTTATTCACAATCGACTCCCATCTTCAGTTCGGAGTTCAAAATTAGCCGTTCCGGGTTCATGATTTTGAGCGATGTCTGACTCCTTCGTTCACCTGCATTTGCATACCGAGTATTCCACGCTCGATGGATCCTGCCGGACCAAGGCGGTGGCGGCTCGAGCTGCTGAATTGGGCATGCCGGCAGTCGCCATGACGGACCATGGCAACCTCTATGGAGCGATCAGCTTTTACAAAGCGTGTAAGGACGCGGGGGTGAAGCCGATTTTGGGCTGCGAAATCTATCTCGCCCCGGGGCCGATGGAGGAAATGAAAGAAGTCGTGGGTCGTAAGCGATCCACCCACATGACTCTCTTGGCCGAAAACAATACCGGTTGGAACAATCTTCAAAAACTCATCTCGAAGGGGCACCTCGAGGGAATGTATTATGGCGAACCGCGGGTCGATCGCGAGGTTTTGCGTCAACATGCCGAGGGCATCATCTGTCTCAGCGGGTGTCTTTCGGGTCCGATTAATGAGTATATCCTGCAAGACCAGGAAGACCTCGCGTGGGAACAGACCCTGGAATTCATCGATATTTTTGGGAAAGAGAATTTCTATTTCGAGATCCACAACCACGGGATGGAGCAACAGGTGAAAATCCGCGAGACGCTCGTCCGATACTCCGAAAAGTTGGGGATCAAAACGGTGGCGGCCAATGACGTTCACTTTCTCCATCGCGCAGATCACGAGGCGCATGATGTCATGATCTGTATCGGTGCCAGCCGCCTGATTATTGATGAGAACCGGAAGCGCTATTCCCCCGAGGTTTACTTCAAGACGCCCGAGGAAATGCGCACCCTCTTCGCCGAATATCCCGGTGCCTGTGATACCACCTTGGAAATCGCGGAGCGGTGCAACGTGGAGTTCATCCTCGATCCCACTTCTTCGGAAAAGTATCCCGAGTATCAGCCTGACGATGGCTCCCACCCGAACGATCACTTCCGCGATCTTTGCTTTCAGGGACTCGAAACCCGATACGGCAAGGAGAAGGCGGAAGGAGACCAGGAACTCATCGACCGTCTCGAGTATGAGATTAAGACCATTGTTGATCTTAAGTTCGCCTCCTACTTCCTCATCACCGCGGACTTCATTAACTGGGCCAAGGATCACAAGATTCCGGTCGGTCCCGGTCGTGGTTCGGCGGCTGGTTCGTTGGTGGCCTATACCATGGGCATTACCGATATTTGCCCGCTGCGTTTTGGCCTTCTCTTCGAGCGATTTCTGAACCCGGAACGGGTCTCCCCGCCCGACGTCGATATCGACTTCTGCCAGACCCGTCGCCCGGAGGTGATCGACTACGTTCGTCGCAAATACGGTGAGCGAAATGTTTCCCACATCATCACCTATGGAACGATGGGTGCGAAGTCCGTCATTCGAGACGTCGCCCGCGTGATGGGAATTAGCTACGGTGAAGCCGATCAAATTTCCAAGATGATCGAGTCCAAACCCGGCGTGAAGCTCGCGACAGAATTCAAGGACAAGGCGGAACTTCGCGAACGCATTGAGAGCAGCGCGACTTACCAGGAACTTTGGGAGTATGCTTTGAAGTTGGAAGGCATGACCCGGAACGTCGGTGTGCACGCGGCGGGAATCGTGATTGGTGATCGCCCGCTCGATGAGCACGTCCCCCTCACGCGGGGTAACGAAGGTGAAATTGTGACCCAGTATGACATGGGCGCGATCACGGATGTCGGTTTGCTCAAGATGGACTTCCTCGGCTTGAAGAACATGACGGTCATTCAGGAGGCGATTGATCACATTCATCAGCACACCCCGGACTTCGATATCTACAAAATCTCAATGGAGGATGCGGCCACCTTTAAAATGCTCAACGCCGGAGAAACGATGGGAGTGTTCCAGTTGGAGAGTGGTGGCATGGTCGAGACCTGCCGGAAGTACGGCATCAACCGGATCGAGGATATCATTGACCTTCTCGCACTCTATCGTCCGGGAGCGATGCAATACATCGATCAGATGATCGAGGTGAAGGAAGGGCGTTCGCAACCCAAGTATGAGCACCCGCTTCTTGAAGAGATTTGCGGCGATACCTACGGCGTCATGATCTACCAGGAGCAGGTGCAGAACTCGGCCAAAATTCTGGCGGGATACACCCTCGGTGGTGCCGATATTCTTCGTCGTGCCATGGGTAAGAAGAAGCCCGAGGAGATGGAGAAGCAGCGTAAGATTTTCGTGGCCGGAGCCAAAGAGACGAACGACATCGACGAGCGGAACGCCAACCTGATCTTCGACAAGATCGCGGGCTTCGCGGGATACGGATTCAACAAATCCCACTCCGCGTGTTATGGCTTCATTTCGTATTGGACCGGCTTCCTGAAGGCCAACTATCCCATCGAGTTTATCTCCGGCCTTCTCTCGAACGAGATCAACAACACCGATAAAATTGGAGTCTTCGTGAACGAATGTTTCCGCATGGGCTTCGAGATCCTTCCGCCGGATCTGAACAAGTCCATGCTCCGTTTCTCACCTGAGGAAACTCTCGGTGGCGGACGGGCCATTCGATATGGTCTCGCCGCTATTAAAAACGTCGGTGCCGCAGCCATGAAAATGGCGATCAAGAATCGCGAGGAGAATGGTGATTTTGAATCGCTCGATGACTTCTGTAATCGCCTCGATTCCAAGGTCATCAACAAGCGTATTCTTGAGAACCTGGTCAAAGGCGGGGCGATGGATTGGACCGGTGAAACACGCGCCGGAATGACGGATCGTCTCGAGAAAGTGGTCGCCAGTGCCAGCAGTGCCCAAAAGGACCGGGCCTCGGGGCAGGGCGGGCTTTTCGATGCCATGGAATTCGCGGCGCCGCCAGCGGTGACGGATACTTCTCCGGCGATCGGAGAATGGCCGAAGGATGAGCGCCTTGAGCACGAGAAAGAGCTTCTTGGATTCTACGTGACCGGACACCCCCTTGATAAATTCCGCGGAGTCGTGGACTCTGATCGCTTTATCAAATTGGGCCTCCTCGATGATCTCGATCTCAGTGACAAGCGCGCCCGTTTTTCCTTCGCCGGAATGGTGCGCAGCGTGGAGCATAAGATGACCAAATCAGGAAAGCCCTTCGGTGTCGTGATCGTGCAGGACTTTACCGGCGACCGCGAAATGGTGTGCTGGAGCGAGAGTTATCTTCCGGCCCGCGATGCCGGACTGATGGCGGCGGGGCAGGTGATTCAGTTCAAAGCCCAGGTCACCGTCGATGATCGCACCGAGCAACGGCGACTTTCAGGATCACAGATCCGTGAACTGAAATCGCGGAAGACCCAGGCAAAAGGAACGGTCGAATTGACCCTGTGGGCTGGTCGTAACAACGGCGACGACTTGCAAAGAATTAAGAGCATCATCGCAGAGTATCCCGGGAAAGCTCCGGTTCTCTTGCACATCCAAAATGGCGCAGGAAAACGGGCGACCATCGAGATGGCGGATGAGTTTTTAGTGAATCCCAATCCCGCCCTGAGCCGGGAGTTGGCCGCTTATATGAGTTAGCGATCAAGTGCCTGCTGAATCTCTTCAGGGCGTCTTTATCTGGCTTGCGCCATCGCAAGCGAGTTCCCCGACGGTCATGGGGCACCCAAGGGCATTTCACCGTAAGCCCCACTCCCTTTCGGGCGCCTCACCACAAGGCAAAATCACTCGTGAATGATACCAGTTGCTTGTCACTCTTGGGATCACGTGAAAAATGGGGCAGCGCTTCCGGCCCTCAAGTCTCAGCATTCTCACCATGGCAAAACTCTACTTTTACTACTCCGCGATGAATGCGGGCAAGAGCACCAATCTCTTGCAATCGAGTCACAACTACCAAGAGCGCGGGATGAACACCCTGCTCTTGACTCCCGAAATTGATGAACGGGCGGGCATCGGGAAAATTGCTTCTCGAATCGGCCTCGAAGCTGGTGCCCGGACCTTTCATCAGGACGACGACTTGCATGCCCTTGTCGAGGCAAGCGAGGATGATCCAGCTCTTTCTGGTGAGGGTGGTGTGGCTTGTGTCCTCATCGATGAAGCCCAGTTTTTGACTCGTCTGCAAGTGGAGCAACTGGCTCAAGTCTCCGACGATCTGGATATCCCGGTGCTTTGCTGCGGACTACGGACCGACTTTCAAGGGAACCTCTTCCCCGGCAGAGGCGCGGGCACTGAGGAGGAGAAGCGGGGGATGAGGTGAAGTCTCACGCAGAGTAGAGGAGACGCAGAGGGATGAAAGCTATCGGAGAGAAGGTCCACAGACTCCTCAATCTGCCCGAGATTGAGACACCCTACTTTCCTTGAACCTACGGAATCTACGATAGTAGAGCCCTCTTACTCTCAATGCCTGGCGCGCTTCAAGTCATCCAGTTCCTCCACTGAGCTCCAGACGAACAAAGCCCCATCATCCCTACCGAATCATCGAATCCTCCGGAGCCACCTTTAATGCCCACTCCTGTTCCCTTTCTGCGAGGCCCCTAAACCAGGCCTCGAACTTCACCTCTATCAAAATGGGGGCTATCGTCATGGCCATCGTTTGCGCTCTCAGGATGGATCGATCATGAGAACATGGCCCACGCAGGCTGCTGAATGGCTGAGGGTCAAGGGAATCGGTCAATGAGATGACCATAAAAAACACCGGCTCCGAAGAGACGGTGTTTTGAGATTTGAAGGAGTGTTTTGTTAGGCGAGTTTGACGTCGACCCACAGTCCGGTTTTGGCGGACTCGAGGACGGCGTCGCAGACATACTGGGTGCCGAGGGCGTTGCGGAAATCGGGGTAGGCTTTTTTCGCGCTAGGATCGTCGAGGCTTTTCATGAACTCGACAGCGCCGTGGACGAAGGAGTGCTCGTAACCGAGGCAGAGTCCGGGGACCCACCAGTTGCCGGTATAGGGGTGATCGCTATCGGAGACGTGGATGCTGGACCAGCCACGGGTCTCGCCGGAGACGTCGTGGTCGAAGTAGGCGAGACGATTGAGATCGTGGAGGTCCCAGGAGAGGGATTTGTCGTGACCGTTGATCTCGAAAGTTTTGAGGGCCTTGTGGCCGCGGGCGTAGCGCGTGGATTCGAAGATGGCGGTGGAGCCATTTTCGAAGCGGGCGAGGAAAGCGCAGGCGTCGTCGATGGTGACGGGGTGGACTTCGCCGGTTTCCTGGTGCACGCGTTCCTTGATGAAGGTTTCCGTCATGGCCGAAACGCTCACGATGTCGCCGTTGATCCAGCGGGCGCAGTCGATGTTGTGGGCAAGAAGATCGCCGGTGACGCCGGAACCGGCGGAGGCGGCATCGAGACGCCAGAGGGCAGCGCCTCCCTGGGGAAGGTCTTCGGACATCGTCCAGTCCTGCAGGAAATTCGCGCGGTAGTGGTAGATGCGACCGAGATCTCCACGGTCGACGATCTGCTTGGCGAGCGTGACGGCAGGGAGGAAGCGATAGTTATACCAGACAAGGTTGGGGAGACCCGAGGCCTCGATGGCCTCCACCATTTTGAGTCCTTGTTCGCCATTAAGGGCGAGGGGTTTTTCGCAGAGGACCATCTTGCCGTTTTCAACGGCGGCCATGGCAATATCGAAATGGGAGTTGTTTGGGGTGCAGATATCGATGGCATCGATATCGTCGCGTTTCACTAATTCGCGCCAATCGGTCTCGGTGTCGGCGTAGCCCCATTTCTCGGCGAATTCCTTCACCTTGTCTTCGGAACGGCCGCAGATCACCTGTTTCACAGGGACGTGGTCGGTGTCGAAAAAGTGCTCAAGCTGTGAGTATGCGTTCGAATGGGTACGGCCCATAAAGCCATAGCCAACTACTCCAATGCGGACAGGTTTTTTGCTCATCTGTGTGACAGGTTAGAAAAGAGAGCCGAGGGGGCAAGGCTGAATATGGTGAGCTGTCACTTACGCGTTTCCGTAGTCGGAATAGCACTCAGTTAAAGTTCCCCAAAGTAGCAACGTTAGGGACCATTTCCCGACAGCTTTGCAGCGAGGTATCTTCCAAAATGAGCATCATTCTGACTAATCGATAAGTCCCCTGTTTTTTAGGTTGTTTAACCTCAGGGCAATATCTGTTAGATTATGATGGACGATATCTTGGTATGACCTGCCACACGAAGTGTCGATACCATGGTTTGAGTCATACTCTCTGAGTGCTTGCAGAGCAGGGTCAGCATGGTGGAATACTTCTACGATGACATATTTTAGAGCGCCGGAAGTGGCAGAGGCCGCAAGCAAAGAGCTAATCCAACTGTCGTCTGAGCTCACACAGCCTCTTGTTGTTGGTGCTGAGGCGTGAAATATTTCGAATTGTCCATCATCGGCTAACTGATGAATTAATTTGGCATTCTCTTCACGAGTGAGATCACCATCTCCACAATGGGCCGCATCCACTAAGACCTTGAAAAAAGCGCTCCCTATTTTTTTATTGAGCTCTGCCACAACACTTTGAATAGAAGGGATGCTTGTGAAGGTATTCATCTCCCCAGGACGAAGAAACTCGAGATGCCAACTCTCGATTGAAGATTCGGCCATCTTTCCGTCCGTGAAAACCCGCTTGTGAAGTTTTATAATCTGCTGCTTTCTTTGTTCGAAATCCGCCTCATCAGCAGGTGGTGGACTTGCCATCCATGCTTCAACAGAGGTGGAGCCGATGTGTTTAATGCCATGTCTTTTTGCAACTTTGATACCGTTTAGGAGGAGCTCTGTGGCTGCGTCTTCGTCTGCCGGGTTCATCGGGTCTGCCCCTCCAACCATGAGGATGAGCTGTGGCTCTACCCCAATCTCTTGAATCCCATTGATGAGCTCTTGTGAATCATGATCACATATCCCAGGGAAATACATGATTTGAATAGCGTCTACCTGAACCGGGCTGGAGGCACAGGTATCGACAATCCCTTTTAGTAAAAGCAAGCTTCCCATTTCGTTACGAGGAAGTTCTCCCTTCTCGTCTGGAATGTGGGTATTCGCTAAAATAAGGTGCGAGGGGACGAAGCCCAGTTTTATCGAGGTATTGTTTTTGACTGGTTTGGTCACAGTTATTTGTTGTGTAGAGATTACACTTGCTCTCCTTATTGGGCGTCGCGGACCTGCAACATCGTTTCCAGGATGGTGTTCCAGGTTTGTTGTTCTTCTAACAATTCGTTGGAGAACATGCAGCCGTCCCAGCAGATGTGTTCGATCTTGCGGTCGGCGTGATCCTTGAGCCATTCGGAGGAGCACTTGACGATGTCGAGTTTTCCGTTGGGGTCGTCGGCGGGGCAGTGGCGACCGGTTTTGTCGTGAGCGCTGGTGCCATGGACGGTGCCGTCGTTCTGGGCGACGTGGAAGTCGATGGTCCAGGGGCGGAGCTTGTCGACCATAGAGCAGTAAGCGGCCCAGAATTCTTCTTGGGAGTGACCTTCTTTGACGAGGGCGTGCTCGGGGGCATTGTAACCGAGGAGATAGAGGTAAGTGTGGGCGAGATCGGCCTGGAAGCCGACGGTGTCGGGGAGGCCGATCGCTTCGAGGAGGTCGAGAGTGTCCTTCCAGGAATGAATAGCGCCCCAGCAGATTTCACCTTCCATGGCGAGACGTTCGCCATTGTCGGCGGCGACGGCAGCGGCGCGTTTAATGGTGTCGGCCGCGAGAGCGGTGTTGCCGGCGGGGTCTTTGGCCCAGTCTTCGACTCCACCTGCGGTGTCGATGCGAATGGCTCCGTATTCCCGAACTCCGTGTGCTTTGAAAATGTTGGCGATGCGGCAGGCTTTTTCGACGGCGAGGACGAAATTATCTCGGTCATCTTGTGAACCGAAAGCGGGGCCGCCGACGGTGCCTTCCCAGATAGGGGCGACGAGCGTGCCGACTTTGAGGTTTTTTGAAGCGATGAGATCAGCGATTTTTTTGAGTTCATCTTCCGAGGCATCGGGATCGGTGTGGGGATGGAAGAGGAAGTAATCGACGCCATCGTATTTCTGACCGTTGACTTCGGAGTTAGCGGTTAGTTCGAGCATGCGCTCAAGAGAGATCGGTGGGTGATCGGTGCCATCTTCTTTCCCGACAAGGCCGGGCCACATTGCGTTATGAACTTTCAGTGAACTCATGGAGGGAATGGTGAAGGGTGAATGAAGAGGAGTGAAGTTTAGGATTTATTTTTTTTTGAGGGTGAGAATGGCAAGGCGGAGGTGAGAGGTGAGAGGTGAGCCAAGTGAAGAGGAACAGGTGAGTCGCGGCGATGAAGGATCCCGGGAATTTATCCACGTTGATCTCAAAATTATTTTTCCAGAGATAAGTAAACACCGCGTAGGGTCCGATGAAGGAAAGGAGGCCGGAGGTGCCCTCTGTTCATACGGCGTTCATCTTGGGTGTGTTTCTATACTGGCAATGAAAGCGATCATTCCACTGGCGATGTTGGTTGTTCTGCCCTCCCACGGGCAGGAAGCGGTGCTGGATCTGACCGAGTTGCATTCTTATGCGGATCAGGTCGTTCCGCCCTATATTCAGAAGGACAATACCCCGCCCAACAACAGAATCACTGATCTTGGGGCCACCTTGGGTCGGGTCTTGTTTTATGACAAACGCCTTTCGACGGATGGCACGGTGTCCTGCGCATCCTGTCACCAACAGGAACATGGCTTTGCGGATCCGGCGGTGGCCAGTGCGGGGGTGGCGGGGGTGGCGGGACGGCATTCGATGCGCTTGATCAATTCCCGTTTTGCGACGGAGAGGCAATTCTTCTGGGATGAACGGGCTCCGACTTTGGAGTTCCAGACGTCCCAGCCGATTCAGGATCATGTTGAAATGGGCTTTAGCGGGATCGATGGCGATCCGGATTTGAATGATTTGGTGGAGCGGATTTCGGAGATCGAACTTTACCAGGTTCTCTTCACCGGAGTTTATGGAGATCCGGCAATCACGGAGGTGCGGATGCAGCGGGCGATGGCGCAGTTTGTCCGTAGTATTCAGTCCTTCGATAGCAAATATGACGCCGGTCGGGCGATAGCGCCGAACGACGGTGCGCCATTTACGAATTTCACGAACGAGGAAAACCAAGGCAAGCAACTTTTTCTCGGGCGTCCGGGAGCTGGACCGGGAGGGGGCGGGGCTGGATGTGCCGCCTGCCATCAACCGCCGGAATTCGATATCGACCCGAACTCAGGTCACAATGGGGTGATTGCTTCGCTGGGAGGTGGACAGGATTTGACGAATACCCGGGCTCCCAGCCTACGGGATGTCGTAAATTCAGAGGGCCTTGCCCATGGAGGATTCATGCACAATGGATCCCTGCCGACCTTGTTGGACGTGATCAATCACTACAATGCCATTCCGGCAGTGACGCAGGGGCTGGACCCCCGTTTGACGATTCCCGGTGGTCCTCCGGGAGGCCCTCCACCGCAGCCGCAGCGATTGAATTTATCCGATACTCAAAAAGATTCGCTGGTGGCTTTCCTGGGAACTCTTACGGGAACTTCGGTTTACTCTGATCCCAAATGGTCCTCGCCTTTCGATGAGTCGAACAATCTCTCTTTCGTGGTTCTTCCTGCCACCCCTTCCGTTGAAGCCGGGAGCGGGCAGGTCGCAGTGGCTACAAGGGGCGTTCCGAATGTCACTTACATGCTGAAGACCTCTCCTGATATGTCGCAGTGGAGTGAAGGAATTCCTGTCATCGCTAACGCCCAGGGAGTGGTTCGCTACACCCTGCCGCAGGAAAGTGCGGACAGGTTTTTCACTTTCACCTACGTGGTGCCCACAGGTGGGTAGCAAACTAAAAAAAGCGCGCAGAGCCTTCGGACCCTGCGCGCTTTGTTATGGAGATGATTTAGGAGTCTTTACTCGCTCTTTTCGGCTTTTTCAGCAGCGCTGGCCTTGATCTTGGGAAGCTGGGTGGCGCGGAACTGCTCTACCGATTTACTCACGCGGGACTCGGGGCTTACGGCGACGATTTCGTCGAGGAGTTTCTCTACCTTGTCAAAATCGCCACTCTGAAGGAGAGGGTTGATCTTCATGGTCAGCATTTGCTGCTTTTCGTCACCTTCCAGTTTTTGCTCTGCGATGTGGTTGTCGATAAGCGTGCTGACTGCGGCAGGATCGCCGGACTGCATGGCTGCCTGGAGACTGCTCTCGAACGCCTCTTTGGCGATGCGTGCTTTCTCTGCGGCGGCGAGGCCGGTCTCGTCTTTTGGATCAAGTTTTTTGATCTCGGTGATGGTGTCGGCGTAGAGGTGTTGGAAACCTTCAGGAAGCATTTGCAGAGCAGTGTAGAGGCTCTTGGCTTTTGCCACGCCCTCTTCTTTCTCAGCAACGGCGAAGGCTTCGTCGCGCTTGGTCTTGGTCTTATTCAGCTCGGCAAGGTGGGTGAGGTAGGCCTCGGGTCCGCCTTCTTGGTAGCCGGTCTGGGCAAAGGGACGACCTTGGGCGTCAGCGAGGAGGATGGTAGGGAAACCCTTCACTGGATAAACCTTCCGGAGCTCTTCGTTTTGCTTGATGGTTTCCTCGTCGAGGATGGACTTGTCCCTTGGGTAATCGAGTTCCACGAGGACGTATTTGTCAGCCACGCCCTCCTTAAAGGGATCTTGGGAGAAGACTTCTTTGTTGAGCTTGATGCACCAGCCACACCAGTCGGAACCGGTGAAGTCGATGAGGAGGTCCTTGTTTTCTTTAGCGGCTTTGGCCTTGGCTGCTTCGAAGTCATGTATCCAGCCTTCGCCACCGGCGTAGGTCAGAGAGGAGGCGAGAAGAGTGGCGGAGGCGAATAGTGATAATTTCTTCATTGGTCTTGTCTGTAAGAGGAACGTGCCACACTGCTTATTCCGTGCAATAAATTTGATTTTCTTGCACATCTTCAATCTGTTCATTTGAATACATATCCATGTCGCCTATCGAAAAAGCCCGTCTGGTTCTGAAGGAAGTTTTCGGTTTTGAAGATTTTCTCGACGGTCAGGAGACCGTGATCGCGGATATTCTGTCAGGTCGTGATGGCTCGGTGGTGATGCCGACGGGCGGGGGGAAGTCTCTCTGTTATCAACTTCCGGCGCTGTGTCGGGAGGGCGTGACCTTGGTAGTGAGTCCCTTGATTGCCCTGATGAAGGATCAGGTGGATGCCTTGGTGGAGCGGAAGGTCGCAGTGACCTTGATCAATTCCACCTTAAGTTGGCCGGAGCAACGTGAGCGTCTCGAAGGGATGAAGCGGGGCGATTACCGGCTCGTTTACATCGCGCCGGAGAGATTCCGGGCCGCCTCATTCATGGAGGCGCTCAAGGAGGTGCCGATTGAGATGGTGGCGATCGACGAGGCCCACTGCCTGAGTCAGTGGGGCCACGATTTTCGTCCTGACTATATGAGGCTGGGTGCGGCGCTCGATAAGTTGGGGCGTCCGCAGTGTGTGGCGCTGACGGCGACGGCGACGCCGATTGTGCGGGATGACATTCGCGGGGTCCTGAAGCTCCGGGAGCCCTTTGAAAGCATCAGCGGGTTTGAGCGGCCCAACCTCAGCTTCACCATTACCGCAGTTGAGAAAGTGGCCCAGAAGTATGCCCGGCTGAAGCATGTTTTGAAGGAGCACAAGACGGGGATTGTTTACTGTGCGACGCGGAAGAAGGTCGAGGAAGTGGCGGAGACGATTCATTCGTGGGGCCTGAAGTGTGTCGCCTATCATGGTGGGATGACCGACCAGGAGCGGGAGCGGACCCAGAATTCCTTCATTTCCCGGGAGGCCGATATTGCGGTGGCGACGAATGCCTTTGGCATGGGAATCGACCGGTCGGACGTGCGCTTTGTCGTTCACTTTGAAATCCCGGGAAGCGTAGAAGCCTACTATCAGGAGGCTGGTCGAGCTGGTCGTGATGGCGAGTCGGCGGTTTGTGATTTGCTTTTCAACTATGCTGACACGCGGACGCAGGAATTTTTCATCGACGGGGTGAACCCCGGAGCAGGCATGATTCGTGACGTTTACCAGTTTTTACAGAATGATTCTGATGAGAACTACGAGAGTCATCGTAATTTGGATCAGATGAAGGAAGCGATCGGAGCCAAGAACGGGATGGCGATCGGTGCCGCCCTGGGTGCTCTCATCAGAGGCCGCTGGGTTGAGCGATTTGATGTGCAGGGGTCGAGGTCGAAAGGGACGCGTTTGTTGCAACCCAATGTTCTGACTTCTGATCTGAAGCTGGATGAGGCAGCGTTGGAGGAAAAAGAGAGGCGTGACCGTGAGAAGCTCGAGAAGATGGTGCAGCTTTGCTACTCCAATACCTGCCGCCAGCAATGGATTCTGGAATATTTTGGCGAGGTCGATGCTCCGATTTGCGGGAGTTGTGATGTTTGCCGGGGGGAGGAGAGCAGCGAACGAAGGGCACCTTCTGACGAGGAGGATTTGATCGTACGGAAATTTCTGAGTGGCGTGGCGCGGATGTCGCGGCGGACTTCCACCGGTTGGGAGGGAATCTTCGGGCGTGGTCGCATTATTCAAATGCTGATCGGGAGCAAATCGCAGGAGGTTCTGCGGGTGAAACTGCACGAACTGAAGACCTATGGGCTCCTGAAAAGCCATGGCACGGCCTATCTCAATGCCTTGGCGCGGAGTTTGAACGATGGGGGATTGATCGTAACTCAAATGGGCGAGTATCCGCTCGTGACTCTCACGGCCCGTGGTGAGCGGGTGATGATGGGGAAGACGAGTTACGCTCTGGAATGGCCCTCCAAGGATGCCGGTTCAAAGACGTCCGTTGATGGCGTCGAGTTGAAGGATCTGGGGTTCGATGCGCGCCTCTTCGACAAGCTGAAGGATGTGCGGACGCGCCTGGCGAAGGCGGAGCAGGTGCCGGCTTACGTGATTTTTTCAAACGAAACGCTGGAGCACCTGGCAAGGCTTCGGCCAAGTACGATGGATGCCGGATTTCTCGTGAAGGGGATTGGCGAGACCAAGGCAGAGAAGTATCTGGAACCCTTTCTTAAGGTCATCCGGCAGGCGGGCGAGATGACGGGCGATTAAGTGATTTGTGACTCTTGCGGTGGGCGAGCCATCCGAAGAAGACGCTGCCAAAGTCAGCGTTGGCATTGCGGATCTTGGTGACGATGGAGAGGAGGATCAGGATTCCTGCCAAACAGATTGTCCAAAAAAGGGATCTCCGTGGCATGGCTTGGGGGGGCGGGTCTAACGGGCGAACACGGCGGCGCGTTCTTCTTCGTTGAGTTCGCGCCAACTTCCAAGGGGCAGGTCCCCGAGGGGGAAGGCGCCAATTCCTTCGCGCATGAGTCGCAGGCAGGGGTATCCGACAGCAGCGGTCATGCGGCGAACCTGGCGGTTTTTTCCTTCGCGAAGCTCGAGGCGCATCCAGGTGTCGATGATCGTTTGGCGAACCCGGACGGGTGGGTCCCGTTCGGGGAGGCCGGGGTTTTGTTTGAGAACTTTGGCCCGGCAGGGGAGGCAGCGATAGCCCTTGATGACGAGTTTTCCGCTGCGGAGCTCGGTCATGGCAGCTTCGGTGGGCTGGCCTTCAACCAGCACCAGGTAGCGGCGACGATGTTGGAACTTGGGATGGAGGAGACGGTTTTCGAGCGCCTTCTCATCGGTAAAGAGAAGCAAGCCTTCGGAGTCCATGTCCAGTCGGCCCAGCGGGAGAACCTTCGTCGGGAAGTCGAATTCCTTGAGGGTTCGATGCTGTTCGTCACCCGGGTTCGCGTTGAACTGGCTGAGAACGCCGAAGGGCTTATTAAAGGCGATGAGCATGGTCGGAAGGTTCCGAGCTCAGGCTTAAACCAGCATCATGGCCGGGCTCTCGATGAGGCGCTTGATCTCGCTGAGGAACTTGGCTCCCACGGCTCCATCGACGACGCGGTGGTCGCAGCTGACTCCGAGGTTCATGCGGAGGCCGGGAACGATGGCGCCATCCTTAACGACGGGCTTCTCGATGATGCCTCCCACGCTGAGGATGAGGGCCTGCGGTGGATTGACGATGGCGTCGAAAGATTCGATCCCCCAAGCTCCAAGGTTGGAGATGGTGACGGTGCCGCCATCGAACTCGTTCGGCAGGAGTTTCTTGTCACGGGCGCGAACGGCCATTTCCTTAATCTCCTTGGAGATGGCGAGGAGTGACTTCTGCTCGGCGTTCTTGACGACGGGAGTCACGAGTCCGTCCTCGACGGCGATGGCGACCGAGATGCCCACGTGGGCGAACTGCACGATGTGGTCACCATTGAAGGAAGCATTGGCTTCCGGGACCGCAACCGAGGCGTTGATGAGAGCTTTGACGACGAAATCGTTGACCGAGTATTTGTTACCGTTGGTGATTTCGGCCTGGGCATTAATTTGCTTGCGGAGAGCCATGAGCGGCGCGGCATCCACTTCGAGGTGAAGGTAGAAGTGAGGGATGGTTGTCTTGGAAGTGAGGAGGCGCTCGGCGATGATTTTCCGCATTCCCGAAAGTGCGATGATTTTGTCTTCGCCGCTGGCGACGGGTGAGATGGCGACGGGAGCGGGCTTGGCGGCTGGAGCCGGGGTCGCTGCTGTAGGAGCGGGAGCTGCTTTGGCGCCACCTTCGAGGTCAGCTTTAACGATGCGACCCCCGGGGCCGGTGCCGAGGATGGCGGAGAGATCAATGCCCTCTACTTCTGCGATCTTTTTGGCGAGAGGGGAGGCCTTAATGCGCTCTCCGACGGCGGCGACTCCCGATTTAAGAGATGCGGCCGCAGTGGCGAGGGCGTTGGAGATTGATGGAGGAATGGGGATGCTGTCCTTTTTGGGCGCGGGTGCTGCTTCAGCTTTGGCTGCTTCTGGCGCTGCGGCGGATGATTCGCCGGCTTCTTCTCCATCCTCAAGGAGAACGGCGATGACTGAACCCACGGGGGCTTTTCCGCCTTCGGCGACAGAAATTTGTGAAAGAGTGCCTTCGTCAAAAGCTTCCATTTCCATGGTGGCTTT
This sequence comes from uncultured Verrucomicrobiales bacterium, assembly GCA_963925135.1. GTDB lineage: Bacteria > Verrucomicrobiota > Verrucomicrobiia > Verrucomicrobiales > Akkermansiaceae > SW10. The sequence goes on along the minus strand of CAWUTG010000040.1, from coordinate 5,027 downwards.
GTCGGTTTCGATTTCGGCAATGATATCGCCGATTTCGATCTCATCGCCCTCTTTCTTGAGCCAGCGCACGACTGTCCCTTCAGTCATGGTGTCGGAGAGCTTGGGCATTTCAATGTTGATCGGCATAATCGTAAGAGAGTTGGTGAGTTTGTGCCCCCCTTTGGGACGCAGGAGGGATAGCAGAGGGACGGTGGATTTCAAAAGCTAAATCCGATCATGAAAAAAGGTGGGCGGAAAATTGGCTTCGAAAGCCGGTGGGCGTCTCCTCTGCGGGGATTGAAGTTGGGCAATTCGCATTCCAGCAGTAGAATGGCGGGTGCACATCCTTCTCACCGGCGCGAATGGTTATATCGGAATGCGGCTGCTCCCGACTCTTTTGGAGTCCGGACATCGTGTTACGGGTGTCGTTCGTGCGGTGGAACGCTTTCCAGTCCGGCAATTCGAACGTTTTTTTGAATCGGGACAGCTTGCGCTTCTGGAAGGGGATTTTTCGCGCGAACTCCCGGAGGTTCCGGAAGGGATCGATGCTGCTTATTATTTGCTCCATTCGATGGGAGCGGGGGCGGATTTTCATCGCTTGGAAGAAGAGTGTGCCCTGAGTTTTGCAGGTTGGATCAAAGCGAAGCAGGTGATTTATCTGAGCGGATTGGTTCCCGAGGGGGCGTTGTCGCCGCATTTGGAGTCGAGGGAGGCGGTGAACAGGATCCTGCGGGAGGGCTCGGTTCCAGTGACGACGCTCAGAGCCTCGATTATTGTGGGGTCCGGATCGGCGTCATTCGAAATTATTCGTGATCTCGCGGAGAAGCTGCCCTTCATGATTACCCCGAAGTGGACCTCGACCCGCTGCCAGCCCATCGCGATCCGAAATGTCGTCGGCTATCTCACCGGGGTCCTGGGTTTGGAGGAAGCAATCGGAGGTGAATATGACATCGGCGGGCCGGATGTCCTCAGTTACCGGGATCTCCTTCTTCTCTATGCAGAGGCGCGGGGGCTTAAGCGGGTCATTATTCCCGTTCCCTTTCTTACCCCGGGGCTCTCAGCAAGGTGGCTCTATCTGGTCACTGCGTCCAGCTATCCGCTTGCACAATCCTTGGTGCAATCACTCGTGAATGAGACCATTTGCCGGGATCAAAGGCTTCAGGAAATGATTCCCCAGCCTTTGCTGAGTTATGACGAGGCCATCGAGAAAGCCTTTATGCGGATCGCTCAAAACCGGGTGCCTTCCTCCTGGTATGATTCGCTGGCGTCGGGAAAGCTGGCTCCCGCTTTTTTAAAATCAGTGCAGGTCCCTGCTCACGGGGTTCTTTTTGATTCCCAGGAGGTTCCGCTCAGTGGCGAGAGGGAGGGGGTCATCGATGCCGTTTGGTCTCTGGGTGGGCAGAATGGCTGGCCCAGCATGAACTGGGCGTGGAGGTTGCGGGGGATGATGGACCGTCTTTCGGGCGGGACCGGGTTGAGGCGGGGGAGGCGTCATCCGCTGGAGCTCAATGCGGGAGATGCCCTCGATTTTTGGCGCGTGGTCCTAGCGGATCGCGAAAGTGATTCCGAATCGGCCCGACTGATTCTGGCAGCCGAGATGAAAATGCCCGGGGAGGCCTGGCTGCAATTCGAGGTGACGGGCGATACGCTGAAACAAACGGCCACTTTTCGCCCGCGGGGGCTCTTGGGGCGGGCCTATTGGTATGCCGTGCTGCCGTTGCACTGGATTCTCTTTCCTCGTATGGCGAGGCGGTTGGCAACGGGAAATGAGTAATTTGGCGTCTTCAGGGCTAACTTTCCCTGATCAGGCTAATGTTAGCCGACTGCTGAGAAGTTCTTGCGCTTGAGCCGGCCAATGAGATTGCGGATTTCGTTCAGGCCGGATTGGGTGAGGCGGAAGGTCTTGTGAGCATGGAGGTCCTCTCCAGTGATGAACTCCATAAGTCCCTTCTTCTCAAGGTTTTCAACGGTGCTGGTTGTGTTGGAGGGCTTGCGTCCAAAGCTATCGAGAGTGACGTTGAGGGCCCGGGTGTCGAGGAGTTCGATGTTCTCGCGATACTTAAAAAAGGCACCGAGAAGAACGCATTCGGGGCCGTTGAGCTCTAAGTTAGGATTGTCGAGAAACTGGCGGACCGCCCGGAGCTCATCGGATGTCTCCCGGTCTTGCCGTTGACCCAATTTTTCGGTCACACCCTCCATGGCTCTCTTAGCTTCAACGATTTTGGTGAGGACTTCTTGAAGGCTTTCAAGCTCGTCGAGACCGAGCGACCAGAATTGATCACCAAGCGATACTAGTTTTGAGGGCGAGCTCATGGGGTGTTTTTAGTAAAAAACCTAATTATTGCAAGATGTTTTAGGGTTCCTAAATAAAAACTCCCTGTATTTTAGCTAAAAACTCTAAATATCTGGCCAGATAATCAATTTTTGGTAACTTTTTGGAGGCCGCTGGGGGGCGGCATCCAATCACAAATCAAGACTATGAAACCGAAAAGGGTTAAGAACACTTCACAGAATGATGAAGACTCCCAGGCTGCCTCGATCACGAGATCCTATTTTCTGAACCAGGAGAAGAAAGGCGAAACTCCAATGACAGGCGTGGAAATTAGTCTGGAAGTGCTCAGGCAGTTCTCCGCTGATCATGATTTAGTCCCGAAATTAGCCGACGAAATGACGCGTGATCAGGTTCAATACCTTGTCGATGAATGCGCGATGATCCTTGGAGGGAGTCAGGTGACTGGTGCTCATTGGAATGCTGTTGCTCATTTTTTGTTCGGAGAACTCACGGAGTTTCGGGAAATGAAAGCGGATTACGCGTCCGCAGAGAGAAAGTTAGTCATGGTGAGCCAGCGACTTAATGAGGCGACAAACCCCGCTGATGGCAATGTTTGCAAAACCCGGGTGATGGCCTGTGCCATGATTTTTGGAGAGACTGAAATGCGTCGAGACAATCTCAAAGCCCGGACCTTGATGATCATCAATGAATTGACGAAGCGGATCATGGCTTATCTGGGGAGTCGTAGTGACTCCGAGGAACTGGAGATTCGCTTGCGAGGAGTTTTAGGAAATCTTTAGGCTGAGACCGGGGCTTGTGAAATGCTGCGCCTTCCTTCTTGCCATTTTGGGCAAGTAGGTGCCGGACGCGCCCGCCGCAGGCAGGGGGTGTGAATTGGCATTCGATATGCTTAGCCCTCTGCGCGGATCAGAAATCCCGCAAACGCCATGTCTGAAAAGAAAATAGCTGCCAAGAAGGCTGTGAAAAAAGCCACTCCTAAAAAGAAAGTCGCCGTCAAAAAAGTGGCCAAGAAGGCCGTGAAGAAAGCGCTCAAAAACAAGACCGTCTCCAACGAGGCCGAGATTGCCGAGGCTGCTTATCTCATTTTCAAGAATCGCATCGAAAATCCCCTGCCCGGGGATGCTGGAAGCGCTTGGGTGGCTGCCCTTGAAAAGGTGGCTTCCTAAATCCTTTAAGCACCGGGCCATTCTTGAATGGCCCGGTGCACATTTTCGTGGAAAGCAATCCTGGTGATTCTCGGGGTTCCGAGGTCATAGAGATATTTCCGACCGGCAAGGGTTTTCACTTCTTTGAGGTATCGCACCTCCGACCAGGGGATCCTGAGGGGGGGATGCGCGAAGCGAAAGAATCGGGGCATTTCGAGGAAAAGTCCCGCTCCTCCAACGTGAATGGTGACGCAACGGTTGTAGTTCATCAACCGGCCGAGAACCAAGCTCTGCCACTTGAGTGTGCTTCCCGAAGGTGGATGATATGAGGTGTATTTTTGCGCGAGTTTTCCCCAGCTTAAAACGGAGAGGATCTTAAAGACAAAACACCAGATCGCGACGAATCCACAGGTGGCCAGGGCGGTGATGATAGCGGGGTGCATGGGGTGGGTAATCTAGTTTGATGGCCAAATGAGCCGGGCTCCCCACCAGGCGACGGCACCAATAGAAGCAAAGACAATGAGGGCGTTGAGCGCCCAGTTGACAATCATGCGAAGGTAAACGCTTTTTGGGACACGCTTTTTTGCGCCGGCTGCGAGGAGGGTAAGGCCGACGCTGGAGGTGGCAAAATCGCCGAATCCAGGAATGAGCCCCAGGATGGGATCGAGGCCGATGCGTTTTTCAGTTCCCGGAAGTGTGATGAGGTCGTCGAGAAGGAAGGCGACCCATTTTAAGATCGTTGCCTTATCGGTCTTTTTGGCTGGGTCGCCTAAGGAGCCATTTTCGGGTGAGGTCATTTCTCAAGTGAATTGGCGCATTGTGGCTTGATTATTGGAATCCGAGAAGTTCGACGTCGAAGACGAGGGTTCCGGAGGGCTTTCCGCCGCCGGGATTATTTCCGTAGGCGAGGTTGGCGGGAATCCAGAAGCGGCGTTTTTCGCCTACGCTCATGAGTTGGAGTCCTTCGGTCCATCCGGGGATGACGTTGCCGAGAGGGAATGAAGAGGGCTGTCCGCGGGGGATGGAGCTATCGAACATTTTGCCGTCGGTGGTCCAGCCGGTGTAGTGGGCGGTGACGGTGCTGAAGCGATGCGGGGTGAGTCCGCCATTGCCGGGCTGAAGGACGACGGACTGCAAGCCGGAGTAGGTCGTCTCCGCGTTGGAAGGAACGGGCGCAAAGGTGTTGGCGGAGGGCTTTGATGAAAGGCTTTCGCTGCAGGAGGTCACGCTGAAAGCGGCGCAGGAGAGCGCGGCGAGAGAATTTTTCCAAAATGTCATGGACAGAGCATCCGGCGAATGCGGCGCGGCGTCGAGATCGAAAGAGTCCGGGAGTTCCGGCCGCATTGCGCCAAGTAGAATGACACCCGTGCCCGTTTAAATTGCCCGTTTAAATTGCCAGACGATTTGCAGGAATAGTTGTTGCCATAGATTGGCGGGGTGGGTAAGGTTCCGACGTGTTGAAGAATACTCGTCGATTTTTGGTTCCGAAGGACTCCTCAGGGATGTCTCCTCCGGTGGCGATATATCACGCTGTTACTCGCGTTGTGGATCGGCGGTTTGTTTTGGAGGCCGAGGAGAAGGAGCAGTTGCGGATTTTACTGCGGATGTAT
>CAWUTG010000039.1:0-40633 GCA_963925135.1 uncultured Verrucomicrobiales bacterium | reverse complement strand
ACTCTCGTACATTATCTCAAAGAAAAATACTTTTTGACTAAAAAAGGCTCCGGGTTTTGTTATAATATAACCCATGCCGGAGCCTGCCTCATTTGATCCTCAAGCCCTTCTCAAAAGGGTCGGGGAACTCGAGGCCGCCCTTCACGAAGTGACCGGGCAACTCACCGCTGCCCTTCAGCTCAACGAATATTACCGGCAGCAACTCCACGGCTCCAAATCCGAACGCTACGATCCCGCCCAACATCACCTCGACTTTGACGAAGCGACATTGGGAAAGCCCGAACCCTCCGGCCCCGAAACATCAGGACCGGAGGAGGACGACGCAAAAAGAAAAAAGGTTAAGCGCGCCCGCCGCACCAAAGAGCAACTCTTCCCCCGCTGGATCAAAAGCATAATCGTCGAAGAACTCATCCCCGATGAGGTCAAGGCCAACCCCGAGGCTTACCGCGAGATCGAAAGCCGCGAGCACCGCGAACTCGAAACGACCCGGGGCGAAGTCTACTGGCGTGTCACCCGCATCCCAAAATTCGCGCTCAAAACCGACAAGCAAGAAAAGCCAATCACCAACCCCGCCCCCGTAGCCAGCGTCCCCGGCACCCTCTGCGGTCCGCAACTTATCAGCCAAATCGTCTGCGATAAATTTTGCGATCACCTTCCGCATTATCGCCAAAGCCAACGCTTCGCACGCCGTAACGGCATCGAACTCCAACGCGGCACCATCAACACCTGGACCGGCAAGCTCGCCGACCACCTCCGCCCCATCAATGAAGCGATCAAAGCAGAAGTGTTGGACACCGACGCCCTCCAAATTGACGAAACACCCGGCTCCTACCTCTCGCCCGGCACCGGAAAATCCCAGACCGGATACTGGTGGGCTTACCGCAATGTTCACACCAGCACCGTCTACTTTGACTGGCACACCAGCCGCGCCATGGACTGCCTCCTGGACATGCTCGGCTTTGACAAAGAAAGCAAAACGCTCCTCTTCACCGGCCATATCCAATGCGACGGCTACAGCGCGTATGAAGCGCTCATCAAACGCTTCCAAGGCATCACCCTCGCCGGATGCATGGCGCACCTGCGGAGGAAATTTTTCGACGCCCGAGCACAAGCACCCGAGCACAGCCTCCCGGTTCTTCTGAAAATTCAGGAAATCTACCGAGTCGAGCGCGATATGAAGCTCAGCAACGCCCCGCCCGGTTGTCGTGAAATCATTCGCCGCTCCCGCAGCCTGCCGCTCCTAAAAGAACTCTGGAACCTCATCGAAGGAATCGAAAAAACAAAGCCCTTGCCCCAGAGTAAACTCGGCAAAGCGCTCACCTACGCCCGGAACCAATGGAGTAAAATGGAAGTCAGCATCTTGAATGCGGAACTCGAAATCGACAACAACCGGATCGAGAACGCGATTCGGCCCTTGAAGCTTGGGCTGAAGAACTACCTCTTCATGGGAAGTGCCGAGGCCGGCAAAGATGCCGCCCTCTTCTACACCCTGATCGAAAATTGCAAAGTCCACGACCTCGACCCCGAAGCCTACCTCGTGGAAGTCATCGAAGCCCTGCGAGATCCGGCAATGATCGAGCGAGCTGCCGAGCTGACCCCAGCCGCCCTCGCTGCGGCAAAAAAAGCCGCCAGCGAACTGCAAACCGCCTAAAATAACGGGAAATCGCCCAAATATCCAGCTCGGATCAGGTGCCCAATTTTATGACGCTTACGAAAGTCTCAAGGAACAAGGTCTACAATCCGGCACCCTTTTCATCTTCACCAACAAGCGTCGCAACCGCCTCAAGTGGATTGGATGATGTCGTGGACATAACCCGTCTTTTAGCGGATCTCGCCGCCACGCGGTAGGTGTCCAATTTTATGACGCTTACAGTGTTCGGGAGACGACGCATCGCTTGACTCAGCACCTGTTCGTTAGGAGAGGCAATTCCTGGGAGATCCTGGACTGAGGGTTACTTATGATTCGCCCGCAAGGAGTCGTTCGAGAGCCGGGTTACTCGGGAAGTGTCGGCAAATGATGAAGAGGTTTCTACGCAAATTTCGACCCGTCAATTGGGGTTCTTATCGAATCATTCGCACCCGCAGGAATTTACGGGATTCGGAAGTTACCGCGTCGGGAAGCCGCATGGTGACTCTTTTCGTTTGAGACTCGTTGTCGACGATTTCTTCGACGAGGACCGGAGAAGGAACGTCCGACCAATCTTCGAGATTGGATGAATCTTGAATCTTGAAGGAAACATCGGTGGCAGAAAGGCTTTCTTGGTATGTGATGGAAAGAAAGCCATCGGTATCAACAGTCACGAGTCCGGCCGTTGTTGCGGAATTGTGATTGGCAACGGTGGGATCGTTTCCGGTGGCATACTCTGCGAGAGCGGAGAGACCATCGTTGTCGGTGTCGCTAGCATCATCGATGATGCCGTAAGCCAGCTTCCATTCATTGTATCCCAAGACCAAGGGCGTATCAGCTAGTCCCGGAGCTCCTCCGACCATTGAGTGAGGAGACCAAGACGTGCCCTCGTTAGGAGTGGTGCCAGTGAAGATCATCGAATAGCCATTGCCGTCGGCAAGGGTGGGCCAGGGGGGTTGGTCATTGTAAGTGAAGTCTAAGAGGATTTGAGCTCCGGTTTTGCGAATAACGATTTGTTCTCCGTCGTTATTCAAGTTTCCCGAATACTGGCCAGCGATCATTCCTCCTCCCAGGTCTCCGTAACGGGCGGCGAAGGCCGTAAGGTTTTCGACGAGAACGATACGCCCTCCGGCTTCGATGACCGTGTTGTCAGCAAAGTGGAAGCGGATGCCATCGTCGAAGTAGACTCCACTGAGATCGATTGGTTGGCCAGCTGTGTTCAGGAGTTCGATGAATTCGAATTCATCCCGGTCAGAAGAGATGGCGATTTCGGAAACTGTAGTAGGTTTGGCCGGGCGGTAGTGGATTTCTGAGACGACGAGGTTGGTAGCATCTGCAGGGATGGTATCGACGGTGAAGAAGGTCGAAGTGAGCGCGCTCCATTCGTTGGTGCCACTATTGAAGCTGCGAGTTTGGAATTCAGTGGGGCCGTTAAACATCACGAGTTCGGTGATGTTGCTGCCACCGGAGAGATCGATTTCGCCTCTGAGGGTAAGATCGAAGCGGATATCTACGTTTCCAGCATTCCTGTTGTGAATCTCGACCGCAATGGTGTTGGCTCCATCGACGAATCTGGCTGAGAGAACATTATAATCGTAGTAGATACTTTCGCTGGGAGTGTTGCCAGTGGTGAAGGTGTCGAAGGCGGCATTGACGGGGAGTGTCGCGGTGCGGGCAACTTCGACTCCATTGACGTAAACGGCGGCGCCATCATCGTAGCGCAAACCAATGACAAAGTTTGAGAAGTCTGACGGGTCATCGATCATCACCTCTTTGCGGAAGTAAGTGGTGGCGTTTTTCTGGGTTCCGGCGGTAACGGGATCGGTGTCGATGAATCCGACGGTTGTGCCAAGGTCAGGTTCTCCGTAACCGAGTTGAGACGGGCCGCTTGCCCAGGTTGAGTCATCGTAGCCAACAGTTCGCCAGGGAGTGCCTTGGTCGCTGCCGTCATCAAGATATTTCCATTCGTCGCCGGAGGCGACAAAGTCTTCGGGTAAGCGGACATCGTTTGAGAAGGGGGCTAAGGTGGCAGTGGGGTTGACGCCACCGCCCGGGAGTCGGGGGTCTGAACCATCGGTGGTGTAGTAGATGGAAGTTGCATTGGTGGTCATGGTGACACCTCCTCCGGCCGGGGTAGAACCACCGTATTGCGAGAGGACCGGGGAGATAATGGCGGGGTACATCCCAGCTACCCGGAGCTTTTGGATCATGCTGCTTGTGCGCTGCGGAAGGCCGGTGTTGAGCCAACCGTTCACGTAGGATTCCCACGAAGCGACGGACTGAAAATTCCACCTCCGTGCTTCGGCCGCAAAACTCGACTGCATTTCCTCGTAGCGTTTGCGCAATCGCTCGACGCTTTCATCGGCGGTTAGGGCGCCGTCGTTGAAAAAGTGTTTATGGATCCGATCTGCAAGCAGAACGTTGTAGTCGGGATTGCCGCCGGTTCGGAGTTGAGTCATGGCGTTGAGCGGCCCGTTGTGGGTGACCGCGTGGTCATGATTCCAGCCTCCGTTTGGCAGGAAGCCATCGGGATCCCGCACCATAAATTTGAATGGCACGTTACGGGATCGCGAACCGAAGGCGCGGAACTCGCTCTCGCATTCGCCACTCGTCCACAGCAATGTAAAATCGATCACATTGGGGATATCGATGTGGCCGGCTGCATTAGTGAACGGGTCCGGACCACTCAGGAGGCTACGGGTCTCGGTCCAGAATTCTGCGGTGCCGTCGTAGGGAGATCCCGTTTGGAATTCCATTCCAGAGTTGTTGGCACTGATTGCGTCGTAGTCTTCCTTGGCGCCTCCGAAGTAGCTGGATGCCATTTCGGCATTCCACCGCTCACGCAAGTGATACTGCCCCCAGTATTCACCATTGAGATAGAGATGAACGAAACGTCCGTGCGGTGCAATCTGGCCCATATCCAACATTGAGTCATCGGCGAAGCGGGCGGACATGTATGCGCCCCTACTCGACATGTCGTGTGAGCCGCTGCGCAGGTCGATGGCATCGAATTCTTCCACCGGCGTAAAATGTTTATACTCGAATCCATCGAAGATGGGGTGGCGCAGTTTGCCTGCTCCGTATTCCTTGCGGAAGTAGAGGCGGAAACTCTTTTTTGAGAAATTGGTGAAACCTCCGCCAAAATTGGTAAGCCCGGCGTCCTCCTGAAATCCGGGAGTTCCTTCGGGATAGATCATTTCGATGGAACTCTTGTGTTCAATGTAGTCGTTATTGCTATCGTCGACAAATGGGATACGCGGTGTGTGTCCCGAAATTGAGATCGCCTTTTCGATGACTTCCCGTCTTGTTTCCGGAAACATTTCAGAGGTATCCGGGAATGGAACTTGATTCAGTAAGTTCTGGAGATCGATCTTCTCCTGTCCATCCACCAGCTGAGCTTCCCCTTTATCGATAACGATTTGTCTCTGGGTGGTGTTTGTTTCCTGGCTTCTCCGAATGTGGACATCGATGATTTTGACATGGAGGTTGCCACTGACCAAGGCGACGATCACTTGGGATCTTGCTGGCGGTTCATTGGTTGCTGAAGGGAGTTCGTTTGTTGACGTGACTGACATCAAACGAAGGTCGTAATTGGGTTGCGTCACTAGCGAGATTGTCGGAACGGCTGTGAGTGAATCGACAAATTGGGGTCCGTAAACGGCTTCTGGAAAGATATAACTTTGTGTGTCGATGTTCGTTGATCGAAATCCGGTTTTGTGGGCGATGGCACGGACAATGGTCGTGGTAGAGATGGGAATGGGCCCGGTATAGATTTGACCGGAGTTCTCGCTCGGCTGAGTGCCGTCGGTGGTGTAGCGAATTTCCGAGCCCCCTGTGGTTGTGGTGATTGCGAGGTCGAAGGCCGTATCGAAGATCCCCCGATCAACACTGAAATTCGTATCGCCAACGATTCCATCATAGCGGATGCCGTTTTCATCGCCCGGGCTGGGGCTGGTGAAGTATCCCACCACCAGGTTGTTGGTGTCTTTGAAAGTGCCAAGGAGCTCGGGAACAAAGAGAACGTCCGAACTGCCAGAGGTATGGTTGAGACCCTGGATGGCCAAGACGTTGGTGCCTGCTACCAGTCCGCCTGCATTGACGGGGTATCCAAAGAAGGTCTTCGCGGCATCTTCGTCACGGTGTCCGTCGGTGGAGTTGGAGTTCCACATCAAATCCGCTGGCGCGGATTCTCTGTGGAATTCTGTGCCATTTAGGTAGGCCACGAATCCATCCTCCCATTTCAGGAGCATGCTGAGGTTGCTGAGGCCTGTCGGATCAGTGACTTCAAATGGGATGCGAATGTAGACCGTGGCGTTCTTGTCTTCCATTTCGGCACCGACGTTGCCGCCTGCGCCGAGAAGAGGCAGGTAGTCGCCCGAGGGGGTGTCAAAGCCAAATCCCGAGGCCCCTTCGTTCCATGCCGAGTCATCAAAATCAGTTTTCTCCCAATCGGTCACCGGCCCGGTGGGCACGTGCCACTTCGCTTGTGCTCCGGCGGAGAAAAACGTGACCGGGGTCTCGGCTTCGGTTCCGAGTCCGTAGGCGATATCAGCGGATTGTTCCGGGTAGTTCGCGAATACGCTGGCGATGGTGATACCGTCGGGCTTTACCAGTGCCAGGTATCCGCCAGCAGCGCTTTGCAGGCGAAAGTTGGTGTGAAGTTCGTTCGCGGCGATCGCCCGATCCTTACCGGATGCAAAAACCACCAAGTAACCACCGCTTGTCATCTCAGTGGCTGGAAGCTCCCATTTGGTGAGGTTGATGGGATCGTCGGTCAAATACCAGCCGCCAAGATCTCCGGCGACCCCCGAGGTATTCCAGATTTCGATCCAATCCTCTCGATCGCTATCTGCATCGACGATGCCGTCGTTGTTATTGGCGACGAATTCGCTGATCCTAGCATCGGTCAGAGTTTCAGCGTGTGCGTTTGACAGGGCGAATGAAATAATCGTTAGGACAACGAAGAAGAATGGGGAAAGGGAAGATGCTGTGGTCACAAGGTGTGATAGGTTGGCCGTTGAGAGATCAAAGGAGGGACTGATCTAAGGGATTCAGGCGGACGAATCAATGAAGGAGTGTCAGGAAGGTGGTTTTCGGCAGCGGTTGCATGGGAGTCGATGCTGCGAAATTGCATGGACAATGAATCGGCCCGGCGGCAGTTTGATCTCGAATGCATGTGAGTTGGCAATGGCTAGAGTTGAAGTCGCTCATGGCGAACGTTGTCTCCGTGCTTGTAGTGCTGGGTGTCAGCCCGTCGAACGCTGAGTCTGATGGATCCTTCGTCAATGTGACTGATGATGCCGGGGTCAGCTATGTTCAGTGGGCTCCGCCTGCAGGATGGGTGAAGTTGCCTCCCCAGGTGATGACGGGTGGGGCGGCGGTTGCGGACTACGACAATGACGGTTGGAGTGACTTAATAGTCACCCGCTACCGCGATACGGATATCCTTTTTCGGAATCGTGGCAATGGCACTTTTGAAAATGTGAGTCAACTTACGGGTATTGATGTGGTGGCGCCCAGTAACGGAGCCGGGTGGGGAGATATCGACAACGATGGAGATGCCGATTTGTATATCAGTGTCGCCGATGAGGCCGCCGGCCCCTTGCGCTACTTGCTTTATGTGAACGGCGGAGATGGCACCTTTTCCGAACAATCCCAGCAGTGGGGGGCGGACTTTGAGGTGCCGCACTGGCACTCCGGGTTCAGCGTTTGCTTCGGTGACTACAACCTTGATGGATGGCTCGATCTTCATACTAACCAATGGGCCGTGAATGGTCCCGGGAACCGTTCGGTTCTGCTCATGAACACCGGGCCTCCGGGTGGATTTGTTGACGTCACTGCCGATGCTGGTGTGGAGATGTGGCATGATCCGGAAGCGGAGGAGACTCCGGAGTTCACGACCCAGGCTTTTACCTCCAGGTTAATCGACCTCGATCTGGACGGTTGGCCGGATTTGGTCGTTGCCGGTGATTTCGGGACGAGTCGTCTTTTTTGGAATAATGGAGATGGCACCTTTGTCGATGGAACAGAGCAAGCGCAGATCGGAGGTGAAGAAAATGCCATGGGTTTGGCCGTGGGCGACTTTGATGGCGATGGATTGCCGGATCTGTTCTTTACGTCGATCTACGATTCCCGTCGACCAGAGGTGCCGATACTTGGATGGGGCGTGAGCGGCAACCGACTCTATCGAAACCGTGGGGATCGTGTTTTTGAAGACACTACAGATATCGCGGGTGTCAGGGACGGCGGCTGGGGATGGGCTGCGGCTTTTTTCGATTACGACAACGATGGTGATCTGGATCTGGCGATGACCAACGGTTTTGAGACGGACCGTTGGGAGACCGAAGCACCCTTTAACAGCGATCCTACGAAACTATGGCGTAACGATGGTGGGACATTCACCGATGTTTCCTCCTCCGTGGGCATCACTGATACTGGAAAGGGCAAGGGCTTGTTGGTTTTTGACTATGACAAGGATGGCGATCTCGACCTCTTTATCGTCACCAATTTGGGGATTCCAATTCTCTATCGCAATGATTTGGGCAACGGCAATCACTGGCTGAGGGTCAAGCCTCACGGGAGCTATTCCAATCGCGATGGCATCGGTGCGGTGGTGACCATCACTCCGGGTGACGATGCTCCCTTGCAGCACCGTGAGATCAGCGGTGGCAGCCACTTTCTGACGCAGAGTGAGAAGATTGCTCATTTTGGCCTTGGGGCATCCTCCGACCCCGTTCAGCTCGTCAAGGTGCGTTGGCCGAGCGGGATCGAACAGCAGTTTTCCAAGGTCACTGTCGACCAAGTGCTCGAAGTAAATGAGCCGAAGAGCCCATATGAAGCTTGGTTGGCTGAGCACTTTTCAGAAGGGGAACGTTTCGCGGGAACGATCACGGACCTGCTGTCGGATCCCGACGCGGATGGGCTGAATAACATCCTGGAGTTCGGCTCGGGTCTTGATCCGAGGAGAACCGAGAATATTCCGCCAGTCGAGGTGCTGCGTGGCACGACTCCCGCCGAACCAATCGTGAGGTTTCGTCGCCGGGCGCTGCCGCGGGGTGTCAGTGTCATGATCGAAAAATCGACTGACCTGCAAGTGTGGCAACCCTGTCGTGGCGAGGATCTTGAAATTTTATCCGTGGAAAAAACAGGTGGCTGGGGTGTTGAAGTGGTGACGGCCCGGCTGTTCATTGACCCGGCTGAGCAGGAACCGATGAGATATCTGCGAATGAGGGTGGGCGCTGAGAGTGAGGTGGAGTAGCCAAGATTACTCACCCTTTGAACCAGTCTAATCGCGACGTTTTAAGACGAGAAAGTTCCTGACATCCTTATTGAAGAAAGAGCTACGTGAGAATCCACCACCACTGACTGAACCTGATACACAGAGGTCGCTTGATCTGCCACCGTCGAGGTTGAGGGCGTAGGCAATTTGAAACCCGGAAAGTGGTTGACTCTTGAGGGCCTTGGAAAGGCCTTTGAGGGAAGCTGAATCTGCGTAGCCAAGGGCGAAATGATTCTGGCCGTCCCAAAGGAGGAATGATCTTGGGCGTTCGTCTCGATCAGAGAGTCCGGTGAGGGTTTCGTCTGACCACAACAAGCGGGGCCCTGATTGGAGGACTTCGGAGTTCTTCGGGTTGAGCTTTAGAAAGTCGGTCCGGCTCATCAGTTGGGCTTTGGGGCCGAGAAAAAATCCGGTGCCTAAAAATGAGGCTCGGTTGATTCCTCCCCTTCGTCTGCCTTTTGTAACGACGAGTCCGAGGGGGGATCCTTCGGGGGTGAAGAATCCTGCATTGATGGCGGCTAGGTGTCCGCGTCCGGCATCCTCGGCACGATCGTATTCAGAGCCTGGTCCACCAGGCTGATCGTCGACAATGAGATCGTGATGACGGCGATCAAAAGAGACGATGCTCAACTCGATTCCTCGAGCCGAGAATGTTCGCGCTTTCAGCGGGTGCTTTGGGCCTTCCAGTGGTTTGACCGCGATCGGTGTTTCGGTCTCTTGGATGACGGTCTCTGTGGGAACTGGAGCGGGGGATTCGGCAGCGAGGATGATGGTGGGAGTGGGCTTTGCCGCAGGTGGTGTCGTTGCGCTTGGGGTACAAGCATTCAACATCATGGCAAGGGCCATGATGTTTGTTGCGAGGAAAGCTGCGTTCATCGGCTTCTATTTTCGGGCACTTCCGAGGAGGGTTTGAAAATGTGGCGGGGCTTCCTCGCGGTCAACGATGGCCGTCTCGATATCCTGAAAGCCGGCATTGGAGATCATGTCGGCGAGTTCGACTTCTGAAAAGCCAAGCCAGGTATCGTAATAGAGATCCCGAGCTCTTTCGAAAGTGTGCAAATGGAGATCAAGAACGATCAGTCGTCCTCCAGGTTTAAGAATGCGATGTGCTTCCTCCAAAGCTTTTGGCGGGTGGGCGGCGTGGTGAAGAGCTTGTGAGAAGATGGCGAGGTCAACTGTTTCGTCGTCAATCGGTGGCGATTCGATATCGCCGAGGCGGTATTCGAGATTGGAGAGCTTGTGCTCTTTCGCGAGTGCCTTCCCGAAATTGACCATTTTTTCTGAGTTGTCGACAGCGATGACTTTGCGGGCCCGTTGTGCAATCAGTTGGGAAAGAGTGCCTTCTCCCGCGCCAAGATCAGCAACGGTGTCGTAGTTCAGGATCTTGAGCATGGCCTCAGCGAGACCTTTCCAGGATCGACCGGGCACATATTCACGTCCAAATTTTCCGGCGAGGTCGTCAAAGTAGGCTCGGACGTGATCCTTTCGCTTTCGGAGAATATGGCTCAGTGAGGCTGAGTCTTTCTCCATTTCCGGGAGTTCGGCCCCTGCCTCGCGAACAATGGTCACCAGCGCCTTGGGGATATCGGCCGTGTAAATATTATTTTTTCCGGAGCGTTGGTCTTCGACGAGTCCTTCTTTTTTGAGCTGGGAAAGTTGGGTGGAGATCCGCGATTGGCCCATTCCGAGGATTTGTTGAAGCTCGGCGACGGAGAGTGACTCCTGATTTAAGAGTAGCAGAATGCGCAGCCTCGTCGGGTCTGCGATCATTTTCAGTGAATTGAGAATTGACGCCATAGCTAAGGAGTTTTAAACGACGCATCAACGCATCGTGATTTAACGATATTAAAAAATCCACCCATGAGCAAATCATTCATTTTTTCTTCCGAGTCAGTTGGCGAAGGCCATCCTGACAAAGTTTGTGATACCATCTCAGACGCTATCCTCGACGCCTGCCTCACAGTTGACAAGAACAGCCGTGTCGCTTGTGAGACCTTCGTGAAATCAAACATGGTCATCATTGGCGGTGAAATCACCATTCCCAAGATCGGGAAAAAGCCAATCAGCGCGGTGATTAATATTGAAGGAGTCATTCGCGAAGCGATTCGTGAAATCGGCTACATCAATGATGACGACGTTTTCCACGCCGATAGCGTCTTCATCAACAACTACCTCACGATCCAGTCCCCGGACATCGCGCAGGGTGTGGATGCGGCCAAGGCCAAGGGCAAGAAGACCGAAGAGCAAGGTGCCGGTGATCAGGGTATCATGTTCGGATACGCCTGTGACGAAACTCCCGAGCTTATGCCTTCACCCATTATGTTTGCGCACCGTCTGGGTCGTGAGCTGACAAGGATTCGCAAAGCCGGTCGTCAGGCCAAGTGGCTTCGTCCGGATGCCAAGACCCAGGTTGCGGTCGAGTATGTCGATGGCAGACCGGTCCGGATTGTCAACGTGGTGATTTCCACCCAGCACGCTGCTGATGTTGATCACGCGACGATCGAGAAATTCTGTATCGAGAAGATCATTAAGAAAATTCTTCCCAAAAATATGCTCACCAAAGATACCGAGTATCTGATTAATCCAACTGGTCAATTCGTCATCGGGGGACCTCAGGGTGATTCCGGTTTGACCGGTCGTAAGATCATCGTGGATACTTACGGTGGATGGGGACGTCACGGTGGGGGTGCTTTCTCTGGAAAGGATCCTTCAAAGGTTGATCGTTCAGCAGCTTACATGGGACGTTGGGTTGCCAAGAATGTCGTGGCTGCAGGCCTCGCTTCAATTTGCGAAATCCAGTTCGCCTACGCCATCGGTCACCCGGAGCCACTGAGCATCAACATCGACACCTTTGATACCGGTGATGATGTGAAAATCCTGGCCGCTGTGAAGAAAGTCTTCACCTTCAAGCCTGCCGACATCGTGAAGCAACTGAAGCTTCTCCGCCCCATTTACTCTGCTTCTACGAACTACGGTCACTTCGGAAAAGAAGATGCTGATCTTCCCTGGGAACAGCTCAACAAGGTTGCCGATCTCCAAAAAGCCGCCAAATAAAAATCACACACTATCATGTCACAAGACTACAAAATTAAAGACATCGGCCTTGCCGAGTACGGACGTAAGGAACTCGATGTTGCCGAGCACGAAATGCCCGGCCTGATGGCCACTCGCAAAAAATATGGGCCTGCGAAGCCTCTCAAGGACGTCCGTGTCATGGGCTCACTGCATATGACCATTCAGACAGCAGTGCTTATGGAGACTCTCCGTGAAGTGGGTGCTGATGTTCGTTGGTGTTCTTGCAATATCTTCTCCACTCAAGATCACGCTGCAGCTGCCATGGCTGAAGCTGGCTATCCGATCTTCGCCTGGAAGGGCGAGACTCTCGAGGAATACTGGTGGTGTACCTGGCAAGCCCTTCGATTCCCAAATCCTGCCGGTGGAAACCCGCTGGGTCCTGAATTGATCGTGGACGATGGTGGCGACGCTACTCTTCTCATTCACAAAGGATACGAGCTGGAAGACGGCAGCGACTGGGTCAACCAGCCTGCCAGCTCCACTGAAGAAGCAGTCATTAAAGAGCTTCTCAAGCAGATCCACAAAGAGTTCCCCGGAATTTTCCACGAGTGGGTTCCTGCCCTAAAAGGTGTTTCCGAAGAGACCACGACTGGAGTCCATCGCCTCTACCAGATGCAGCGCGATGGCAAACTTCTCTTCCCTGCAATCAACGTCAACGATTCCGTGACCAAGTCCAAGTTCGACAACCTCTACGGTTGCCGTGAGTCCCTCGTCGATGGCATCAAGCGTGCGACCGACGTCATGATTTCCGGTAAGGTCGGAGTGGTGTGCGGATACGGCGATGTCGGTAAAGGCTGTGCCCAGGCTCTCCGGGGCCAGGGTGCGCAAGTTGTTGTCACCGAGGTCGATCCGATCTGTGCCCTTCAGGCTGCCATGGAAGGCTTCCGCGTTCTGACCGTTGAAGACACCCTTGGTTGGGGCGACATTTACGTCACCACTACCGGAAACTTCAACATCATCCGCGCCGAGCACATGGAGAAGATGAAGGACCAGGCCATCGTTTGTAACATTGGTCACTTCGACAACGAGATCCAGATCGATAAGCTTGAGGCTCTCGATGGAATTCAGAAGCTCAACATCAAGCCGCAGGTTGATCGCTACACCTTCAAAGGTGGCAACAGCATCTACATGCTGGCGGAAGGTCGCCTCGTGAACCTTGGTTGCGCGACGGGTCACCCCAGCTTCGTGATGTCTAACAGCTTCACCAACCAGACGCTTGCGCAGATCGCCCTCTGGGAAACCAAGGACACTCGTAAGATTGGCGTGGAAGTCCTCCCGAAGGAGCTTGATGAAGAGGTGGCAAGACTGCACCTCGAAAAGATCGGCGCCAAGTTGACCAAGTTAACGAAGGAGCAGGCGGACTACATCGACGTTCCTGTTGATGGCCCCTACAAGCCTGAGCACTACCGTTACTAAGAGACGCGTCGTACTTCAATTTTCAAAGCCCGCACTCGCCATGAGTGCGGGCTTTTTTCTTTTCAATTTCTTCTTTTTCCGCAGTTGTCAGGCGGTTGGCGATGAGAAGAGCGGGGAAGGTATTCACGACGACGGTGAGAAGGATGAGCTGAATGGAGAGTCCACCTTGATCAATGAAAGGTAAGAATCGTGGAATGACAATGCTCAGGAGGAGCATGGGAAAGCCTCCGATGACGAAGCCTCTAGCCCCGCCGATTGCGAGGCCGAAAGTCGGAAGAAGCGGGAAGGGAAGGGCGATTAAGATCACAAACGTGTCGGAATTAAATCAGAACCTCAGACATTTCCCCAATCGAATGTAGACGAGGTATGATTGATATAGATGGTGCTTAGTCCTCTTTAGGAAGGTGCGGTTCCAGGCTGGAGGAACGGGCTTGTTCGGCGGCGGCGGCTTTACGGGCGAAGAGTTGGGCGAGGTGTTCTTGGGAGCGGAATTTACGTTCTCCTTTTTCGCGTTCGCGACGTTTTGACGAACCGTCGGGCTGAATAATGTATGCGTTTTGGTTGTCGCGGAAGCCGATTTTGAGAATGTCGATGAGGAGATTCTTGGAGCGGGTGTCGTGGATGGGGGTCATGAGTTCGACGCGCTTTTCGAGGTTGCGGCTCATCCAGTCGGCTGAGGAAATGAAGACTTCGGGATCGCCTCCGCGCAGGAAGTAGAAGATGCGCATGTGCTCGAGTTGTTGGTCGATGACGGAAACGACTTCGATGTTTTTGGCTTCTCTTCGTTTTCCCGGTTTGAGGCAGCAGATTCCGCGAACGTTGAGTTGGATTTTGACTCCAGCGATCGAGGCCCGGTAGAGGGCGTCGATCATGTCGGTGTCTTCAAGGGAGTTCATTTTCGCCATGATGTGGGCTTCCTCTCCTTCGAGGGCACGGGCTGCTTCTTCTTCGATGAGGGCGATGAGGGTGCGCTTGATTTTGGTAGGCGCAGGGACGAGGGCCCGGAAGTGGGCGAGCTTGGTGCGACCGGTGACGGCGTTGAAGAAGAGGGAGGCGTCAGAGCCAAAATCGGGGCGGCAAGTGAGGTAAGAAATGTCGGTGTAGAAGCGGGCGGTGACTTCGTTGTAGTTCCCGGTGGCAGTGTGGACGTAGCGTTTGAGGTGTCCGTCTTCGTTGCGGATGACGAGGGAGATTTTGGCGTGGGTTTTGAGGCCTTTGACGCCATAGAGGACCTGGGCACCGGCGCGGCGGAGTTCTTCGGCACGTTCGAGGTTGTGGGCTTCGTCGAATCGGGCTTTGAGTTCGACGAGAGCGGTGACTTGCTTCCCGGCTTTGGCCGCGCGGATGAGGGCATCGACGATTTGGGAATTCTTGGCGGTGCGGTAGAGGGTTTGCTTGATCGCGAGAACGTTGGGATCGGCGGCGGCTTCTTGAAGGAAGCGGACGACGGGGCGGTAGGTCTGGTAAGGGTGGACGAGGGTGATGTCGCGTTCGTTGAGGATTTCAAAGATGCTGCGGGTGGGGTCGATCTCAGGAGATTCGGCTCCCGGGATGGGGGCAGTGCGGAGATTGGAATGGCCGTCTGTCATGGCGAGGCCAAAGAGGTCGGAGAGGGCGAGGGGAGCTTTTGTGGGGAAGACTTTATTCGGAGTGAGATCGAGAAGATCGATCAGCTGAAGGGTGAGAGCGTTTTCCTCACTTGTTTGAAGTCTGACGGGAAAGGATTGTCCGCGGCCGGTGATCACCTGACGGATCTCTTCGGCGAAGTCGTGTGCTTCGTCTTCGTTGGCGGGGATGTCGGTGTTGCGGGTAAGGCGGAAGAGGGTTTGTTGAATGATGGTTTCGTCCGGGAAGAGGGAGGATAAGAAGTGGGAGACGAGATCTTCGAGCATGACGAATCCCCCTTTGTCGACGCGGATAACGCGCGGGACGGATGAGGGAAGGGGGAGGATGACGTTCCGTTCTTTTTTGGTTTCGTTGTCTTTGACTTGAAGGGCCAAGCAGACGGAGAGGGAGGGGATGATTTGGCGGGCGTTCTCTGCGGTGAGGTAGAGAGGGGAGAGGAGGGGGGCGATATTGGCGGTGAAGTAATGGCCGAGGCGCTCGATTTGCTCGGGCTGGAGGTCTTGGACTTTGTGAAGGGGAAGGCCGTTTGATTTTAGGGCGGGGAGGAGTTGGTTGATGAAGAGGTTCTCCTGATCTTTTTTGAGTCGGCGGACGCGTTTCTCGATGGCGCCGAGTTGCTGTTGGACATCGAGGCCGGAAGGGTCGGTGAAGGCGGGGAATGATTCGGCGAGGGTGAGGAGTCCCCCGATGCGAACTTGAAAAAATTCGTCAAGATTGGACCCGGTAATGGCGAGGAATTTGACGCGGTCAAGGAGCGGAAGATCGGTGCGGAGAGCTTCGCTGAGGACACGTTGGTTGAACTCCAGCCAGGAGAGTTCACGATTGAGATAGGAGAAGGCCATGAGTAGGTAGGGAAGTTGATTGCGAAAAATTTATGATTCGTTGAGGACGACGGAGAGTCCGAAGAGGTCCTCGAAAAGATTGGCCTTGGTGGGGAGGGCAAGTCGCTCTGCGGTGGCGTCGAGGATGCCTTCAAGGTGAAGGTTGGCCTTGATGGGGGAGAGTTGGACGGTGAGGTTTTTGACGCGCTGGGAGTGGGTGCGCTCGAGGGCATCGGCGATGCGAATGAGGGCGGAGAGTTTGGCGACGCGGATGCGGTCGACGGGGGAGAGGTCCTGGTAGATGAGGTGGTTGATCTCGGGGCAGGCTTTGCGGTGGTAGCGGGTGATGAGGGCGACGAGGAGGCGATCGTGATCATTGAGTCCGAAGATTTCGGAGTGGCGGACGATGTAGAGGGAGTGGAGTTCGTGCGCCTTTGGCGAGATGTGGTTGCCGACTTCGTGAAGGAGGGCGGCGATCTCAAGGAGGAGGGCGTCGTCTTCGGTGAGTTGGTGGAGGTCCTGGGTGCCTTCGAAGAGCTGGCCGGAAAGGTGGGCGACGTGGCGTGCGTGCTTCATGTCGACGTCATACCTTTCTGCAGTGACGGCGGCGGAGTGAAGCATTTGTTCTTTCAACTCTTCTTGAAGAGAAGCCGGGAGGGCGAGGTCGGTGAGGAGTCCCTGTTCGTAGTCGGAGCCGGAGACGCGGAGGGAGTCGAGATGGAAGGACTCGGCGATGGCGGCGTTGATGACGAGGGCGGGGAGGACGGAGCCGGCTGTTTGGTAGTCGAGGCCGTATTTCTTGACGCGTTGTTGTTCGGTGACGGAAGCGATGTCGTGGGTGAGTTGTTTAAGAACGGAGTAGCGTGATTTGGTGCGGTCGGGCTTGGAGAGGAAATTGGAGAGCATCTGGATCTCGGTGCCAATCATGACGAGATCCTCGACCTGGTCCTTCGAGAAGTCGTAGTGGAGTTGGGCGATCATGCCGGAGATTTGCTCGCGGATGAGGCGGATGATGGGTTCGCCGAGGAGATCGGGTGAGTGAAGGCGTTCCCAGGTGCGGTGGGTGCCGAGGCGGTAGGAGTGGTAGCGGACGATTTGTCCGTTTTTGAAGAGGAGGAGGCGGGTGTTTCCGGGGCCGACGTGGGCCACGATGGTGTTACGCTTCTTCATCGAGGGGGTGTCGCGAAGGCGGCGGCGGGTTTTGAGGAAGACGAGGCTGGTCATTTCGCCATCGTCGAGGGGCTTGAAGCGCCACCCGCTGGCGATTTGGAGCCGGTTGAGGAAGACCTCGGAGTTGGAGGCTTCGGTGAGGGTGTTGGTGGTGACGGCGCGGATGGTGGTGTCCTTGAGTCCGAGTTCCAAGAGGGCGTCCTGGAAGCCTTTGATGACGAGGACCGCTTGTTCGATGGTGGCGGGCTGAACCGAGCCATGTCGAAAAATATCGCGCCCGAGGGGGATGTTTTTTTCGAGGAAGTCGATGATTTCTTCAGAGCCATCGGGGGCGATGGTGATGACAATCATGGCAGCGTGGCTGGCTCCGATGTGAACCGCAGCGCTGTAGGTGGGAGGTAGGATGGCGGTCATGAAGATGCGCGGCATTGACGGTGAGCTTGTCCAGTAGGGCAACGCATTAATTGTGACCTTTCTCTTGCCAGATTCAAGAGTGATGGCGTTGATTGGGAATGCTCGGTCAGAAATTTCGTGAACGTTGTATCGTTCAGCCAGGTGGGGAAGTCTCTTTGGAGGCTCTCCCGACGACGACTTTGGGGATTTTGGGGAAGCCGGAGGAGGAGGCAGCGCCGATTTTTCAGGAACTTCGCGGGAGTTTGGCGAATTTTCAAAGGGTGCTCTATGCCCAGGGTCAGAAGAAGCTCTTGATCGTGATGCAGGCGATGGATACCGGTGGGAAAGATGGCTGCGTGCGGAAGGTTTTTTCTCGGGTTGATCCCCAAGGGGTGACGGTGACACCGTTTAAGGCGCCTTCGCCTAATGAGTTGGCTCACGATTTTCTTTGGCGGGTGCACAAGGTGGTTCCGGCAAAAGGAGAGATCTCCGTGTTTAATCGGAGCCACTATGAGGACATTATCGCAGTGCGCGTGAAAAATCTGGCGCCCCAGGAGGTGTGGGAAAAGCGGTATCAGCACATTGTGGATTTTGAGCAGATGTTGGTCGACGAGGGGACGACGATTCTCAAATTTTTCCTGCACATTTCCAAGGATGAGCAAAAGCGGCGGCTGCAATCGCGATTGAACAGGCCGGAGAAGCATTGGAAATTTTTTCCGGATGATTTGGCCGACCGGGCCCGATGGAATGATTTCATGGAAGCGTATGAGGATGTTTTTGAGCGGACGAGCACGGAGCAGGCTCCCTGGTTTATTATCCCGGCGGACTATAAGTGGTATCGGGATATGTGTGTTTCCCAAATCATCAATCACGCGATGGATGGAATGGGGCTCGATTATCCGAAGGTGACCTGGGATCCGGGGAAAATCGTGGTGGAGTAGTCCGGGGCAGGGGTTTTAGTCGTGGCTGCGCGTTGAGAGCGCTGTGGCGCTGCGGTAGACTCTGATTTTCGGGGCTGAGAGGAATCCTGGCGAGCTGGACATAAGGACTTCTCCATTCGGGCTGAATGTGAGGTCTGTGAATGCGGCACCAGGATCCTGGATGGTGAGGAGTTCGCTGCGAGTCGCGATGTTCCAAAGGCGGATATTTCTTTCGCTTCCTGAGCTGGCGAGAGTCTTGCCATCAGGTGAAAAGGCGAGGCTCCAAATTCCTTGTTTGTGGCCGTTGAAGGTGCCGATTTCGTGCCCCGTAGTGACGTCCCAGAGGGAGATGATGTTTTCGTAGTCTTGAAATCCGTGGGTTACGGCAAGCAGGCACCCGTCTTTTGAAAGCTCCATTCGGGAGCTGAGAGATCTTTGCATGAGGTGGAGTCGGCTTCGTTCTTTTCTGGTTGTGGTGTCCCAGATGATGGTCGTGCCATCGTCATGGGCACTGACCAGAATGGTGCCATCTCCGGAAAAGTGTGCACGGGTGGCTTCGCTTCGAACGATGGCTTCTGCGGGGTGCGCCACTTCCCACCAAGCCATCCCATCGCTCCGGCTTGTGGTAACGAGCGATTGACCGTCGGGCGAGAGGGTGAGTGAGTCGATCCGGCGGAGGCCGGTTTGAAGCGTGGTTTCAGTCTTTAGTTGGAGGTCCTGAATGACGACGGTACCATCGCCCAGGTTCTCAACGATGATGTTTTGGTTTTGATCGGCAGCCAGGGAACGCCAGCGATTTGAGCGGGATTGATGGGTTGGAAGTGGTTGGGTGTTGAGGGTCACGCCTGTTGCGATCTCGAAGGTGGCCAGGGTTTCATCGCGGTTGTATGCGGTGATGGTGGTGCTGTCGGGCGAGAAGCCCAGAGGGGACCAATCATTTTTGATGAGTTCGTATTGGGAGCTCCGGTTGAGGGGCCAGATTCTCACTTCGCCATCTTTACTGCCGCTGGCGATGAATTCTCCTTCGGGCGGCAAGGCGACGCTCCAGACTTCGCCCCGGTGGCCGAGAAAAGTTTTTTGAAGTGATCCCTTTTCGAAGTCCCAAAGTCGCACGGAGTGGTCCCAGCTGCTGGTGGCAAGGAGTGAGCCCTCCTGATTAAAGTTCATGGCGGAGATGATGCCGGTATGGAAGTTGGCTTCGGCTCCTCGCGGAAGAACTGCGACCTCTAATCCGGTGCTCGCATCCCAGAGGCTCATGGTGAAGCCTGCCTGGGTGGGACTGTCATTACGCGCCATTATGATAAACTTGCCGTCAGGTGAATATTGAATCCGGTTTTCACCAAATCGAAGTGGTGGCGACTCCTCCAGGACGATAGGCGCGTCATCTCCTTTGAGTGGCCATAGGGTAACCCCGTCAGGTGCTTCACTGGCAAGGGTGTCGCCACTTGGTGAAAAGGCGATCGATCCAAATGCGCCGTGAATGAGTTGTTCCTGTTCCCAGGTCGTGGTGTTCCAGAGGGTGACGCCATGGCGGTCACTCGTGGCGAGGATTTGTTCATCCGGAGAAATGGCAATCTCGTGATTTGCGCTTTGGAGTTTCCAGATGAGCTCGCCGGATTTGAGGTCATAGGCGGCCACCCCGTCCCGCCCGCTGGTGACGAGCCGCTCGCCTCCTTGAAAAAATTTCACCGTGCGGGTATCGCCGGGGAAAGTTGCGACAATTTCCTGCCGGGTGAGAGACCAGAGATGCACGCGGTCTTCGGCAGCAATCGCGAGTTGCCGACCGTCGGGCGTGAAGGCCAGGGCGTTGATCGGTCCTTCGAAGCGGGGCAGGGAGAGGTGTTCATGACCCCGGGATTTTTCCATTAGAAACCACCACTCGAATCCTCTTAAATCTGCGCCACCTGGTTCGATGAATGCCCACGGCTCGAGGAGGAGGAGGGCCTTGGAGACATGTCCGTCGAGGAGGGCCTGGTGGGCCAGATTGATATTGGCAACATATTGGTGGAGGCGGGCTTTCTCCGCGCTCCTGACTGCCAATTCGCGATCCTGTTCTGCGGCGATGCGCAGTTGGGCTTCGGTTTCCTCGGCCTTGGTAGCCCGGAGTCCGAAGATGAAACTGATCACGGCGGCGGAGAGTAAGGTTACGAGGAGGAGGCCTGTGGAGGCAACGGCGACCCGGTTCCGGCCAATGAATTTACTCATCCGGTATCGCCAGCTCGGTGGCCGGGCGGTGACGGGCGCACCTTTGAGGTAGAGCTCGAGGTCCCGTCCCAATTCGCTGGCGCTGCCAAATCTCCGGGCTTTGTCTTTGGCGAGGCATTTCATTACGATCCAATCGAGGTCGCCTTGCAGGTCTGCGGTGAGGCGGCCGGTTGGACTTTCGCGTTGGCGACCGACTAATTTGAGTTCCCCTGCGTTTTGATTTCGGAGAAAGACCGAGGGCCGGGGTGGGTCGATCTCACCGGGGAGCTTTAAGACCCCAGGGGTGCCGGACATCCCGGAAGTGGTGGCCCCGAGAGGGGTGGTGCCGGTGAGGAGTTCGTAAAGAATAACGCCGAGGGAATAGACATCGGTGCGGGTGTCGATGTCGCCGCTCCCTTGCCTGGCTTGCTCGGGGCTCATGTAAGCGGGAGTCCCAATGATCATCTCGTTAATGGTGAAGCCGTCCGGATCTCCATCGAGCGGGTTGATGGCCTTGGCCACTCCGAAGTCGATGACCTTGGGCACCGGTTGGCCTTCCTGTTCCCGGACGAGGATATTTGAGGGTTTGATGTCCCGGTGGATCACTCCTTTTTGGTGGGCGTGCTCAATGGCCTGGCAAATTCTGATAAAGATCGACAGACGATTTTCGATGGAGAGGCGCCGTTTGTCGCAGTATTCCGTGACTGGTTCGCCCGGAAAGTATTCCATCACGAAATAAGGACGGCCTTCCTCCGTGACTCCGGCATCGATCACGCTGGCGATGTGCGGGTGGTCCATGCGGGCCAGGGTTTGTTTCTCTGCTTCGAACCGGGCGATGACGCTCTTGGTATCCAGCCCCAGTTTGAGGATCTTGATGGCGACCTGTCGTTTGACCGGGAGGGTTTGCTCGGCAAGATAGACCGAGCCTCCTCCGCCTTCGCCAATGGAAGATCGTAAGGTAAAGGGGCCCATCCGTTTCCCTGTCAAATCGAAGGTGTCGGAAGTCCCGGGGGAAGTCCGATTTCCTCCCATGGCGGGTTGCTCTAGAAAATCTCCGATGCCGCCATGTTCTTCAAGCAGGGTCTCCACAGCATCGCGCAGAGGGGTGGCTGCGCCGCATTCAAGATCGAGGATTCGTTGGCGTTCCTCCGGATCCCGGCACTCAATGGCTGCGGCAAAAATTTCGCGCTGGCTTTTTTGAGAGGTTAATGGAGGAGGCGTGTTCAAGGTAAATGCGATCTCAAAGGGTTGTGCCGAATGGTCCCCGGCGGGGATTCTGCTTATTGAGACATGCGTCAAATCGCACCCATTTCCGCAAAGTTCATCGCATAGACATCTCCAGAAAGCGAAACTTTTCAAAGTCGGGATTATCTGAGAAGGTGGGCGAGCATGGATGATGTAACCCAGATTTTATCCCAGGTGAAACGTGGAGAAGCTTCCAGTGAGCAACTTCTCACCGCCGTCTATGATGAGCTCCGGAGTCTGGCCCGGGCAAAAATGGCGCGGGAGAGGCAAGGGCATACCTTGCAGGCCACGGCATTGGTCCACGAAGCGTGGCTGAGTCTGGGGGGCGGCCCTGAAGGTCAGTGGGAGAATCGGCGTCATTTTTTTGGGGCTGCCGCCGAGGCAATGCGCCGCATCCTCGTGGATCATGCCCGGAAGCGGCAGGCCGGGAAGCGTGGCAGCGGGGCTGAAAAGGTGGAATTGTTTGAGATGGAGATCGAAGCCCATGTTCCGCCGGATGAATTACTGGCGGTTCACGAAGTGTTGGAGGAGCTGGAGCAAGAAGATCCGCAAACTGCCGAGTTGGTGAAGATGAGATATTTCATCGGACTGACGATGCAAGAGGCGGCTGATGCCTTGGGGTTGAAAAAGCGGACAGCCGAGGGGGTTTGGGAGTATGGCCGGACCTGGATGCGTCATCGTCTCCGGGATCCGTCATAGTTTCTCCGAAGAAATCTCGATGTTTTTTTGCGGACTCTGGTTGCGGGTTGCGCATGAAGAGGTGTTGGAGGTCAACGTGCTGATCTCCGAAAGCTCCACAAAACACTATGAACAAATTTATCATTCTTAACGTCGTTTGGCTGGGCGTGGCTATTGCCGCCTTTGTCGCAGGGCGATCGGACGAAAGCCCCGGCGTCGCAAATACCACTCAATCCTCTTCTGATGATGGGGGGCTGAGTTCCTCCAAGCGTGGGGGAGGGGGAGCGGCCGTTGATTCCACTGGTCCCAGCTCTTCCCAGGGTGGAAAAGGCAGTGGCTCCAGTTCAGGGGTGACTCTGGCCCAGTATCAAAACGAAAACGACGCACTGGTCGCCAACAAGATATTTGCCGACCTCCTCTTGGAATTGAGCCCGGAAAATGCCCGCGCGGTTTTTGACGCTCTCGTTGAAAAGGAGAAGAATGGAGGAGATACCGGTCAGCAAATGGGTTTGCTTCTCGAAGCCTGGGGAAAAGTTGACGGTCTCGCGGCCCTCAAAGCGGTGGGCGATCTCGATGGCGACGGTCGTCAGCGGGGATTTGCCTCGATCTCCGCCATGAAGGGATGGGCTTCGACCGATCCGACTGCCGCCAAGGCTCATCTTGACGGCCTTGAAAATGGATTTGAAAAAGGGATGCTGACCCAGGGAATGGTGAGCGGATTGGCTTCGTCCGATCCGGCCGCCGCGACGGAATATGTGCTCGCTATGAATGCTGAGCAGCAGGCTGGGGAAGGTGGCGGGAATGACCGTTGGCGGGGCTTTGCGGTGGATCGCCAGGTGGAAGCGATTGTGAAGGCGCAACTTCAGCGCGGAATGAGCGAGGCGACAGCCTGGGCGGAAAGCTTGCCCGAAGGTTCGGTGAAATCGGCCGCCTTTGACCGTGTTGCCGAAAGTTTTGCCCGCAGCAGTCCGGAAGAAGCCGCCGAGTGGGTAAAAGCCCACGCGGATCAAGAATATGCCGGACGCGCGGTGCGGGAGATTTCGGAGGAACTGGCCCGCAAGGATCCTGCCGCCGCGGTGAGTTGGGCTGAAGATCTGCCTGAAGCGAATCAAGCCAACGCGATGCGGACCTCGATGGAAATGTGGACCCGCGAAGATCCTGCTGCGGCAGGAGATTATCTGACCAACTTGGGAGCGTCACCGACACGTGACACTGCGGTGAGCTCCTTCGCCCAGGCCTATGACCGGGAAGACCCTGCGCTTGCTGCCGAGTGGGCCGGATCGATCGCTGATGACAAAATGCGGACCGAGACCATGGAATCCGTGGCGCGGTCCTGGCTGCGGAGCAATTCCGAAGAAGCTCAACTATGGCTCCCAACCAGCGGGCTTTCCGAGGAAGCCCAACAAAAAGTTATTAGTGACGCCTCGCGTGGAGGTGATCGAGGATTTGGCCCTAGAGGCCCTGGACGCTGATTGTTTATGTGTGCATGAAAGTAGCCAGTTTAGAGGTCTGTCCTATTTGGGCAGGCCTTTTTTAATGTCCTGCGAAACGTGTGAAGTGAATGCCCGGAGGCACTTTCCATGGGGCCAAATTTCTCTGGAAAAGGGTTGAGTTATTCCCAATTCCTCACTATCTCACACGACGTCGAAGGACGGCTTGGCCCCAATGAAGGAGCTCGACCTATCCCGATTACCACTACAATGACCAACGATTACGGAATCAACCTTGCTGATTTTAAGCAAAGTGACAATGACACAGGAAGCGCTGACTTCCAGGTAGCCCTCATGACCCAGCGGATCAAGCATCTCACGGAGCACATGAAGGATCACAAAAAAGATTTTGCTTCACGTCGCGGACTTCTTCGCCTCGTGGCACGTCGCCGCAAGCTTCTTGATTACCTCAAGAGTAAGTCTGAAGACCGCTACAAGTCGGTCTTGAAAGCGCTCGACCTACGTAAGTAACCCAATTTGCAAAAGGCCACGGTGGATTCCACTGTGGCCCTTTTGCTTTGAGAGCCTTCGCAATTTGATGGCAATGGCTCTCGCCCGGTGAAGTTCCCACCCACATTTAGACCGGGAATTCTTCACTGTTTTGACAAACAATCGTCCGGGAGGGTCCCGATGCGATCCCAAACTAAAAGACAATGAGTATACAAAATGTAACGGCCAATGTTGGCCCGAGCCCTCTGGTCATCGAGACCGGAAAATTGGCCAAGTTGGCCGACGGAGCAGTGACAGTCCAGATGGGTGAAACCATCGTGATGGTCTCCGCTGTTTCACAAACCAAGATCCGTGAGGGTCAAACCTGGTTCCCCCTCTCGGTGGAATACAAGGAGCGCGCTTCTGCTGCCGGAACATTCCCCGGTGGTTACTTCAAGCGTGAAGGTCGTCCGACCGAAAAAGAGATTCTGACTTGCCGGATGACTGATCGTCCGCTTCGTCCTCTCTTCCCCAAGGGTTATCTCTACGATACCCAGATCATCGCTCTCCTTCTGAGTGCTGACCAAATCCACGATGCCGACATCCTCGCCATGAACGGTGCTTCTGCTGCTCTCGCGATTTCCGATATTCCCTTCGCCGGTCCTATTGGTGCCGTCCGCGTCGGTCGTGTCGATGGTGAGTTCCTCATCAACCCAACCTTCGAGCAGCGTGAAGATTCCGACCTCGACCTCATCTATGTGGGTAACAAGACCGACGTCATCATGATCGAAGGTGCTGCCAACGAGATCCCTGATGCCGAGTTCAAGAAGTCTCTCTACTTTGCACAAGAAGCGGTTGCCAAGATCGTGGAAGCCCAGGAAGAGCTCGTGAAGCTCGCTGGTAAGCCCAAGCGTGACTACGTTGTCACCGTGGCCAAAGAGGATCTCCTCGAAATCGGATACGCCGTCGCCGGTGACCGTATCGAAGATGCCATCTATGCTGCTTCCAAAGTGGAGCGCGGCAAAAAAGTCGGCGCCCTTCGCGACGAAGTGGAAGCAGCCATCAAGGAAAAGTTCCCACAGACCACCGAGTTCGAAATCGAGCAGGTCTTCGAATACATCCAGAAGAAAGCCTTCCGCCTTTCCATCATGGAAAAAGGAGTCCGTGCTGACGGTCGTGGCCTCCGCGACCTTCGCGAACTCTACGGTGAAGTCGGAACCCTGCCACGTGTGCACGGATCTGCCATCTTCTCCCGTGGTGAGACCCAGGCTCTCGGAATTTGCACCCTCGCCCCTGCCGACGAGAAACTCTACGTCGACAACTACGCGGGTGGTGAAGATTCCAAGAATTTCTTCCTCCACTACAACTTCCCACCATTCTCGGTGGGTGAGACCGGTCGTTTCGGCGGCATGAACCGTCGTGAGATTGGTCACGGTGCTCTTGCTGAGCGCTCCATCGCTCCCATGCTTCCTTCCACCGAGGACTTCCCATACTCCATGCGGATCTCTTCCGAGGTCATGGAGTCCAATGGTTCGACCTCAATGGCGACTGTTTGTGCAGGCACCATGGCTCTTCTTGACGCCGGTGTTCCCATGATCCGCCCTGTCGCAGGTATCTCCTCCGGTCTTGTGACCGAGCAAGATGCTGATGGAAACATGACCAAGCACGTTGTCATTCTCGACATCATTGGTTCCGAGGACTTCTACGGTGACATGGACTTCAAACTCTGTGGAACCAGCGAAGGTATCACCGGTTACCAGCTTGATCTCAAGCTCCCCGGAATCCCGATTTCCATCCTCGAAGAAGGAATCGACCTCGCCATCGAAGGTCGTGGCAAGGTCCTCGCGAAAATGGCTGAGTCCATCACTGGTCCGAATGAGCTGAGCCCACACGCTCCCCGTATTGAAACCGTGAAGATCCCACAAGATCGTATCGGTGAGCTCATTGGGCCTGGCGGTAAGAACATCAAGGCCATCCAGGCTGAGTCTGGTGCCGAGCTGAACATCGAGGACGATGGCACTGTGCACATCTACGCCTCCAAGATAGAAGGCCTCGAGGCTGCCAAGGAGATGATCAACCGCATGTTTGCGGAAGTCGAAATCGGTGCGACCTACACCGGAAAAGTGATGAACGTCACCACCTTTGGAGCCTTCATGGAAGTGCTTCCAGGTAAGGACGGACTCGTTCACGTTTCCGAGCTGGCCGAAGGCCGGGTCAACCAGGTGGAAGACGTCTGTAAGAAGGGTGACATCATTACCGCCAAGTGCATCGGAATCGATGACAAGGGCCGGATCAAGATGTCCCGCCGTGCTGCCCTCCGCGAAGGTGGTGGCAGCGACGCACCAGCACCCGCTGCTGACGCACCTTCCGATAACGACGATGTTCCTCCTTCCGAGGAAGAAGTCGTGACCTTCGGCTAAGTCAACCTGACTTCAAAAAATCACCAAGCGCGTCCGGCAGTTAAATGCCGGGCGCGCTTTTTATTGGAGCCTACGGAGATTGGATGGAATGCCCCTTGGGTAATTCAGTCCGATTCCCCGCCCTCAACCAAGCCCACTCGGAATATCGCCCTCAACCAATCTCCGTATT
This sequence comes from uncultured Verrucomicrobiales bacterium, assembly GCA_963925135.1. Classification (GTDB taxonomy): domain Bacteria; phylum Verrucomicrobiota; class Verrucomicrobiia; order Verrucomicrobiales; family Akkermansiaceae; genus SW10. The sequence continues at coordinate 13,691 of CAWUTG010000039.1, read as the reverse complement.
TAACACCTTGTAAAAACATCATTATGATGCACCTTTTACAAGGTGATCACAAGGAGAGCGCAGCGCGAAATGAAACGACTCCTGGAAAATTTTCCGGCCGTCGTTCTCATCGGCCCCCGGCAGGTCGGGAAAACGACTTTGGCGCATACAATCGAAGATGAAGAAGCGGGCCTCTATCTCGATCTCGAGAGCAACCGCGATCTTCGACGACTCTCTGATCCAGAGGACTATCTCGCGCGACATGAAGATGAGCTGGTGATTCTTGATGAGATTCAGCGTGTTCCCTATTTGTTTACATCACTTCGTGGACTCATCGACCAAGGAAGAAGAACGGGCCGAAAAAACGGCCGCTATTTGCTTCTCGGATCGGCGTCGCTGGAACTGATTCAACAGAGTAGTGAAACCCTTGCAGGGCGGATCGCCTATCTTGAGCTTCATCCCTTGGATCTCACGGAGGTGGGCTCAGAGAATCTTGACCGCCTTTGGTATCGCGGGGGATTCCCAGAGAGCTATCTGAGTCAAAATGACCAGACCAGTGCAGAGCAGCGGGACTTTTTAATTCGCTCCTACTTGGAAGCGGAAATTCCAAAGTATGGGGGGCGCCTTGCCGGTCGTGAAATTCGAAACCTCTGGACGATGCTGGCTCATCAACAGGGTGGAATGCTGAACGTTGCAGACCTCTCCCGGAACCTCGATCTCGATGCCCGAACCATTAATGGTTATTTGGGCCTTCTCGAAGATCTCCTCCTCATCCGCACTCTCAAGCCATGGTTTAAGAATGTCGGGAAGCGACTGGTGAAATCACCGAAATTTTATATCAGGGATTCGGGAATCGTGCACGAACTCCTTGGGATTTCGGGGCACGAATCCTTGCTCGGCCACCCCGTTGTTGGTGGGAGTTGGGAGGGTTTCGTGATCGAAAACCTCCTCGCCCTCGCTCCGCCTCGGACCGAGGCCTATTTTTATCGCACCAGCGCCGGAGCTGAAGTTGATTTAGTCCTCTGCTTCCGGGATCAAACCCGATGGGTCATCGAGATTAAAAGGGGCATCTCCCCAAACATCACGCCAGGTTTTTACAACGCGCTTGAGGACCTGAAGCCAGACAAAAGCTTCATCGTTTATGGGGGCGATGATCGATTTAAGGTCGCCGCAAATTCCGAGATGATTTCGCTGCCTCTCCTGCAAGCGGAGTTACTGGGGAAGGGATGAACGTCACCACCTTTGGTGAATTCATGGAAGTGCCTCCAGGTAAGGGTGTTCGGTGAAGGAGGTCGCTTCCGTTGCCGGGATCTCGGCGGCTGCGGCCGATAAACGCCTTCAGCGGGCACTCGCGAAGTTGAGGGATCGTTTGAGCGCACGAGGGTTGAGTCTGGGAGTGCCGGCGATTGCAGCGACCCTTCTTTTTGGTAGTTCGCAAAAATCCCTGGCTCTCGCTGCAACCTCTCAAGGCTGGGCGGAACATGCCTTTCTTGCTTCCGAGAAATTCCCCCTGTTTTGCCAAGTTTGATCTCCTTTATCATCATGAAAAAACTCCTCGCTCTCGTTGTTGTCCTGCTGCTCCTGTCGCTCTGGTGGACGAAGTCATCTTGGTCTTCTTTGCTGACGAAGGACCCGGGAAACCACACTGCATCGAGGAGCGAAAGGGATTTGCCGTATCCTGCGGAGAGAAGTGGCAGAACGATCAAAGAACCTCGTTCCGGGTCCGCGATCATATCCGGGACCGTGACTGATCGTGCCACTGGTGAGGCAATTTCTGGAGCAGAAGTGACATTTTTCGAACCTGACAATGCAGCCTCGGCCTTTAAGGATAGGAAAAAGTCCTATTACACCAAAGTACAAAGCGGCGAGGATGGACGGTATGAGTTGAAGTTGAGCGAGACAGGATCCTATTCGGTGAGTGCGATTCAACTCGAAACCCTGGCCTCGTTCGAGGGCAAGGTGGACGTTGAAGGCGAGGGCGAGGGCGAAATGAACCTCAAATTGAAGGATCCCGAGGTCAAAGAAAAGGAAGTCTTTCAGCTCCTCGGTGTAAATGTCACTCCGCTCGCCCCGACTTACACGAGGACTTTTGATCTGGCAAAAAACGGAGGCTTGTTGATCAATGAAAAAATGGAGAAAGGCCTATTTGATTCCCCCCTTGGAATCTGGAGATCTCATTATAGGAGCCATTGATCTGGATTCGACTCCAGGTCCCTATTCCCGAACCGAGTATGAATCGATCTTGGATGTCCCCAGCTTGGCAAAGTGCATTCTGGTCCACGCCAAGCATTACGAAGATGGCACAGCAGCGACGACGCTTCTAATCAGTCTTCGTCAGGAATCGGCGATTATGTTCAACAAGCTTCGACTAACGAAAGAGAATCTGGCTACATTGAAGGAGCTAGCGGGGGAGGGGAATTGATGGAGACTTTTGGAGCCTGAACGCAAAACTGTCGTGCTGGCTTCTGCAGAGGTGTTAGCCCCGTTATTCGAAAAGCCGAACCACTGGCAGGCCCCGACCTAGGTGTTGTTCGTGCTGTCGATCGCGAGGCTGAGGCTTTTGTCTCCTGCGCGCGGGATCTACGGTTTTCATGCCAGAGTGGTGGTGGAATTTTCTGGAGCCGTCCCGTTTGCCTCTTAGGGTCCCCGGTGTTGCTATGAAATTCCTGATCTCCTTTTTGCTTCTGATCACCTTCGCCGTTGCGGACGAACGCCCGCTTCCCAAGGTGAAGCACATGATTGATACCCACATTCACCTTTACGATCCCACTCGAGAGGGGGGTGTTCCCTGGCCGCCACAGGATGATGCGGTTCTCTACAAGCCGCACCTTCCGGCCGAATTCAAACAAGTCTCACAACCCTCGGGTCTCACTGGCGTCATCATCGTCGAGGCCAGTGATCGCCCCAAGGACAACCAATGGGTGCTCGATCAGATCAGAGGGGACGATTACTTCGTGGCCCTCGTGGGCAACATTGATCCCTATGCTGCGGACTTCGCGGAACAGTTGAGTGAATTACGAAAGGATTCTCGATTCGTCGGCATCCGTGCGCGCAATGGCAAAGAGAAGAAGGCGATCGACTACGCTGACCCCACGTTTCTCGCCAGCATGCGGGAACTCGCGAAAGCCGAGTTAAGCGTCGATATTCTCGCGAATGGGGGAGGGGTGGAAGCCGTTCAACAGATCGACAAACTGGCGCGCACCATTCCCGAGCTGCGCATCGTCGTCGACCATGTCATCGGTTACAACTTCGATGGCAAGGCTGCCAATCCGGAGTGGGTCGCGGCGGTCGAGAAGCTCGCGGAGAATAAGAATGTCTGGGTCAAAATTTCGGGACTCTACCAGCGCAGTATTCCACAGCCTGCCCCGCATTCCCTCGACCACTACCGCAGCGTGCTCGATGTCCTTTGGGGAAATCTCGGGGCTGAGCGGCTCATTTTTGGCAGCAACTGGCCGTGCACCAAAAACAGCGGCGACTACACCAGCTTCGTGAAGTTGGTGAACGAATATTTCTCCGCCAAGGGACAGGAGGCCAGCGAACGCTACTTCTGGGAAAACGCGGCTGAAGCTTATCGGCTCAAGCTGGACTAAAAAATCGCCTCTCCCGCGAGCGAGAGAGGCGATTTGATTGAGAAATCCAGTTTGGGAAATGATCCCTGTTAGCGACGTCGATCATTTTGTGGAGTGACAGGGGACGAATGTGAAGGCCTCCACCTGATTCCTTCTCGCTGATCAATTCGAAATATTCTGCTCACAAAAGGCGTATGGGTGAGCTAGATCTCCTTGAATCACTTTCTGATGCTTTTCCGCCCTTCTATCGTTTTTGCCTTCTGTCTTCCAAGCGCCTTGGCCCAGGTGAGTTTCAATGACGACATCCGCCCCTTGTTGTCCAACAGTTGTTACCGCTGCCATGGTCCCGATGAGGGGGATCGGAAGGGCAAACTCAGGCTCGATACCCGGGAGGGGGCACTTCATGAGCGAAAGGGCTTTGCGGCTATCGTGCCTGGCAACCTGGAGGATAGCGAGCTGATCTACCGCATTGTCACGGATGACGAAGACGAGGTGATGCCGCCGCCGGGGAAGGGGGATCGCTTCACCAAGGAACAGATCGAGCTTTTCAAGCAGTGGATTCAGGAAGGTGCGAACTATGAGGTCCATTGGTCCTACGTGCAGCCGGTTCGGCCCAAGGTGCCCGGATCGGAATGGGAGACTCGTAATGCCATTGATGCCTTCATTGGTGACCGCTTGAAGAAGGAAGGTCTTTCACCGGGCGAGGAGGCGGATCGCTATACGCTCATTCGCAGGGTCTCGTTGGATCTGACCGGGCTGTCTCCGACAGTGGAAGAAGTGGACGCGTTCATTGCCGACAAGAGCGCAGATGCTTACGGAAAATTGCTGGATCGACTTTTGGCCAAGCCCACTTTTGGAGAACATTGGGCTCGGATGTGGTTGGATCTGGCGCGCTATGCGGACTCGGCGGGTTATGCGGATGATCCGGAGCGGACGATCTGGGCATACCGGGACTGGGTGATTCGCGCTTTCAACGCCAATATGCCTTTCGACCAGTTCACGATCGAGCAAATCGCGGGCGATCTTCTCCCGAATTCCACCGAGGATCAATTGATCGCGACGGCGTTCCATCGGAATACCAAGACGAATAACGAGGGTGGCACGAGCGACGAGGAATTTCGCAATGCTGCAGTTGTCGACCGGGTCAACACCACGATGGCAACCTGGATGGGTACAACGGCGGCCTGTGCCCAGTGTCATACCCACAAGTATGATCCCATTACCCATGCCGAATATTTTCAAATGTTCGACATCTTCAATCAATCGGAAGATGCCGATCGTAAGGACGAATCTCCAGTCATTCAGGTGATGGGGGAAGGAAACGAAGTCCAGTTCGCGAAGCTTACCGCTGAAATCGAGTCTCTCAAGACAGAGGCACTTGTATCGAAGAAAGACAATCCCAAGGCCCTCGCGAAATGGGAGGCGGATCTGAAGGCGAATTCCGCTCGGTGGCAGGTGCTTGTTCCGAGCGAAATGACCGCGACCTCCGGTGCGACGTTTCAAGTCGGGTCCGATGGCTCCATCTTGATGAGCGGGAAGACAGCCGGGACTGACGACTATACGATGACCGCAACGAGCAAGCTGAAGAAGATTACCGCGCTGAAAATCGAAGCTTTGGCCTATGATCAATTGGGCAGTGGTGGTCCCGGGCGGACGGGGAATTTTGTCATCAATGAGATCGAACTCAGCGCTGGCAAGACCAAGGCGTCCTTCACCCATGCCTCTTCGACATACGATCAAAGCAAGTTCGGTGCAGCCTCGGCCATTGATGGCGATGCCGGTAAAGACTCCGGGTGGGCGGTTGGAGGTGCGCTGGGTCAGGATCACCACCTCGTCGTGGAACTGGAGAAGCCCCTGGATGGTCAGGAGTTGACGCTGAAGTTGCTTCAACAGTATCCCAATCATCCGCTGGGCCGATTCCGGATTTTGGTCACTGATGCGTCGGGACCTTCCGTGGCCTTGCCGGCTTCGGTGTTGGAGATTCTCAAGAAGCCCGACTCAACGCGTAGTGATGCAGAGACGGCGACCTTGACGGGTTTCTATGCGAAATCGAATCCCGAAGCGATTGCCCTCGAGCAGAAGATCGCCGATCTCAAGAAGCAGCTCGTTTCGCTGAAACCACTGACCTCCATTCCGGTGATGCGTGAGTTCCCGGAGGCGAAACATCGCAAGACGCATATTCAATTGCGCGGGAGTTACCAAAGTCTCGGAGATGAAGTTTCGGCCGGAGTCCCTGCGGTCTTTGGGGCGCTTCCCGCAGGCGTGGCAGCCGACCGTCTCGCCATGGCGAAGTGGTTGGTGCGGGATGAGAATCCTCTGACGGCCCGGGTGGTGGCCAACCGGTTTTGGGAGAATCTCTTTGGCGTGGGAATCGTTCTCACCAGTGAGGAATTTGGATCGCAAGGCGAGCGGCCTTCGCATCCTGAGTTGCTCGATTGGTTGGCGATTGAATTCATGGAAGGGGGATGGGATGTGAAGAAATTTCTTCGACTTCTGGTGACTTCGGCAGCCTACCGGCAAAACTCCCATGTCACAGATGAAATGGCGTCACGTGACCCTGATAATCGCCTGGTCGCCCGGGGTCCGAGAGTCAGGCTGACTGCTGAAATGATCCGCGATCAAGCTCTTGCGGTGTCGGGCTTGTTGAGTTCTAAAATGTATGGCGAACCGGTGCGTCCGCCACAGCCGAACCTCGGTCTCAAAGCCGCCTTTGGCGGAGGAACAGATTGGAAGACGAGTGACGGTGAAGACAAGTTCCGGCGGGGTGTCTATACCAGCTGGCGTCGCTCGAGTCCGTATCCGTCGATGGCCACTTTTGGAGCTCCCAACCGCGAGGTTTGCACCGTTCGACGGGGGAGCACCAACACTCCCCTTCAAGCACTGGTGACCTTGAATGATCCGGTTTACATCGAAGCTGCGCAAGCTCTTGCCCGTCGCATGGCGAGCCAGGGCGGAACGGTGGCCTCAAGATTAGAACAGGGGTTCAGGTTGTGTCTTTCCCGCCCGCCCAATAGCACGGAAGCCGCCCGCCTTTTGGACCTCTACGATTCCACCCGTGCCAAATACGCCGCCGATGCGAAGCTCGCCCATGAGATGGCGACGAATCCAATCGGCCCGGTTCCGGCAGGAGCTGATGTTATCGATCTGGCCGCGTTGACAGTGGTGGGGAATATCCTCCTCAATCTCGATGAGACCTTAATGAAGCGCTAACTTTTGAATCCCATGAATCCACAGCTCGAAAGTCTTCAATACACAACCCGGCGGCATTTTTTCAAACAATGTTCGATGGGTCTCGGTGGGGTCGCTCTTGCCGATATGCTGGCGACCGAGGCCTATGCCTTGGAGGCCCCGAAGAATCCGCTGATGCCGAAACTTCCGCCCTTTGCGGCCAAAGCGAAACGCGTCATCTACCTGCACCTCACGGGATCACCGCCCCATCTCGATATGTGGGATCACAAGCCGGAGTTGGTGAAGCGTGACGGGCAGGAGTGTCCCGACGAATATATTAAGGGGAAGAAGTTTGCCTTCACCTCGGGGACCCCGAAGTTGATGGGCAGTCCCCGCACCTTCAAGCAGTATGGCAAGAATGGCCTCTGGATGTCGGATGCCATTCCGCATTTGCATGAGGTCGCCGATGACTTGTGCGTGATCAATTCGATGACGACGGATCACTTCAATCACGCGCCCGCAGAACTTTTCGTCCACACCGGATTTCAACAACCGGGTCGTCCGACCTTCGGTGCCTGGACGACCTTCGGACTGGGTTCCGAGAATCAAAACCTGCCCGGTTACGTGGTGTTGATTTCGAGCGGAGTGCAACCCAATGGCGGCAAAAGCTCCTTTGGATCGGGCTTTATTCCGTCGGTCTATCAAGGGGTGCAGTGTCGCTCGAAAGGGGACCCTGTTCTCTATGTGACCGATCCTCCGGGGATGGACCGAAATTTACGCCGGGCAAGTTTGGATGCGCTTCGGGATTTGAATGAGGCCGCTTCAAAAGACTTTGCTCATCCCGAAACCCTGACCCGGATGGCTCAGTATGAATTAGCCTTTCGGATGCAGATGTCGGTGCCCGAGGTCATGGATATTTCCAAGGAGTCGAAGAAGACCCTGGAGTCCTATGGAGCAGAACCCGGGGCCTCGAGTTTTGCTAACAACTGTTTGTTGGCGCGTCGGCTCGCCGAGGACGGGGTGCGATTCGTGCAGCTCTTTGATTGGGGGTGGGATTTCCACGGGACTAATCCCAATGAAGACATTCGTGATGGCTTGACCAAAAAGTGTGCGACGATGGACAAACCGGTGGCCGCGTTGATTAAGGATCTCAAGGAGCGTGGGCTCTTTGAGGATACTCTGATTATTCTGGGCGGGGAGTTCGGCCGGACGCCTTTCCGCGAAGGCCGGACTTCCAATGGCAAGGTCCTGGGTCGGGATCATTTTCCGGATTGCTACACCATGGTGATGGCTGGCGGAGGCGTGAAAGGCGGATACACCCATGGTGCTTCTGATGATCTTGGCTTCTCGGTCGCCCGTGACAAAGTACATGTCCACGATCTCCAGGCGACCTGGATGCACCTTCTGGGATTTGATCATGAAAAATTGACCTACCGTTTTCAGGGCCGCGACTACCGGTTGACCGATGTTCACGGTGAGGTGGTGAAGAGCCTGTTGGCCTAACGGAGCTCCTCTTCAGTGATCGCTCTTGCGAGCTCTCTCTCTCCAGTCACGGCCAGACTCTTCGCGCTCAAGAATGCTACCGATAAAGAGGTCTCCCTGGCGGCGGAACTCAAGAAGGGGCCGGTCGTTCTCACCTGGTATCGCGGGCATTGGTGTCCCTATTGCAATATCGCGCTGGCAGCGCTGCAGAATGAGCTTCCGGCGATCAAGAAAGCCGGGGCAACCTTGCTGGCTCTCACTCTGGAGCTGCCCGATAAGGCTCTCACAACGACCGAGGAGAATAAACTCGAGTTTAGGGTGTCAGGCAAAATGCTGTGAAAATACACCCTAAGGGCTCGAGGACGCGATCTCATTAACCTTCTGTCTTGTTTTTGCGTGCTCAACGAACTTGGTTTATGGGGTGAATGAACCGGAAAGCGTGGGAGCCGAGGATAGGAAACTCTGGGGCCTACGGAATCTGTCCCAGAAAAGACAGCTTGATGAGACGCGATGAATGAAGGACTCGTTTCTCGCAACCAGTGGATCGAACTGGGTAAGTTGAGCGCAGAAGATCTTGCTCAGATTCAAGCGTGCCGACGCTCGCACAACCGCCTTGCCTTTGGATATCAACTGGCATTCGTCAAAGTCCACAATCGTTTTCCAGTTCAAAATCCTTTTGAAGCCGACGACGAATTACTGAACTATGTGGGAATTCAGCTTGAGCTTTCCGACGATCAGATCGAGTTGTATTCGACTCGCCAGCAAACCGTATCGCAGCACCAGACCAGGATTCGCCATTACCTTCGGCTCCGGTCTCTCGATGAGAAAGAACAGGAAGCATTGAAGCAGTTTCTTTTCACCGAGTGCTGTCGGCTGGAGGAAACATCGCAGCTCCGAACCCTTGCCCAACGATTTCTTCGCGAGAAGAGAATTCTTGAACCAGCAGCAACGACACTGGATCGAATGATTGGCGAGCAACGGCGGCAGGCCAGGCAGCATTTGTTCAAAAAGCTTTTCGAGCTTCTCTCTGAAGACGCCATCAAGCGGCTTGATGCTCTGCTCCTTGTTGGCGAGGGGAGTTCTTCTCCTTTGCAAATTCTCAAAGAGGTTCCCGGAACTCCCTCAGCATCTGCCGTGCTACGGTTGACTGCGAAATTGAAGGATATCGCCAAAACTGGAGTTCTCGACTTCGACCTGACATGGTTGAACAATAATTATCAGAGATCACTCGCACGTCATGCCAGGAAGTCTTCGGCGTTCCGACTTCGGGAATCAGAATCCTCTCACCGGTATGCGGCGCTTGTCTGTTTTCTGAGGGAGGCAAACCACGACACCATCGACTTGCTCGTCGACATGCTGGACAAGCTCCTCTGCCAGATCTCAAGGAAAGCTGAACGGGAAATCGATGAGGCGATGAAGAAGAGCAGGGCTTCAATCAGAAGTGCGGCGACTTTGTTGCAATCGGTCGCAGGAATCCTTCTCGATGAGGAAACTCCGGACGAAGCGGTCCGCGAGAAAATCTTCGCTGAGATCGTTTCGCGCACGGTACTCCTTTCGCAAACCGAAGACCTCCGTGAAATGACCGAGGGAAAAAACAGCCACGAATTTCACGGGTTTGTCCGACGTTTCTCTTACCTTCGTCGGTTTTCCCCGGCTCTGTTCGAGGCCCTGGGCTTCCAAGGCCAGGGGCAAACCACCCCGCCGGTTCTCAGAGCAATTGAAGTCCTCCGGGCGGTTAACGAGGAAGCCGGGAAAGCACTCCCCGAAGACGCCCCAACGGATTTTGTTCCAAAGAAGCTGGAACGGTTCGTCCTGGAAGACGGCCGCACGAATCGACCTGCGTGGGAGTGCGCTCTTCTTCTCAATGTTTGTGAGGAACTGAAGGCCGGGAACCTGGCGGTCGCGGAGAGCAAGCGGTTTGGGCAATTCGATCAGTTCTTTGTGCCTGATGGAATTTGGGGGAATGAGAGATCCCGGTTCTTTGAGAGAGCAGGATTGCCTTCGGATGCCGCAGAGGTATCGCAATATCTCACCGGACGCCTCAATGCCGCCTACGATGCCTTTCTTCAATCCCAGACCGAAAACTCGTTTGCATCCGTCGATGAAAGCGGGTGGCAGTTGTCCAAGGATCCGGCAGAAGAATTGAGCGGAGACGAAGAGCAGAAACTTTCCGAACTCAAGAAATTTTTGTCCGATAGAATGCGCGGCATCCAGCTCTCGCAGCTCCTCATCGAGGTCGACAATGATCTCAATTTCAGCAGACATTTTATCAATCCTTCCCGTCGCGAAATGCGTAGACCGGAGGACGTGTGCCCTGTCCTGGCTACCGTTCTCGCTCTCGGGTGCAACATCGGGCCGAGTACAATGACGCGTCTCACCGAGGACGTATCCTACGAGCAGATAAAGCGGATCATCGACTGGGAGATGACACGTGAAAACCAACGGTCTGCTCTCGCAGATGTCGTCAAGGCAATCAGCTCTGTCGGAACTTCCAAGACCTGGGGCGAGGGGCGGGCTTCATCCAGCGATGGACAACGATTCCTGTTCCCAAGAAAGGTTCTCCAACGAACTTTCAGCGACCGGATGAGCGACTACGCTCTTGAGTTCTATTCCTTTGTCGCGGACAACTATGCCCCGTTTTACAGCACTCCAATTGAATGCAATGACCGTGACGCAGCCTACGTTCTCGACGGGCTTCTTTACAACGAATCGGAACTCACCCTGGAAGAGCATTACACCGACACGCACGGCTCCACAGAAATCAACTTTGCCGCCTTCACAATGCTCGGGAAAAGGTTCTGTCCACGGATTCGTGGTATCCAACATCAACAGATCTACCGAATCGATCTCGAGCGAGATTACGGTCCGCTTGCTGCTCTCGTGGATCGAAAAGACCGCACAATTCACCTCGATTGGATCACCGAGCAGTGGGATCGAATGGGGCAGTTCTACGTATCCTTGGAAAGTGGGCACGCCACTGCCTCGGTAGCACTCAAACGGTTGGTCTCCTTCAGCGGCAAGAACCACTTCTACCGAGCGAACCGGGAGCTTGGATGGTTTTTCAAGACTGAATTCATCTTGCAGTATCTCTCTCAAACACCGCTGAGGAGACGAATCCGACGCGGGTTGCTCAAGGGCGAGCAACTTCACTCTCTCGCCAGAGATATCTTTTACGGCAAGCGTGGAAGGATCGTCGCTCAGGAACTTGACGCGCAGATGAACACCTGCAGTTCCCTGACTCTCATCCTTGCCTGTATTATCTATTGGCAGGCCCGGGAAATCGAACGGGTGATTGCGGACCGCTTGCCATCAGACCCACCGATCGACATCGAGCTCCTGGAACACATCAGCCCCATCAGCTGGGACAACGTCGTGCTCTACGGACAATACACGCTCGACCGAGACCTCATCCAAAATCCTTAGGGTGGATTTTCGCAGCATTTTGCCTGACACCCTTTCTTGGAGGACGAGGCAAAAAAGCAAGAAGCCGCCGGTGGCGAAGACGACCAACCGGCGGCTGACCCAGACGATCCCGCGAAGCTTAAAAAGAAGAAAACTCCCCGCACCGACAGACTTCTCGGTTCTCTCGAAGGACTTCCCACCATCGAAAAAATCATCGTGGATCAGGAAGTCCGGGACCATCCCGAACTCTTCCGCTTCCTTCGGGAAGAAGTCAGCATTCGACTTCACGCCACCCCCGCCACCTTCACCCGGGAAGTCATCAAACGTCAGACCCACGTTCGCAAAAACGATCCCGACGCCATCCCCTTCACCCCGCCGCTTGAACCCTGCCTCCTTCCCGGAAGTGTCCTCACCCCCTCACTCGGAGCCTATCTCCTTACCCAGAAGTTTTGCTACCACAGCACCTTCTACCGCGAGCAGTGGAAACTCAAAGCCGCCCACGGCATTGATCTCACCCGCAACAACATGTGCAACTGGCACGACCACCTTGCCGGTCGACTCCTCCCGCTCTACCACCTCATCGCCGGGAAACTTCGCCGGAGCGACTACGTCAAAGTCGACGAGACACCCATCGACTGTCAGGTCCCCGGCAATGGCCAGGTCCAGGAAGGCCAGTTCTGGGTCTATCATCACGCCGAGCACGGCCCGCTCTTTGACTGGCATAAAAGTCGGGCCAACACCTGCCTCGACAACATTCTCATCGGCAAAGATGGCGAACCCTCCTTCAACGGCTACCTCCAAAGCGACGGCCTGCGAGCCTACCGCACCTTTGTTGATCGACACGACCATCTCAACATCATCCCCGTCAGCTGCCTCGTCCACATCCGGAGAAAGTTCCGTGATGCCGCCGAAGATCACCCGCGAATCGTCGCCTGGATCCTCCTGCTCATCGGCAGGATTTACCGAATCGAAGCAACACTCCGAGCGCAGCGAGCCGGACCACTTGAGCGACAGAAAACCCGTTGGCTCGAAACCCGACGAACTTACGACCACCTCGCAAAACTCTTCGCCCACCTTCATAAAAAAAACCACATCCTTCCCCAGAGCAACCTTGGGAAAGCGCTCCGCTACGCCTGCAACCAGTGGGAACACCTCGAACCCTGCTTCCTCGACGGGCAGATCGAGTTCGATAACAACCTCACCGAAAACACCATTCGTCCCACCAAGGTTGGCATGAAAAATTAGATGTTTATAGGCCGCGAAGAAACCGGCTGGCGAAGTGCCGTCATCTACACCTTCGTCGAACAAATCCGCCGCCATGGACTTGATCCCCACGCCTACCTCGAATGGGTTTTTGGCATTTAAATTGCCAGACGTTTTGCAGGAATGATTGTTGCCATGGATTGGCGGGGTGGGTAAGGTTCCGACGCGATGAAGATTACTCGTCGTTTTTTGGTTCCTTCGGTCTCCGCTGGGGAGTCTCCGCCAGTCGCGATCTATCACGCTGTTACTCGCGTTGTGGATCGGCAGTTTGTTTTGGAGGCTGAGGAGAAGGAGCAGCTGCGGCTACTACTGCGGATGTATGAGCGGTTTTCGGGGTGTCGGATTTTATCGTATTGATTTGAACTTTGCCGACAAAGTTCAAACCCTTCGGGCTTCGCTTTGCTGCGTCTAAAGCGCCTTGCTCGGCGCTGTTGCCTGATGAGTAATCACTTGCACGTTCTTTTGGAGGTTCCTCCGGGGTGTAAGAAGGGGGGGTCGCTTGGGCTTTTGGATGAGGAGCTTTTGCGGAGGCTGGGCGGATTGTATTCGCGGAATGCGACGGCTTTGGTTCGGCGGGAGATGGAGGCGGCGAAGGCGCTGATCTCTGGAGATTATCCAGAGGTGGCGGATTTGACGAAGGCGGAGCGGGCGCGTAATGTGCGGCTCGGAGAGGAGGCTTTGGAGGCAATTCATGTCCGGTATTCCTACCGGATGCACTCGCTTTCGGAGTTTTTTAAAGGGATGCTGCAGCGGTTTACCTGCTGGTTTAACCGGGAGCACGGGCGGAGGGGAGTGCTTTGGGAGTCGAGGTTCCGGAGTGTGATTGTG